>NZ_FUYF01000043.1 GCF_900167555.1 Gemmiger formicilis | reverse complement strand
TGCGTGAAGCTCCTGCATGGTCACTTTCCGCTCATACAGTTCATGGGGAGATAAGGCAACAAAGACAGCTTCATGCTCCAGCCCGTCATCCCGATCAAGGGAATAGTAGGCTTTGTGGCGGTATGTACGCAGCCGGTAGGCAGCCTCTTTACGATCAAACTCTTTGAACATTTCTGCAACTTCTTCCGATACTTCCATGAAGCAATCCGATGTATAGAACGGGTAATAGTCCCGCAAATTGATAATAGCCATATTGACCTCCGTTTCGGTTGTTGGTTGACGAGTGACCGAAACGAAGGCGGCGGGGAGCGGCACCGGGGAATGGCTTCGGGCCAACATGACCCGAAGCCGCCCCATAAGAACGCAAAAGCGCCCGGGCGACATGAAGCCACACGGACGCATGAAATGACATAATAGTTAAGGTTCCAACAAATTTCGCATACATAGCCGGAATAACCCGGAGGCGGGGCTATGCTTTTTTTAACTGATGTAGGTCATGGGCACTGTGAAAAAAGGCAAAGATAGACACGGCGGCAATCCTCCTATATGCCGCCGTGGATTTACACGGTGTTAGGTCGTCGTTGGTTTAGGGGGGCGAAAAGAAACGGCGGCTCTGATTTCTCAAAACCGCCGTATCGTCAGTGATATAGGAAAGCACACGAAATCCTCTGCCCGTCAGCGGTTTTTTTCTTTTCCCCGCTGTGGGGGCAGATGTTTCTTAATTGATTTACCACAAGCATAAACTACAAATGTTACACAAATGTCCGAGGCGTCTTTGATTTCGACAGAAAAACAGGCTGAATTGTTACAAAGCTCGGACATTTCAAAAGAATTTTTTGAAAAATACTAAAGAAGCGGAGCAGCTAAAATCTGCTCCGCTTCGATATGATTGATCTAAGGATGTTTTGCTATTTGATTAAACTCACTCTGTCAACCGCAATCGCTCCACAACTGGAAGGTTAACGTCAGTTTTGTAGACCCATATAGGCACAATAAGGCAGATTAGCAACACCAGTCCAGACACCAGCACCAGTGGGATAAATGGATAGGAGAAAACAGCATAATAGGCCACTTTACTAAAAATCATATATAGCAAGATGAAGATTGCTGTTCCAATGGTGACTGCAAGGGAAAGGGAAACACCCCAATAATAGAAACCTTCCATAAATAGCATTCGTTTGATTTGTCGCTTTGTCATTCCAATGCTTTCAAGAACAGCTAATTCATAGCGCCGAGTATTTACATTGACAACCATTGTATTGACAAAGTTCATGACACCAACAAGCAGCAGGATCACGGACAACCCTGTTCCTAAAACCTTTGCTGTAATGAGATATTCCTGCATTTCTTCTCGCCGTTCATATCGGGATATAATATCAATGTTAGCTTGTGATGCGGTGATTTGCTTTAATTCTTGCAGTATACTTTCGTCATGTTGACCATCCGTATCAAAGGCCACGCGGAACACTCTATATTGCGGAAAGAGTTCTTTCAAAGCTGTTTGACTAATATACAAATCAGGAGCCGTCCCTCTCTCATTGCCTCCTCCTGCTCGAAACCCTTCATTCAAATAACCGTTCGCTACAATAAAGGAATGCTGTCCGTTCTGCGTCTGGATTGTTATTTCCTGCCCTGGCTGAATAAGGCCTTCTACTGTTTTGGACAGCAGCACAACCTTTCCTTGTTCAAAGGCAGACGTGTCAATAGGCAAGTTTAAGGTTTTATTGATTTCTTCCAAATATGCACTGTCAATTCCAAAAACCCCGCTAAAAAAGTTTTGCTGATAATTTTCTAATTTTGCCGGATCAGAAAAATCAATGCCGTTTACTCCGTCTAATGACGCAAGAAACTCGTGAAATACAGCATCGTCATATACAACATCTGCTGCTACTTGAGGATAAGGTGCATAGGTCAACCTCAAATTCTCAATGCCGTCAAGCTGACCAATCTCTGAAACCATTTCGCTGGAAATTAAATCTTCTCTTTCGTGGATACTATATGTGAGTGCAAAATCGCTTACTCCCCATTGGCTCACATAATTCTCCGGGCTTAAACCATGTAATAGCCCTGTGACGACAAGGAACAAGGAAAGGCCGAAAAAAAGCGATGCAAAAACAAGGGTTGTACTCTTAGCATTACGAAAGACATTGTTCCATGCCATTCTGGACAACTTCATTTTGCTACAATTTCTGGCGCTGCTCTTTGTGCTGGCTGCTGTATATTGGAGTGCTGCTATTGGTGAAACACTTCCGGCAATTTTGGCGGGCTTCATGCTTGCAATCATAACGGTAATGAACGTAAATATGGCCGCTCCTATGAAAATAAACGGCGAAAAAGATACTTTTGTTCCCACATCAGAATTTGTTGAATACATCATATTCAGGAAGTAAGGAACAATGCCAAAGGAAACAACCGCACCAAGTAACAGGCCAATCGGAATACCAATACAAGAGATTCTGATTGCCTGCTTATAGATAATTCTCTTTATCTGCCTTTGGGTCGTTCCAATCGTTTTAAGACGGCCATAGAATTGCACATCTTTTACGACAGAGACATAAAGAATATTATAAATCAGCAGATAGCCGCTAAAGGATATAAAAACTGCTAAAATTATTACAGCTAAAATAATAGTTCCACCATTTGCCTGTTCTAATGGTACAATTTCAAATGTTTGCCCTTCTGTAAAGTCAATCTCACGCCGCAATCTTTCACAGTTTTTGTCAGCATTATCATTGCCTTGAAAACGGATCATTGCCGTAACACTATTATCCAGTGATACATTTAAGCTATCCTTAAAAGCGGATGAAACATAAACATAACCACGATTATTTGTGCGCATTGGAATGTAGTCCGTATAGTAGCCCGACAGCAAAAAGGTGTCCGTGACATAATCATAGCTATCGCCAATTTGGTATGACAACACAATTTCCATCCCTATTTGTGGATCAGAAATACCCATCTGTTCAAGCACCCATGTAGGCAACATGATTTCGCTTTTACTTAACGGATAATTTCCTACAACACCTGATATAGTAGGAAGACGGTGGTGTTCCCACTCTGTATCATTTATCCATACTACACCTAATCTTGCGTTTCTCAGTTGTTCTGTATCAACACTGCCTAAACGCTGCTGTATGCCTACGTCAAGTACAAGACTTGATTTTGAAATCTCAACCAACTGTTCTTCCGTTACATTTGTGATTCCGGCATCTGCGGTAGTTCCCATTAAGCGGATTTGTTGCATTTGGTAGGTTTCAAAGTAACTAAAGCCAATACTGAATGTCGCAGTTATCATAAATGCAGTTAGTGCCAGAGCAATGATTGCAAATAAATTACGCTGCCGTTCATGGTGCAAACTGCGCTTTGCCAGTTTCTTTTCAATGTTACTGGTATCATTTTCAAAAGGCCATGTCATAGTCTGCCACCCCCTACTTATTCCACAATTTTGCCGTCCTCAATGCGGACAATCCGATCTGCAAGACGGGCAATATCGTTGTTGTGGGTAATCATCACAACGGTTTGCCGGAACTCCGCACTGGTGCGCTTGATAAGCCCCAGCACCTCGGCGCTGGTCTTGCTGTCAAGGTTACCGGTCGGCTCGTCGGCCAGCACGATAGCCGGTTTGGTAATCAGGGCGCGTGCAATCGCCACACGCTGCTGCTGTCCGCCGGAAAGATTATTCGGCATATTTTTCAGTTTATCTTCCAGCCCCAGCAGGTGAACGATCTCGTCCAAAAACTTCTGATCCACCGTGTCCCCGTCCAGCTCCACCGGCAGGACGATGTTCTCATACACATTCAGAATAGGAACAAGGTTATAGTTCTGGAAGATAAAGCCGATGTTGCGGCGGCGAAAGATGGTAAGCTGTTCATCGTTCTTCTTTGCCAGTTCTTCGCCCCGGACGATCACGGTTCCGCTGGTGGGAGTGTCCAGCCCGCCCATCATGTGAAGCAGGGTGGACTTGCCGCTACCAGAGGTTCCCACAACAGCCACAAACTCGCCGTCCTCCACGGAGAAATTTACGCCGTCAAGGGCGCGGGTAATGTTCGGTTCTGTACCGTAATACTTTTTCAGGTCAATCGTCTGTAAAACGCTCATATTCAAAACTCCTTTCAAGGCTTCCTACCTGTTGATAAGTGTATTGTAAAACCCAAATGTCCGCGAAATGTTACAGCGGCTAAAAAAATTCATTGAAAATTGAGGTGAAATGTTACAACGCTCGGACATTTCATTTTATCTCTGCACCTCGGGCCAACTTGACCCGAAGCAGGAAGTTTCTCTCAACGCAAGGGAAGCATAATGGAAAATTCCGAACCCTTGCCCGGCTCCGAAACCACTTTGATATAGCCGCCCTGCCGCGTTACGATCTCGCGGGCCAGATACAGGCCAATGCCCACACCCTGCTGTTCGTGTACTTCTTCCTCACGATAGAAGCGCTGGAAGATAGCGGCCTGATTGCTTTCGGAAATGCCCTTGCCAGTGTCGGTCACTTTGATTTCCACATACATTTCCCACAGCACCACAGACACAGCGATTTTCCCGCCTGCCGGGGTGTACTTCACCGCATTGTCCAGCAGGTTAAAGAGGGCTTCCGATGTCCACTTGCTGTCATGGGAAACGGTCAAATCCTCCGGGCAGTCCACGGACACGGCGATTTCCTTTTTCTCCGCTGCATACACGATCCCACTCATGGCCTGTGCCACGGTATCAAAGAGGCGGCCCGGTTTCTTGTCCAACTGGATCACGCCTGTTTCCAGACGGGAGGTTTTCACAAGGGCCTGAAAGAGAAAGTCCAGCTTATCCGTCTGGCTGCGGATTCCCCGGATAAAGTCGGTGCGCTCTGCCTCGGCCATAGGCTTTTCCAGCAGGGTGTCCGTCGCCATTTTCAGATTGCTTACCGGCGTTTTCACCTGATGGGAAATATCCGATACAAGGGTCTGTAACTCCTGCCGTTCCTCGTCCACCCGGCGGCGGTTCTCCTGCATGATCTGGTAAAGCCTTGCCAGCCGGTGTCCGATTCTGGCAAGCTGGGTTTCGCTGTCCTCTGGCCGCTGGGGCGCTTCATTTCCGGCGATCATGTGGTCTAAGGTCTGGCACAGGTCAGTGGTAAACTGCGACAGTCGCTTTCCAAACGCCTGCGTCAGTACAAAAATCCCTACAATGGCGCACAGCAGCAGCGCCCCGCCTGTCAGCAGCACCGCAATCTGTTTTGTCACAAGAAAAAGAGCTATGGTGATCCCGGACATGGAGAGGACAAGCTCCATTGCCACCCGGCCAAACAGCCGCTTTACCGAGAGGTTTTGAAACTTCATTTTACCTCGCCTCCCGTCCATTGATACCCCATGCCGTAAACGGTCTTGATGTAGGGTGCGCCGCCGTCGGCTTCAATCTTGCTGCGAATACGGCTGATGGAGGTTGTCAGGGTGTGTTCGTCCACAAACCGCTCGTCTATATCCCACAGCTTTTCCAAAAGCTGCCCACGGGTCAGCACTTGCCGGGGATTTTTACGAAACAGGTTCAGCATTTTGTACTCCATCGGGGATAGAGTCAGGGGCTTGCCGTTTAAGGAAGCCGTCTGCTCCGAGAAGTCCAGAAACAACCGCCCGTCGTCGTAAATGTCCTTGGCCGGTTTGTGGTGTTCCAGCATGGCGAACATGGCTTTGATTTTCCGCTGCAAGGCCCCAATCACAAAGGGCTTTGTGATGTAGTCCACCGCGCCCACCTCATAACCCCGTATCTGGTCGCTCTCCTGATCGTTGGCGGTCAGGAAAATCACGATGGTATCCGGGTGCTGGGGCTTTATCAGCTTGCACAGTTCAAAACCGTTCCCGTCCGGCAGGTTGATGTCCAGCAGCACTAAATTAAATTCCCGCTGGCGGATGGCGTCGGCTGCGGTTCTGGCATTTAGGGCAGAAGTCACGCCATAGCCGTCTGCGGTCAGGTTATAGGCCACCATCTTATTCAAAAAACTGTCGTCCTCGACAATTAAAATCTGCTTCATATCCTCACTTCCTTTGCTTTTTGCAGATAGTATAACAGGCAAATGTCCGCGAAATGTTACAGCGGACGGATTTTTCAAAAAATTATTTCTTCATAAATTATATAGCCTGTTGGCTTTTACATCAAGATTTTACAAGTGAATAGTGAAATGAAATACTACCTTACATAAAGTTTCATTACATTCTCATAATCCAGCCCGAAATGTACAATGATATAGGGTGATATGAGAATGAACCAAGATGAAAGAAGGTTTGACTTTCACGGCCTCGGGGCAGCTCTCAAAAGAGCCAGAGAAGAAAAGGGCTGGACACAAGCCTACGTTGCGGAATTAGTAGACCGTGACTCCCGTACCATTATGAATATTGAGAACAAAGGTCAGTATCCCAGCTTCGACCTTTTTGTTAAACTCATTACCATGTTTGACGTTTCAGTTGACCAGTTTATTCATGCGGACGGAGGGGCAAGGTCAAGTTCTTGCAGAAAGCACATTGATGTGCTCCTAAATTCTATGAATGAAAAAGAGCTTGTTGTAATAGAAGCCACAGCCGAGGGCATTAAGAAAGCCAGAGAAACGGAGGTTCCAGAATAAGGGCCTCTGTTTTTTTGCGCCATTTTAGGGGCTGTCGCTAAGTGGCAAGCAATGCCTCTGTGGCCACAAGTGGCACAAAGGCGGCTTGTTGGGGCTCGCCCCAAACCCGTATCTTCGGGCCAACATGACCCGAAGTGTCAGCGTCGCTTTGCTCCTTATTTTCATAACCTTAACGCTCCTTTTCCTGCTTTCTTCCCGGCTCGGTGTAGCCCATCAGAGTGTCAATGTTCGCCTTGATCGTGACGATCTCCTGCATATCCCGTCGTGCCTTCTGGTATTCTCCATAGAGCTGTTTTTTCTTTGCTGTGAGCTTGCGGCCTTCCTCCTTCAGCACATCCATTTTAGGGAGCTTCGCCCCGCCCAGCAGAGAGCGCATTTCCGCTTGTGCAGCCCGGTACAGTTCAAGGTCGGCCTCATGCTCCGCAAGGAATTTCCGGCTGTACTTCGTCGCCTTATACTGCTCAAAGACTGGGCGGGTTTTGGCATACTGAACCGTTGCGGCCTTTAGCCCGGCATTGGTTTTCATGGCCTGTTCCGTCTGCTTGATCTGTTCGGAAATGGCATGGAAACGGTCTGCCGCCTCGGTGGCTTTCTTCGCCAACTGCTCATAATCGGTCAGGTTATTGTCCTGTATATAGGCAAGAGCGGCGGCCATCTGCTT
>NZ_FUYF01000064.1 GCF_900167555.1 Gemmiger formicilis | reverse complement strand
TGAGCAAGCGAAGATATTTGCTCGCTTTTACCGCTCAAATAGTGTGCAGAAACAAGAAGGTGTGGGCATCGGCTTATACCTTGCCCGACAGATCATATCCGGCGAGGGCGGTTATATCAAGGTTGCTTCCGTTCCGGGAAAAGGAAGTACGTTTTCCATATTTCTGCCGAAATAACAACAATTCTATCAAAACTGTTAGATTTCATTTTCCGCCGGAAAGAATGTGGAAAGATTCCTATGCGATAATCTGTATGTATCAAAGGATCATTTCCTTTCATACATACAGATTTTTTCATGGAGGTACTCATTTATGGAAGTTTTACAGGCAAAAAACCTGAAAAAGATTTATGGCTCCGGCAATAACGCAGTTCATGCGTTGGATGGAGTTGATTTAAGTGTAAAGAAGGGCGAATTTGTTGCAATTGTCGGCACATCCGGCTCCGGCAAATCCACGCTGCTGCACATGCTGGGCGGGCTGGATCGCCCTACAAGTGGCACGGTCATGGTGGACGGACAGGATATTTTCTCCCTGAAGGAGGAAGCGCTGACCATCTTCCGTCGCAGGAAAATCGGCTTTGTGTTCCAAGCATATAATCTTGTTCCGGTGCTGAATGTGTATGAAAATATTGTTCTACCCATTGAGCTGGACGGTGGCAAGGTCAATAAGGATTTCGTACAGCAGATTGTACAGACACTTGGGCTGGATGATCGTCTGGATGCGCTACCCAATCAGCTCTCAGGCGGTCAACAGCAGCGGGTAGCCATTGCCCGTGCGCTGGCGGCAGCACCCGCTATCATTCTGGCAGATGAACCCACCGGCAATCTGGATTCCAAAACCAGCCAGGATGTTTTGAGCCTTTTGAAAGTCACCAGTCAAAAGTTCGCCCAGACAATCGTAATGATCACTCACAACGAAGAAATTGCGCAGATGGCAGACCGCATTATCCGTATCGAAGATGGTCGGATCGTCTCCCAGAACTAACGGGAGGTGGCTACGATGAATGTCAAAAACAGAAAATGTATTCGAAAGCTCAGCTTAAAATCTCTTTATGCGAACCGTCGCCGCAATCTGATCGCTATTTTTGCCATTGCGCTGACAACGCTGCTATTTACGTCCATGTTCACCATTGTCTTGTCACTGAACGCCAGCTATGAAACCTACCAGTTTCGGCAGGTAGGCGGCTATGCACACGGCACCTTTAAGGATGTTTCCCCCCAGCAGGCGGAACGCATCGCTGCCCACCCAAAGGTGAAGGCTGCGGGGGCACGGAAGACAATCGGTATCACGGCGGAGGGGGTCTTTGCCAAAATACCGGCAGAGATCAGCTACATGGATGCCAACTGCACCAAATGGAGCTATGCAACCCCCACCACCGGGCGGATGCCCGAAAGCGGCAAAGAGGTGACCATGGATACGGCAGCGCTGCAGCTGCTGGGCGTAACGCCGGAGCTGGGCGCCGAGGTAACGGTTTCCTATTCCATCACGGACAAGGATCAAACCGCCTTTACTGTAACAGATACCTTTACGCTGGTGGGCTATTGGGACTATGATGCTCTGATGCCGGTTCATTACATCAACATCAGCCGTGATTACGCAGATGACATTGAAGCGCAGGCAATGAAAACAGGGCTGCAGCCTTTCCGCACCGATTTGAATGTTATGCTGGCCTCCGGCACAAACATTCAGGGGCAGATGGAGCAGGTGGATACCGATCTTGGCTACACATGGGACAGCTATACCGATCCCAACAGCGTTCGGATCGGCGTCAACTGGGGATATACCTCATCCCAGCTGGAGTCGCAGCTTGACCCGGAACATGTGATCGCCATAGCAGCTTTTTTGCTGCTGGTGATTTTTACCGGGTATCTGATCATCTATAACATTTTCCAGATCTCTGTTGCAGGGGATATCCGGTTTTACGGGCTTCTGAAAACCATTGGCACAACGCCCCGGCAGCTGAAACGCATCATTCGCCAGCAGGCACTGTTGCTTTGTCTTGTGGGCATTCCGGCAGGGCTGCTGCTGGGCTACGGCATAGGCGCTGTTCTGGTGCCTGTTGTTTTGCGCTCCACCCAGTTGGAGGTGGGCATCACCACCATCAGCACCTCGCCTGTGATCTTTGTTGGCTCTGTGCTGTTTGCCCTGCTGACGGTGCTTTTGTCCTGTTCCAAGCCCGGAAAAATGGCAGCTAAGGTCTCTCCGGTGGAGGCTGCCAAATATACGGATGCGGTGCAGACCAGGAAAAAACGGCGCAGCACCCGGGGAGCCAAGCTCCATCAGATGGCCTTTGCCAATCTGGGACGAAACAAGAAAAAGACGGTGCTGGTGGTGGTGTCTCTGGCACTGTCGGTGACGTTGTTCAATGCGCTGTGTGCCTTTGTGGGCGGCTTCAGTATGGAGAAGTATGTGTCCTTCACGACCTGCGCCGATTTTATCGTCAGCACGCCCGACTATTTTCGTTATAACTTGAGTGCAGATGAATTTATCACCCAGGAGCAAATAGAGGATATCTCCG
>NZ_FUYF01000036.1 GCF_900167555.1 Gemmiger formicilis | reverse complement strand
CATCCAATTTATCCAACACATCAAATACCTCCTTGGGCGGATGCCCGCCCGGTTCATATCCCAGCGCCCGCTGGCGTAAGTATTCCGAGAGAGACAGCCCGCACCGTTTAGCCATCAGCGTCATTTTTCGTTTCTCGGTGACGCTGACGCGGACATTGATTCCAACGCTGCGCTTTCTCATGCGCCAGCAGCCTCACAGGGGTTCGGGGCTGTCCCCGTAGGCTTTTCGGCGGGTTGCCCTGTGGCAACACTTCGCCCATGCTTGCTTCCCTCAAGCGCTCCGAGTGACGATGGTGACGATGGTGACGGTCTTTCTGGGATACCCCACCCCGATAATTGAGTTATATCAATATCATCGTCACCACCGTCACCATCGTCACCATAGAAGTTCAAGAGGCGAACCTTATTTTTTCGATGAGTTTTATAGTGAATCCCTTTCGGCTCGAATACTTTATCGAAATACTTGGCCATGTTGTAGGTGAACTGGTTCGGTTTGGCATTTTCAATACCTGCTGCCGCAAGCAATTCAGATGCCGTTCCCTGCCAGTTCCCAATGCTTTCGATGTACTCAGCTGCTTTCCACAAGTAGTCCGGCACAGCCTTGATCTCTCGTTCCTCTGCGGTTTCTTCATCTTCAAGTGTCCAAATGCAGTTTTCTTCCCGCAAATGCAGCGTTCTATCGTCCATATCACGACCTGTCAGCAGGATGTCGGCAGTCTGGCTCATGCGTTTGCGCTGCATAACCCAGCTGGTATCTGCCACACCCATAAGACCTGTAGAGCCTGAAATCTGGTCAAACGGATCAGCTGCACTCTGCTTACGCAAGTGGTGAATCAGCAAAATGCAGATGCCATACTTGTCAGCAAGCTTTTTCAATGCACCGGCCTCCTTATAGTCGTTCGCATACATTCCACCGTTTCCATCGCTTAGACGCACTTTTTGAAGTGTATCGATAACGATTAGACCAACATCGTGATATGTATGGACAAGCGCCTCGACTTGTTCCTCCAAGCCCTGCCCGATGCTGGGGCATTCGGTTTGGAGAATCAGACGCTCCGGGGCATCTCCGCCGTCAATAAGCTGGAAAATGCGGTTTTGCAGGCGGTTAAATGTATCTTCCAACGACAAATAAACCACGGTGCGTGGCTCTATTTCTCGATTCCAGACAGGATTACCCTGCGCAATCTGCAAACACAGCCACAAGGTCAGCCAGCTTTTGCCTGCTTTGCTGGGGCCGGCAAACAGCGCCAATCCGGCTGGGAGCAAACCGGGGATAATCCACTTTACGGGCGGCAGCGGCGTGGAGAGAAGTTCTTCTGCGGAGATTGCTTTCGGAATTTTTGTAAAAGTCATTTGCATCATCCTTTCTTGTTTGGCATATATCTATTATCTCATAGTATCGTAATTTTGTGTGTAGTAAGTTTTACTCTCTAGTGTTAAGTTGTACGGCTCACGCCGCCCCACAGCCCCACAGACGCGCCAAACGGCGGGTTTGCGGAGTTCATCGCGTCCGTGTGCGGTGAGGGGCATCCGCCTCACACAGGGCGCGTTTGGGCAAGGTGTGAGAGTGAATCAGATTTGATTCACTTTTTCGATTTTACCACCCCAGAGTGAATCAGTTCTGATTCACTTTGGCAGTCCTCGTGCGTATTTCGCACAATCTCTCAGAATTGGTCTAATCATAAGTTCACTACCTTTCCCTGCTGTATCGTTATTCTGTGTAACCCTCTTGAATACACTTTCCGGGAGAGAAAAAAGAGCCCGGAGAGCCTTACCGATTTGGTAAGGTCCTCCGGGCTCTTATATATTTTCTCTGTTTTATCCGGGCGTAAGGGTACACTTTCCCCGAAAATCTTGATGTGAATTCAATAAAAATCAAATAATACGCATAGTAGCGTCAATCACACAGTTATATAAATAATAAAAGAAACCGTGTGCATCAAAATAATGCTGAAGAAAAATGTCTAATTTGCCGCTCGCCCCCAGACTCGGGAACATAACAGGCAAGCCGCTGGCAACGACCGTTCACTGACTTTGCAAGGGTCTTACTTCTTACAACCCAAGCGCGGTCACCCTATCTGAAGCTGTAGGGCATCTGGAGTATCATTATGTTCTCTCCCCGCCGTGGGTTAGGGTCTGCCTTGACCTTGCTGTGCGCCCCACCGGGAAAGTAAAGTACCTGTTATGCTGTGTATTCAGTTGTAAAGGTGCTGGTACAGAACGAATCTGTAAGTCTAATATACGCCGACAATTAGCATTCTGTCAACAGCAAGTGCTAATTGTTTACGTGACGTTCACAATTCACGGCGACAATCCACCTATGATGGATTTCATCAGCAAAGCTTGCTCATCATTCAAAGCACCGCACACATCCATCAGCAGTTCCCGCTGGCGTATTGTTAACCACCGTTGCTGCAGTCGACTCGAATCCAGAACAAACACACCTCCACCTGCTCCAACTTTGGTGTAAATCGGATATTCCAATTCTAGCACACGAATATCGTTACGGATGGTATGGAAACTCACATCGAACTCAAAAGCAAGGTTTCCGACGGTATCATTTTGCCGCTCATAAAGGGCTGCAATCAACAGCCTGCGGCGCTTATATAATGAGAATCTTCTTTTCCCAGTTATCGTTGTGATGACGTCCTTCCCTCTGCAAGCAGCAAATTCTATCGTTTAACCGTACAATTAGTATTATATCAACCTTTGTTCAAAACGGAATCTCACACCATGCTCATGTAAGCAATCCCCAATAGCATCATTTTGACGTTCATAGTGAGCTACCATTAACTGTCAGTGCGCACATGGGGGAAAAAAGATTTTTCACATTATAGATTTCTGTACGAAATCAGCTCAATCTGATTGTCCTCCACCCATTTCACAATCTCAGGACTTGTTACGGCTTCCAAATCAGATATTCTGTAAAGATTGTACGAAGACAATTTCATGAGATTGTGATCAACAAATCCCATATGACCAACAATTAACGAATAATCTTTTTTCAGTAGCTCCTCGCTATGCATCAGGATATAGGTTTTTAATGATGATTTCAATTGATTTTCAGGAGTTGCAGGTTTAAGATACCACTCCATTTTAGGCAGTGTTGTCTCCAGCTTGAATATTTTATGAAAAACATCAAGTGAAAAAGGAATACCATATGCCTTTGCCAGTTCACTTTCGGCATGGATGATTGCCGGCGTAGCATAAGCATGCGGGTGTACATAGTCCGGTTTCCGTCCAAATAATTCAACAAACCGTTTGATTTGATTTTCCAGTTCAAGAATCACTTCCTCCAGAACTGCGTGTTCCTGATTTTCCGCTTTTGCATCCAAAGTGCGACTTTCATTGCTTGTATGAAAGGCACCATTATCCTGAACCAATGAAGGAATTAAATCAGGCTTCGTTAACGGCGTTCCCGTTGTTAAATTCAAATCAATTCCTAACGCAATTTTATCCAGATATGGCATGATCAACTTTCCGCATTCTACACTCCACGGCATATTCATAAACATACCTGTATTCCGAATTATGCCATTTTCAATACCATAAAGAATACCTCTGGCCACTGCCGGAGAAATTGCATAGTCATCTGATTGTACCAAAAGTTTCATTTTCAATCAACCTCGTAAGTATAGTGGTACAGCGCACCTATCAAATTGGCATCATTTCCAAATGTACATGCGCAGATCTCCGGTTTTGTGGTATGAATATACGGATATGTTTCATATATAGACTGCATTTTCTGATTGATTTTTTCTATTAGAATTGGTTGCTTGGAAATTCCGCCTCCAATCGATATTTTTTGCACATCGAGAATCAGCTGCAAAGAGAACAATCCCGTTGCAAGATTTGTGCAGAACTTATCTAAAACCAGACAAGCCGTCGGTTCCCCGTTAATTACATTTTCAAAAAATTCTTGTCCGGTGACCGGCTCGTCTGTGCAGCCTTTTTCTTGCGCATAATGTTGTAACAAGATTTTTGTGCTCTGATACTTTGACCAAATTGTTTTCGTTGTGTACGCCTCTGTCCAGTTTGTACTTATTCCAGACAGTTCTCCCGCATAGCAAGATGACCCACGGTACAACTTTCCATCAATAATGACAGACCCACCGATTCCCGTCCCTAATGTAATAACCAAACCATTTTTTACGCTTTTCATGCTGCCCTTCCACAGTTCAGCCAATGCTGCACATTTAGCATCATTTTCAATGCTAAAATTGCAATCCATACGCTCTTTTATAAGTTTGGTTATATTTATGTCACTCATGTAGCGTAGAGATCCGCCAATAAAATAAGTCTTTTCCTTTGCATTGTAAGATCCTGGTGCACTCATAACGATTGTATGTGTTTCAGATTTGTACTTTTCAAAAATATGTTCGATTATTTTCAAAAAGTCATTTGCACCGTTCTTCGGCGTGGGGAGACTCCCCTGCTCAAGAATGACAGCTTCCTCTGTCACCAAACCGTATTTAATATTTGTGCCACCAACATCAATAGC
This sequence comes from Gemmiger formicilis, assembly GCF_900167555.1. Taxonomy (GTDB): domain Bacteria; phylum Bacillota; class Clostridia; order Oscillospirales; family Ruminococcaceae; genus Gemmiger; species Gemmiger formicilis. The sequence continues at coordinate 6,182 of NZ_FUYF01000036.1, read as the reverse complement.
CAAATACTTTTCCATTGCGTTTCTCCCTGTCATTCATTAAAATTCCAGATCTTCTCCATTTGATTCAATACACTTCTTATACCAGAAAAAACTGTCTTTTTTGATGCGCGAAAAGTCACCACGACCATCATCGTCACGGTTCACATAGATATAACCATAGCGTTTTCTGAACTCGCCTGTGCCAGCAGAAACCAAATCGATTGGTCCCCATGAAGTGTACCCCATCAAAGGAACACCATCCTCTACAGCGCGCTTCATTGCCTCAATATGTGGCTTTAAGTAAGCAATCCTATATTTGTCATGCACCTTTCCATCTGCTGTCAATTGGTCCATTGCACCTAGGCCATTCTCAACGATCATAAGCGGAGTTTCCGGATAGCGGTCCGTTAGCCGCATCAGCGTATAATAAAGTCCATCCGGGTCAATTTGCCATCCCCATTCACTTGCTTTTAAATACGGATTTTTTGCCCTGAAGCTCATGTTCCCATGAGTTTTTTCAACATTCGGATTTGTCGTAATGCAAGAAGATGAATAATAGGAAAATGAATAGAAATCAACAACACCCTCTTTCAAGATTCGCTTATCATCGAGATCATCGATGAAATCTGCCTGCACGCCATAATCTGCAAACATAGATTTTGCCCAGCACGGATATTTCCCCCGGACTTGCACATCTCCGCAGAAGTCATATTTTTGATGTTCCTTCTTTTGATAGAACAGCATATCTTTAGGGTCTGGCGTCAGCGGGTACATTGTCCCATGCGCAATCATAGTACCGAATTTGAAATCCGGGTTGATTTCGTGACCGGCCTTTACGGCCAGCGCACTTGCTACGAACTCGTTATGGAGTGCTGTAAAACATTTTTGTGGATCATGCTTTAATTTTGTTACGGGAATTCTCTCCTTAGAACGAATATCCTCATCCTCCAACAATCCCAAACAATACAAATCGCCCATACCCGCATTCATCATCGCCATGTTGATTTCATTGAAGGGAATCCAGTACTTTACCTTATCTTTGTATCTTTGGAAGCATGTTTTTACATACTTCAAATATAAATCAATGGTTTTCCGGTTATAAAAGCCATGATATTCTGTGACAATATGCCATGGTATTTCATAATGACACAGCGTCACCAACGGCTCAATATTATATTTTTTACATTCATCAAAAAGAGCATCATAAAATTGTAGTCCTGCCTCGTTTGGCCGCTCATCATCTCCATTTGGAAAGATTCGTCCCCAGTTAATAGAGGTTCGGAAGCACTTAAATCCCATCTCAGCAAATAAGGCAATGTCCTCTTTGTAATGATGGTAAAAATCCACAGCTTGGTGACTTGGATAAAACGCTGTTGTATCTATCTGTGGCAGAAATGTACGAGGTGTATTCAAGCTGCCGCCAATTAACATATCCGGAACAGACAAGCCTTTTCCGTCGGTAAGATAGGCTCCTTCACATTGGTTTGCAGCTACTGCACCGCCCCAAAGGAATTTTTTCGGAAAGCTCATTATTATTCCTCCCCAAATTATATTTTTCTACATTGTTACTGCGAAAAAACGCAGAGAGCCCACATTCCTGCAGGCTCTCTGCTGTTATAGCATCTCCCTGACAAGGCCATCAGGATCGTATTTTTATCAAAGATATATATGGCAAGCGAAAAGTTTAGATAACATTTCTCCGCTCCACAGATATCCGCAAGTTATTAGTTTTTGCTTGAAACAATCTCTTTTCCATATCCCAAAACCATGCCGAGCACAAACGAAACGACAAAAGCAACAATCATGCCAATAGCACCGGCCACCGCGTATTCACCAAAACGCAGGAAATTGAGCCATACGAAGCCAACTCCGGAGAACAGCGTTACTTTTGCGCCAAGAATATACATAACAACAGCGCCGCATGCGGCACCAGCCATTTGATAAGCCAGAACTCGCTTCTCAACCAGCGTAATGCCGTATAGTGCAGGCTCACCAATATTTGCCGAAATCATAGTAATAAAGGCGGTCCAACCAAAAGCCCGTTTATCCTGATTGTTGGCACGAATTGCATAAGAAAGGATGGCACCCACATGGGCTAAGGAACTGGCAATAGCACCCGGAGATACAATAGCATCATACCCCATCTGCATCCAAACGGGAAGCAGGGTCATCATCAACGGCATGTGCATGCCAAACATCATCAGGAACAGCCAGAACACAGCCACAATAACGATTGCTACAATACCAAGGGTATCATTCATCCAAAGAATCACGTTGACAAGCAGCTGCATGATTGCGTTGCATGCAGGTCCACAAATGCAGAGCGCCGCAGGGAACGCAAGTACCATAATCAATACGGGAACACCTACAACGCGGAAATGATCCGGGACAATTTTCTTGACAAATTTTTCAATATACGAGATGACCCATGTACTTAATACAATCGGAATCACGCTACTGGTATAATTGATCAGCTGCATATTGAAAATGCCATACAGCTTAAAAGTTTCTCCTGCATTTATGATGTCCAGCATATCCGGGTGAATCATAACAGCGACAACCATCATAGCATAAAGAGGTGTGGCATTAAATTTCTTTGATGCCGTATAGGCAATAAAGAAAGGCAGGAAATAGAATACAGCTGTGTTAACCAAGTTGCAGAAAATGTACAGCTGGTTGTCTTCTGTAAAAACGCCCAAGTTCGTTGGTCCAAGCAGAACGGCAACCATTTTAAAGATACCGGCTGCAATAATTGCGGGAAGTATGGGAACCAAGCTCCCGGATACGGCATCAATAATACCATTTGCCACACTCTTTGGCGTAATTTTCTTCTTGGTTTTATTTTCTTTATCTGCGTCTGCATTTTGTTGGACAGGTTCCTGGCTTTCAAAGTTGCCTACAGCGCACACTTCCTTATAAACCTTGTCAACAGCAGAGCCGATGACGATTTGTAATTGTGTATCCGTATCAATGACACGAATCACGCCGTTAATTTCCTGGAGCTTCTTCATGTCAACTTTGGCGTTATCATTCATGACAAAACGAAGCCGTGTCATGCAGTGTGAGACATTCTCAACATTCTGACTGCCGCCAATAGCTTCCAGAATGTTTACGGCCAACTGATTATAGTCCATAGCCATTTGTTTTCCTCCTAATATTTATATCTTAGCAAATTTCAGTTGTAAATTGTAGAGGCTTCTATACATTAATTTTGTGGGTCTGTAATCGACTCACCATTTGTAGCAATCACCTGTTTATACCAGCCAAATGATTTTTTTCTAGTCCTCCTTAGAGAGCCTTTTCCCGTATCATCTCGATCCACATAAATGAAGCCATATCTCTTTTTCATTTCTCCTGTTGCAACAGACACCAAATCGATTGGTCCCCAGCAGGTATATCCCATAAGAGGAATACCATCGAGCTCTACTGCCTTTTTCATTTCCAAAATATGCTCTCTCAGGTAATGGATGCGGTAGTCATCTGCCACATATCCGTCTGCATTGGGCTGATCTATTGTACCCAAGCCATTTTCAACGATAAATAAGGGCTTTTGATATCTGTCATAGATTTCATTCATCGTAATTCGCAATCCGATGGGATCAATGAAACGTCCCCACGGCTCATGCTCTAGATAGGGATTGTCTGCAGATTTGAGCAAATTGGAATCATATTTTCCCTTTGCATTTGCTTCAGCTACCCTCGTTGAGTAATATGAAAAAGAAACAAAGTCCGCAGTATTCTCTTTTAGGATAGCCTTGTCCCCTTCTTCAAATGGGATTTTAAAGCCATACCGCTCAAATTCCTTGATTACATACTCAGGATACTCACCGCGTACCTGAACATCCGTAAACATATAGTGTTTACGATTCTCACTCTGGGCCGCCTGTACATCCAAGGGATTGCATGTCTTCGGATAATAAATTCCTGCATTGAGCATGCAGCCGATTTTTGAATTTGGAATCATCTCATGGCAGAGTTTTGTAGCCCAAGCGCTTGCAACCAAAACATTATGTACAGCATTATATATCGAGACATAACGATTTTCACCGCGCTCAAATACAATTCCTGCGGACATAAAGCATGCACTTGTCATGATATTGATTTCATTAAAGGTAATCCAATATCGTACTTGCTGCCCGTACTCAGCAAAAAGTGTTTTGGTGAGCTTTATATAAAGGTCAATGAGCTTTCGGTTTTTCCAGCCCCTATACTTAGTTACCAGATTCATCGGGATATCATAGTGTGTAATTGTTACGACAGGTTCAATTCCATGTCTATGACATTCTGCAAATACGTTTCGATAGAAAGCGATTCCCTCTTGATTTGGCCTTTCATCATCCCCATTCGGGTAGATACGACTCCATGAAATCGAAAGCCGAAGCGCTTTGAACCCCATTTCCGCAAACAGTTCGATATCTTCCTTATAGTGATGATAGAAATCAATTGCATTTTGTGCTGGATAATAGTGTTCATTATCCGGAGTCAACATTTGAAGATCACCCTTAATTACCGCAAGGCGATCCTCTCCATAAGGAAGTACATCTGCATTAGAAAGGCCGCGTCCGCCTTCGTTCCACCCTCCTTCGCATTGGTTTGCTGCAATCGCACCGCCCCATAGGAAATTTGTTGGGAAAGACATTCCTTTTTTGTTCCTCCTTTAGATCGTACATCTGTTATTTGATAGTTACCTTTTCCTTATTGATAAGCGCGCTTTTTCATAAGAGAATCTTTCGCACAAGACACACCGACCATGTTGGGTATCTTCTGCGATTGCAATCATATTATAGCGCGTGTTGCACGGTTTTGCAACATTTGCTGCACGTTTTTGTAAGCATGCACAGATATTTTTGCACGTTTTTGGTACATTTGCTTTTGCAAAAACGAACTGTTTGCCCAATTCAGTGTCTTTCACTGGACATTTGCACGTTTTTGCTATATAATATGGATGTTAGAATTTTGTATCAAGGGGGGGCCGTGCAATGTCGGTTCTAAAACTGCTCGAAGAAAATCTTTCAAATTTTTCCAGAAATGAGCGCCGTGTAGCAGATTTTATTTTGGCACATCCGAAAAGTATAAAAGAATTATCCTGTGAGGCAGTATCTGCCACATGTAATGCAAGCCGCAGCACAGTCCTTCGACTGTGCCAAAAGCTCGGTTATCAGGGCTACTCCGATTTTAAGGTTGCACTTCTAAGCGATCTGGAAAATACAGAAAGTGCATTACCAACAACTTCCCCTCAAGACCATTTGGCACAAGAAATTCCACATGCAATTTCCTACTATTTCCATGAAATAATGCAAATGGAAAGTTTGCTTGATTCCCAGATACTTGATACTGCCATTGATGCAATCTCACACGCCAATCGCGTAATTACACTTGGACTGCTTCATTCTGCCGTTTCTGCACAACAATTTGCGTTTCGGTTAAACAAATTCGGTGTTGATGCCCACGCAATAAGTGATTATACCATTATGGCAAGTTATGAGAGAATTCTGAAGTCGGGCGATGTCGTTGTTATATTCTCAATCAGCGGTCGCGATACATATATCTCTCTTGCTGAAGAGTACCGGAAAAATCGTGTAAAAGTAATTCTCATAACAATGACATCAAATTGTAGTCTCTCAAATTATGTGGATACGCTCATTGCCATTCCGTATCCAGCCAGTATATCTGGAATGTACCCTATGGACGAGGCTCCAATATTTTTTATGGTGATTGAAATGCTTATCGAGTCTCTACACCAAAAGCTGCAACAATTGGTGTGATTTGTAAAGTCCTTTTTACTGTTGGACAAATTCGTACAGCATGCAATCATGGTTTGGTTTAAAATATTTACAATGACTAATGTTCCTGCCCATCTGTGAACGGTTTGTTATAGGGGTTATTTTGACCACCATTTGACTACTACTGTGCAGCAGCACCGCAAAATGCCAAAAAAGTCTGTTGTGACAACCACCAGCAGGCTTTTTCTCGTTTTGGGCGCAACTGTGCAAAACTAACAGAATTAACGTCTTAACGTCGGTCTACACCGCCTTGTCGTAGTTCTCCGACCCGGAAGGCCAGAGGTTCGAATCCTCCCGGTCGCACCAGAAAACCTCATTGCAATGTGTTTTTTGCAATGAGGTTTTTTGTTTTTGTTAGTGTTTGATTTTCAGAATAATTTTAGCAGCATATCGTCTGCCGCATCGGTGTACTGCCCTTTT
>NZ_FUYF01000041.1 GCF_900167555.1 Gemmiger formicilis | reverse complement strand
CGGCGGCTGCGGCACGGCATCTGCGTTGCCAAAATGCTCGATAAGACATCCAGTATTATCTGCGCTTTTGGCTTAGCAGCTGCCGCACCTCGCTCGCCGTATCGGCACTTAGAATTGTGCGGTATTGCCTTAAAAATAATCTCGTTGAGGTATAGCACGCATGAGTATTCGATTTGATTCCGAGACCCGCATTTTTGTATTGGAAACCGCCCATACCAGCTACCACATGAAGGTGGATGCGCTGGGACACCTGCTGCATCTGTACTACGGCAAAACCATCGGCAGCGGGGATCTGATGCAGCTGTATCCCCGCACAGACCGTGGATTCTCGCCGGATTACTACGCTTACCGCACCCATCGGGGCATTTCCCCGGACCTGCTCCCGCAGGAGTATACCGGCTGCAACGTGGGCGATTTTCGTCTGTCCTGCGTGACGGTGGCCGACAACCGCGGTGCCTTTGGCGCAGACTTTACCTATGTGAGCCACACGGTGGAGGCGGGCAAATATCAGCTGAACGGTCTGCCCTGCGCCCACGCAGAGGAAAACGATGCAGAAACCCTGATTGTCCGAATGCAGGACGAGGTCACCGGCCTGACGCTGGAGCTGTTGTACGGCGTGTTTGCCCGGCAGGATGTCATCACCCGTGCGGCACGGCTGACAAACCACGGAGATACCCCCCTGCGGCTGGACAAGGCGGCATCGGCCTGTCTGGATCTGCCCTTTGGCAGATGGGATTTGCTGCATTTCCACGGCAGACACGCCATGGAACGGCAGTTGGAACGGGAGGCTGTGGGCACCCATATCCAGACCGTTTCTTCGGTGCGGGGCAGTTCCAGCCACCACAACAATCCCTTCCTGATTCTCTGCCGACAGGATGCCACGGAGACCAGCGGTGCCTGCTACGGGGTGATGATGGTCTATTCCGGCAGCTACCAGATGGACGTGGAGCGCTCTCAGACCGGGCTTGTCCGGGTGGTGAGTGGCATTCAGGAGGAACGCTTTGCGTGGAACCTGAAGCCCGGCGAGACCTTTGACACCCCGGAGGTGATCCTCTCCTTTGCGGCAGAGGGTCTGACCCCGCTTTCTCAGCAGTACCACCGCTTTTTGCGGCGCAACATCTGCCGCGGTCCATGGAAGGACAAACGCCGCCCGGTGCTGATCAACAACTGGGAAGCTACCTATTTTGATTTCAACACCGAAAAGATCGTAAAGATTGCTGAAAAAGCAGCCTCTCTCGGCGTGGAGATGATGGTGCTGGACGATGGCTGGTTCGGCACCCGGAATGACGACAATCAGGGTCTGGGCGACTGGGTCGTGAACTGCGAAAAGCTGCCCGGCGGGCTGGACCCGCTGATTGAGCAAATCAACGCGCTGGGTATGAAATTCGGTCTGTGGATTGAGCCGGAAATGGTCAACGAGAACTCCCAGTTGTACCGCACTCACCCGGACTGGGCGCTGACCCTGCCCGGACGCAAGCCTGCCATGGGGCGCAACCAGCTGGTGCTGGATTTCTCCCGTCCGGAGGTGGTGGACTATCTGGCAGAGGCTATCGGCAAGCTGCTGCGGGAGCATCACATTGAGTATATCAAGTGGGATATGAACCGCAGCATGAGCGATGTGTACAGCCGTGCCTTCCCTGCCGAGCAGCAGGGCGAAATCATGCACCGCTATATGCTGGGCGTTTATGCGCTGGCAGAGCGGCTGACGCAGGGCTTCCCGGAGGTGCTGTTTGAGGGCTGCGCAGGCGGCGGCGGACGCTTTGATGCCGGAATGCTGTGCTACTATCCCCAAATCTGGTGCAGTGATGATACCGATGCCATTGAACGATTGACTATCCAGCACGGCACCTCCTTTGGCTATCCGGTCTGCACCATGGGCGCCCATGTTTCTGCCTGCCCCAACCACCAGACCGGCCGTACTACGCCCATCGACACCCGCGCTGTGGTGGCGATGAGCGGCACCTTTGGCTACGAGCTGGATCTGGGCAAATTGAAGCGCGCCGAGTGCACTGCAGTGAAAAACCAGATCAAGCGGTTCAAGCGGCTGAACGACCTGATTCGCACCGGCGATTATTACCGGCTGACCGACCCGGCAGAAAACGCATATTTCACGGCATGGCAGTTTGCCGCAGAGGACGGCAGCGAGGCGCTGCTGAATCTGGTGGTGACCCATCCGCAGGCGAATCCCCTGCCCATCCACCTCTGCTTCCGCGGGCTGGAAGAAGATGCTGTGTATGAGCTGGATGGCATCGACTATTTCGGCTCTCAATATACCCACGATGGCGGCAACGCCATAGAGGACGGTATTCACAAGGGCATGCGGTTCAGCGGCAGCACACTGCTGTATGCAGGGCTTGTTCTGCCGCAGCTGTTTGGTGATTACCCCAGCGTGCAGCTTCATCTTACACGAAAAGGATAAAAGGATATGAAGAACCAAACTGCATTTTCCACCCGCTTTGCCCGCCATAAGGACGAGCTGGAATGGCTGTTCATGGAGCTGTACCACAATCGGGAAGGGCTGGAGGTTCTGGAACGCGAGATGGCAGACGCCTACGACGCCCGCAGCGCCGAGCTGAAAGCACTGGACAAAGCCCGTGCCGCCGACCCGAACTGGTACAAGCGGGGCAATATGTTCGGCATGACGATGTACACCGACCTGTTTGCCGGAAATTTGAAAGAATTGGCAAAGAAGCTGCCCTATTTCAAGGAGCAGAAGCTGACCTATCTGCACCTGATGCCTTTACTGCAGATGCCCCATCCCCACAACGATGGCGGCTATGCGGTGGAGGATTTCGATACCGTAGACCCGGCTCTCGGCACGAATAAAGACCTCGAAAATCTGACCCGCGAACTGCGCAAGGCCGGTATCAGCCTGTGTCTGGATTTTGTCATGAACCATACTGCCAGCACCCACCGCTGGGCGATGGCGGCCAAGGCGGGCGACCCGTGGTTCCAAGCCTACTACCATCTATTTAACGACCGCACCATCCCCGACCGGTACGAGCAGACCGTGCCGCAGGTGTTCCCCAACACCGCCCCCGGCAACTTTACATGGTGCGAGGAGATGCACAAGTGGGTGCTGACCACCTTCCACGACTACCAGTGGGATTTGAACTACGCAAACCCGGCGGTGTTCGTGGACATGACCAAAAGTATTCTGCATCTGGCAAATCTGGGTGTGGAGGTGTTCCGCATTGACGCGGTACCCTACATCTGGAAACAGCTGGGCACCACCTGCCGCAATCTGCCGCAGGTACACACCATCGTGCGGATGCTGCGCATGGTGCTGGAATGTGTCTGCCCGGCGGTTATCCTCAAGGGCGAGGTGGTCATGGCACCCAAGGAGCTGGCGGCGTACTTTGGCACGCCCCAAAAGCCGGAATGTCATATGCTCTACAATGTGTCCACCATGGTCAACCTGTGGAGTGCCTTGGCCAGCCGTGACACCCGCCTGCTGAAAGCGCAGCTGGACGCCCTGCACGCCCTGCCGGACAACTGCTGGTTTGTAAACTATCTGCGCTGCCACGATGATATCGGCTGGGGTTTGGATGAAGCGGCTGAGAACCGTTTTGATATTGACCCCCAAAAGCATAAGGAGTATCTCTACCATTTTTATGCGGGCGATTTCCCCGGAAGCTGGGCAAAGGGTGAGTTGTACAACTACGACCCCGCCACCGGCGACGCCCGCAGCTGCGGCACCACCGCCAGCCTGTGCGGCGTGGAGCAGGCACTGGAATCCGACGATGCTATCGCGCTGAATTATGCCGTAAAGCGCGACCTGCTGCTGCATACCGTTATGGCGTTTTTGCAGGGCTTCCCTATGCTGAACTGCGGGGACGAGATTGCACAGCTCAACGGATGGGATTACAAGTCTGACCCCAATCGGGCAGACGACAGCCGCAACCTGCACCGCAGTGCGTTTAACTGGGAAAACGCAAAGCAGCGCACCCGAAAAGGCACGCTGCAGAACCGGCTGTGGCAGGGCATGGAGCAGCTGCGCCAAATGCGTGCAGACCCCTGCTTTGCCCCGGATGCCTGGGTGACCACATGGGACACCCACAACCCCGGTGTGCTGGCGCTGGTACGCAAGCGCGGTGAGGAAACGCTGGTGGGACTGTTCAACTTTACCGAGTACCCGGCAGGGGCAAGTCTGGACGCTTTGGGCGGCGAGTATCACACCCCGGATGGCACTTCCGTCTGGCTGGCGGATGTGGAGTTGGAACCCTATCAGGCACTGCTGGTGCGCCGCCGAAAGGAGCAGCCATGGATATTGTAACGATTGGTGAAGTTTTGATCGACCTGACCCAGACTGGCAGGGATGAAAAAGGCATCCCGCAGTTTGCCGCAAACCCCGGCGACGCCCCGGCCAATCTGGCGGTGGCAGCCGCTAGGCTGGGCGCACAGACCGCCTTTATCGGCAAGGTGGGGGCAGATGCCTTTGGCCGCTATCTGAAAGACGTTCTGGCAGAAAACAAGGTGGATGTTTCCGGCATGGCTGTGGATGCCGACCACCCCACCACCATGGCAGTCGTGTCGGTGGATGCTGCCGGCGAACGCGATTTCAGCTTTTACCGCAGTGCCAACGCCGATGTGATGCTGTGCAAAGAGGATATCCCGGAGGAAGCCCTGAAAGCCGCCAAAATCGTGCATTTCGGCTCGGTCAGTCTGACCGCCGACCCCGCCCGCACCGCCACGCTGGACGCCGCTGCCCGTGCCAAAAAGCTGAGGGCAATCATCACCTACGACCCCAACTACCGCGCCAACCTTTGGCACAGCGAGGAAGAAGCGATCGCACAGATGAAAGCTCCCCTGCCGCTGGTGGATATCCTGAAGGTTTCGGACGAGGAACTGCCCCTGCTGACCGGCACCGCCGACTGCGAAAACGGCACGGCGCAGCTGGCACAAAACGGCATTCGGCTGATTTTTGTCACCTTGGGTGCAAACGGCGTGTTCTACCGTATGGGAGATAAAATCGGTCATGTAGCCGGTATCCCCTGCAAGGTGGGCGACACCAACGGCGCAGGGGATACCTTCTTTGGGGCTGCTCTGTCCAAGCTCTGCAGGGAGGAGCTGAACACCTTGACGGTGGACAAGCTGGAAGGAATTCTGACCTTTGCCAACAAAGCCGCCAGCATCACCACCAGCCGCCACGGTGCCATCCCCGCCATGCCTACGTTGGAAGAAATCGAAAAATAACAGAACTGGTCACCGACCTGTAACAAATCCTACAGGCTGGTGACCGGTTTTTGCTATGAAAAGGCATTTGTATAAAACAAAAAACAGGGTGCGCCGCCGACATTTTGTTATTGCGCTGCGCTTGGTGGTGTAGTATTGCTGCCTTGTGGTAAGCAGGGCTATTTCTCGTCTACTTCCCAATGCCCGCTGAACCCCCGCCCGACAAAGCGGACGTTGTCCATCTGCTTGATGTGGCGGCGGATGGTGCGGACACTGACACCCAATGCCATACCTAGCTTTTCAGCACTGATTTTACTGTCTTTCTTGATGAGTGCGATGATTCTGGCGTCTAAATCGTCTTGGGTGACACCTTGGGTGACATCTTGGGGGACACCGTAATTCAAGTTCGGCATAACGACCGTAAACTGGTAGCGGTCCGAACGGAACGTAGGGCGCTTATCCTCGGTGTAGTTGATTTGTGCCTTGTAGCCGTTCAGAATTTTCCCAAAGCCGCTGCCCTTGCGCTCCATATAGCCCAGACGGTTGAACACATCGGCCAACACCGGGTTGCGCCGGGTGGACGGTACGGTAAGCGGATCGCGGTCCTGGATCATCGACCCGTCCGGCATTCCGCCCGGCGAGTAGATCTCCAGACGGTCATCGTAGATGTCAATGTGGACCTCGCTGCCGTAGACGAGATAATCGCGGTGCGCCAGCGCGTTGACAAGCGCCTCGTGGTAGCTGCGCTCGACGTATTCGGGCAGTTCCTCCCGCGAATTGGGCGTTTTGCGCCACATCATGCGGGCGTTGCGCTTGATGAACGCCTCGCCGTTTTCAATCAAGGAAAGCACACTGCCGGAATACTCGGCATCGTCCAGTGCGTCCATTGTGCCGCCGCTTTTGTCCAGCCCGTTCCAGCGTGTGCAGAACAATCGTGACCAGCGGATCGGGCTTTCATCGGCAATCAGGGCGCCGGCATTTGTCAAAAATCCGCCCTCGCCTGCCAGCCCGAAGGAAACAACTGCAGCGGCGTTTTTTGTGGCTTGCGGGAAGCGGCGATGTATGGCAACGCAAACAACAACCGTTTGTTCCTTTTATCTCGAATATGCAAGCCCTTCTTCTGTGCACCAACGGACAGCAATGTCTCTGTAGGCCTTTTCAAGACAGTCGTACCATTGCTGCTCTAAACCGTGATAGCGTATAGACTCCTTGAACCGGCGAAAAGCACCTTTTCCCCGAATGCTATAAGAAAGATCGCTTTGTACCTTTCCGGGAGAAAGCTGTTCGATAAAGTCCTCCATGATGCGGTATTCGTGTATCTCGTACTTGGTCGGAAATCGAAGAAAGCGTTTTGGGTCGTTTTCGATTTCGGCAGCCAGCACTTCGTCGGTTTCTCCGTTAAGCAGTGGGTCGGCAAGATAAACGGTTTCTCCGGTTTTAGTATCCCAAAAACTTGTAAAGAAATCGTCGGACATTTCAATCGCTTCAATGACCTGCTCCAACTTGATAGTCATTTTCTCAAAACCTCTCTGAATGGGCAGTGCTTTTCGGAGTCTCTTTGTAGTCAACGGAGAAACCCTCCAAGAGTAAGTCGTTCAGATTCACGGTATCACCTGCCGATACGGTTTTGTTGTGGAGCCGAGGTTTGTCTGTGATTAAATTATACTACGCCCAAAGCGTTAAGGCAATCGCAAGTTGTACTCTCCGGTGTTAAGTTGTACGCATTGCCGTAAGACCATAGCGGGAAGAATCCGATTTTTTGTGGTTTTACGGATAGGATACGATAGTATATTAGTATTTTATTTATTTAGTATTTATTTGTGCAGGATTTACCTGTACAGGAAAATCCGGTCTAGGTAAATGCCGTTGCGGTAAAATAAAAATCCCCGGAAAGCGGGGATTTTGGGGCGGTATTTGGCGGGACGGCTACCGCGCCGATGCACCGCTAATGCGCCCAAACAGGGGCGTTTCTCGCGGCGACAGGGGCGGTGTGCGGGGAGGGTGTAGAATTGGTTTGTGTACAACTTCTTGCCGGAGAGTAAAACTTATATGTTAGTTTGCTGGGCTTTTCACTTGCGTGAACCCAGTGATATTGGTATCCACATTTCTCAATGGAACCAAAGCTGCGCATTTATTTGAGCGGTGCAGGTCAGAATCCGTTTCGCAGATTTGCCCCCAAAACTGCCCCCAAAAGGGTTTGGAACGGTTCAGCACCATATAGCACCTTTTTGTACACATGGGACAAAATCCGATCTGAGCCTTGGTACACAACACCACCAAACCCAACAAAATAACATCCCAACGCACAAACTCTGGATTTCTCATAACCCGGAGGTCGCAGGTTCAAGTCCTGTCTCCGCAACCAACAAAAGCTCGTTGAAACGACAAGTTTCAACGAGCTTTTTTCTACCTTATGGCAAAAGTGGTAACAGGCCGGTAACTTTGACCCCAAAATGACCCCAAAACGGAAAAATGACTGCGCCCGAGCGGTTGAGATTTTCAACCGCCCGGGCGCTTTTTGTGGATAAATTTTGCGGAGTTGGCAGGTAAAAATAGGAGCGATTAGTGTAGTCAGCTCGCTTTGACGAGTACCAACACGCTGTTGTTTGGCACGACGATCTGTTCCTGTTTGGTGGGAATGGGCGGGTTCT
>NZ_FUYF01000038.1 GCF_900167555.1 Gemmiger formicilis | reverse complement strand
ACTTTGTGGCTTCTTCCATGAGCGCCGCAAAAGCCGGGTCATCCAGCGCCTCGCCGGGTATCTCATAGCTGGGGCCGGTATCTTCGCCGCCGTTGAAATTCCTTCCCACAGATAGGGTTTGTTGCCCTTGAGCTGCTGCATAACGGTGTAGATTTCCCGCTGCTGTTCGTTAAGCCTCGGCAGGATCACGGCAGGCAGCGTTTTGTTTGTGAGGGTCACATTTAAGATTCTCAGTCTCAAATATTTGCTATATAGTAAAGTAAGTCTCCGCATCCCTACGAACGCCATTAATATGAACTTCAAAATGTAAGTGGTTTCCTGTTGCCCGCCCGGTGTGACCCACATAGCCGATGACCTGCCCGACCTGCACCTGCTGACCGGTAATGACGCAGATGGACGAACAGTGGGCGTACAGCGTTTCCAGCCCGCCGCCGTGGTCGATTTGGATGTAGTAGCCGTAGCTACCGCCCCAACTGTCAAGACCGTTGGCAACGGTGACGATGCCGTCTGCGGCAGCGAGGATCGGCGTACCCTCGGCGCAGGCAATGTCAGTGCCGGTGTGGGAGCTGACCTCGCCGGTGATGGGGTCCACGCGGTGACCAAATTGAGAAGTAATCGTACCCGCGACAGGCAGCGGCCATTGCAGGGTGCCTGTCGGGGTGCGGGTGCTGTCCGGGGTCATAAGTTCACCGCCGCCCTGCGCAAAACCACCGAGCAGTTCTGCCCACAGTTCCTCGTACTGCGGGTCTTGTAAAAGTTGCAGATAGGTGTTCTGACGGGTGGTGAAATGATAATCTGCCGCCATCTCATCGGGTGTTTTGTGGGTCAGCTCAATAGCAAGGACGGTTTCAGTTATCTCTGTGGTGGTCGGGTTTCCGTCCTCATCGGTGGTTTCTATTGTGGTAGTCTCCGGGTGGGTGGAACAATCCACCGCATTCATCGCCCACATAGTTTCCCGCAGTTTATCTACCTGCTCCTCTGTCAGTGCCGCAACGGGTGCGCCTTGTTCATTTCCTGAAACATACGAAGAAAAGACCGCCAGGACATCTTGCCAACGAATGTAGTACACGTCATCGTTGGCTGTAATGTCTTGGCGGTCATGCTGTACGGTGTCGGAGATTTCTTCCAGCCTGTCGCGGTATTCTGCTGTCAGTGTTTCTACTGCCTGTTGCACGGTAATTGTGTCGGTGTTGGGCGCATTGGCGGCAAAAAAGATGCCATAGGCCGAGCCGGACACAAAGGCCACAAGGCTGATGACAATAATAATGCTGAGTGCCACGCTAATCCCTGCAGCAATGGCCGCGACAAGACTGTGCAGGCCGACAAGAAAATGCCGTATTGCCGAGCGCACCGCCACAGCCGTCTTGCGGGTGCTGCTGGCGGCTTTCTGGATAGCAAGCTGCACTTGACGGGTACGGGTCTGCATTTGTGCTTGGGTTGTTATGCTCCACACAGTTTCATTTGCGGCGGTTCGCAGTTGGCGCTGACTTTGGGTCACACCGCGAATATCGCGCGGCACGGTCTTGGCGGTGACGGCTTTTTCTTTTGCTCGCTGGCGGGGCAAATCCGCCCCACGGCGCGAGCGCTGCTCTGCATCGGTCAGCGTGTCGTGCCCAGCCTGTTTCGGGCTGACACCGCGCTCACTGGCGGTGTGGGCGCGGGTGGTTTCGGTTTGTTCTGCGGCGCGGCGCTCCTTATATTTTTCAATTTGCTTGCGGGTAAACCTGCGCCCTTGCTGCACGTTGAAATCGGTGTTTTTCTTGATAGCTGAATAGGATGTGTCGGCCAGCATCCCACCGGTGTCGTTGGCTGTGGTATAATCGCCAGCCCCCTGCGCAGAGGTGCTTTCTCGCAGCTTAGTTCGGCTTTTTTCCTTAGCCTCTGTCCATGCGTTTTTCAGCGCAGCTTTCGGGATTTTCCCGGTTGCATTGCTTCTCGGCATATGCTCGGTTGGCTTTTCTTTAATATCTTTCATGGCATCACCCCACGTCATAAATTATTCAAATTGAATTTCAAAATCGTTCAAACAGCTTTTAAATTCTACACACAAGTCGCCGCTATAATAAGTCTCGTAATCAAAACAAACGCGGGAAGCATCCCGCACACCACTGCGCCTTAGACCATGCCAGAGCAATCGCTCGGTTAAGGCCAGACAACAAATTAGGCTAAAGGACCATTACATATAAAAAAGCAATGCTGTATCTTACGATTCTGGACGATACAGCATTTTCTTTGCATTTATGAAAGAATGTCGCTATAATAGGGCTATATCTTTGAAACGCGAGGGTTTCTCCTATGGACTTGTACATCAGCGCCGCCGAATATGACTACCACACCCTGCTGAAAGTGTCGGAGATGGCTGGGCTTGCCGGAATCATCGGCTTTCACGAGGCAGGGGACGGCTATCTGGTAACTTTCCC
Organism: Gemmiger formicilis; assembly: GCF_900167555.1. Lineage (GTDB taxonomy): Bacteria > Bacillota > Clostridia > Oscillospirales > Ruminococcaceae > Gemmiger > Gemmiger formicilis. The sequence goes on along the minus strand of NZ_FUYF01000038.1, from coordinate 6,289 downwards.
GGATGGCGAAAATGCTGAGGCTCTCATCAACGATTATAAAGGTCGGCTGCGCGATTTGGAAAACAACATTTGGATGCACTAATGTAGGCATACAAATCGGAATTTGTGAAATCCACATATTTTAAGAAGGAGCCTTCGCTTATGCGAAAGCTCCTTTTCTGCACACCTTACTTTTTCAGCTTTAAGCCATCTCGGAACGCTTCGCCCACACGCTCGGTGACTTTATAATAGCCGTGGGTGTAGGGGTCAAATGCGATGGCGTTGACCCTGGGCATATCAATTTTTCCATCCACCATACAATAAGACGAGTAATATGGAAGAGGTCTGGCGATGAATCTTTATATTAGCGCGAACGACTATGACTATCACACGTTGGTGAAAGTGTCTCAAATGGCGGGTTTATATGGCATTGTCGGCTTTCACGAGGCAGGAGAGGACTACTTGCCGAGTTTTCCTGATGGCAATAATACCCAAGCACAAATACACGATTTTAAAGCACGGCTGAAAGATTTGGAAAATAATATCTGGATGCACTAATTTGGAATTGACAAACAAAAACGTTGAACGCAATTTCATTGAAATTTCGTTCAACGTTTTTACTATTTGCGCCTTGTGGGAAGAAAAGCTACGGCGAGATCTTGCGTGATGGGATTTGTGTAGATTTCGCTCTCTACGTCATAAATGGTGCGGATGGTCTCCTTGGTAATCAACTTGTTGGGCGCACCCTCTGCCACGATGCGCCCCTGCTTCATGGCATAGAGATAGTCGCAGTAGCGGGCGCTCAATTCGATATTGTGCAGTACACATAGGGTGGAAATGTTCAAATCTTTTACAAGATTCAACACTTCAAACTGAAATTTAATATCAAGGTGGTTGGTGGGTTCATCCAGAATCAGTAATTCCGGCTGCTGTACGATAGCGCGGGCCAAAATCACCCGCTGCTTTTCGCCGCCGGAAAGCGAGAGATAACTGCGCTGCCGCAAAGGGTATAGCTCGGTCTTGCGCAGCGTATCCTCCACCAACTTGTAGTCGGCTTCGGAATAGCCCTCCATCATCTTTTTGTGGGGCGAACGCCCCATAAGCACCATATCCTGCACGGAAAAATCAAAAGCAAGTTCATTGAACTGCCCTACAACGGCAATGTGTCGGGCAGCCTCTTTGGGGCTCATCTTAGTAACATTTTGACCGTTCAGCAAAACCTCGCCGGAATCAATGGGGTTGACCCGGTAGATGGCTTTCAGCAAGGTGGATTTTCCGCAGCCGTTTGGCCCGATGATGCCTACACTCTGCCGCTCGCCTACATGGAGGCTGACGCCGTTTACGATCTTGGCTTTGCCCAGCGTCACATGGACATCTTTTACAGCAAGCTCCAACTTATTTACCTCCAAAGCCGTAATCTTTTTTCAGCAGCATATATAGGAACACCGGCGCACCAAGCGCAGCAGTGATAATACCCACCGGCACTTCGGAACCGCTGACCAGCGACCGGGAGAGCAGGTCGGTGAGCACCATAAAAATGCCGCCGAACAGGATGGTGTAGGGAGTCAGTACACGATGGTTGGCACCAAAGATTGCTCTGGAAATGTGGGGGATCACCAAGCCGACAAAGCCGATCATGCCGCAGCCGGAGACCAGAATACCGGTGATCAGGCTGGCAATAATCAGATAGACTCTACGCCAGAAAGTAAGGTTGATGCCCAGCGTGGTGGCGGCTTCTTCGCCCATCAGCATCAGATTCAAGGTGTTGCTTTGGGTCAGGAAAAACAGGGCGGTCAACGCCACAATCACCAAAATAGCCGGCACTTTTGACCATGTGGCAGAAGCCGTGCTGCCCATGATCCAGAAAGTAATGTTCTGCAATGCCTGTGCATTGTTGGCAAAGTAGATCATGATATTGGAAAAAGCCGAAAACATCGAGTTTATGACCGTACCGGACAGCACCAGCTTGGCACCCGTGGCATGACCGCCGATATTGGCAAAAAACAATACCAGAAAAGAAGCAAGCAGCGCCCCGGCAAAAGCGCAGACCGATACGCTTGCCTGCCCGATAAGCGGCAGGGTGCCGACACCAACCATCAGTGCAAAAGTAGCGCCCAGTGTTGCACCTGACGAAATACCCAGAATATAGGGGTCAGCCAGAGGGTTTTCCACCGCGGCCTGCATGACAATGCCGCACAGCGAAAGGCCGATGCCTACGGCAGCAGCAATCAGTGCGCGCGGAAAGCGTATCATCCACACAACATTGAAATAGGCAGATGGGATCTCTGCATAACCTGCTAATTTTACATGAAAAAGACGCTCCATCAGAATTTTGAAGGTATCCGAAAGCGGTATCTCCACCTGCCCGGTGGATGCCGAAAGCAGAATACTAAGTACCAGCAATGCAAGCAAAGCTGGAATATAAATCAGTTTTTTGGTTTCCGTTTTTTTCTTCAATTTTCCGGTTGACACCTCCGCGAAAGTATGGTATAGTAACAAGCCGTGAAGATTAGTTAAGGCTAACCGAGATTATAGCATACTTCCCGCAAAAAGAAAACAGTTTTTTTGCAGGGAAATTCTTACAATCAGGTTACGAAAGCCTGAATAATGGGAAAGGAAATGTATATGAAATTCAAAAACATGATGACGGCAGGCACCTGCTTGGTACTGAGTGCCGCGCTGCTGGCCGGATGCGGTGCTTCTGCATCCGAAACCTCTTCCGAATCGGCATCTTCTGAGGCGGTCGCCCCAGAAGAAACAGCTTCCCCGGAAGTGGCAGAGGACAGCTATTACCCTGTCAGCGCGGATACCTACACCGTTTCGTCTGACGGCGCGACTTGGACCCCTGTCACCACAGAGTACACAGCAGAACCTCAGCGCGTGGTGGCGAACAACCAGGGCACCGCCAATTTGTTGATTCGTCTGGGGCTCGCCGATAAGTTGGTTGGCGTGGCCGCAGTCTATGGCCCTGCCCCGGAGGATGTGGCTGAGCAGTTCAATGCTGTGCCCGTCATTGCAGAGGGCTACGCCTCCAAAGAGGCTGTGCTGGGAGTAGATCCGGATTTTGTTGCTGGCCGCGGCGACCTGTTTGTGGATGGTGACTACGGTGTAGGCACCACGGAAGAACTGGCCTCGGCAGGTATTGCCAGCTATATTACCCATGTAGGCGAGACCGGCGCTAACTTCCAGTCTTTCCTGACCGACATCGACAACTTAGGCGTAATTTTCAATGTGCAGGACAAGGCTGCCGAGCTGAAAGCCTACTATCAGGATTATGTGGCAGCACTCCAGAGTGATGAGCGCTGGGCAGGCAAGACCACCAAGATGGCTGAGGTTTCTTGGATCGAGGACGGTATGCCGGTCTTTGGCTCGGCTGCTACGGAAAGTTTGCAGAACGAAGCCTTTGCGATGATTGGTCTGGACAACATCAACGAGGACTGCGATGGTTCGCAGGTCAGCATTGAAACGATCATTGCAGAAGATCCCGAAGTCATCGTTCTGTTTGACTATGAGGGTGGCCCGGACATGGATGAAATGATCCAGTCGCTGTATGATAATGCGGCATTGCAGGACATCAGCGCGATCAAGAACAAGAAGGTCATTTCGCTGGACTTTAATGCTATTTACGGCGGCAGCGGCGACCTCTATACGGCAATGAGTGACCTCGCCGATGAATTTTACGGTGCTTGATTAGAATGCTGAACACCTGCAAAGGGTAAAAGTATAACGAGCTAATGCCTATTGTACCATGGCACAAATACATGATTTCAGAGTGCGACTGCCCCAAAGATTTGGAAAATAATATCTGGATGCACTAACTTGGATTCGACTAGCAAAAACGCTGAATGCGATTTCACTGAAATTGTATTCAGCGTTTTTGCCTTTTCGAGCTAAAAATCTAAGGCAATACCGCATAATGCAAATAGTCTCAAAAAGTGGTATAATATAGGAACGAAATGTGAATGATTTCCTGCCTTTGGATTTTGCTTATGAACGCGATGAGAATGCCCACGATTGCTGATATGTTTTCTCAGAAGCAGATCTTCAGTGGAAAAGCGCCGACCTTGTTATCGGTTGAAATAGCGTGCATTATTAGAACTACTTGAAAAAATCAAACGGGAATGATAGGATTATTTATATAGGAAAAATTCCAGTTTGGAGAATTGAAAAAAACGGAATTTACCTATTAAGACATATAAACTCTTGACAACAAAGCTCCTATATAGTATGTTTTTAACAAACTACCATATAGGAGCTTTTGCATGGAAATGAATGGAGGATTTCTTGTCACCAAAATAAAACAGCTTGGAGACCGGATTTTCGAGAGGATTCTCAGTGAAAAGAATATTGATGCGTTTAATGGAGCCCAAGGGCGTATTCTTTATGTGCTGTGGCAGGAGGATGGTATCTCAATCAGGTCACTCTCGACTAAATGCGGATTAGCGATAACATCTCTTACTACGATGCTGGAAAGAATGGAAAATCAAGGGCTGATAAGCCGTGTTCAGTCTGAAACGGACAAAAGGAAAACACTCCTGTTTCTGACTGAGAAAGCACATGCCTTAAAGGGCGAGTACGATTCTGTATCTGATGAGATGGGCAGTATTTACTACAAAGGTTTTTCAAAGGAAGAAATTACCCGGTTTGAGGAATGCCTCGACCGCATCAGAAAGAATCTTGAGGAGTGGCAGAAGTCATGAGTATTTGTATCAAAGATCAGATGGTGGCATTTGAATAACGAAGGTGTGAGATACATGGAACAATTATTGATTATTGAAGATGATATCGGTTTGAATCAAGGCTTATGCAAAGCGCTGAAAGCAGATGCTCGGCAGATCATTTCCTGCCAAGACCTAAAAACGGCGAAGGAGCAGCTGCTTTGCGGCGGTGTATCCCTGATCCTGTTGGATATCAATCTGCCGGATGGCAGCGGGCTTGAGCTGCTTCGGGAGGTCAAGGAAAACCTGCCCGGAGTTCCTGTTATTCTGCTGACTGCCAATGACACCGATCTGGATATCGTAGACGGACTGGAGCGGGGCGCTGATGATTACATTACCAAGCCCTTTTCTCTTTCGGTTTTGCGGGCAAGGGTGAATACCCAACTGCGAAAGCAAGCGTCAAGCCATAAAAATGCGCCGTTCCATATGGATCTATTTCACTTTGACTTTGAGGCTATGACCTTTTATGTGGGAGATTCAAAAGTGGAATTGAGTAAAACAGAACAAAAATTACTGCGTCTGCTTGTTGAAAACCGTGGTCGAACCATGACTCGTGGAGACCTTGTCGACCGGATCTGGACAGATGGCGCAGAATATGTGGATGAAAATGCTTTGTCTGTTACGATCAAGCGTCTGAGGGATAAGCTTGGCGCACAGAAATACATTAAAACCATCTACGGAATCGGTTATAGCTGGGTGACAAAAGATGAATAAAACCGGCATTGTGATCATACTGCTATGTTTTCTGGCGGCGATAGCTGTTGTATTATGGGAGCGGAGAAAGACCAGAAAAACGATGGAAGAAATCGAAAGGATGCTGGACGCTGCCATGACCGGCTCCTTTTCTGAAACCAATTTTGATGAAAGCCAGCTGTCTGCATTGGAAACAAAGTTTGCACACTATCTTTCTGCCGCAGAAGCATCTTCTCGAAATGTAGCGCAGGAAAAAGACAAAATCAAAACCTTGATTGCGGATATCTCCCACCAGACAAAAACGCCGATTGCAAACCTGCTGTTATACAGCGAGCTTTTGATGGAGGAAACTCTGCCTGCATCGGCGAAGGCAAATGTGGAGGCGCTGTACAAGCAAGCGGAAAAGCTGCGATTTCTGATCGATTCTCTCGTAAAGCTTTCCAGACTGGAAAATGGGATCATTTCACTCGCCCCTCAGCAAGCAGCGCTGCAGCCGCTGCTTGAAAATGTGGTAGAACAATATACTGCCAAGGCTTCTGAAAAAGGATTGTCTTTGCAAATGCAGGATACCGATGCTTTTGCTGTATTCGACTTCAAATGGACAGCGGAAGCGCTGGCTAATATCGTAGACAACGCCATCAAATATACAGAGCATGGCACCATTACTATTTCTGCCGTAAGCTATGAAATGTTTGCAAGGATCGATATATCGGATACCGGTTCAGGCATCCCGGAAAATGAGCAAGCGAAGATATTTGCTCGCTTTTACCGCTCAAATAGTGTGCAGAAACAAGAAGGTGTGGGCATCGGCTTATACCTTGCCCGACAGATCATATCCGGCGAGGGCGGTTATATCAAGGTTGCTTCCGTTCCGGGAAAAGGAAGTACGTTTTCCATAT
>NZ_FUYF01000020.1 GCF_900167555.1 Gemmiger formicilis | reverse complement strand
CCATCTTTGGTCCGAGTGGCGAGAGTCGAACTCACGGCCTCTTGAACCCCATTCAAGCGCGCTACCAAACTGCGCTACACCCGGTCAACCGGGCTGTCTCGAATCAGCTTGATTATTATAACTGACTGTACCGAGAATGTCAATAGAAATGTACGAATTTTATAAATATATTTTGCTTTGTGACTGATAAAGGAAGGAAAGAAGGAATAAATCATGCCGAATAGCTTGGAATTGAACGTCTCCCCTGCGCTGCTGCATACCTTTGCCAACCATCCGTTCCATGTCCGCAAGGATATGGAGATGAATGAGCTGGTGGACAGCATCCGGGAAAGCGGCGTTATTGTTCCGCTGATCGTGCGCAGCAGACCCGAGGGTGGTTATGAGATCATCAGCGGACACCGCAGATGTGAGGCCTGCCGGGAGCTGGGCATTGAGAAGGTGCCGGTCCGCGTGCAGGAGCTGACGGATGATGAAGCTACCATTTTAATGGTGAACAGCAATATCCAGCGCGAGCATGTACTACCGAGTGAGAAGGCGTTTGCGTATAAAATGAAGATGGATGCGATGAAGCATCAGGGACGGGCAACTTCGGGACAAGTTGTCCCGAAGTTAGATGACCGTCGAACAGGTTCTCAAATTGGTTCGTCATCCGGCGAAAGCTATAAGACGGTGCAACGTTATATTCGACTAACGCATCTCATCTCCCCCATCCTGCAAATGGTCGATGAATCCCGCATGGCGTTCAACCCCGCGGTAGAGATCTCCTACATGACGCCTGAGCACCAGCGGTGGCTGCAGGCCGAGATGGAGCTTTGCGAGGCCACACCTTCTCTGGTGCAGTCCCGCCGCCTTAAGGAGATGAGCCATAGCGGCACACTGACGGAGCACTACCTGCATACCCTGCTCACCGAGCAGAAGCCCAATCAAAGGCAGAAGTTTTTCTTGAATCAATCTGACGTACAGAGGTTCTTCCCTCCCGGCTATACGCCCGAGCAGATGCAGAACACGATATTCTCCCTGCTGAAAACCTGGGGCCATGCCCACGAGCATACTCAGAGCCAACAGGAACTGGAACGGTAAAATGCCACACACAACCTTATTTATAAGGCCCGGTTAGGATGCCAAAAACACGGTATTCTGTCAGGCTTATTCGAGTGCGCGCTTTTTGGAGAAGCAACCATGCAATTTGACTACTTTTACGGCAGTCAGGCCGAGCAGTTCTCATTCTATCGCATCCCCAAGGTGCTGTTCACAGACCCGCAGTTCAAGCCGCTGTCCACCGACGCCAAGGTCCTGTACGGTATCCTGCTGGACCGCATGAGCCTGTCGGTCAAGAATCACTGGCTGGATGAACAGAGCCGGGTCTACATCATCTTCACAACCGAGGAAATCATGGAGGCCCTGAGCTGTGCCAACCAGAAGGCCTGCCGCCTGATGCTCGAGCTGGAAAAGGATGCAGGTCTGATTGAGCGCAAGCGCCAGGGGCTGGGAAAGCCCAGCTTGATTTATGTGAAAAACTTTGCTGTTTCGTCATAAATCAAGAAATGTGAAAATCACATTTCTTGAAGTGTGATTTTCACACTTCTGGAGATGTGATTATCACACGCAAATAAGACTGATAGTAATTAGACTGATTAGAACGATACAGAAAACAGATTGAAAAACAGAATACGGGGTGTAGAGTATGGCCGGGGTGACGAAGGAAGAAATCGCGCGGGCGAAGGAGTTGGACCTGCTGACCTACTTCAAACTCGTTGAGCCAGGCAACCTGAAGCTCGTGGGCAAGGAATACCGCCACAAGGTACACAGTTCGCTGACCATCAGCAAAGACAGCCTTTGGTGCTGGCACTGCATCGGCCTGCGCGGACGCACGGCGCTGAAGTATCTGATCGACGTCGAGAAGGTGCCCTATGTGGAGGCCGTGCGGAAAATCAACCGCATCCAAGGCGGCGTGGTTCATTCTTCCCAACCTGTAAGTCTGCCGCAGCCACGCGCTGAACCGGAAGCGCCGCGAGATTTCAAGCTGCCCGAGCCGGACACAAACAGCTATTCCGCTATGGCGTATCTGCGTTGGCGCTGTATCCACCCCAATGTACTAGCGTTCTGCCGCAAGGAGGGCATTTTGTACCAAACTAGCTTCAAAAATCACCCGAACTGCGTATTTGTTGGACGTGATGGTGAGGGCGTTGCGAAAGGCGGCAGCTTGCGTGGCTGTACGCAGCTGCAATTCCGGCGCGATATTCCCGGAAGCAAGAAAATTTACCCGTTCTACATACAGGCCAGCACTAAGGCCGACACGGTTGAGGTATACGAGGCCCCCATTGACGCTATGTCCGGTGCGTCTCTAAAGCTCATACAGCACACGAGGTCATGGCGCAGTGTCCATTATCTGGCGCTGGGCGGCACAGACTATGCCGCGCTGGATGCGTTTTTGAAGTATTTTCCGTCAGTCCGCAAAATCGTCCTCTGTCTGGACAACGACAACGCAGGGCGGACCCGAACGCAGGATATTATTGCGCACCTTGCGGGCAGCGGCAAAGCTGTAGAGGACCGCCCGCCGCCGGTGGGCAAGGATTACAACGACACGCTGGTGCAGTACATGCAGGAATACCGCGCGCACTGCATCAGCATGGATGATATTTTGGAGGAAACAAGATGAAAACAATCGCAATCGCAAACCAGAAGGGCGGCACGGGGAAAACGACCACAACGTATAACCTCGGCATTGCCCTGACCCAGCAGGGCTACCGCGTCCTGATGGTGGACTTTGACCCGCAGGGCAATCTTTCCTGCTACTGCGGTATCCCACCGGAAAAGGACCTTGACCAAACCATTACGGAGCTGCTGATGAAGACCTCCTGTGAAAAGCCGATAGGAAATCGGGAGTGTGTCTACCAGACCGGACGCAAGGAGGCTGCCGCACGGGTGGATTTTATCCCGTCCAACCTACGGCTGGCGGGCTTTGAGCTGGCCATGGGCACGATGATGTGCCGCGAGGTGCTTCTGAAATCCTGCCTGGAGCAGTACAACAATCAGTACGACTACTGTCTGATCGACTGTTCCCCCTCTGTTGGCCTGCTGCTGCCCAATGCGCTGGCCGCCGCGAATGAAATCATTATTCCGATGCAGGCACAGCCATTCTCCGTTGTGGGCATGTCGCAGCTGACGTCCTCCATTGCCAATGTGCAGCGTAAGATCAACCCCGGGCTGCGCGTGAAGGGCATCTTGCTGACAATGACCGAGCACACGAACGTTTCCGACCACTACTGCGGGCAGGTCCGCAGCACCTACGGCAATAAGATTCACGTTTTCACAACGGAGATTCCCAGAAACGTGAAGGTACAGGAGAGCCAGGCCAATGCAGAGCCGACGATTCTGTACGACCCGAAAAGCAACAGTGCAAAGGCCTATATTGAATTTGCGAAGGAGGTATCCGGCTATGGCCGCGAAGAACAAGTTTTTGAACGCGATGAAGATGCCCTCAATCGATGATATGTTTTCCTCGGAGGCTGACAGGCAGCGGGAAAGCGGCGATTTGGTCACAGAGGTGCCGCTTTCCGAGCTGCATCCGTTCGTTGGGCATCCGTTTGAGGTGCGTGACGATGAGGACATGCAGAAGCTGGTGGACAGCATCCGGGAGAACGGTGTGCTCACCAACCTGACCGTGCGCCGCCGCGCAGAGGGCGGGTATGAGATCATCAGTGGGCACAGGCGGTTCCACGCAGCACAACGAGCCGGGCTGGATAGGGTCAAGGTTCAGGTGCGGGATATTGATGATGACCAGGCGATTATTGATATGGTCGATTCAAATATTCAGAGAGAGCATATCAGCCCGATGGAGAAGGCCAGGGCGTATGCGATGAAGCTGGAAGCTATCAGTCGCCAAGGAGCACGACAAGATTTAACTTCCGCCCAAGTTGGGCGGAAGTTGGAAAGCGCTGACATCGTGGGTAAAGAAGCTGGCGATAGTCGTATGCAAGTTAGACGGTATATTCGCTTAAATAGCCTCGTCCCAGACCTGCAAAAGAAAGTCGACGACGGTAGCCTGAAGTTCAACCCCGCCGTCGAGCTTTCTTACCTTTCCCCCTCCGAGCAGAATGATTTCCTCGATTACATTGAATCTCAGTCCTGCTCACCGTCGTTATCACAAGCACAGAAGCTCAAGGCCGCCAGCAAGGAAGGTGCGCTGGATCATGGCAAGCTGCTGGAAATCATGGGTTCGAAAAAGCCCAGTGTACCACCCCGCGACCCTACGCTGACCATCAGCATCAGCAAAATTGCCCGCTACTTTCCCGCCGGCTGCACACAAGAACAGATGGTAGGAATCATCATGCAGCTTCTGGAACGAAACTCCCGCCATCTTATGCCGGAAAAACAAACCAGTCTGGAGCGTTGAAATGGCAGAGTACAGATATTACCTGATTCCCGATTTCATGTCGCACGTCTTTCCGCAACAGTTTGAAGAACAAGCTCCGACGGAGTTCTTTTCCAATACTGCTGATTTGATGAAGCGCTACAAGCAGTTGAGAGAAATGCCATACAACAACGAGTACACCTGGAACGAGCGCACCAATCTTCCCTACCCGCGCCTGACTGTTGGAATTGACCGCCGTAACCCGGATGGCGCAGTAACCATCATACAGGTGCGGAACGGCGTCAATTACCTGTGTGATGATTACCGTGGTCCCTTTGCAGATCGCAATGACAAGCAGCTCATTGAAATGGCAAAGCAGCTTGTGACGGCAGTTGGCGTAGATCGTATCCGGCCTCACTACTACACGGAAGAAAATGGTCACACAAAGGTACATGTTGGTAAAGACATCCACATAACCGAGTGGGCCAATGCACCGGAGCTTTGCAGCGCACTTCGCTTCTCACGTTTTCTGAACCGTGATGGGCAGCAGTTGTTTCAGGTGCGCAATGGTCAGCGCATTATTGAAAACTACGCGGATGGTTCACAGCTGGTGAAAGATGTGCAGACAGTTGACGATACACACTTTTACGTAGGTAGTCGTTTCTGCCACATCCAGCAGTATGCAAATCAGTGCTTCAAAAGAGGCTGTTATGTTGAGCCGGAGCATCCGCAGCCGGGTGACAAGTTGGACAGACTGCTGATATATCAAATTCCACATTACACTTGCGAATATCGCTTTACGGATTATGACTACGCCCAAAACAAGCTGAAGGCCACCGATTACCGCTGTGCCTATGTGGCAAACATGCCCCGGGACTACACACCGGACAAGTGCTTCCGGGATTTTAATTATGATGACCGCCCCTGCGCCAACAGTATGCCGTCTTTGTCCGTCAGTGATCTGATCGTCATGGAGCGCGGTGATAAAGCCGAAGCCCTGTATGTGGATGCCGTTGGCTTTAAAGATGTAAGCCGACTGCTGCCGGAGCTTCATGATATGGAAGTTGAGCGGCAGGAGCACAATTTAGATGAATTAGAAAGGTAGGTGTCAAGATGCCGAAACCGCAGGATATATTTCAGCTGGCTCGGCAGGAGGCCGTGCGGGTCACAGCATCGCCGCAGGCGTGGCAGAGCTTTTTGTACACTGCCGCCCACAACTATCACACCACCTATCTGAACCAACTGCTGATTCACGCCCAGCGGCCCGACGCCGCAGCCTGTGCCAGCATGGAATACTGGAATACGAAGGCGAACCGGCTGGTCATGCGCGGCAGCAGATGCATCACCGTGCTGCAGCGCCGACAGGGCGTGGCGGTGACAAAGCCGGTCTTTGCCATCGGCGATACCACACCATTGAGCCAGACGCGCACCGGCGGGCCGTGGGAGGTCACGGACACAACGCGCCCGCTGCTCCTGCAAGGCAAACCCGATGACTGGCTGACGGCGCTGGCGCAGGATGGCGTCTCCAACGATGCAGATCGTGCCCGCCGTATGCTGGAACGCAATGTGCCGGACAGCACGCTGCAATGGGCGCAGCCTGACGAGCAGATGCAGCTCTTGCAGGCACTGGTCACACAAAGCGCTGTCTACATGGCACTGCTGCGAATCGGGCTGCCGGTGCAGGACGAGGATTTTCCGGCATTTCAAAGCGTCAGCCAGTTCGACACCTGTCAGATTTCACTCTGCTTGGGCGGCTATGTACAGGCCGCCGCAGAACCGATGCTGAATGACATTGGGCGCGGGGCGCTGCGACTAAACCGTGACAGCATTGCAATACCGCACGAACCAGTTCATAATGAAAGCACACCAACACAATTGAACAGCCGAGAGGAGGCCGTTACTCATGACGTACACGAAGAACCGCGAAGGCTACCTGATTCCGAGCCTTTCCCTGCCGAACCAGCCGAACCCGTACCTGAACCGCTACGCGAGGCTGCGTCTGGAATATCTGGAACAGAACGAGCCGACGCTCTGCGACCAGCTGATGCTGGAGGGCACGCTGCTGACGAGCTGCAGCCGAATCGGACGGACAGCACAGCGGATGGTGGACAAGACCCTGCGCGAGCTGATGCAGACCACCCCGATGCCGGACCGCAGGACGAACCCGCTGGGCTGGGCACAGCTGACCAACAGTCTGAAGAAGCAGGCGGAGGAAGCAGTCCTTCCGATGTTGTACGAAATCTGACAGAATCCCCCGCACAGGCGGAGAGCGAGCAATCGCCCTCCGCTTTTGCTTTGCCTGAATTTCCGGCTGACCTACTGCCGCAGCTGCTGGCGGCAGAGACTTCTTCCCGGGCAGATAACGCCGAGTATCTTACTTTTTATAATAAGAATCCCCTGCTCATTGACCGGCTGCGCTTTGTGCGGGAAAGCTACAAGGATATTTTTACAGAGCTTTTGCTGGCCGATGATACCCGCGTGGGCTTTCACAGGCAGAACAATGGCCTGCTTGTCTGGCAGGGCGCGTATCTGACCCGCAGCGCGGAAACGCTGCTGTCGTGGCGTGCCGTGGCCAATGCGCTGAACGACTTGATTGAACAGCATGAGCTGATTGCGACCATAGACCCGAAGAAACTGCCGCAGGTAGAGGAACAGCTTTCCTTTGAACTGACTGACGGTTCGCCGACGAGCGCGGAAGATGACAGGTTGGAAAAGGATGATTTTCTCACCCCGGAAAAGCAGGAAACCGTCATTCGCTCTGCCCTGCCCGTTGCAGAGTACAATGCCCCGCAGATGGATGACGGCAGCGTTATCACGGACGAGGAAATTAACCTGGCTCTGGCAGTGGGCAGCAATTTTGAAAACAGCAAATTTCGCATTTATCAGCAGTTCACCACCACGCAGGACGACCACGCCGCTTTTTTGAAGAAGGAATACGGCAGTGGCGGCAGGTCATGGGACTACCAAAATGGTGCGCACGGCTGGGTGGACCACGGCCCTGCCGGATTGAAGTTGATTTTGACAAATGAGGAAGGACGCTTTGAGCGCAGGCTGCTATGGCGGGCCGCAGCCAAGCGCATTGCTTATCTGATCGAGATGCAGCGCTTTCTGACGCCGCAGGAGCTGGAACAGTATCCCGCATGGGCTGCCGAGCAGCGTAAAGTTGCCAGTGTGGTGCGCGATGAGCCCGGCAACGTACCGGATACCAGACCGATTTGCGCCGAGGGCAGCGTTGTCTACTTGGAGGATGACCACCGATTCACCGTTGAGCGCATCGGGCAGTTTGAGGTGCATCTACGGGATGAGGAAGTCCCCCTGATCGGACGCGCCATCAGCCGGGAGGAGTTTCAGCGGCAGCTGGACGCCAACCCGCGCAACGGCGGCATGATGCTCTCCGAGCAGCAGCACGAAGCTCTTGTGCAAGCGCAGACGGAACAGGCGCTATCCTACATTGAGGATTATCTCAAGGACGAATTTGAAATCACCGAGCCGGACTTTTCCGACCTGACACGAATCGATTTGGGCTATACCACCACTGAGGATGAGAAGCACGTCATTCAGGTGTATGCTGATTTGGAGCACTGCACTGTCACCAAGCTGGTGGACGACACTCTCTACGCGCAGGAACGGTATGGCTCGCTCGATGATCTGAACCAGGCGGTTCTCTCCAATCTTGATTTTGACAGCCTCATGGAAATAGACCTCGACGAGGTGGAAGAACACGAGCCGCAGGAAAACGCCCTTCCTACCGACGAGACCGCCGCGCAAGCCCCCACCAACTACCTTGCACCCTATGAGCCGGAGATTCCCACAGGGGCAAAGGCCAAGTTTGTTGCCAATCTGAACGCAATTCGGACACTCAAGCAAATCGAGCAGCGCGGCACACCGGCCACAGAGGCCGAGCAGGATGTTCTGGCCGGGTATCTCGGCTGGGGCGGTCTTTCCGATGCCTTTGACCCTAATAAAGACAACTGGCACAGCGAGTACACGCAGCTGAAAGAACTGCTGACGCCGGAGGAATACGCCGCCGCGCAGGAATCCACGCTGACAGCGTTTTATACCCCGCCTGCCGTCATCCATGCCATGTACCGCACGCTGACACGCATGGGCTGCGTGGGCGGCAATGTGCTGGAGCCCAGCATGGGTGTAGGTGCGTTCTTTGGGCACCGCAGCGGCAGCTTTGATACGAACAATGCAAAACTCTACGGCGTCGAGTTGGACAGTGTATCGGGCCGCATCGCGCAGCAGTTATACCAGAAAGCCAAAATTCAAATCTGCGGCTACGAAAAGGCCGACCTGCCGAACAGCTTCTTTGATTTGGCTATCGGCAATGTTCCGTTTGGACAGTATCAGGTTACGGACCGTCAATATGACAAGCTGCACTTTCAAATTCACGATTACTTTCTAGCCAAAACCGTAGATAAACTCCGCGTCGGCGGCATTATGGCGTTTATAACGACCTCCGGCACGATGGATAAAAAGTCCGAAGGCGTGCGCCGGTATCTGGCCGCCCGCTGTGATTTGATCAGCGCGGTGCGGCTGCCCAACAATACCTTTACCGCACAGGCAGGTACAACCGTTACCTCGGACATTCTGTTTCTGCAAAAGCGTGGGCGGGTTTTGGAGCAGGACGCGCCATGGATTCATGTGGGCGAGACTGCCGACGGCATTCCGCTGAACCGGTATTTCATCGACCATCCCGAGATGATCTGCGGCGAGATGCAGATGGTCAGCGGCCCCTACGGGCAGCGACCCACCTGCGCACCTCTGGAAAATGGCACATCACTGGAAGGTCAGCTTGACACGGCCCTTGCCAATTTACAGGCCGAGTACACGCTGGCAGATGACCGGGAGGACGCGCAGGAGGAAAGCGTCACGCTCGGCGCTGACCTCGGCTCACGAAATTTCAGCTATGTTGTTAAAGACGACACAGTTTATTACCGTGAAAATTCCAAAATGCGCGCCGTGAAGGCCAGCACCTCCGCGTTAGCCCGCATCAAGGCGCTGGTTCCTCTGCGGGATACCTGCCGGGAGCTGATTCGGGCACAGCTGGACAATCTGCCCGATGAAACGATTGCCGCTTTGCAAGCGCAGCTGACCGCCCAGTATGATTCCTACCACGATACGTATGGGCTAATCAACAGCCGCGGCACGGCTTCGGCGTTTCGTGAGGATTCCGGGTATTTCCTGCTCTGCTCGCTGGAGGATATCGACAGCGAGGGCCATTACAGGGGCAAGACGGATATGTTCACGAAGCGGACCATCCGCCCGGCCCAGGTGGTGGACCATGTGGACACCGCCGATGAAGCGCTGGTGCTGAGCCTGACCGAGAAGGCCCGTGTGGACCTTACCTACATGGCACAGGTCACGGGAAAATCGCAGGACGAAATTATACGCGATTTGACCGGCGTTATCTTCAGTGACCCGGAGCAATCCGAGCCGGTCTATCTGCCGGCTGACGAATATCTTTCCGGCAATGTGCGACAAAAGCTGGCTGTTGCCCGGCTGGCCGCAGCGTCCGACCCGGACTATCAGGTCAATGTGAAGGCGCTGGAGCAGGTACAGCCGAAGGACCTCGACGCCAGCGAGATTGCGGTGCGTCTGGGTGCTACCTGGATACCGCCTGAATATATTAAGGATTTCCTCATGGAGCTTTTGGAACCGCCGCTGTCTACACGACTTTCCGTGAAGGTGCTGTTTGCGTCGTTCACCGGTGAGTGGAATATCACGAACAAGCGCTACGGCAACGGCAGCATCAAGGCAACCATCACCTACGGCACAAACCGCAAGAATGCCTATGAAATCACCGAGGCCGCGCTGAACCTGCGGCCTGTGCAGGTGTTTGATACAGTTACCGACGCAGAGGGAAACAAAAAAAGCGTACTGAACCACGCCGCCACCGAGGCTGCCTACGCAAAGCAATGCTTGATAAAAGACAAGTTTGAAGAATGGATTTTCAAGGAGCCGCAGCGGCGGCAAGCGCTGGTAAGCCTGTACAACAGCAAATTCAACTGCATCCGCCCGCGGGAATACGACGGCAGCAATCTGCGCTTTCCCGGCATGAACCCGGAAATTACGCTGCGGCCACATCAGCGCAACGCCATTGCCCATGTGCTGTACGGCAACAACGTACTGCTGGCACATGAGGTAGGGGCTGGGAAGACGTTCGAGATGGTCGCCAGCGCTATGGAGAAGAAGCGCCTGGGCCTTTGCAATAAAACACTGATCGTAGTGCCCAATCATTTGACCGAGCAGATGGCGTCCGAGGCGCTGTTGCTTTACCCCAACGCAGAAATTCTGGTGGCGCGCAAAACGGATTTCGAAAAGGCCAATCGCAAAAAATTTTGTGCCCGCATTGCTACCGGCAATTTTGACATCATTGTAATTGGGCACAGCCAATTTGAAAAGATACCGCTTTCCGATGAACGGCAGAAAATGTACCTGCAAAAGCAAATCGACGATGTAGTGGCACAGACCGCGGCACTGAAGGCCCAGCGCGCCGAGAATTTTACCATCAAGCAGATGGAGCGCATGAAAAAGCAACTGCAACGGAAGCTGGACAAGCTCAACGACCAGAGCCGCAAGGATGACGTCATCTCCTTTGAGGAGCTGGGCGTGGACAGTCTGATGGTGGACGAAGCACACTACTTCAAAAATGCAATGGTTACCACTAAGATGACCCGCGTGGCCGGTATCTCACAGACCGAAAGCCAAAAGGCCAGCGACATGTATATGAAGTGCATGTACATGGACGAGCTGACCGGCGGGCACGGCATTGTCTTTGCCACCGGCACGCCGATTTCCAACTCGATGACCGAGATGTACATCATGATGCGGTATCTGCAATATGGACTTTTGGAGCAGGAAGGCCTGCTGAACTTTGATGCGTGGGCCTCTACGTTTGGCGAGAGCATTACCGCGATTGAGCTGGCCCCCGAGGGCAACGGCTACCGTTCTAAAACACGGTTTGCAAAGTTCTACAATCTGCCGGAGCTTATGAATATGTTCAAGCAGTGTGCTGACATTCAGACCGCCGATATGCTGAAGCTGCCGGTCCCCGAGATCACGGGCGGCAAGCCCACGATTGTAAAGCTGCCGCCCAGCGAGCTGCAGCGGCAGATGGTGGCGGCGCTGGGTGAGCGGGCTGAGGCGGTGCGGAACCGCCTGGTAGCCCCGAATGAGGACAACATGCTGCGCATCACGAATGATGGCCGCAAGCTGGCGCTGGATCAGCGCCTGATGAATCCACTTCTGCCCGATGACCCCGACAGCAAGGCGAATGCCTGCGTGGAGCGGGTCTTTACCATTTGGGAAAAGACAAAGGCGCAGCGCTCCACGCAGATGATTTTCTGCGATTTGAGCACACCCCGTGCGGACGGCTTTGATGTGTACAACGATATTCGGGACAAGCTGGTGGCGCGTGGCATTCCCAAAGAAGAGGTACAGTTCATCCATGATGCCGATACGGAAGCCAAGAAGGCTGAGCTGTTCGGCAAAGTCCGCAGCGGTGCGGTTCGCGTGCTGATGGGTAGCACCCAGAAGATGGGCGCTGGCACCAACGTACAGACGCGGCTGTGTGCACTCCATCACCTTGATTGCCCATGGCGGCCAGCCGATATTGCCCAGCGCAATGGACGCATGGTGCGGCAGGGTAACATGAACAAAGAGGTTTCTATCTTTATTTATATAACCGAAGCCACATTTGACGCCTACAGCTATCAGTTGGTCGAAAACAAACAGAAGTTTATTTCGCAAATTATGACGTCAAAATCCCCTGCCCGCAGCTGTGAGGATTTAGACGAGGCTGCGCTCTCCTACGCTGAGGTAAAAGCGCTGGCTGCCGGAAACCCGATGATCAAAGAAAAGATGGACCTTGATATTCAGGTTGCGCGGCTTCGCACGCTGAAGGCCGCCTACAACAGCCAGCACTACCGACTGGAGGACGCCGTGACCGGCATCTTTCTGCGAGAGATCCGCGGCACCGAATGCCGGATTCAGGCGTTTGAGAAGGATATGCAGACCGCCAAGGACAGTCAGAGCTATGACAAGGACGGCAAGCTGGTTTTCAGCATTGAGCTGGACGGCACGTCCTACGACAAGCGCGAGGATGCCGGTAAGGCACTGCTCGGGCTGGTGGGTGCTGCCGTGCGGGCCGACCATCCTGTTTTGGTGGGGCACTATGCGGGCTTTGAAGTCACGGTTGCCTATGTGCCGCTTTCCAAGGTGTTTGTGGCACATCTGGTCGGGCAGGCCACCCATACCACAGAGTTGGGCAGCGACGCTGCCGGCAATATGGTCCGCCTACAAAACGTTGTTGCTGCCCTGCCGCAGGAGGTCAGCGGTCTGCGCAACAATCTACAGCAGCTGCGCGTCCAGTTGGACAGCGCCAAAGAGGAACTGCAGCAGCCTTTTCTGCAGGAACAGGAGCTTAACGACAAGAGCGCGCGCCTGGCCGAGCTGGATGCCCTGCTGAATGTGGGCAATGATGCCCCGGTGCTGGAGAGTGAGGCCGAGGTCGTAAACGAGGACGATTCTGTGCGAACGCCTAGAGAGGAAAACGAACTGGAACGCTGAAATCGACAGCCTTGCATTATTTCGCAGACCATGTATCATAGAGGTAGGAGGTGGCCATTATGCCCATTCAACGTAAAAATCTGTTCCTTACCTGGGGTATCCGCATTAGTCTCGTGCCTGTCATTCTGGTACTTCTTGCACTGGGCCTGATTGCAATCGTGCTGTTTGCTATCTGCGGAGTTTGCGGCAGGTTTTTGGCGGCACTGGGCGGTCTGGCTGCTCTGTTGGCGCTATTCGATAAGTGCTACCAAGAGGCGGCAGTATCCGCCATCGTGGCATTCTTGCTCAGTCCTTACGGCGCGCCGCAGGTGCTGTTCTGGTTGGGCAGAAAGCTGCTCGAGTTTGCTGGTAGTCTGTATGATTTATACTACTGATTAGGTCAGTTTACAAGGAACTACACACAAACCACGGAACGGGGCTGCTGACAACAAATAAAGGCTGAATATCAAGCACCGGGAAAGTGCGAGATATTCAGCCTGTTTTGTTGTCTGGGGTTTCCAAAGGGGCTTGCCCCTTGGCACACGACTTTGCTTGCAAAGTGTAGTGTGTTATACGCTCTGTCGGCGTTGCCGTAAAAATGTCGTTGCCGCCGGGGAGGGCAAGGGCATTTGAAACGGCAGGAAAACAGGGCTGTGATTGCGTGGCGTGGAGCCGCAAGCGCAGGACTGGTTTCATCAGCAGACAGGGCGTATATGAAAGCCCCGTCCCTCGTCCTACGCCGGACTTCGGGACAAAATGTCCCGAACTTGTGGACACACTCACGAAAAAGCAGACAGATTTTTCTCTCAAAATTGAAATGGGCGGGAAGCCATTTTAGGGCTTTCCCGCCTTGATTACCCTTTAGCAAAGACGGGCGGGGCTGTCAACGGCGGTGCATTTATATGCACCGTTCATCTTGACCGTTGACTGGCTCGGCTGGCTTTGCTATCTCCCCGATGTTATGTATATTCTATTTTGTACTTCTCAACTAAGCTATTGTAATCCTCTAAATACTTTTTTAATTTATCATCATCTTTTCCCTTTATTAGTTTTCGTTTCCCTTTGCAGAGAAGATAATAGGTCGTTTTTTCCCCGCTTTCAATAATGCTACACTCCTTGTAAGGTTTCGTTATTTCTCCTGTTAAATCTGGAATGTTAGCAACCAGTCGAGCCAGTTCATCTATCGTAAAATGCCTAATAAACATATCTAATTTTTTAATACGACTATCCGCTAAACACAGATAATCATTATCCAAAATTTTTGCTCCCCACCATCCAAAGTGTGTAATTTGACTATGAATTAAAGGCTTTAGGCTCTCTATTTCCATTTTGGGCCAGACACGATTTCCTATGGAAAAATAATTCAAATATGGTGCGGTAGCAACTTTTACAACCGAATGTAATTTGGAAAAATCATAAATGGACAAGCCACTTAACTTCTCATTACGCTCCATATTCCACAAATCCGTAGCTTTTTGATTAAAGAAAAAATGAATGAATTTTACATTTGTTAAATCCTCTAATGGTGACAAGTCGCTGACTGATTTATTTTTCCAAAAGGAAATAGCTTCAAACTGACTACCATAATGTTTGATTAAATATTCAAAACATTCCTGATTTAGTCCCGATATAATCAACGATTTTGCTGTTGGATATTCCTCTAAACAATCTATGTCCTCTTTCTCCGTTTTCCCGCCTCCAACATCTCTTTGCACGATTGAAACATCAAACAAAGATACATCTGATGTTTCAAAATTAGATAGATTTATTTTCATAGACAAAATTCCTCTCAGTTCATTCCAATTTATCGCTCTCTTATTTCCTCCCCCTCTGTGGGTTTGGATTTTTCAGCAAGTCCGACTTCTGTGCAATCTTTTTCAGCCACTTCTTTTCATCTTCGGACAGCTTTTTCAAATTCAATTTGAGCCGCTTACAGATAAACGCCAAAGCTGCTTGCTCCGGGTCGCTGTCTGGACTGGCAGTTTCCTCGGCGGTCTGCAAGAAATCTTCCAGTGGGTTGTCCTCCGGAACGCTGAAAAAATCGTCCTTATGGGCTTCCCGCAGGTCGAGGGCTATCTTGTTTATGTCCTGCTGTATCACATAGCGGCAAAAGCTGTCATCATCAATATGAGCGGCGATAAGCTGTCTTAGCTGCGGGTCGGACAAGCTGGGATTGTGCTGCTTCATAATGGTTGCGCTCACAGCATCTATAATGGCATTTGCACTCTGCACCTGTTTTCCTGCGATACCGTTTACATAGATTTCGAGGTCAGCCATCAGCCGGGGAAAATCCGGGTGTACTGCCAGTTCACACAAGAGGGAATTATCTATCAACCCACTTTTCAAGAGTTCAATCATATCATCACTCAAACGCAGGTCTGCAAGATCAGCGTTTGGGTGATTTCTTGTTTGGGACAGCCCCAGTAGATAATCGGCGGTTACACCGTAAAACTTCGCCAGCTTGATAATAGCATAGTGACTGATGTCCTTAAAATCCTTTGCTTCATAGCTGCCCAGCGCAGACTTGGAGAGATTTACCTGCTCCTCAAGCTGCTCCAGCGTCAGCCCACGCTCCACACGCAAATCTTTCAATCGTTCTTGTATGGATAGTTCCATGCTCTCCCTCCTTGTCTGCTCGATAAATGGGAACTGTGTTATCTTAATCTTCACTCAATGTTTTCAACATGAGTTCTTAAATAATCAAAATATTTTTTGCCATCATCATTACCGTCCTCGTCAGGCTCAAATATCTCCCTTCCTTCAAACATATAGGCTCTAAGCAAATATTCTGTGGCGTTTTTTTCGTCCCCTATTTCTAAACAACATTCACCTAATCGAAGCATAACAAACGGATTTCCATATCCCTCGCCGCTCAAATTCCCCCTTGCTTTGTCAAAGCATTCGTGTGCTTTTTCGTATTGTTTCTTTTGAAAATAAATATCGCCAATGGCAGCTAAAAACCATATGGTTTCACTGTAAAATTGCTGTGGCTCTGGGATTAGGCTAAGAGCTTCTTTCCATGCTTGTATAGCTTCCTCATATTGTTCTTCTTCCTCAAACTGATTGCCTTTTTGGGCTAATTCATCTAACTTAGTTTTTATTTGTGGTGTTAGTTCATCAATAGCCACTTCTTCATTTTTCTTCTTTGAAAACAGTCCCATAATATACCTCCGTGAAATTTCGATTTGCCATTCTATTTCTTCTATTCTACCACAATTCCAAGAGCGTGGAAATAGAGAGTTTTCCGGGCTGATTTCCGACCTTATGGATATACGGGGCGGGCGGTCTTTTAGGTGTAGACTTAAGGTAGTTCATCGATGAGCTGCACCTTGAAAACAGAATGACCGTCCGAAAAGGAATACCCCGGCAGGGGAAGCACCGCAACGAGCCACTTCGGGACAAAATGTCCCGAAGTCCGGGGAGCGTGCCAACGCCGGAACACGCCGCAGGAATGGGGCAGGAAGCCTTTTCGGGGAGAACGGCAAAGGAAAAATGGAGGGAACACATGAGAGAGAACCCATATAAACGACTGCCGCCCATAGAGCGCAGGCAGGACGGTTCCCTTTACCGCATGACACCGGCACAGAGGAAACAGGCAAACGCCCTGATCCGCCGGGAGTGCTGCAACTATGAGGACGGGAACTGTATGCTCCTTGACGATGGGGACACCTGCGCCTGCCCGCAGACGGCTTCTTTCTCGGTCTGCTGTAAGTGGTTCCGCTGGTCGGTCTTGCCGCAAATCGGAACGCTGGAAGCAGAGATTTTCCGGGATAAGGACTTGAAACGCTGTGCGGTCTGCGGCGGTGTGTTCGTCCCTAAATCCAACCGGGCAAAATACTGCCCCGGCTGTGCCGCCAGAGTTCACAGGCGACAGAAAACAGAAAGTGAACGGAAAAGGAGGTCTTGTGTGGACAGTTAGGGGCTGAAAAGTCCTTGATTTACAAGGCTTTGCAAGCACAGAACAGGGGCCGGCAATAGAAACTACCGTCTGCCCCCGGAAACAGTCTTCTAACCGTCCACAAAACACGATATGACAAACACCATTTATATCCATCAGCCGGAAAAGGCGGTCAGCTTTACCCGGCTTCCCAATTTCCTTTTTGAAGCCCCCACATTCACACCCCTGTCCAACGAAGCAAAGGTACTGTATGCCTTTATCCTGCGCCGGACGGAGTTATCCCGGAAGAACGGCTGGGCGGACGAGTACGGGCGGATTTTCCTGTATTACCCAATCTGCGAGGTTGTTGCCCTGCTTCACTGTGGGCGGCAAAAGGCGGTGAACACCCTGCGGGAACTGCAATATGCCGGATTGGTGGAGATCCAGAAGCAGGGCTGTGGAAAACCCAACCGCATTTACCCAAAATCCTACGAAGCGGTTCCAAACACCGACTTCAAGAAATCCGGTTATGGAACGCCGGAGAACTGAAAACCGCACTCCACAAGTACGATAATCAATCCTCTTGAAGTACGAAAACCGGACGGTATATAGAAATACAGAGATTAAAACGATTTTATTTATATCTTATCCATTCCTATCCTATCCGAGATATTTTCTGCGGGATTTTCCTGTGGAAAAGTCCCGGAAAGGAACGGAATGGGGAAAGGAGTTTCATGGCACAACACGCAATTTTGCGATTTGAAAAACACAAGGGCAATCCGGCAAGACCGCTGGAAGCCCATCACGAACGGCAAAAGGAACAGTACGCCAGCAATCCCGACATTGACGCCAGCCGGAGCAAGTACAATTTCCATATCGTCAAGCGGTCGGGCAGGTACTACCACTTTATACAGAACCGTATTGAACAGGCAGGCTGCCGTACCCGCAGGGACAGCACCCGTTTTGTAGATACGCTCATAACCGCCAGCCCGGAGTTTTTCAAGAAGAAATCCCCAAAGGAGATACAGGCGTTTTTCCAGAGGGCGGCTGATTTCTTAATCGGGCGGGTAGGGAAAGAAAATATCGTGTCGGCGGTGGTACACATGGACGAGAAAACGCCCCACCTGCATTTGGTCTTTGTCCCGCTGACAGAGGACAACCGCCTGTGTGCAAAGGAGATTATTGGGAACAGAGCCAACCTCACAAAATGGCAGGACGATTTTCACGCCTACATGGTAGAGAAATATCCCGACTTGGAGCGTGGGGAAAGTGCCAGCAAGACAGGCAGGAAGCATATCCCCACCCGTCTGTTCAAGCAGGCGGTCAATCTCTCCAAACAGGCAAGAGCCATTGAAGCCACGCTGGACGGTATTACCCCATTCAACGCCGGAAAGAAAAAAGAGGAAGCCCTCTCCCTGCTGAAAAAGTGGTTTCCGCAGATGGAGAATTTCTCCGGTCAGCTCAAAAAATACAAGGTCACGATAAACGACCTTTTGGTAGAAAATGAACAGTTGGAAGCCAGAGCCAAAGCCAGCGAAAAAGGCAAGATGAAAGATACGATGGAACGGGCAAAGCTGGAAAGCGAATTGAAAGACATTCAGCGGCTGGTTGACCGTATCCCGCCGGAGGTGCTGGCAGAACTGAAACGACAGCAGCGGCACACAAAGGAACGGTGATTGATGGCAGAAAACATTTCACGCCGCAGCATGGCGGCACTGCACTTTGAAAATTAAATACGGAGGTACTATGGAGCATATCAGATACAAGAAAGAAACCGAAGTCGTGACTTTTCAAGGAAAGGAAATCACGCTGGAAAATCTCTCCCCGGTGTTCACGCCGGAACAGGAAGCGGTCAAACGCCGGGAACTGGAGCAGCAGCTTTATGAGGTGTTCCGCAAATATGCCGATAAGCGGCAGAAAGAGGAAGCCGGGGCATAAGGTTTTCCAAAGCCATCGTTGATTTGCGGGGCTGCTGACGGTATAATAAAGGTGTCAGCAGCTCCGTTTCTTTTTTAAGAAAAGGAGCGACAATATGAACAATCGAATAGACGCAATCTATGCAAGACAATCGGTAGACAAAAAGGACAGCATTTCCATTGAAAGCCAGATTGAATTTTGCAAATATGAGTTGAAAGGCGGTAACTGCAAGGAATACACAGATAAAGGGTACAGCGGCAAGAACACAGACCGTCCAAAGTTTCAAGAACTGGTGCGGGACATCAAGCGGGGCTTAATTGCAAAAGTCGTGGTTTACAAGCTCGACCGTATCAGCCGTTCCATTCTGGACTTTGCCAACATGATGGAGCTGTTCCAACAGTACAATGTAGAGTTTGTGTCCTCTACGGAAAAGTTTGATACCTCCACCCCGATGGGGCGG
The DNA here is from genome assembly GCF_900167555.1 of Gemmiger formicilis. Classification (GTDB taxonomy): domain Bacteria; phylum Bacillota; class Clostridia; order Oscillospirales; family Ruminococcaceae; genus Gemmiger; species Gemmiger formicilis. The sequence goes on along the minus strand of NZ_FUYF01000020.1, from coordinate 18,768 downwards.
GCGATGCTGAATATTTGTATTGTGTTCGCCCAGCTTGAGAGGGAAACCATACAGAAGCGGGTAACGGACGCTTACTATTCCCGCAGCCAGCGAGGTTTCAAGATGGGTGGGAAAGCCCCTTACGGCTTCCACACCGAACCAATCAAGATGGATGGTATCAACACAAAGAAGCTGGTGGTAAATCCAGATGAAGCGGCAAATATCCGGCTGATGTTTGAGATGTACGCCCAGCCCACTACCTCCTATGGGGACATTACCCGGTACTTTGCGGAACGGGGGATTTTGTTCCATGGCAAAGAGCTGATACGCCCCACGCTGGCGCAGATGTTACGCAATCCTGTCTATGTGCAGGCAGACCTTGATGTGTACGAGTTTTTCAAAAGTCAAGGGGCAGTCCTGGTCAATGACGCTGCCGATTTTACGGGTATGAACGGCTGCTATCTGTATCAGGGGCGGGATGTGAAGCCCAGCAAAAAGAACGACTTGAAAGACCAAATGCTGGTGCTGGCTCCCCATGAGGGCATTGTCCCCTCCGACATCTGGCTGACCTGCCGTAAGAAGCTGATGAACAACATGAAAATCCAATCTGCCCGGAAAGCCACCCATACATGGCTGGCGGGAAAAATCAAATGCGGGAACTGCGGGTATGCCCTTATGAGCATCTTCAATCCCTCCGGCAAGCAATACCTTCGCTGTACGAAACGGCTGGATAACAAGAGTTGTCCGGGGTGCGGGAAAATCATCACTTCGGAGCTGGAAGCGGTTGTTTATCAGCAGATGGTGAAGAAGCTGGCAGGCTACAAAACGCTGACGGGCAGAAAAAAAGCGGCAAAGGCAAACCCGAAAATCGCCGCCCTGCAAGTGGAGCTTGCCCATGTGGACAGCGAGATTGAAAAGCTGGTGGACAGTCTGACGGGTGCAAACAATGTTCTGCTCTCCTATGTGAATGTAAAGATAGCGGAACTGGATGGGCGCAAACAGGAACTTGTGAAGCAGATAGCCGAGTTGACGGTGGAAGCAATCAGCCCGGAACAGGTCAGCCAGATTTCCGGCTACCTCGATACTTGGGAGAATGTATCCTTTGACGACAAGCGGCGGGTGGTGGATTTGATGATTACCACCATAGCCGCCACAAGCGACAGCTTAAATATCACATGGAAAATCTGACGAGCGGAACCCCTCCCGTCAGATACCTACCCTGTGTAGTCCCTTGTAAACTGTACTTTGGAGAAATTTATAATATGAAAAAATGTCTGTTATCCATTCTTTTAGCTACGGTGTTACTCTGCGCCTGCGCACAGCAGACCGATAACACCTTGCAAACGCCGGAAAGCAGTACGCTGGTAGAACTTACCGTTGCTACTGAAGAGACTGCCATTGAGACACCTGCGCCGCTTGCCACGGAAAGCCCGGCACCAACGTCCACACAGACTCCAGAACCAACTGCCACACCGGCACCGACTGAAATTCCCATACCGGAGCCTACTGCAGCGCCTACCGAAGCGCCGGCAACAGAATCAGCTGTAACAGCAAGTCAGCCTGAACAGGTCAGCATGAGCTACGGTGTTGTCCCCTTTGACCTGGCGGCGGGCAGTGAGGAGTGGTGGAGCATCGACAGCTCGGACAGTGCCTACTGGGCTGTTCAGGAAAACATCAATGCTATGCGCGCAGCAGCTGGTCTGTCCCCTTTGACGATGGACAGTGGCCTGAGTGCTGCCGCCGATGCACGCTGTGAGAGCTTTGTCGCGGGCGGGCCGTTCGACCACAGCGGCATGACGACCCGCAGTGAGATCTGCGCCGCAGGTCCGATTGGCTCGGCCAGCAGCGTTTGCATCTACTGGCAGGGCAGCCCTGCCCACTATGCCAATATTATGGAGCCCAGCTTTACCAGCATGGGTGTGGGCTGCTGGTTCTGCAGCACAGCCGAAGGCCAGTACACTTACTGGACCGTAACCTTTCAGTGATTGGAGAATGGATATGAAAAAGCAAAACTCCCTGTATCGGATGACGACCTCCGAAATGCAGATCATGACCTACCTTTGGAATTCCAAGGAGCCTGCCATCGCCAGCCAGATCGTTTCCGATTTGATCCCGACCCAGAACTGTACCTGGAAGCCGCGCTCTGTCTTTACCATCCTGAAAAGCCTTTCGGAAAAGGACCTGATCCACGATGTTGGGTACGTGAGAACCGGCAAGACCTATTCCCGCAAGTTTGCCCCCAAGGTGAGTCGCGCAGAATACCTGGCCATGCAGGTCATGAACGAACTGCCGGACCAGGAGCTGCCGGAATTTTTGGAGTTCTTTCAGGGGAAGGTCGGTTGAGCGTTACAGGTAAATCAAACTCTCAAGTGTCTGCTGTTTGTTCGGCAGGCACTTTTTATATAGATAATTTTGCACATAGAAAGGAATCCTGTTCAATGAGTCACAAGTTCAAGCTCAAGCAGCGCGTAGTAGCCTTATGTATGGCAGCCATGATGTGCTGTTCCATGTTCCCCTCTGGGGCGTTTGCGGAGGCACTACAGGCCGATGCAGATGGTACGCCTATCGTGGTGCAGGACAACAAAAACGTCACACCGGATGCACCGCAAACTGATGAAAGCGATCCAGACCCAGGTGAAAATACCCCCGAGGACAGCGAAACACTTATGGTTACCCAAATCGCCGACGAGGATGCGCCGGTGGAGACATCCACCGACTATACCTTCGACGGCGCTGTTTTGTACACAGACTTACCAGATGCGCCGACTGGTTCCTATATGGGCAGCCAGGGCTTGCCTGTTGCCACGGGTGAAACAAAAATCGGCATTTCCGCCTGGCTGGATTACCAGTTGGAGGAAAGCACAGACAGTTACCTGAGTGCAGACACCCTGAACGGCGACGACCTGACGATGATGGCTCCGTTGCTGGAGGGCACCGACTATACCGTTGCGCCCATTCTTGCACAGGTGGAATACCCTGCAGACGGCAGCAGTCTGGATGTGGTACTTCCCAACGAAGTGACGGTGCTGGACTTCTACGGTGCTCCCGCCGATGAGGCTACGCGCAGCAGCCTTGTGCATAGCGAGTATACCGAAACGTCCGCCGCGGTTATGGGTCTGTATGTACAGGCAGATGCCGACTTTTCCGCGCAGCTTGTCTACACTGCCCCGGATGGCAGTACGCTGACGAAAGCGCTGCACATTGTAATTGACCGCAGCCGCACCATGGCCGCACCGTTCGCAGAAACTACAGACGTCGCCGCCTACGCCGAGCGTCCCACGCCTGCCGTTACCAGCGGTAAAATCACCAAGGTCGAGAAGGTCAATGGCACCTGGCTGATCTGGTTCAATGGCGAGGAAGCCTACTGCTGCACCCACGGTGCCAACGGCCAGCCCAAGGGTTGTCCGCCGTACACTTATACGAACACTTCTCTGGTCAGCGCAGATCAGTGCATTCCCGGTGACCACTACGGCAACCAGTACCGCATCTGGGGCGGTCTGGACCAGCTCTCTATGGAATTGCTGCCCGATACGCCCGTCGCTTTTTCTGCAGAAGATACTGAAGAAATCTCTCTTTTGGATTTCTGCTACACGATTTATGATGATACCCAGCTGTGGCTGATTGAAAATTATCCCGAGAGCACTGCTGCAAAAATCTATCTGGAATCCGCGCAGGCCCTGCTGGACGGCGCTGTTGCCTATGCAAAGCCCCGCGGCTACTACACCTACATTTATACCCCTGCGCGCAGCGGTTGGCAGACCGTTGCCCTGATTGGCCCTGAAATCAGTGAGGAGGAAACGGAAGAGCCGAAGCCTGTCGTACAGGAGTATTATGCCAGTTGGGAAGCCCCTGCACAGTCCGCCAGCGGCACCGTAGATCTGACCTATGGTATCACCACCGATAAGATCCAGCTGAAAACGCTGGAAAAGGTTGACGGTGCCACGATTGAAATCGAGCCTATCACCAAGTCTGGAACAATTGACGGCGGCAGCTGGAGCATCTCCCCTGCCGGTGTGCAGACCGTCACTACAGGCGGCCACACCAACGACGACAATTACCAGAATAACGGCGGTGCAGCATCTGCCAGCTGGTCTGTGCATTACACTGTATCCAAGACCGTAGATGGCCGCAGTGGCAGCGTCGGCCCCTATACTACGAAAGAAGCTGCAGACGCAGCCGCCAACAGCGAGCGAGATTCTGCGGTTGCCGCCATTCAGGCAGAAGCACAGAGCGCTGTAAATAATGCTATTGCCAGCGCGCAGGCACAGCTTGCATCTTTACAGTTCCGTTATGACGAAGTCACCATCCCCTACGGTTTTGAATCCTACTGGGGCAGCAACGGCAGTCACCAGACCATTACAGTACCGGCCAATTCCAACAATGCCTACGAGATGCGCAATGCTGAGTGGTCACTGCAGATCAACGTCAAAAAGACGGACAGTGAGACCGGCAACCAGATTGCAGGCGATGCCCGGTATGAAATCTACCAGTGGGACGTCGTGACCGGCAAATACCAGCCCACGGGCGGCTACAACACCTACAGCATTCAGCGCCAGGGTGACGGCACCTATGCCGTCATCAACAGCGCCGCCTACGCCACAAACGACACGATGCGCCATACACTGTACTACACGCAGCGCAATGAGGGCAGGTTCATCCTTGTGGAGACGAAGGCCCCCGCAGGGTATTTCGGCGACTGGACAGACATTGACCATCCCGGCACGGCGGGCACAGCACTGGGCAAGCGCGCCTACTATGTGGAAATTACGGCTGACAACAACAATTCTGTCCTGTGGTTGGGCAATGGTAACTACAATGCCGACATTGCCGCTGGCGATAGGGGCGGCACAAAGCTGGTGACCAGCGGCGGCGTAGAAACCACCGTCACCATCTATGACTCCCCCAAGGATGCCTCCCGGAGCTATACCACCGATGCCAGCGGCAAGGCTGCCAATGAGGACGACTACACCACCACGGCGGCGGACGGCATCATGAAGAATGACCGCACGCTGGGCGAAATCAGCATCTCTAAGGTTGATTTGGATGCACAGCGGTATGTGACAGGCGACGCTGCTCACGGCAATGCCGTGCTGGACGGCGCAGTGTACGACCTGTACGCCGCCGAGGATATTACCCACCCTGATGGTGTGACCGGCGTCGTGGACTATTCCAAAATCATAGATTCCAACGGCAATCCCCTCTGGCACACTACGATTCGTGACAACAGCGGGCAGTGGATCAGCGATTATCTACCCGTGCTGAAAAAGGACAATCTCGTAGCCAGTGCAAAAATCGAGGACGGCTGGCTGACCTTCTCCAACCTGTACCTCGGAAAATATTATGTAGTAGAGCGCTCCACCGGCACGGTCATTCCGCTGCGTGAGGGCGCTCTTGCTGTTTCCGGCACCTATCCTACGGTGGACAGCCGCACCAAGGCAGCTACCGGGCAGGTTGCCGCGCTGGCAGCCAGCAACGGGCAGTATACAGATTGGGTATACAAGAACCAGTTCAGCACCATCTCCAAAAGCAAGGCTCTGGACGGCACCTGGACCTACGATGCCTATTACCTGTCCTATGCGCCCGGGTATCTCTGCGACGAGCACAACTACTACATCACGCCCAGCTATGCAGACGAGGGCTGGTATGTGGAGAAAACCACCTTTGCCAGTGATACCGCGACCTACAACGGCAACTACCACATCCATAAGGACAGCGGCCTGACCGAAAGTCAGGATCAGGTCGCGAAGGGCAATGTGGAGATCAGCAAGGTCGTATCCTCCAGCGGGCAGTCCAATGGACTGGAGCTGGAGGGCGCAGGCTTCACCTTCTATCTTGTGTCCGACTTGTCCAAGGTCGAGCAGTTTGACCAGACCCGCACCGGAAGCTACACTCTGCAAAGCATTCTGGATGCCTATATCAATAAGGAATACGACAACGAGCACCCCAAGTGGGATTTCTCCGGTGAGACGCAGGCCATTGCCAAGACCTACGAGGTCAACGCCGATGAAATTGCCGCCTATAACAGGACGCTGACCGCGTCAGGTGACAACAAGAACGGCAAGGGTTATGGCTGGCAGCCCACGGGGCGTGCCAATGAGTATCAGCTGGCCGAGATCTTCAGCAATGATTCCGGCGACATTCGCGTGCAGGGGCTTTCCTACGGCACCTATCTGGTCGTGGAGACCACGACGCCGCACGATTTGTTCCAGGCAGAGCCGTTCCTGGTCAGCATCGACCCCGAGCAGGACAACAACCCCTGGGGCGCGATGGCCACGCCGAAGGACAGTGTGATGAAAGCATCGGATTCCTATCAGAAATTTACGGTACTGGATGAGGAGATTGAAGTGTATTTAAAAATCACGAAACTCGATACGGAAACCGGCAAACCGGTCCTGCTGCCGAACACAGCCTTCCAGATCTATTGGCTGGATGACAACGGCAACTATCGGCTGGAAAACGGGAAGCCCAAGCTGGTCACGATGACGGACACGGTAAACGGGCATCTGACCAAGAACGTGGATACCTTCTACACCAACGAGGAAGGTATCCTGACCCTGCCTGAAAAGCTGCCACTGGGCAAATACCGCATTGTGGAGACTGTCGGTCCGAACGGATTCTACAACGAGTGGGCTGACAGCGGCAACTACTATGTCGATTTCGATATTTCCACGGACCGCATCTACAAGGCCACCGTCGACGACAATGAGGACGGCATGGATACGCTTGTCATTGGTGAGGACTACTGGAATGAGGAAACGCTGGGCAAACTGACTATCCGTAAGACCGGCGAGACCTTGACCGGAAAGATTGAAACCAACGATTTGATTGACCCCTGGATGACCGGCGAGGCCGATTCCGACTTTGTCTATACGCTGCGCCCGCTGGCCGGTGCGGAATACACCATTACGGCTGCCGAGGACATCTACACGCAGGACCGCCAGCTGGATGCCAACGGCAGCCGAACGCTCTGGTATGCCAAGGGCGACGTGGTAGCGGTTGTTACCACCGGTGACGGCAGTGCAGACACTGCTGTGTTTGCACCGTCCCGCACCAAGGCGACCTATGATTTTCTGTCGGCCATCCACGACGGCACGCTCGGCGAGGTCAGTATTACCCTGCCGCTGGGCAGCTACCATGTGGAGGAAACTAAGCCGCCCTACGGCTATGTTGGTACTACGGACAGCTATGATGTGACTTTTTCTTGGGATAATCAGCTGAACGATGTAGTCATGGCAAAGAGCATCGTCAAAAATGGCGACAATGAACAGTATTTTGATGTTGTACGCGCATCGGAAGCCTCTGCGGAACTGGCTGAACAGCAGACCCTTGGTTTCTACAATGACCGTGAGCATGCTCGCGTGGGTGTGTACAAGATCAATCAGGAAACCGGCAAATATCTGGCTGGTGCTGTGTTCAACCTGTACACCCGTGATGACATCTACGACATGGACGGTAACAAGCTGTTCTCTGCCGGTGATTTGATCTGTACCAGTCCCGAGACCGTTGCGGACGGCTACACCTATTTCAACTGCGATGTTCCCATCCGCGGTGAGTGGTACGGCCAGAGTGACCGACTGGATGCCTCGACCAACAGCGGCAATTACTTTATCCGCGAGCTGCGCGCCCCGCAGGGATACTATCTCAACGATGCAGAGATGGATGTCACCTTCACCTATGACGGCGAAATCCTGCAGGTGCTGGACAGCACCTGCGTCAACACGCCTACTGAAATGTGGGTGAGTAAGCGAGATTTGACCAACGGCGAAGAACTGCCCGGTGCGACGCTGATCATCAAGGATACGAAGGACAACGTTGTTGACACCTGGGTATCCACCGACACGCCGCACCGTGTGACGGGGTTGCATTTTGACGAAGAATACACGCTGACGGAAATGCGGCCTGCTGGTGGGTATGCCGTTGCAGACGATATTGTGTTCCGTCTGGAACGCAAAACAGATGCTGACAGCCATGAACTGGATGAGGCTGACGTCTATTATCTGAAGGATAAAAAGAAGCTCTGGATCATTCCCTGGGAGGAATGGGAGCTGCTGGACGATGCCACGGTGATCATGAAAGATGACATTACCAGGGTACAAATCTCCAAGGTTGACATTGCCACGGGTAAAGAGCTGCCCGGCGCTGAGCTGGTCATCAAGGATACGGACGGCAACATGGTTGCACAGTGGGTTTCCGAGGACAAGCCCCACTATATTGAAAAGCTGCCTGCCGGTGACTATACGCTGACGGAGATTGCCGCCCCCAATGGCTATCAGCTTGCGGAAAGCATTGCCTTTACCGTGCTGCCCACCGGTGAGCTTCAGACTGTCGTTATGAAGGATGCACGCATCCCCGAGGAAACACCGCATGAGGACACGCCGAGCAATACGCCGCAGCCGACGCCGAACAGCACGCCTACGCCTGCCCCTGCACCGGCAAGCACGCCCACGACAACGCCTGCGCCGATGCCGGTCATTCCCCAAACGGGCGATGGTTTCCCGTTTGCGCTGCTTTCGGCAGCGGTATTTGGGTCTATCGTCGGCTTCGGAATTTTTGCATACAAGCGCCGCAAATCCAAACCGGATGAGAGCGAGCACTAAAAATCTATGAAACACGTACATGGTATGGGCGACTCTCGCGGGCCGCCCTATTTTTATTGGTGAATGACATGAAACATATCATCTGTTCGAGCTTCGGCAAAGACAGCAATGCAACAGCACTGCTGGCCTTGCAGCATGGCGAACCGCTGGACGAAATCATATACACTGAGGTCATGTTCAGCAAGGAGATATCCGGCGAGCTGCCCGAGCATACCCAGTTTATCTATGAAACCGCAATTCCGTACTTTGAAAAGCGCGGTATCCCCACAAGAGTTTTGCACGCTGAAAAGACGTATCTGGATTGCTTTTACCATGTGGTGAGCCGCGGCAATGCACAGGGAAAGCTTGCCGCTTTTCCGCTGGCTGGGCGCTGTGCAATTCAACGAGATTGCAAGGTTCCGCCACTGGAAGCCTATAAAGAGAGTTTGCCGCCGGGTACGGTTTCCTATTTAGGTCTTGCCGCGGATGAACCGATCAGACTGGAGCGGCTAAAGCCTGACCAGGTTTCCCTTATGGCAAAGTACGGCGTGACAGAGCAGGATGCATTTGCCATGTGCAGGCAGGAGGGGCTGCTGTCGCCGCTGTATGAGTACAGCCACCGCGGCGGGTGCTGGTTCTGTCCCAACGCATCCATGACCGAGCTGCGGCATCTGTACCGGGCGCATCCTGACTTGTGGCAGCTGATGCTGGAATTGCAGGATACACCAAATAAGGCGACGGAACGCTTCAATCGTAATTTCACATTTGCCGAGCTGGACCTGCGGTTCCGTTTAGAAGGCGAGCAATTGAGTTTTTATGACCAAGAGCTGGAGGTAGAGAGATAATGCCAAATCAAGAAAAATTGCCCCGTGCATGGGTGTATGCGCGCATTCCCGGTGACTGCGCGGCGACCCGCGCGAGCTACGATGCCTGCTGCAGGCAGGCCGGTGACGACGGCTGGACGGTAGTCGGCGGCAGCATCGATTATAAAGGGCACGGCCCGCTGCGTGATGGGTATCAGAGTATGCTGCGCAGTATCAAGGACGGCAAGGTCGACTGCGTGTATGTCAGCCGTATGCGGCAGATCAGCGGCAAGGAGCGGTACCTGTACGCCTTTTTCAAGTGCGCAATGAATCACCATGTAAAAATCCGCACACTGGAATACAGCCTGCCGGACCGCTTGCAGCAATACAGGTTGGGAAAAAGAATCGAAGCATACGCCCAACGCACCGGCGTTCCGCTGCCGTGGTGAGGCTGAAATTTTATTGCGGAGAAAGCGAAGGTGATACCGCATGGTAGAAGAAACGGCCATCCGGGTGCAAATCAACGCAGCCAAGCTTGCCGGGCAGGGCATCTTTGGGATATTGCAGGCGGTTGCCAGTATGCTGCAAGCGCGGCAGTATGGGCAGCAATCAATTCAATCACTGAACCGGCAGTCGCAGGCTCTCGCTTCGGTGGAGCTGAACGACAAGACACTGCCCTATGTCAGGCGGCAGCTCAAGGAATACTCGGTGGACTTTGCCATTACCAAGGACAAGGACACCGGGCAGTTGAACCTGTGGTTCAAGGGGCAGGACGTGGACCGCATCCAGACCGCCATTGAAAACTGCATTGCTGCGCGCGGCAAGGAACGTCCCACCAGTCTGCTGCAGGAGTTGTCCGAACGGGCTATGCAGCGCACGAAGGAGCTGAACCAGCACCGCCCGCCGCCGGCGCAGGAGCGAGGTGAGCGGCTATGAAGGAACAGCGCACAAAGCAAATTCTGATCTGTCTTGCTGCAAGTCTGGGCTGCTTTTGGCTTGGCAACCGGGTTGGGGTTCTCTATGTATCGGCTGCCGGAACGGTCACTCAAAGGCTGGCCGCCGCGGTAAATCTTGGCAAAATTGTACTTCATCCCTTGCAACTGTCTTCTGCGCCGATTCCTGTAGGCTGCGGTGTTGGGGCTATTCTGCTGGCGGGTCTTGCTTACCTCTGCATAAAGTACAGCGGTCATCGGCTGGTGCCGCAGAAGGAGTACGGCAGCGCCCGCTGGGGTACAGCGGCGGACATTGCGCCGTTTCTCCATGAAAAGGCAAGTGAGAACATCCCCCTGACGGCCACAGAGTCCCTGAGCCTTGCCATGAAGATGCCGGTAACAGCGGAGAACAACTATAACCGCAACAAGAATATCATCGTGTTTGGTCCCTCCGGCTCCGGCAAGAGCTACAGCGTAGCCGGCCCGCAGCTGCTGCAGTTTAACAGCAATTATGTACTCAGTGATCCGAAGGGCGAACTGCTTGACACCTACGGAAATGTCCTGTTATCGCAAGGGTATGATGTGAAAGTGTTCAACCTGAAGGACCGTGACAAGTCCGACCACTACAATCCGTTTGCGTATATCCATGACACGGATGACATTGTGGTTGTTGCCAAGAATCTTATCAAAAATATGAAAGAGGACCCGCGGCAGAAAAACACAGCCGACCCGATATGGGAAGAAGGCTCTACTTCACTGCTGGAAGCGCTGCTTGCCTATGTGTATTTTGAGCAACCACCTGAGATGCACAATATGAACAGCGTGATGGAACTTTTTGTGCTGATGCAACATCGTTACGGACCACAGGGACGCAGCCAGTTGGACGATATATTCGAAGACCTGGCTATGGAAAAGCCTGCGTCATTCGCAGCGCGCCAATATGGACTGTACCATATGGCACCGGACAAAACCGCACAGAGTATTGATGTATCTCTCGGTATGCGTATGAGTGCGTTCAATATTCCTTCCATCATGAAGATCTGCGAGGATGACACCATTCACCTGGAAGAGCTGGCCAGCGACAAAAAGGTGGCGCTGTTCGTTGTCACACCAGACACCACCACAGCCTATAACTTTTTGGCAGCGGTCATGTTCCAGCAGTGCTTTCAGATTCTTGTGCATACCGCAAACAATCGTGAAGATCATTGCCTGCCTCGCCATGTGCGGTTTCTCTTAGATGAGTTTCCGAACATCGGCATGATTCCGGACTTCCAGATTCTGATCAGCACCATCCGCAGCCGAAATATCGGATGTACCCTGATTTACCAGTCAATCGCACAGCTAAAATCTCAGTACGGTGATGACTGGGGCACGATTCTGGAAAACTGTGATTCAGAGCTTGTGCTTGGCGGCGGCAATAACCCGGAGTCGCTGGAGTTCTTCGGTAAACAGCTGGGCAAACGGACCATCGATGTGCTGAACACCACAGAGAATCTCGGCGCACAGGGCTCCTTTTCCAAGAACTATCAAGTAGCCAGCCGTGATCTGATGACACCGGAAGAAATACGCACCATGCCGCGAAATCGTTGCTTATTGATGATTTCCGGTGTTGTGCCATTTTACTCTTACAAGTTTGATCTTAAAAAGCACCCTAATTACGCATTGGTAGAAAAAGAGGGGTATTATCCCTTCGACTACGAGAGGCGCGCAGAAAATAACTTTGCAGCCTTTATGAAAAATGTGCAGGAAATCAACAACATAGAACTCGACGATGACGAGTCTGACACATAAACAGAAAGAAGGAAACCTATATGGAAATGGTATCTACAATCACTTCTCTTATCACGAATGTTGTCAATTTTGCAGGTGGTCTGCTGCTGCTGTTTGGCGCAGTCACGCTGGGCACTAACCTGAAGGACCATAACGGCCCCGGCATCAGCAGCGGTGCCTGGTCGATTGCTGGCGGTGTTCTGATTATTGCCGTTGCCACCTACTTTGGCACACTGACGGTCAGCTGATAGGAGGTATGCGCTATTTTTGAGGATACGATACGAAGCCAACTGGCGGGTATTTCGGCCACCGTAAATGCTATGGGGCAGAACTCCGGTCTGCTGAGCAGTCTGACCGATTGGAACAGCACACTGGCCGGCTATGCAGATTCTATCAGCTCCGGCGTAGTCATGCCGATTGCACTTACCGTTCTGGCACTTTTTATGGTTTTGGAACTGTACAATTTCACCCAGACCATAGCCATGAACGGCGGCAGCACAGCTTTTACGATTCAGCAGGTGGCGCTGGTCATGCTGAAAATCACGCTTTGCCGCTGGGCTGTTCTACACTCCACGGAAATTCTAAATGCGATGTTTGAGGTAGCGGCTACGGTGACAAACGGCATAGCCGGTTATGTGGGCAGCGGACAGGTCAACACCGAGGTCGACATCGAAAACGCAATCAGAGCACTGCCGGGCGGCATCGGTAATATGCCTGTGGCCATGGAGCTTATGGTCGTAAGCTGGATGCTGCGTCTTGTCAACATTGTGATCAATACCATCGTTGCGGCCCGCTTCATTGAGCTGTACGTTTATAATGCCCTGGCTTCCCTGCCAATTGCCACGCTCTGCTATCGGGAGCTACATGGTATTGCTGTAAACTTCCTGAAAAACTACATGGCGGTGGCGCTGCAAGGGGCCGTTCTCTATCTTGTCATTGGCTTCTACCCTGCCCTGACAGCTTCATTGGGCAGTGGCGGTGACATTACCGAGCAGGCCTGGGCCATGCTGGGCAAATCCGTTATTCTGCTGGTGGCCGTGTTTATGAGCGGACGATTCACCAAAGCCATCACCAGCGCCATTTAATGGAGGAGTTCACCTATGCTCTCAACAAAAACCAATCTCGAAATCACGGAATATCACGAGAAATTCTTTCTCGGGCTTTCACTGCGTCAGCTGGCCTGCTTTGGTGTCGCTGCCGTGCTGGCCATAGCAAGCTGCTTCGTTTGTCTGCAATGGCTTCAGCTGGATATTCAGCTGGTTTCCTACATTGTTATGGTAGAAGTCTTACCCTTTCTTGGGCTGGGCTTTATCAGCCATAACGGGTATCCGTTTGAAAAGCTTGTAAAAATCTACTGGGCATGGTACTGCGGCCCCGCCGAGGTCGCAGTCTGCCCCCGTCAGGAGAAAAATTATGTTTTTACCAAAAAAGCACGCCGACTTGCCCATCGAGCCGAGTGTGTTGGAGTCTTTGCGCGCACAGGAGAAATCGTTAAAACGAGAAAAAAGGAAAGCCGCCAAAGAACTGCGGCAGCACGCAAAGCAGTTAAAGAAAGCCGAAAAACATGCAAAAAAGCGCATTGCCGCACGCAAAGCGCCACAGAAAGCCAGTGACTGCCTGCAATACCTGAGTATGTCGCAGGATGGCATCTGCGAGGTGGAGCCGGGGCTTTTCTCGATGACGATGGCGTTCACCGATGTGAACTTTCAAATCGCTATGTTGGAAGAGCAAAAGAACATTTTTACGAAATACAGTGAGTTTTTGAACCACTTCGATCCCTCGCTGCATCTGGAAATCAACCTTGTCACCCGCAGCATGGACGAGGAGCAGTTTCGCTGTGACACCTTTTTGCCCTTGTGTGGAGATGACCGTGACCAGTATGCCAAGGAGATGAACCAAGTGGTAGCTGAGAAAGCACTGCGCGGTCAGAACGGCTTGATTCGTGAAAAGTATGTTACTTTCAGCCTGCACGCCGAAAACTACCAGCAGGCGAAAGAGCAGTTGGAGAACCGTGCTGCCGACATTGCCGATCATTTCAAACGCATGGGCAGCAGTACACGCATCTTGTCCGGCATCGAACGTCTGAGCCTGTTACAAGGCATCATGCGGCCCAATGAGGAAATGAACTTTTCCTATGACTGGCTGCTGGCTGAGGACGATCTTACCACGAAGGATTTTATTTCACCCAGCTCTTACAACTGGCACCCGGAGCATGACGACTCGCGCGCCGTTTACCGTGACCGTTATCAGTTTGGCGACAAAATCGGCAAGACAATGTATCTGCGGGGCATAGCACCGGAAATGAAGAACGGTTTGTTCTCTATGCTGTCCGAGCTTCCGTTTGACCACGTCATCACAATGCATGTTGACGCTATGGACCAGGCAGAAGCCGTCCAGGAAATTGAGAAAAAGCTGGCCTATATGCACAAGGAAGAATACGATGCCATTGCCAAAGCACGCGAGCGAAACATGCCTGCCAGCATCGCCGTGAGCTATGATCTGAAATCCAAAATGCACCACACAGAGCAGATGATGGATGACATTACAACCAAAAACCAAAAAATCTTCAAAGTCTGCATCCTCATTCACACCTATGGCGATTCCAATGCACAGTTGGACGAGCGCGTGCGGCGCATTTGCAGCACCGTACAGCAACAGACCTGCCGCTTTGACAGCATTTTGTATGAGCAGCGCAACGCCATGAACAGTATGCTGCCGCTTGGCAAGAAATGGCTCGGGTTGGAGCGCACGCTGGAAACCGTCAGCACGGCCATCTATGTGCCGTTCACCACACAGGAACTGTTCCAGCCGGGCGGACTGTACGAGGGCATCAACGCCCGCAGTAAGAATCTGATACTGTGTAACCGCAAGCTGCTGCCCGCCCCTGCCGGTATGGTACTGGGTATGACGGGCTACGGCAAGTCTTTCTCCGTAATGCAGATGGTCACCAATATCATGCTTCGCTGGCCAGATGATGATATTGTTCTCATCGACCCAGAACAGGAGTACACGCATCTCGTTACAGCCATGGGTGGCGTAGTGATTGACATTTCCGCGTCCAGCCCCTCCCATATCAATCCCATGGACATCACGGAAGATTACGGTGATGACGAGGACCCCATCCGACTGAAAAGTCAGTTCTTGCAGAATTTCTGCCAGCTCATTCTACACAGCTCTGAATTGTCGCCGCAGGAACGTACCTTTATTGATGTAGCTGCCGGCCTGACCTACCAGCGCTATATGGCAAATCCCAAGCGCGAGGAAATGCCAACGCTGCACGACTTTTATAGAAATCTTGCGCTACAGGGAGAGGAAGTCAAGCCACTGCTTACAGCGTTGAAGCTATATGTAAGTGGCTCCATGGACCTGTTTGCCCACCAGACCAATGTGAACGTGCAGAATCATTGCATCTGCTTTAATACGGTCAAGCTGGGCAAGTCGATGCAGTCTATCGGCATGCTGACAGTGCTGGATCAGGTTTGGAACCGCATCACTCGGAACCGCGTGTTGGGACGCCGCACATGGGTGTTTACCGACGAGTTCCAGCAGCTGTTGGGCAACAAGGACTGCACGGACTTTTACTTTCAGCTGTCCAGCCGCGCCCGCAAGTGGGGTGCGATTCTGACCTCCATCACCCAGCAGATTATGCCGTGAAAGTACCTGCTTTCACGGCATTGCTGTGCCGCCATATTGGTTCCATTCGTACATTTTTGAAATCGTAACGATTGTAGTATACTGGTTTTGCGGACAAGGAAAACGCCCCGTCCCGACAGTCGAATCTTGGAGGTGCAGTCTTATGCCACAACGCTTTGGGAGGCCCTTCTCATGACAGCCAGCTTGCGCGTAAAAAACGACAAATATTATGTCGTGCTCACGCATACGACAGATGGCAAAAAAAATCAGACCTGGGTTTCCACAGGTCTGTCAGTAACAGGAAACGAGGGCAAAGCCAGGCAGCTCATGCTTGATATGCTCGGCGAAAAGCCTGAACAGGAAGTTCCTCCTGATATGCTTTTCAGTGACGCTGTGCGCCGCTGGCTGGAGGATGTCCGGCATCGTGTGGACGAGGTCACTTATCAGGGCTACGAGGTACAGGCCCGAGCGCACATCCTCCCCTACTTCGATGACCTGCAAATCCGGCTGTGTGATGTTGACGGCGAGACGCTGCAGACCTACATCAACGTAAAGGCCAAATTCGGGCGCTCTGACGGCCATGGCGGCCTGTCAGCGGTTAGCTTGCGCCAGCACAAGAACGTGCTCAATCAGACGCTCAAATTGGCGCAGAGGGACGGTCTGATCCAGACAAACCCTGCCGATTTGGTCGTCATGCCCCACGCAGCACAGTTTACCGGTACGTTCTACACCGAAGCGCAGATGCGAGACCTGCTGACCGCCGTCAAAAACGAGCGCCTCTACCCTATCATCTATGTCACCGCGCTGTACGGCCTGCGCCGCAGCGAGGTACTTGGGCTGAAATGGGACAGCATCAACTTTGCGATGCAAACGCTGACCATACGGCACACCGTGGCCCGGGTCACGAAGGTCGTGGAGAAGAACAAGACGAAGAACGCATCCAGCTTCCGCAGCTTTCCCCTGACCGACGATGCGGTGCGGCTGTTCAAAATCCTGCTTCAACAGGAACAAATCTACCGAAACCACTTCGGCAAGGACTACATAGACAACGACTATGTGTTCACCTGGGAGGACGGGCACCCCTACTCCCCCGATTATGTGAGCCACACCTTCCACAAGTTGCTGAAGAAGTACGACCTGCCCCATATCCGGTTCCACGACCTGCGCCACACCTGCGCCAGCATGCTGCTGTCGGAGGGCTACGGCCTGAAGGACGTGCAGGAGTGGCTCGGTCACTCGGACATCAAGATGACCGCGAACATCTACGGCCATCTGGACATACGCCGCAAGCGTTCCATCGCCAACGGTTTGGAGCAAGCGCTGCCGCGTTTGAAGCCGTAAAAAAACAAAAAAGCGCCAAATCCTTTCGGATTTGACGCTCCTGCTGACCTTGACAGCCATCTTTGGTCCGAGTGGCGAGAGTCGAACTCACGGCCTCTTGAACCCCATTCAAGCGCGCTACCAAACTGCGCTACACCCGGTCAACCGGGCTATCTCGAATCAGCTTTATTATTATAGCGGATATGGAGGAGAATGTCAACAGGGTTTTGCAAAAAATATAATTTTTGTATTTTTCCGCGCAAAGTGCTGCATAAATCCGACGGCGGATGCTTGACTTTCCCGCGCAGGTGCGCTATACTTAATATCCTACCATAATAGCAAAGGAGGTGTGCCCCATGGCAGAGGACAAGTGTGGGAAAAAAATGATTGCCGTCAACCGTGAGGTGCGCCACGAATACTTTGTCATCGAGGCACTGGAAACAGGCATCGAGCTGGTAGGCACCGAGGTCAAGAGCCTGCGCGCCGGAGGGGTCAACCTGAAGGATTCCTGGGCAGACATCGATGACGGCGAGCTGATCGCCAAGGGCATCCACATCAGCCCCTATGAGCAGGGCAACATCTTCAACAAGGACCCGCGCCGCCCGCGGCGTTTGCTGGCACACAAGGCGGAGATCCGCCGTCTGGGGCAGCAGATCAAGCTACAGGGCTACACGCTGGTGCCGCTCTCTCTTTACTTTAAAAAAGGGCGCGTCAAGCTGGAGCTGGGCCTGTGCAAGGGCAAAAAGCTGTATGACAAGCGTGCGTCTGCTGCGGCGCGCGACGCCAAGCGCGACATTGACCGCGCACTCAAAACGCAGCGATAAGTTGTTTCTACTTCACTTTCCCGGTGGGCTTGCCTGCCGAATATACGGGGCTGTAATGGTTTCGACGGGGAGAGAGAGGCGTGAGCAGCGGGCCGTGGCGGTGACCCACGATAAAAGCGCCAACTTAAATTAACTGACAACAATTATCCTGTTGCCGTAGCTGCCTAATTAGGCGCTGCCGTCCTGCCCGTGTTAGTACCGCATGGGGTCAGGGCGTCGATTAGGTACTGAACGTGAACGGGCTTAAGCTTTGCGGCCCGGCATGAACTTATGAAGCTACCAAGGTGTAGTGCGTGTGTGCTCGCCCGCACCAAGGGAAATTTAATAAACACACTGCGCCCGGAGATACTCTAACTGATTTCTTTTCGGACACGGGTTCGACTCCCGTCAGCTCCACCATATTGTGCAAATCCGAACTCAATCTTCTTTGTGAAGCATTGTTTCGGATTTGTTTTTGTTTTAGAGGATGTGGATCAGTCCACATCCTCTTTTTTCGGCGCATTGTAAGTAAACGCCTGTTTGGCATTCCAGATGCCAGCCGTGGTCGGGTCGCTCCCGCCAACCCGCCCGCCGCACATGCCCAGTCCCTACAACGCAGCAAAAAACAAAAAGCCGCTTACCTCAAACGAGATAAGCGGCTTTTGGCAGGGGTAGAAGGATTCGAACCCTCGGCACGCGGTTTTGGAGACCGCTGCTCTACCAACTGAGCTATGCCCCTATACTAATGATGCCCACAATGCGTATCTTGCACTGTGGGCATCAGCGCTGGAGCTGCTAAGCAGATTTGAACTGCTGACCTCATCCTTACCAAGGATGCGCTCTACCAACTGAGCTATAGCAGCGTATGGCGACCCGAATCAGGCTCGAACTGACGACCTCTAGCGTGACAGGCTAGCGTTCTAACCAACTGAACTACCGGGCCATACCCAGC
>NZ_FUYF01000035.1 GCF_900167555.1 Gemmiger formicilis | reverse complement strand
AACAGGCAAGCCGCAGATTAAAACGGCTTGCCTGTAGAATGACGATACTGACGGTGATGACGATGTTTTTGATATACCCCTTTACCCTATCCCACGAACACCGTCATCATCGTCATCACCGTCATGATTATAGTAAAATGACGCGTATGTTCCTATTGATAACTTAAGTGAAAAAACGATGCTACGAAAAGCACAGAATCCAAATGACGCAGATGACGCTAATGACGCTGAATCTGGGATATGGTATAGGGATGTCCTAAAAACAGCGTCACGAGCGTCATCAGCGTCACTATCGTCACGCAAGAACTGTGCCGGGGGTCTGGGGTACGCCCCAGAAATGTGCATGTGGATGACCACATGCTATGCTAGCAAAACGCACCTACCCCAAGAAGGGGGGACAATCAAACCGGACACCCATATAAATTCGTATATGCTCCAGAGTGAATCAGTTTAGATTCATCCAAAATTCTTGACACGAAAAAGTGAATCAGTTCTGATTCATTTTCCCAAGTGCTGCTATTATGGCTCGGCATCTCTTGAATACGGTACGCATTATGATGACGGTAAAAGAATGATAAGCGAGCGGTACTTGCCATGAGTTTGCCGGGAAGAAACAAATATAAAAACTGCAAATCCTTCAGTGTACGCTTGATGGTAATGATTCTCTGCGTTTCGGTGCCACCTATTTTGGTATTGCAATCTTAAAATCCGTGGCTGCCATGGCAGTCGTAGGGGGTGAACGCGAGATTCCGCCGCGCGGTAACCTCCTCCGCAGTGGCAAGACGGGCACGCAGCAGATGGCAGGTGCAGGTACATTGTATCCCGAACAAACTGTCCATCTCAGGACGTTTGTTGTAACTCTAGTGCGCCCGGCATGGGCAACAACTAGGTGGTGAAAGACCACTACGCCCTCGGCAGTAGAAAGTGTTAGCCGAAGGCAAGGATGTCCATCGTGAGGTGGAATCTGAAGGAAGTCGGAGGTCAGCGAAAAAATGCAGGCGGGCAAACGCCTGAACCGATGAACAGAAACACATAGTAGGCCGTGGAAGCAGTGGAAGAAGTCCAAAACGAAGGTAGGCAACTTGAGACAGATGGGCGTCCTGGCTGACAGGGTATACCAGTGGGGGAATTCCAGACTGGGTTATTGGCGTATCGCCGGTAGTCCTGTATTAAAGGGTTCCATTACAAACGCAAGACTCGCAGCAGCAGGATATTTTAGTATCCTCCGCTACTACGAGTCCTTGCACTTATGCGGTTGGACCGACATGTACAGACCGGTGCGCACGGTGGTGTGAGAGGTCGGCTTTCTAGTTAAAAGAGACTCTTACTCGATTTGTTTCGTCGAAGAATTGTAATTTCGACGACTTGATTTTAAGGCTTCCATTTTATCTCGCTGTGGACGGCAACCGGTGCATCCGTTGCTAAGGCAGTTCGATTCTCAATAAGCAATTCGCTCATTTGTGAAAGGCTTTTGTGAAGTGCAGCATCGTCTGGAAGAAACCCCTGCAATTTATGGTTACTCCCGCAATCAGGGGCTTCGGTAGAGAGGATACAAAAATTTTATAATTGGCCGATATGTAGTTCTCTTCTTTAAAAATGATGAACCAAAAACTGAAATATAGCGGAGATTCTGCGGTACACAAATTTGCACAAAATATCTATAATGAAAAACGCTGCTGAGCAGATTGCATAGCGGCGCTTTTCTTTACGGGAAGTGTCTCCTATAGAAATTAAAATACCGAAAGAAGTCTGCGGTTTACCACGAAAATATCTTTTAACATATAAGTATACAGAAAGCAGGCATATAAATTCCATGTAAATTTCAAAGTAAAAAATGTAGTATTTGTATGATTCCACTTGAAAGCGCAATGCGGGAAAAGTGCGGGAAAAAGTGCAGGAAGAACGGGAATTATCACATGGAGGGAAAACACTGGCGGCTTGTATTATAGTAGTAAACCACTGTAAAGTAGATTTGTGCATGATGCACACACTGCTTAAAGAGAAAGGATGAAGACTATGAGAAAAGCACAGCACAAGGGCAAGCGCGTACTCGCGTCGGCTCTTTGTGTCGGTATGCTGGCCAGCATGGTCCCGACGCAGGCCTTTGCGGCCGACGAACAGCCAGTGGCTGCCGTCGTCCAGGAGGCTGCGCCTGCCGCCGAGGAGGCTCCGGCGGAGGACGCAGTCTCCACAGAGACCCCAGCGGAGGAGTCTGCTGCCGAGGAGACCCCGGCCCCTGCTGAGGACGCCCCGACTGAGGAGACGCCTGTCGAGGAAGCACCTGCGGAGGAAGCAGCTCTCGCCCCGATGGATGCCCCTGTTGAGGAGGCTCTTGCCGCCGAGGAGACCGCAGCCCCCGCTGCGCAGGAGGCTGCTGCACCTCAGACCGCCGCGGCTCGCATCGCAACAAACGTCGGTGTGGTCCCTGCCGGAATCGACTGGGCGGATAATGTGACCGCGAATACCTTCGCAGAGCCCTATGCAACCGTCACTGCAAAGGATAAGGCAGGCAACGAGTACACCGTGGAGGTCATCCCCGCAGACACCGTTTACTTCATCGACAGCGTGGCCGCTACCGGCAACGACCAGATGGACAATATTCAGTCCACTGCCGCCTACGCAGCCGCCAAGGCGCTGCTGGGCGACCAGCTGCTGAACGGCAAGTCCGACCAGTTCTACCAGGGCGACGCGACCTGGGGTCTGGTGGACACCGACGCTCAGACGAAGGGCTATGTGGTCAATAAGGTACCTCAAATTGATGACAAGGATTACACCGGCATCTACGCCAAGAACAACGAGAAGGGGGAGACACTCTCCTACAAGTTCACGCTGCCCGCCGGTAAGTACAAGATCACGACGGCCCACCGCGAGTGGTGGGGCGGCCAGGACCGTGCCATGGATCTGAGCCTGACCACCAATAACGGCACGACGGTTTATGCCTCTGTTCCGAAGCAAAACGAAGGCGCAGTCACCACCAAGACCGGCGAGTTTGAGATCACCTCCGAGCAGGTCGTGACCTGGACGGCTACTACGACTGGCGAAAAAGCTCCCGCTGTCAGCTGGCTGGCCATTGAGCGCACCGGCGACGCCGAGACCCCCGACACGCCCGTGGATGGCGACAACGAGAACTTCGGCAAGGTGCTGGAGGAGGAAGACGGTCTGCTGACTCTGTATACGACGCAGGCCGACGGCAATAAGACCGATATTTCTCTTGAGGAAGATGAGCTGAACGGCTACGGCAAGGTCCTGACCTTGACCGGCACCGCCTGGAACAACAAAAACGGCGGCCATGCGTCCATCAACAACGCACCCAGCTACTTCCAGCGTGCGCAGTTTACGCTGCTGGCTGATTTGAAGGTCAGCTTTGCCTCAGGCAATGACGGCAAAGCGGCGGCGTTCACCATCGGTAAGGATGGACAGAGCCTGCACGTATTCACCAGCCAGGGAAAGATTGGCTACGGTGCCAATAACGGCGGCGTCAGTGCGGCCCAGGCTGATCTGGCCGGTGCCAAGAGCGGCGAGTGGAACGCTATGGCGCTGACCTATCAGGAAACCGAAAGCGGCAGCAAAGTCGTTGTCTACCTGAACGGCGAAAAGGCGGCGGAAATCGCCGACATCGGCTTTAAGATCAGCGACCAGTCTGATCTGCAGGCTCTGATCTGCCGTTCCTTCGGCACAAGCTACCTGATGAACGGCTCTTACGACAACATCGTCGTGCAGGGCACGGCCATGAGTGAGGATGAGGCCAAGAAAGTCACGGCAGAGCGCCTGGCGGCCAAGAACAACGCCGCTAATGTGGACGGTGTTGTCTCCATCACCGGCACTGACGTGGAGGCCGCGGCCAAGAACGTCAACGGCTGGACCTACAAGGGCCTGGGCATGCTGAACGGCAACTCCACCAGCAACCTGCTGCTGGACTACAAGTCCGAGAATCCGCAGGCCTACTGGTCCATGATGCAGTATCTGTTCGGCGGCGAGTACCCGCTGTTCTCCAACATCAAGATGGAGATGGGCAACGACGGCAACAACTCCACAGGCGCCGAGGCCTGCACGAAGCGCTATGAGGATGAGGAGGCCGACGCCTCTCGTTCTCCGGGTTTCGTCATGGCTGCTGACGCCAAGAAGATCAACCCGAATGTCAAGGTCTCGATCCTGCGCTGGGAGTATCCCAACTGGGTCAAGGCCAAGGCCGACGGCACCGAGAAGTACGCCGCCATTTATAAATGGTATAAGGAAACCATCTTCGACGCCTACGAGAAGTACGGCTATGTCGTCGACTACATCGATCCCGATAAGAACGAGACCGGTAGCCCCGACGGCGGGATCATCAAGTACTTCGCCAACGCGCTGGAGAACGAGACCGACTTCCCCAGCTATTTCACCGAGGAAGCGAAGAAGGCCTACAACAACATTAAAATCGTCGCCTCTGACGAGAACAAGGGCCTGAAGATCGTTCCCCTGATGCGCAGTGATTCCGGCGTGTACGACGCCGTCGATGCTATCGGCTTCCACTACCGTACCAACGCCACCGATGATTACATCAAGATGGCGGACGTGGACGACAAGGAGGTCTGGTACAGCGAGGGCTGCGCGACCTTCGGCTATTCCGAGCTGCAGGAGAACAAGACCACCGAGTACGGTGCCGGCACCATCGGTGGCTACCAGAGCCCGCTGGCCCTGCTGGACAGCCTGCCCAACGCCTTTGTCGGTTCCCGCCGCACGATGTACATGTTCCAGCCTGCGATTGGTTCCTTCTATGAGGGCATCCAGTACGGCCATAAGGAACTGCTGTCCGCCCGCGATCCGTGGAGCGGCTACATCCATTATGACCCCGTGCTCTATATGCTGAGCCATATCACCAAGTTCGCCAAGACCGGCTGGGAGAACGACACCAACACAAACGGCATCTGGCGTGTGCTGCCGAACGCGACCTACGGCTCCTTCGGCTCCAGCGACAACGAGCACCAGACCGCCGGTATCAACGGCGACGCCAGCTACATGACGCTGGCTGCCCCCGATAAGACGAACTTCTCCACCGTGTTCATCAACAACACCCAGAACGAGAAAACCTTCGCCATCAAGACGTCGGACCTGAACCTCTCCGTCGACGCGCTGCATATCTGGACCACCGTCACGGACGACTACCTGAAGCAGGGTGAGGATGTCAAGATTGAGGACGGCATCGCCTATGTCACCGTGCCAGCCTACAGCGTCGTGACCGCGACCACGCTGGACACCACGCCCGAGCGCTTCCCCACTGAGGACGGCAGCGGCGACTACATCCAGACCGAGAAGCGTACCGTGCTGGATACCGACTACACCGGTAAAAACCAGAACACCACCGACGACTACCTCTACGCGGATAACTTTGAGTATACCAACGAGGAAGACGTTACGGTGTACAATGCCACCACCGGCAAGGAGACCACCGAGAACTATCTGGTTTCCCGCGGCAATGAGCCCCGCTATATGCTGGACACCCACGGCGCGTGGATCGTTGAGAACGGCCAGCTCAAGCAGGAGAATGACTCCAGCGTGAACCAGTGGAATGGCGGCGACCCTGCGACCATCGTCGGCGACTGGCGCTGGATGGATTACAGCGCCTCCATTGACGTGACCCTGCCGGGCGCAGAGGCTAGCCGCTACGAGCGCCTGACTATCCGTGCCCAGACCGGCATGAACTGGAACAACAGCGGCTACACGCTGGAAATTAACGGCGCAGGCAGCTGGAAGCTGTACCGTATCGGTACGCAGATTGCCAGCGGCACCGTCACCAAGAATGCTGAGGGCAAGTACAACCTGAAGCTCGTCGGCCTGGGCGACACCGTGTATGCCTACATCGATGGCAACAAGGTCACCAGCTATACCGATGCCAACCCGATGCTCTCGGGCCGTGTGAAGATCAGCTCCAACTGGACGCAGGTCTATGCAGATAACCTCGAGATCAAGACCGTCAAGGGCGGCATCCCGTATGCTACCGCCATGATCGACGGCCAGGACGACGGCGTTGCCTACAATGGCACCTGGGCCATCAACAACCCGGGCGGTGGCAGTGCTGACAACTGGTACCGCACTATGTCCGTCTCCAGCACTGCGGGCTCCTCCTTCACCTTCACGGTGGACGGCAGCGGCTTTGCAATTATGGGCGGCAACGACGGCTCCGCTGTCATCGACGTCTATGTTGACGGCGAGCTGAAGGCAGAGAACGCCTCCACCAAGGCAGCCCCGACCCGCGGCGAAGCCTATATTATGTCTGCCCTGACTGCCGGTAAGCACACGATCAAGATCGTGCTGAAGTCCGGCACCCTGAACGTCGACGCCCTGAACACCATCGGCGAGCGTCTGGCAGGTGCGGACGGCGCTGTGACCGAGATTCTGACCGAGCTGCCCACGCTGGAGTACTACGTGACCGGCAGCGGCGTGGGCGACCTGCCCGCCGAGGTCGAGGTCAAGCTGGCCGACGGCACCACCGAGACGAAGTCTGTTGAGTGGAACGGCGACACCAACGCACTGGATGCGAACGCTTACAAGTCCGCTTCCATCAGCGGCACCGTGAAGGACGCCGTCAACGCGCTGGGCGAGCCCCTGACCGTCAGCGTTCAGATCACCGAGGTCATCCCCGGCGACACCGTTTACTTTATCGACACCGTGGCCGGTGATCCCACCAGTGTGACTGGCGGCACCACCGAGACCTACGAGCTGTACAAGAAGGCGCTGGGCGACAAGATGCTGAACGACAAGTTCGACCAGATCAAGACCAGCGACAACACCTGGGGCCTTGTTGACACCGACGCAGGTACCAAGGGTTACTCCGGCACTGCAGACAAGACAGCTACCGGTATCTACGGCAAGAACAACGCGAAGGGCGAGACACTGACCTACGCGCTGACCCTGCCCGCCGGTACCTACACCCTGACCAGTGCCCACCGCGAGTGGTGGAGCCAAACCCGCCCGATGACCGCTGTAGTCACCGACGAGGAGGGCAACGCCCTGACCGACACCGCCACGCTGAACCTGTCCGGCAGCAGCGGCGACATCATCAACAGCCTGACCTTCACCATTGAGGAGGACCAGGTCGTCAGCTACACCGTCACCGCCACCGGCACCCAGGCTCCTGTTATCAGCTGGCTGGCTGTCAACGGCAAGGCGGTAGGCTCCGAGTCCGGCTTCTTCAACAAGGTGTTGGAGGACAACGGCGGCCTGACGCTGGCTGCTAACACCGCGACCCTGACCGATGACACCTGGAATACCATCTTGAAGGTTTCCACCCAGTGGAACAACAAGAATGACTACCATGCGACCATCACCGACGCACAGAACCTGTTTGGCCGCACCCAGTTCACCCTGCTGGCCGATGTGATGATCGAGGAACCGAGCAGCGACAAAACCAAGACCGCCATGCGCTCCGCCTTCACGATCAGCACCGGCAGCAACCGCCTGCACCTGCTGACCTATGACGGCAAGGTGGGCTACGGTGTTGACGGCTCCACGAAGGGCGTCAGCAAGAACGAAATCTCGCTGGGCGATATTGCCATCGGCGAGTGGAACGCCTTCGCCTTCGTCTACAAGGAGACCGACGGCGGCAACGGCGCATTGACCATCTACGTCAATGGCACGAAGGCCGGCGAGATCGCGGACATCGGCTTCAAGCTGAGCGAGGCCACTGACATCGCCGCTACCGTCGCCCGCAACGTCGGCACCAACTACCTGCTGACCGGCCAGTACGACAACATTGTTGTCAAGCCCACCGCCGTGAGCGCCCGCAGCGCTGCCAATGAGACCGCAGCCCGCCGCGAGGCCAAGAACCCCTCCACTGTCGCCCGTGAGGAGCTGCTGGCAAAGATCGCTGAGATCCGCGCTGCCCTGCAGACCGACGCCGACAATGGCATTGCGTACGCTACCGACAAGCTCGAAAGCTGGCAGTACACCGGTAACAAGTCCGGCGTGGCTGACACGCTGCCCGAGCTGAACGACGCCCTGGCTGCCGCCGACACGCTGGTTGCCGACGACGCCGCAACCACCGAGGACCTGCGCAGCGCCGCCAGCGCCCTGGATTCCCAGTACGCCGGTCTGCGCACCCTGCCCGAGACCAACACCTCGATCCCCGGCACCACCGGTACGGTCATCAAGGCTGACACCGGCCTGCCCATGCAGGCCCACGGCGGCTCTGCCATGGCCCTGAAGGAGGGCACCGGCGACGGCTGTGTCAACTATGACCTGGACGGCGATGGTGACATCACCGAGGGCAAGGCTGTTTACCTCTGGTTCGGTGAGGACAAGACCAACAATACCCGCCCTGTGGACGGCGTGCGCTGCTACAGCTCCACTGATTTGTACAACTGGACCGACCGCGGCACCATCCTCTACACCCAGAGCACCATCCTGCCCATTGAGGAGGGCAGCGAGAAGGCCATCATCTCCAGCCCAGGTGCCAGCGGCACCGGCACGACGCAGGACTACAACGTCATGCAGCTCAGCGCCACGAACCTCGAGACGCTGAAGGCCTGGGGCAAGCTGTCCGCCGCACCCGAGGGTGTGACCGAGAGCCAGTTCCGCAATGTCAAGAACTTCCTGCGCGCCTATGTCACCGAGTACGAGAAGGCCCCCACGGACCTGAACGACATCAGCTGGACCGCCAAGAGCTATGACGAGGAGCCAATCACGGCGACGAGCCTGCTCTACCCGGACAGCCAGGATGACAGCGTGCGCAACGTGACCACAACCCGCCTGCAGTTGGCCTTTGAGACCTTGTACGGCAGCTACTGCGTCACTGAGCGCCCCAAGATGATCTACAACGAGAGCACCAAGCAGTTCGTCCTGATCTGGCACGCTGACGGCCCGCTGTACAATAACGATAAGTTGAACAGCTGGGTGGCCGGTGGCTGCGTTGGCAACTGCCCTGCCAGCCGCTACAGCCGCGCTATGGTCGGTATCGCCACCAGTGACAGCCCGTTCGGCCCCTTCACAGTGCAGAACGTCACCCGCATGAACTACGACACGTCGCTGAACGCCAGCCGTCTGGGCGAGGCCCGCGACATGACCGTCTTCGTCGATACCGGCGTGGACAAGAACAATGACGGAGCGGATGATGCCTACGTCATCTACTCCAGCGAAATGAACGCAAAGCTCTATGTCTCGCTGCTGAACAAGGACTACACGGGTCTGGCCGCCGAGGCTGACCAGGCCGATGCTACCGAGTTCGCCGCCCGCATCGTCAGCGACGACAGCCGTGAGGCCCCCGCGGTCTTTAAGTACAACGGCTACTACTACCTGCTGACCAGCGGCACCGACGGCTGGAACAGCACCGCCCACATCTACTACCGCAGCAAAGATATGCTCTCCGGCTGGGAGAAGGTGGGCAACCCCGCCAAGAACGACACCGGCAAGATGTTCAACACGCAGGTCACCTACGTGCTGCCCATCGACGCCGAGGCCGGCAAGTTCATCTATATGGGCGACCGCTGGAACGGTGATAACCTGACCGACAGCCGCACCGTATGGCTGCCGATCCAGATGAACACCGACAACACCGTTTCCGTCCTGGGTGAGCAAGATTGGACGCTGGACCGTCTGGATCAGCTGCTGCCCACCACCGTCAACACCGAGCTGCCCGACGTCGTCTGGTCCGACGGTAGCAACCTGCCCACGGAGGTCAGCGTGACCACTCAGGGCAAAACTATCACCAGCAAGGTCGAATGGAACGCTGACAGTCTGAAGAACCCCGGCACGGCTGCCGTCACCGGCAAGCTGACTAACTGCAACGACCTGGAGATCAGCACCACGGCTACCGTGGTCCCGAAGAACCTGCTCTACTTCGCCAACCCGCAGAAGGAAAGCCTGGCTCTGAGCAGCGACTACATCGCCATCATGAACGCCAGCGCCGATACACTCAAGCAGGACCCCGCTGTGAACGACGGCGCCTACAGTGCAGAGGCCGGCTTCGGCTACACGGGCACTGCAGGAACGCTGCGCAACAGCAACGCCAGCATCTATGAGAGCATGCGCTATGCGTCCGGCACCAACAGCATCACCTACCGCTTTGACAACCTGACCGGCGAGGACTACACCGTTTACGTCGGCATGTTCAACCCCACCGGCTGGGTCGAGAGCGGCAAGACCCGTCTGGCCGACATCAAGATCAACGGTGAGACACTGCAGACTGGTTACAACTACTACACCAGCTGCACCGGCAAGGGCGACACGCTGGCTTTCACGGGTCTGAAGTCTGACGCCGACGGTGTGCTGACGGTTGAGGTTGCCGCCAACGCAAACACGACCTCCGCTGTGCAGGTCAGCTTCATCATGGTATCCGGTGAGGTCAAGACCCCGGAGCCCGCGCCAGAAACCAAAACCGAGGTCGTCAAGGATACCCTGACCAAGGATAACATCCCGCAGGGGATCAAGGACAAGGGCTACGACACGCCGGAGAAGATCACCGAGGCGTTCAAGAAGGCCATCAGCAAGAACCAGTCTGCTGACAACATCGAGGTCTACGACGTCAAGCTGATGATCAGCACCGACAACGGCGCGCACTGGAGCGAAGCAACCGACGCGTACTTCCCCGCAGGCGGCATCGACGTTACGTTCGACCTGCCCAAGGGCATCACGGCGGCCAACTACGACCAGTTCTCCATCCTCGTCAGCCACATGAAGGACAGCGGTGAGGTTGAGCTGCTGACCCCGACCCTGCAGAATGGCAAGCTCGTGGTCCATGTTACGGAACTGTCTCCGTTCGCCGTCAGCTGGACCGCCAAGGCCCAGCCGTCCCCGGTCCCGACTGCAGAACCCACTGCGACCCCGGCTCCGTCTGACAATACGACGAACAATACCACAAATAACACCACGAACAATACGACCAACAATACCACAAATAACACGACGAACAACACCACGACCAACAGTACAACGCCCGCGCCCGCCAAGACGACGGCACCCATCCCGCAGACGTCGGACAACTTCCCGCTGATCCCCGTTGCCGGTGTGGCCATCGCCAGCCTGGCTGCCCTGTGCTTCCTGTTCCTTCGCAAGAAGAACCGCTAAGTTGCGTCTACGGTTGTAAGCCCGTATAAGCAAAGCCCCCGTCCGGCAATGATATGCTCCCTATATAGCGAACAGTGAAAAAACACTGAAAGCTATATAGGGAGCATTTTTAGTGTGCCCGGCATGGGCAACAACTAGGTGCTGCAAGACCACTACGCGCTCGGCAGTAGGAAGCGTTAGCCGAAAAGAAAAGCTGAAGCTTCTTACAAAACGAAACCGCGGACGCAATAAAGAGGTACATCAAGGACCGGGAAGTGAACGACCAGATGTGCGACCAGTTGAGCTTCAAAGAATATGAGGACCCATTCAAAAATGTAGCGGACTTTGACGAAGATGATTCGCCGGAGATTCCCACGGACGGTAGAATAAGCAAGTAAAAAAGCGACGCCACGTGCGGTTGGCGTCGCTCATTGTGCGCCTTTAGGCGCGGCTGGTATTGAAGCCCTATGGGGCTGTTTTGCAAACCCCACGTTCAACGTGGGGTTATGATTTGTCGTGAATTTCCCAATGCCCGCTGAAACCACGGCCAATGTAGTGAACATTTCCCATCGCCTTGATATGGCGGCGGATGGTTTTGTAGCTGACGCCCAGCGCCATGCCGAGTTTTTCGGTGCTGATTTTATTGTCTTTTTTGATTAAAGCCAGGATTTTGGCATCCAAATCATCTTGGGGGACACGTTGAGGGACATCTTGAGGGACACTGTAATTCAAGTTCGGCATAACGACCGTAAACTGGTAGCGGTCAGAACGGAACGTAGGGCGCTTATCCTCGGTGTAGTTGATTTGTGCCTTGTAGCCGTTCAGAATTTTCCCAAAGCCGCTGCCCTTGCGCTCCATGTAGCCCAGACGGTTGAACACATTGGCCAGCACCGGGTTGCGCCGGGTGGACGGCACGGTAAGCGGGTCGCGGTCTTGAATCATCGACCCATCCGGCATACCGCCCGGCGAGTAGATCTCCAGACGGTCATCGTAGATGTCAATGTGGACCTCGCTGCCGTAGACGAGATAATCGCGGTGCGCCAGCGCGTTGAC
>NZ_FUYF01000034.1 GCF_900167555.1 Gemmiger formicilis | reverse complement strand
CATCGTCACCTTTTTCTTTTCAGTGACGCTGACGCGGACGTTGATTCCGACGCTGCGCTTTCTCATGCGCCAACAGCCTCACAGGGGTTCGGGGCTGTCCCCGTAGGCTTTTCGGCGGGTTGCCCTGTGGCAACACTTCGCCCATGCTTGCTTCCCTCAAGCGCTCCGAGTGACGATGGTGACGATGGTGACGGTCTTTCTGGGATACCCCACCCCGATAATTGAGTTATGTCAATATCATCGTCACCACCGTCACCATCGTCACCATAGAAGCTCAAAAGGCGAACCTTGTTTTTTCGATGGGTTTTATATCGGATGTTTTTCGGTTCAAATACTTTATCGAAATACTTCGCCATGTTATAGGTAAATTGATTTGGCTGTACTCCCTCAATGTGTGCCGCCTCAAGCAACTCAGATGCCGTTCCCTGCCAGTTTCCCACACTTTCGATGTACTCCACCGCTTTCCACAAGTAATCCGGCACAGCCTTGATCTCTCGTTCCTCTGCGGTTTCTTCATCTTCCAACGTCCAGACGCAGTGTTCCTCACGCAAATGCAGCGTCCTGTCGTCCATGTCGCGCCCGGTGAGCAAAATGTCAGCAGTCTGGCTCATTCGCTTGCGCTGCATGACCCAGCTGGTATCTGCCACACCCATAAGACCTGTGGAGCCGGAAATCTGATCAAATGGGTCGGATGCGCTCTGTTTGCGCAGGTGATGGATCAGCAAAATGCAGATGCCATACTTATCCGCAAGCTTTTTCAATGCACCGGCCTCCTTGTAGTCGTTTGCATACATTCCACCGTTTCCATCGCTTACACGCACTTTTTGAAGCGTATCGATAACAATTAGACCAACATCGTGATATGTATGGACAAGCGCCTCGACTTGTTCTTCCAACCCCTGCCCAATGCTCGGACATTCCGTTTGGAGAATCAGCCGTTCCGGGGCATCACCACCATCGATCAGCTGGAAGATGCGACTTTGCAGACGGTTAAATGTATCTTCCAACGAGAAATAAACCACGGTGCGTGGCTCTATTTCTCGATTCCAGACAGGATTGCCCTGCGCAATCTGCAAACACAGCCACAAGGTCAGCCAGCTTTTGCCCGCCTTGCTGGGGCCTGCGAACAGCGCCAATCCGGCTGGGAGTAGACCGGGGATAATCCACTTTACAGGTGGCAGCGGCGTAGAGAGGAGTTCTTCTGCGGTGATTGATTTCGGAAGTTTCGTAAAAGTCATTTGCATCATCCTTTCTTGTTTGGTGTACATCTATTATCTCATAGTATCGTAATTTTGTGTGTAGTAAGTTTTACTCTCCAGTGTTAAGTTGTACGGCTTGCGCCGCCCCACAGCCCCACAAACGCGCCAAACGGCGGTTTTGCGGGTGATGTCGCGTCCGTGTGCGATGCGGAGCTGCCGCCCCACACGGGGCTTGTTTGGGCGAAATGTAGGAGTGAATCAGATTTGATTCACTTTTACGCCTCATCCTCTGAATAGTGAATCAGATTTGATTCATTACAACAAAAATGATAAATCATTTTGTATGGGCGGCCCACGCGCAAGTAAACAAAGTTTACTTGCAAATAGAATTTTCAAAGTAATAAACCGTCACGCAGCGGTTCTTGGGTAACTTCATGGATTTCATATGGAAACCTCCTTACTTGTTTTTTACATCATATCTGTTGTATTGATAATACACCACCGCAGTATTTCTGTCAACGATTTTACATATATGTTATCAAATTGTTGATTTTTCTTTCCAATGTGGTATAATGACAGCATAAAATTGCTAAAGAGGTCATCCCATGAAAATCGGAGAAAAAATCAAACGAATCCGCCTGCACCGCCACATGAAGCAGCGCGAGTTAGGCGAACTGGTTGGCTTTACCGATGGTGCCGCCAACCGTATTGCACAATATGAATCCGGGTTTCGCGTTCCGAAAGAGGATATGGTAAAAAAAATAGCAGCGGCACTCCAAGTCGAGGAGTGCGCGCTGCTGGAGCCGGATACCGGCAATTTGGAAGGTATTATGGAAACACTGTTTTGGTTGGATGAGGATATGCCGGATGTTCTCAGATGCTCATTGACCATGCCTTTGGACAAACGTCCAGCTGAGATAGGCAGTGCTACAGTGCCTGTCATTCAGACAAACGCAAAAACTGTTCCGTTCAACACACAGCCAACCATGCTTTGGTCTGAGAACGACTTACTGAATTGCCTACTTAACACCTACGCCGTAATGCAGTACAGATATCATACGGGCAAAATCACCCATGAAAAGTATTTTGAGTGGAAACTGCAATGGTCTTTTGGCTCAACGATTACACATTCTTCTCCCCTGTCTGCAGATATCGAGGCACTGCTTCAATCCGAAGCGGAAGAATAAGATTTCATTTTCGCGCCGTCGTTAAATAGTTTTAAGGCGACAACCCGCCTATAATAGATTTCATCATCAAAGTTTGCTCATCGTCCAAAATACCGCATACATCCATAAGTAGTTCCCGTTGACGTACCGTCAACCATCGCTGTTGCAAGCGGCTCGAATCCAGAATGAACACACCGCCACCCGCTCCCATCTTTGTATAAATTGGATATTCCAATTCTAATACCCGAATATCATTTCGGATGGTATGTGAGCTTACGGAAAATTCAAAAGCGAGATTACCAATGGTATCATTCTGCCTCTCATACAAAACCGTAATCCAACCGCCTGCGACGCTCATAAAGTGAAATCTTTTCACCATTATTTATAGCTGTCAGGAACATCCTCCATTTTTACATAATTTCGCATAGCATCTTCCATGCTCATGCCGTTTGCCACGGCGTCGCGGCGGCAGGCGTTGACGGCCTGGATCTCCTTCATCTTCTCGCCGGTCAGGCTGTAGCCCTTCATGGCGATGAGCGTGGCCGCCCAGGCGACCATCGGGATGACGCAGAACAGGACGATGACGACCACGTTCATGCCGGGGGTGTAGGGGTCATACTGGGTGGGCAGGCTCTCGAGACCGATGAAGCTGACAGCCACGCCGACAACCGTTGCGGACAGGCTGGAAACCAGCTTGTCAACCAGGCTGAACAGCGTCCCCATAATGCCGGGGATATACTTGCCGGACTGATACGTTTCGTAGTCAGAGCAGTCGGCAACCATCGGGATGGGCATATCGGCGGTGGCGTAGTACGCGCCGTAGCCGATGCCGAACAGCAGGATAAACAGGACCGTGTACAGGTTGATAGACAGTCCGCCCTCACCCAGCAGGCTCAGGCTGAAGGCTGCGCTGTCCTGCTTCCAGAGCAGCAGCAGGACGAACACGCCGACATAGCACACCAGCGCCACGCTGACATAGCGCATCAGGCTGGCCTTCTGGCCCTTCTTTTGGCTCGTGCGGACGGTCAGCAGGAAGAAGGGGACACTAAAGACGTAACCCAGCACCATCATCGGCAGGTACAGCCCATCATAGTTGCCCATCATGCAACCGTACAGCATACACAGCACGGTGGTGTTGGTGGCGATGGAAAGCGCCAGCTTGCAGCCCGCACCGGCAACCATCAGGCGCTGCATGGGCTTGTTCTCTTTGATGATCTGAACGTACTCGGAAACTTTCAGCTTCTCGATCTTTTCGCCGCCGATGCCGAAGTACTTGGGCTGGTCCTTCTCCCAGATGCCGACGACCG
Organism: Gemmiger formicilis; assembly: GCF_900167555.1. Classification (GTDB taxonomy): domain Bacteria; phylum Bacillota; class Clostridia; order Oscillospirales; family Ruminococcaceae; genus Gemmiger; species Gemmiger formicilis. The sequence goes on along the minus strand of NZ_FUYF01000034.1, from coordinate 9,130 downwards.
CCAGCAGGGTGAGCAGGATAGAAATAACGATGCCGACAGGCGCCAGCATACGGAAGAACCCGGCAGAGCCGTAGCCGCCCTCATAATTTTTGGCGAGAATGGGGGCGAAGAACTGCATCGCGCCCATACCCAGCAAAGAACCGACGGTGTTAAAAATCGTGAACAGCGGGCGCTGCTTGGGGTCGTTGGTCAGAACGGTCTGCCCGGAACGGGTGCAGCTGGTCTGGAAGGTGTAGCCGATGACCCACACTGCGTACAGCGCCACAAACATGGCGTAGCGCGCCCACATCATCGTGTCGGGAATGAGCGGGGTCAGGCAGTACAGCGCCAGAATGCTGACGGCCATGATGAGGTTGCCGATGACCATGAACGGGCGGAACTTGCCGAACTTGCCGTTGGTGCGATCCATCAGCGCACCGATGATGGGGTCGGTGACGGCGTCAAACAGACGCATACCCGTGACCATAACGGAGGCAAAGATCATAGACAAAGCCAGAACCTTGCTGCCGAAGGTCGCAATATAAGACAGCACCAGAACGTAATACACGTTCGTGGCACCGTTGTTCAGCGGGAACAAGACCAGCTGATAAGGTTTGGCGCGGTTGACCGCGTTGCCGTTTTTGGTTTCATTCATAAGCAATTACTCCTGATTGCACAAAAATATAAGGAAATCAGCCCGCCCACCGCAGGACATATCTGTTGCGGCAGATAGCCTATGATGAACGAGCCGATTTCACAAGGAGAAAAAAACAAGGAATTAGAGAATGGCTAAAAATGTATTTTCCGTCTACCCTGCTTTTGCCGATTCCGACATAGCAGGTACGGCTTGCACAGCGCCCCGTTTATATATTACAGCGTACGGTGTCGCTTTTAGGCATACCGTAATCAGTCATACTGCGGGTATATGTGCCACTATTTGCATATAAAAGATTTTCCTTCTAGTTTGTGCTGTCGTTGACCATCATGTATACGTTGACCTTAAACACACCGTCTGTCAGTGAGGTTTCTACATCGCCGTTGTATTTTTCTGCTATGGCGCGGATACTTTTTAATCCAAAGCCGTGGTACCCATATTCTGTGGTTTTTGTTGTGATGGGCAGTCCGTTCTCATAGGTCAGGCTTTTATTTCCACAATAATTCATTGCATCTATAAAAACCATCTCACCTCTTTGTTCAATTGTCAGGCTGATCACACGTTTTTCCGCAGGCTCTATATTCTCTACGGCTTCAACGGCATTTTCCAAAATATTGCCAAAAAGTGAGTAAATGTCCATCGTATCCATAAAACGCAGCGCTTTTCCGTCACCCATACAGGTAATGGAAATTTTCTTTGCCAGTGCCTGGCGGCATTTTTCGTTTAATATAATATCCAATACATCCAAACCGGTGTGGTATGTAGTATCGTATACCTGCAGAAGTTCCTGCATGGATTCGATTTCTTTTTCCGGCAAGCGTGTTTGCAGTGCGGTTAATTTGTGCTTTAAGTCGTGATATTTCAGGTTCATCAGCTCCGAATTTTCACAGCTGCTTTCGTACTGGCGCTTTTCTTCTGTACGGATTCGTTGCAAAACGGCATATTCGCTTTTCAGCCGAATAAACCGACAGAGGAAGAATTGAATAAACAGTGCCAAAAGATTGCATGTTATAGCATACAAGGCAATACTGATGGTCAGGTACGGATTTTCACTTTGGGCTCCGTAGCCCCCCATGCGGGAAAAACGTGTAATGCCAATGCACACCAATACAATTACAATCGATATCACTGTAAGGCAGACATCGTAGTTCTCGTAAAACTTAATGTGAGAGGTATGAATAAAATAAAACACAACCGCATACAAAAACAGACAGACGACCGCCGCCATATATCGATTCCAGGTTCCCATGCCCGGTAACAGGGAAATCAACCGGCTGAGATGATGCCCAATATGCTGTATTGCGACACCGGAAATACAGGCTGACAAAACAGACAAAAGGGTTCCTTTACAGCACACGTACATCCCTATAACAGAAACCAAAATCGTAAACAGCATCTGTACAAAAACAATGGCTGCGACCTGCTGGCTGATGCTTTTCGGATAACAGCCGTAGCCCACTGCCAATGAAACCGCAGTGGTTACAAGCAGCCTCACAAAAAAACAACGTCTTTTCGGGTAAATATGTAAAAACACCCATTCAGCCAATAGGATTTCAACGATATAATCGAACCGAATCAGAATGTCCATCTCTCCGCCTCCTTACTCAATCAGGCCGCCCAAATATCGGGCATACGCCTGCTTGAATTTTCCGAATTGAGTCCTAGCTATCGGCAATTCCTCACCGTCTACCAGGCAGGTGCTTTTGCGGATTTGCTCTACATAACGCAGATTTACAAGGCACCCTCTGTCACAACGGAAAAAAGCAGGATCATTCAATTTCTTTTCCGCTGCATTCAGGGTGATGTATTCCGCAAAGGTTCCTTCTTTGGAGTGGTAAATAACATAATGTCCGTCTACCGTTAAATACCGCAGCATTCGTATATGAAGGCTGATAATTTCACCCTCTGCACATACGCAGAACATATCATCGGGTCGGATTGCGACCCGGTCCAAAATGCGTGTCATTTTAAGCAAAAAGGAATAGTTGTCCACGGGCTTTACGATAAAATCCAGTGCATCTACTTCGTACCCTTTCACAGCCATCTGTGCCATGCGGGTAACGAAAACCAACACAACGGTTTTATCAATTTTTCTAAGCTGATGCGCTGCTTCTATACCGTTTGCACCGGAAAGAAACTCCACATCCATAAAGACGATGTCATAATTCGGCTCGTATTTCACCAAGAATTGATCACCCGAGTCAAATTCGCTGATACTGAAGGATACATCCTTTTGCGCCGCGACAAAATCCAGCCCGGCACTAATTTTGGCGCGATCCTGCGCATCGTCGTCTACCACAGCCACCCGCAACATAGGGCTTCCCTCCCTTTTTTGCTCAGTATATCATACATGCCGCACATGTTTCAATACAGCAGCAAGCCGTAAGAGTCAGCGCAGTATCGCGCTGACTCCGCGGCCTGTTGCGGTTTTTACTGCTTATCTCTGTGCTTTTTTAACTGTTTTCCTTTCCTCCTGGATCAACGCGTACAGCGTCCAAATCAGCGAGGCAGCAAACAGCAGACTCAGCACGATATCCGCTGTGTACAGAGCCTTTTGCCACCAGGGGGTCAGGCTTACGACACGGGTATTGGAGGAGATACCGTTCATCGCGCTGGACCATACGGTCTGATAGCAAATGCGCTTAGCAGACTGGCGCATGGCCCATGCCATGGCACTGTAACCGGTTTTGAATTTGTCGAAGTGTCCTTGGGTCGCAGGCGTAGAACCATCCGGCAGATCACTACCGCCAACCAAGGTGCCGTAAACCTGCTCATAGTAGGGGTCAATATTTTGGCTGCCGTCCATATCCTGATAAGCATCCGTGATAACAAAGCCCTTCATGCCGCATTCACCACGCAGGAAGTCGGTTGCCAAAGCCGGGCAAGCTGCCGCACTCTGCACACCAAAGCGGCTGAAAGAAGCCATGGTGTTGAAGGCTCCGCCCTCTTCGATGGGAATTTCGAAGGCACGCAGGTACAACTCACGAATTGCCTGTTCCGGTGCCCAAACACCCACACCGTGACGGTTGTTTTCCTGATCGTTCAGCGCGCAGTGCTTATTGTAGACATGAACGCCCTTTTCCTCAATGCCGGCGCATTCCGCGGCACCGATCATACCGGTAAGGGTTCCGCACTCGCTAAAATACTCGCAGCTACGTCCGGTATACGGGGAGCGATGCAGGTTCAGGCCGATGCCGTACAGACCGGAACAGCCGGCCCACAGACCATCCTCGCCAATCATATTGCCGACTTCCTTTGCCAACTGCTTATTGAAGGTAGCTGCCAAAATACCGTTTGCTGGGAAGCCGGTCATTTTACGCAGTGCATTAGAATCCACATCATCGGTAAAGGTGCCGTCATTTTTGATATGACCAGCTTCTTTTTCAATGCGGTAGGCAATGCCCTGGTTAGAAAGATATCCATTGCGGAAGGCCCAGCCACCAAAGCCGTTGGGACCGTTTTCATCGCTGGTTTCCGGTTTGGCAACACTTTCAACAGCTTCCGTCATATGCCAGCCGTTAGACACCAGCTTTACGGTGTCATCCCAAGTAAGCTGATCCATAAAGGTATCCCACACAGGATCAAAGTAACTGATTTCGTTGCCGTCCTCGTCATAGCGCATGTCGATCAGCATCAGACCCGCATCTTCTCCGTAGGTAGGATAGGTGCCATCGTCCTTGGGGATGGGCTGCTTGAACTGTGCGGGTACACCGGCCGTGTTATTGTATTCACCGCTGCCTTCGGGAACCTGGGCAAAGATTTCTTTTGCCATTTGTTCCGTCATCAGCAGTGTTTGATGACCGTTGGCCATATCCAGGGAAACAGCATTCCAGTTGTCACGGCTGTAATACTCCGTATGGTTGTCACCGCGTCCCTCATAGAGGTTGATGTCTGCAAAGTCAAACAAGTTCGTCACCAGCTGGTTGCTGCTGCCATCGATCATGGAAACCGCATCCGAATAGGCATACTTATCCTTGTTAAAGGACAAGCCGAACTTTGCTACTTTGGTTGCATCTCCGGGATTTCCGGTCATTTTGCTGGTGTCAACAGAAACGCCATTCTGCGCTTTTGCTGCCAACACATTGTTGACCGCGTCGTGGGCGCTGCCACCTACAGCTACATAGTAGTCACCGTCCATCAACACATAGCCTTTGGCGTTGTAGGCATCGTACGAGGTAAAGTATTTTTCATCCAGCGTGATCGTCACGTTTTGGCTCTGACCCGGTGCCAATGTATCCGTTTTCTCAAAGCCGACCAGCTCAACCGAAGGAACCTGTACCCCATTTTGCTGCGCATACTGACCATACGGCTTAGAAACATACACAGGAACAGAATATTTGCCAGAGTAGGTATCGGACACATTGGTTACCGTTGCGGTAACCACATAATTGCGGTCGTCGGATTTTTCAACCTTCACATCGGAAAGGTCAAAATCTGCATACGAAAGCCCGTAGCCAAAGGGCCGCGCCACGACCTCGTCATAATTGTATTCGCCTACATTTGCTGTGCCCAGGACATAGTCCTCGTAACGGGTTTCCGTGTAGCGGTACCCCATGTACATACCTTCCTGGTATACAACATAGGAAGAAAGAGTAATGTCGCTGGTAGAATATCCACCGTTCTTTTCGGGATCGGTCTCCGTTTTAGGCTTTTCCGTAGAAATGCCGTACTCGCCCGCATTTTCATAGACCCAGCTGCCGAAGTTTGCATTTACAGGGTTTTTGGCGTTATCAACCCACATCGTATCCGGCAGACGACCCGACGGAGAAACCTCGCCAGTCAGCAGCTTGCCGGTGGCCTCATTGCCGACACCCAGCGCACCAACCCACAAGGCAGCATCGATATCCGGGTCGTTCAGGAAATCGCCCTCAATCATGCTGGAATAGTTAATCAGCACAATAATGCGGGAAATTTCACCGGCAGCCTTTTTCTCTTTCAGACCCTGAAGAACGGACCATTCATTGGCATTCAAGCCTAGGTAATCCTTGCCCAGGCCGTCATGATTGTCAATGCCGTCTTCGGTAATGCCCAAAAGGTCATAGCCTTCGCCGCCGACACGGCCTACCACAAAAATAGCGGCATCGCCATATTGTGCCAGCGAGTCGCCCGCGGCAGCATCTACAACCGACCAGGGAGCTTCATTGATCAGCAACCGCGAGGTGCTGTAAGAGCCTGCATTTCTGCGCTTGTACTGTGCCCAATCCTCGGAAGTATACTGCTTTGTCAGAACCGGGTTGATTTCCAGCCCCGCATCCTGCAGAGATTTGCAAAAATCCGTTGCTTCGCTGGTAGAAATATTACCGGAGCCGGTACCGCCATATACAGGGTCGTATGCCGTTACGCCCAGCAGGCTAACCTTGCTGCCTTTGCTCAACGGCAGAGCACCGTTTTCATTCTTCAGCAGCACAGCGCCTTCTTCCAAAACCTCTGTTGCCTTAGAATGACCGGCATTGATAAGATCGGTCAGATTATCAAAATTGCTCTTGTAATATTCGGAATCCTGATTCGTATCCCCGGTCTCTACAACATCAAAGGTTTTTACATTCAGCACACTGCTGATGGCCGTTGCATTTTCGTTGCAAATCACGGTAGCTGTGACCATAACGCCGGACAGCAGCATACTGGTTACGGTCAGGATTTTTCTTGCAATCTTTTGTTTCATCAGTTTTCCTCCTTTGGGCACGAGCAAGGCAAAAATACGCAGACTATGCTTAAAACCAGCGCAATGCCAAACATAACGGCGTTGACAAAGAACTCAGGCGGAAAGCCGGAAAACTGAATACCGGTAACTACAGAGGATACAAAAAAATAGATGTGGTAAATATAAAAGAGTAAACCCAAGAAGTTTCCTACCAGAAGTGCCGATGGTGCAAAGCGTTCGTGATTTGTAAACAGCAACACCAAGCCCAACAGCACGCCCCCTGTCATACACAGCAGGGCTTCGCGAGCCATGAAGCGTGTGCTTGCATAGATCGCAGCATACACGATCATGGTGATTACCGAGACTCCGGAGCAAATCAGTGTTCCATAAAATGCACGGGATCTGTTTTTAAGTTGTTTTATCATCCGTTTTTCTCCCTTCAAGAACGCGGGAAGCGGCAGTGCGCCCTCCTTTCTACCATATCGCATGATACTTGCCAACATGACCGCGTTTATTTTGTCTATATTGTAGCATTTCGGATAATGTATTCTGTTTTTTAGCGCGAAATCCCGTTTTTTAGCGCGAATTGCAGGATTTTTAGAATTCAAGTTACCACCACTTTATCTCGCATACTTTTCCCGAATCGTTGACCACCATTTGACCACTACTGTGCAGTTACCTTGTAAAATGCCAGAAAAGCCTGTTGTGACAACCAACAATGGGCTTTTTCTGGTTTTGGGAGCAGTTGGGCAGAACCAACAAAATTTACGCTTTATCGTCGGTCTATACTGCCTTGTCGTAGTTCTCCGACCCGGAAGGCCAGAGGTTCGAATCCTCCCGGTCGCACCAAGAGCAACACCTTATGGGGTGTTGCTCTTTTTGTTTTGCATGGATTTTATGGGGCGGTAAAAGAGCGGATTCGAATAGCCCGTGCCCCGCGTTTTGCGTCCCGCGGGGCAGAAACGTCCCTGTGGGGCGTTTCTAGGGCGCGGCTCGGCGAAACCCTTCGGGCGCACAAAAAAGCGCATTGCAATGTATTTTTGCAATGCGTTTTTTGTTTTAATGTTATTTAGGTTTAGAATAATTTTAGTAGCATATCATCTGCCGCGTCCGTGTACTGACCTTTTGCTAATCGTTCATTTCTCAGTCTGTTTATAGTTTTTCGCATAAGGAAAATTTCTTCTGTGGAAAAAGTGGCTTTTTTATCGGCTGGGAGAGCATTGATTTTCAGTATTAGCTTTCCAACTTCTTGTGTGCTATGCCCAAGCGCCCTTTCACGGTAATAATAAGGTGCAAGTGCTTTCAGCAGGATACTTTTGTTTGCGCGTGTCAGCTTAATTTTTCTCATAGTCCAATCGCCTTTCCGAGTTTCTCCTGCGCCTTGCGTTTGTTCTTGTCAAAGGCGTGGGCGTAAATGTCCAGCGTTGTACTGGCCTGTGCATGCCCCAGCAAACTGGCAACCGTGCGCACATCCACCCCCTGTGCAATCAGCAAGCTGGCATTGGTGTGGCGCAAGCTATGCACACTCAAATCCAGCGGCAAGTTGTTGGCTTTCAAGATCAGCTTGAAACGATATGTAAATGTGCAGGGATTCATCGGTTTGCCGTTAGGCTGGCGGAACAGGTAGTCCTCCTCGTCCACGGTTTCGTTTGCGGTCTGCTGCCTATCCCACTCACACTCTTTCCGCCACGCCTTGAGTAGCTGGCACATTTCCTTGCTCAGATATACCATTCTGTCACCGCTACTAGTCTTGGGGTCCTTAGTGATAGACTCTTGGTGGCTCAACTTTACGACTCCTCGCTGAACATGAATCGTCCGTTTGCGCCAGTTGATGTCATTCCATTTTAATCCACAGGCTTCCCCACGCCGCAGCCCGGTTGCCAGCACCAGCTTGAAATAGGTTTCGTATTTCATACTCTGCCCTTCAAACGCTGTAATCAACTTTTTAACCGTTTCCTCATCTGCTACGGGCCGTTCTTTCTTCTGCCCTTTCGGTTTGTAACATCTCCATGCGGGATTGTGAGTAAGGTATCCCTCGTCCACAGCCGCCGATAGGATGCCACACAGCGTGTTGTGTAAACCTTCGACTGACTTCTCGGATAGATTTCCTCTGCCGTCCAGACGCGGTGTGTGCCGCTTTTCTTCGTAAAACTCACGGATTACTTCTTTTCGCAAATCGGTCAACTTGTAGTTGCCCAGTGCTGGCAAGATTCTGCGAATATCCTGTTCGTCACGTCGAAATGTGGAGTCCGCCAGCTTCTTCGGTCCTACATCAGCTACCCAATGCTCAATGTACTTTGCCAGCGTAATGCTGCGGTTAATGGGTTCCGGCGTATGTTGAACCTCGCGTTCAAATAGGATTGCCTGTTCCTTTACCCATTTCTCGGCTTGTTTCGGAGTATACTCTTTGGGTGGCTTGACGGTTTTCTGTACGGATTTCAGCCGGTTCCCTTCGTAGTCATACCCACGAGATACTACAATCAAGTAACTGTTGCTGCCGCGCTTTCTGATAGATGCCATATTTTGCACGCTCCTTAGTGTTATTTTATTGACCTGCGGTACTACAAAGCATACCGACAACTGCGACAGAAAGCTATCACCACACCCAACAATCTTTCTGCTTAAAATTTACCTATTACTGACAAAAACGGCACCGCCATTGCTGACGGTGCCGCTGTTTATTTAACCTGCCTTCTTGGCTTTTCTATTCTTATTTTTCATAAATGCAACATAGCACGGATTTTGGTTGTTCAGCAGATCTTGCATCAGGTTTGCCGCCTGACGCTTCGCCACGTCCTGCGGGTGGCAGTAAGTGCGTTCCAAGAATGCCGTATCCGCATGACCCAGCAGGGATG
>NZ_FUYF01000025.1 GCF_900167555.1 Gemmiger formicilis | reverse complement strand
GTTTTAATCTAAGGGTTTACATTCAGTTACAGTTTTTAGATAAATTTCGGGGTTTCCGTTCAAAACAAGGTCTGCATATCCAATCGGGTCATTGTAGATCAGATAATCCAGTTCTGACCGCTGATACATATTGTCGGCAACCTCGTTTTCCACCGCAAACGTATCAATGGCAATCTTGCTGCCATCAAAAAATTTCAATTCCACACAAGCGGTATCCATGTTAAACTCACAAGAAATCAATCTATCCATAAGAAACCTCCATTTTGCAGGATGTTAGATCATCCCAAAATATTTGAATGCTTCTCGGATCGCTTTCTCTTTTTCCGGTGGGCACTGTGGCTGTCTGGAATCCTCGGACTTCGGCAAATTGTAATTCTTGCCAACTTCAATCCCACATTTCCTCTTAATCTGTGAGATATAAAGATTGGATACCTTTAACCCGCTATGCTCCAGCACATAGTCTTTGATCTGGGTGTAGGTTGCCCCATCCTGAAATTCGGACATATCCATATCTTCCAAAGAGAACTCAACCCGAATCTTTTTCGAGTCGACCTCGCCCTTGGAAAGCAAGACAACCGTCTCCACATGCCGCGTCTGCGGGAACAGATCTACCGGGCAGAACCTGGCGGGGCGCCAGCCGAGGCGGGTGAAGGCGGCGACGTCGCGGGCGAGGGTCTCGGGGTCGCAGCTGACGTAGACGACGCGGCGCGGCTTCATTTTGTTGACTGCCGCGATGCACGCCGGCGTACTGCCCGCGCGGGGCGGGTCAAGGAACACTACATCCGGGTGCAGGCCCTCCCCGGCCGCGGCGGCCATCCATTCGGTGGCGTCGGCGCAGATAAAGCGGGCATTTGCAATTTTGTTGCGGCGGGCGTTGGCGGCGGCGTCCTTCACGGCGGCGGGGTTGCGCTCAACACCGATGACCTGTTTGGCCAGCGGTGCAGCGCAGAGGCCAATCGTGCCGATGCCGCAGTAAGCGTCAATAACCGTCTCGCGGCCCGTCAGCTTGGCAAGCTCCAGCGCTTTCTTGTACAAAACCTCGGTCTGTGTGCGGTTGACCTGGTAAAAGCTGCGGGACGAAATGGCAAACTGCGTGCCGCACAGCGTATCCAGCACAAAGCCGGGGCCGTAGAGCGTTTTCTCGCGGCTGCCCAGCACGGCGCTGGAGCGGGTGGGGTTAATATTCTGCACGATGCTGACGACCCAAGGCGCTTTTTTGCGCAGAGCCGTGCAGAAATTCTTGCTGCCGGGCAGGTCGGGGCCGGGCGTGACCAACGTGACCAGCACCTTACCGCTGCAGGAGCTGCGCAGCACGGTATGGCGCAAAAGGCCGATGCCGCGGTCCTCATCGTAGGCGGTCCAGCGGCAAGCGCGGGCAGCGTCCAGCACGGCGGCGAGCGTCTTATTCAAAATTTCCTCCTGCAAAAGGCAGTCCGCGCCGGGCAGGACGCGGTGGGTGCCCTCGGCATACAGGCCGCAGACGAGTTTGCCGCGCTGGGTGGCAAAGCTGGCAATGGCCTTGTTGCGGTAGTGCAGCGGCTCGGCCATGCCCTGCACGGCCTTGACCGGGGCAAACCCGCCCAGCAGCTCCTGCAGGCGGGCCTGTTTTTGGGCAAGCTGTTCACGGTAGGGCAGCGCCAGCAGCGGGCAGCCGCCGCATTTTTTCTCGTAATTGACACAGGTGTTTGGCATAGGAAACGGCCTTTCTCTTGCACATCGTTTGCAAGGCGTGCTACAATGGTAATAAGAGCAAATCCAAAACGGAGGTACTTACTATGAATGTATTGTTGATCAACGGCAGTCCGCACAAAAACGGCTGCACCAACGCAGCCCTGACCGAGATGGCCAAGGTGCTGAACGAAGCAGGCATCGAGACGACGATTTTCCACATCGGCTCAGCGCCGGTGGGCGGCTGTGTGGGCTGCGGCGGCTGCAGCAAGGCGGGCAAATGCGTGTTCGGCGGCCCTGTGGCCGACGTGCTGCCGCTGGTCGAGAAGGCCGACGGCATCGTGTTCGGCGCGCCGGTCCACTACGCCACGGCGGCGGCCAGCATGCTGGGCTTTATGCACCGGCTGGCCATCAGCGGCGGCAAATACCTGCGCCACAAGCCCGCGGCTGTCGTGACAAGCGCCCGCCGCGCGGGCACGACGACGGCGCTGGAGGCCATGGAAAAGGTGCCGCAGTTCTTTGAGATGCCGCTCATCAGTTCTACCTACTGGCCGATGGTCCACGGCGGCAAGGCCGAGGAGGTTCTCTCCGACGAGGAGGGCCTGCAGATCATGCGCAACCTGGGCCGCAACATGGCGTGGATGCTCAGGTGCATCGAGGCCGGCAAGGCGGCGGGCATTGCGGCACCTGTGGCGGAGAATGACAAGCGGACAAATTTCATCCGGTAAATTTGGCAAATAAAACGGGATGTCAGAGACCTCCGGCGGGCGGCAAGGCCCGCGGAAAGCCTCCCCTGTAAGGGGAGGTGGTCGAGCGCAGCAATGACCGGAGGGGCTTTTGCCGTTTTATCTTTACGCCAAACTCTTGCTCCGCCCCCCGTTGACGTCGTCCTCGGTCACAGCCTTGGTCGTTTTATCGGCGGTCCGGGCGTTTTCCGGGGCATGGCCGGTGGGCCAGACGTTCTGCAAAAGTGCGATGATCGGCTCATAATCCTGCGTGCGGGCAGCGGCCGTGACATAGATCGTCTCGCCGCAATCGTAGTCGATCTGGGCAAAGATCGTCTGGTAGCTGCCGCAGTCATAGCGCACTGCCGACACAGCGGCATCGGGTACGGTAAAGCCGATATCATACCGGACCGTGCCGGTCGTTTCCTCCAACTCCTGCCCCGACTGGGCAAGAAAATCCGTGTAGGTGTCGGTGGTCTGCAAAAGCACCACCGTGTAACTCAGCTGGTTGCCCGTGGTCAGCGACAGCGTGTCGTCCTGCGCCATGACGGGCTGTTCCCATTGGTTCTGGTCATAGACGACGGTCACGCCGTTGTCGCCGTCGCAGGTGGTGTAGTCCGGCTCGGCGCTTGTCACAAAGCTGTCGCCGCCGTAGAGGTAGAGCATCACATCCTGAAAGCTGCACCCGGTCAGGGTCAGGGCAGTCAGCGCGGCGAGGGCCGCAGCGGTCCATTTTTTCATAAGTCTGTTCCTTTTTATAATAGCATAATGGCGTAAAAGCCCAGCGCCGACGCGGCCAGCACAAAGGCGTTCCAGCCAAGCACGGCAAAGACGCTGCCGAACGCGAGACCGGCCAGCACGTCGCTGATATAGTGTACGCCGGTCACGACGCGGGAAATCGCAATGAGAACGCCCAGCACGGCCAGCACCGCGCCGAGCGGCGGCAGCACGTACCACGCCGTCCCGGCAATGGCCGCCGCCGAAAAGCAGTGGCGGCTGGGCATGCTCTGGCCGGTCTTGTCCTTGGGGAAAAGCGGCGTAAAGCCCAGCGCCGTGTAGGGCCGCGGGCGGTCAATGAGCTTGCGCACCAGCGTGCCGACGACGAACGCCGACGCGGGCACGACGAGCGCGGGCCAAAGCTGTCCCATCCGGTGCCACGCCAGCCAGGCCAGCATACCCAGGTACAGCAGGTAGACGAGCGCCACGGCGCTGCGGCTGACGAGCCGCAGCGCCTTTTTGGCGGCTGGCCGTGCATTGAACCACCCGATGACGGCGCGATATTGCTCTGCGTTCATAGGGGCATCCTCCCGGAAATAATTGTACAGTATAAGAATAACATTCTGCAAAAGGCTTGTCAAACGGCGGGTGGAATGTTTATAATGTGTTTGCATGGTTGGCTGGAAAAGCCTTGTTTCCGCCCGAAGCATTTCGGATTACCGCAGGGCTCTCTCCCCCACGCAGAGGGGGCCAAGAAGGAAAACGGGAGGTTTGTCCCTTTGTTTGGTTTTGCAAATGGGCTGCTGGCGTTTCTGGCGCTGGCGGCTGTGCTTGATTTTCTGCCCGTGCTGCGGCACAGGCGCGTCCCTGCTGTCTGGTGGGGCGAGGAACGGCTGCTGTTCACCACGCGCTATGCGTCGGTGCGCCAAAAATACGGTGCATGGGCGTTTTTGCTGGGCGTGATGGTGTATGAGTTCATCGTTGTGTTCAACAACAGCATGGCGCGGGAAAACTGGCCCTGGCTGCAGACGCGGGTCTCCCCCGTGCTGGACTGGGTCATGTATCTCTGCTTCGGCTTTAAGATCCTGCTGGGCACAAAGTACAATGGCCGCAGCATGGTCTGCGCCGGACTGCTGTACTTTGTGGCGCGGTGGGTCTACTTCAACGGGCAGAACATCTGGTGGCTGGGGCTTTGCGTGGCCCTGCTGGCCGCCAAGGACGTGCCGCTGCGCCGTGTGATGAAGGCATTTCTGGCCTGCGGCGTGCCGACGCTGGCGCTGGTGGAGCTGCTGCACTTCGCGGGCATCATCGCGCCCGACGCGGCCAGTGAGCGCAACGGCAGCTACCGCCTGATGTTCGGCTACGGCCACCCCAACACCTTCGGCGGGGTAATGTTCGGCCTGCTGCTGGCGTGGGTGCTGCTGCGCCGCACCAGGCTGACCTGGCCGGAACTGGCGGGCGTGGCCGCCGTGGGCGTGTTCCTGATGGTCGGCCCCAAGTCCCGGTCCGCGGCGCTCTGCACGTTTTTGCTCGTTTTGCTGCTGGCACTGGCAAAGCTGCGCACCCGCAGGGGGCTGCACCCGGGCAGCAGACCGCTGGCAGCGCTCTGCGCGGCCACGGTGCCGGTGCTGGCCGCGGTCAGTTATATTTTACCGCTGTTCGTTGTAAAAGTCGGGCCGTGGGCCAACGACATCGGCCCCGGCTGGCTGAAGAAGCTCGACGACCTGCTGACCTGCCGCATCTCGCTGGCATGGGCGGCATACCGGGTGTTCGACATAAAAATTGCGGGCCAGATGCTCCCGGACTGGCCCGCGCTGGACAATATTTTTGTGTATCTGCTCTACCTGACCGGCCCCGTGATGGTCGTGCTGGTCTGCGCGCTGATGATGACGGCGCTGTACGGCTATGCCCGACGCGGGCAGTGGCAGGCCGTGGCCTGCCTTCTGGTCATGCTGGCCTATGGCTACATGGAGAGCCAGGTCACCCACCTGACCAGCGACCCCGCTCTGCTGCTGCTCTGCGGCGCAGTGTTTGCGCTGCCGCGGGAACGGTGGTTGGATGAATAAAAGGCAGCCGACGTAAAGCTCCGCGGGCGGATGCAGACTGTCGAAAAACTCTTGTAGGGGCGAGCATTGCTCGCCCGTGCCCGTTTGCCTTGCAAGAAACTCTCCCGGAAAATACGTTGCTGCGGTAAGTTGGCGGACGACCAATGGTCGCCCCTACATACGCAATAAGGCAGGAATGCAATTTTTTGACAGTTTGAATCCGCCCCTACGGCGTTTACTCCTCCGGGTAGGCGTCGGCGGAAATTTCCACGGTTTCCTCCTCCGAGGCGGCTTCTGCACCGGCCTTGGCGGCAGTGATAAGCCCTGTCACCTCGCCGGACGGCTTTTGCAGTAAATATGCCCCCACGGCCTTAGCCTTGTAGACCAGCAGCACACAGTAGGTGTCATGGTCGCCCGTGGAGAGCTGCGGGCAGAGCACAGTCCACTTTTCCACGGTCTTGCCCTTGTAATCGGCCAGGTCAAGGCCGCTTTCCTGCACGATCTGGTTGAAGGCGGCAAAGCTGTCGTCCCACTTTTTGGGGATCTTCACTTTGTCCACCGCCGCACTGGCCAGGTCGGTGTCAAAGCCGTAGCCGGTAAAATAAGTCCCGATGTCCTGCGTGGTCTCGATGCCCGGCACCGCCGCGGCGGACGCCGTGACTGCCCCGCCGGAAAAATGCACCGCCGCGGCCACCGTGCCGCACAGGCAGACGGCGCACAGAGCCAGCGCGCCCGCCTGCCGCAGACCGGGTTTTGTAACGGTAAATAAAAACATAAGCGCAGCCCCCTCACACATTGTCAATGCAATGTATGCGGGGGCTGCGCGTTTTATGTGTTCAGTGCGCGGCGGGTGGCGGGCGCATATTGAATGCGCCCCTACGACGAAACGCGGCACCCTGTCCGCAGGGGCGGATTCCATATCCGCCCGCAATGGCAACGGCCATACACATTACTTATACTGCTGTTTCGGCGCGTACCACTGGAAAATGACCGCGTCGTTCTCGGCCTCGAGCTTCCGGGTGTCATGCTCGGGCAGGGCGGTCCACATGACCATCATGGCACCTAGGCGCGCGCAGAGACGCACGGCCCAGTTGCGCTTTTCGGGACACCAGGCAATAAAATCAGGCCGCCCCAAAAAGTTGCCCAGGCAGTGGGAGAACACGAACGCGGGCACGGGATGCGCACCGGTCTTGCGGTAGCTCCGGTAGCTGTCGGCCAGCTGACCGCGCAGCAGACCGGGGGCCTGCCGCCGCACGATGCCCACGACGCGAGGGTCGAAGCTCTCGATGCAGTAGGGACCGGGGTAGGTCTTGAGCTCGGCAATCGTTGCGCGGCAAAGCTCCTCCAGATAGGTATGCTTGTACTCGCTGCGGCTCTTGATCTCGACGATCAGCGGCGTGTCGGGGTTGGCCTCGGCGACGGTGCGCAGCATATCGGCAAACAGAGGCGGGTGCTCGTCGCTGCCGGCCAGCGGCTGGGCCGAGAACTCCGCCCACGGCATATCATGGACAAAGCCCTTGGCCGGTGTCATACGATCCAGCGTATCATCGTGGAAAACCACAAGCCGCCGGTCCGCGGTAAACTGTACATCCAGCTCAATGCCGTAGCCGTTTTGGGCCGCCGCGGCAAAGGCGGGCAGGCTGTTCTCCGGCGGGCGCTGATCCTTGCCGAAGAACCCGCGGTGTGCGCAGTTGCGGCCCAGAAACGGCGCACGCAGGGCGTCCCGCCGCTTGCCCGGCCAGACGGCGAACAGCGTCAGAACCACCAGAAGTAAGACAATGCAAAGCAGAATTTTCATAATCGCTCACGCTCCTGCCGTCATTGTACCGCGTACAGCGGCAAATTGCAACAGGTTTTGCAAAAAGGATGCCTTTCCTTAAAGTTACATGGCGGGACCCGGATATAAGCAAACATTTTTATAAAAGTTTTATTTTTTTTCACAATTCTTCCACTCTTGCATTGTATTGTGGTAATATAGATGTATAAGGAGGGTATTCCTATGGCTAAAATTCTGATCGTGGATGATGAGCCGCGCATCCGGGACCTCATCCGCGAGCATCTGCAATACGCGGGCTTTACCTGTGAGGAGGCCGGCGACGGCACCGCCGCGCTGAGCGTGCTGAGCCAGGGCGGCATTGATCTGGTAATTCTGGACATTATGATGCCGTTTATGGACGGCATGACCTGCCTGCGGGAGATGCGCACCCGCAAGATCATGACACCCGTGATCATGCTGACCGCCCGCAGCGAGGAATACGACAAGCTGACCGGGCTGGAGAGCGGTGCCGATGACTATGTCGTCAAGCCGTTCTCCCCGCGGGAGCTGGTCGCCCGTGTCAAGGCCGTGCTGGCCCGCACGATGCCCAAGCCCGCCGAGGCCACCGGGAGTTATACCTTCGGCGATTTGTCCATCGACACGGCCAGCCACAGCGTAAAGGTGGCCGGGCAGGAGGCGTCGTTGACCCCGAAGGAGTTTGATCTGCTGGTTTTTCTGGTCAGCAACAAGGGCATTGCGCTGAGCCGCGAAAAGATCCTGCAAAAGGTCTGGAACTATGACTATTACGGCGAGGACCGCACCGTCGATACCCACGTCAAGATGCTGCGCGGCCATCTGGGTGCCTGCCGTAAGATGATCGTGACCGTGTGGGGCATCGGGTACAAGTTTGACCCGGACGCTGTATGAAAAAGGACGAAATAAAGCAAAAGCGCCCCTTTGCGCCCGGCATTCAATGGCAGCTGATGCTCTTTATCGGCGGCATCACGCTCTTTACGCTGCTGCTGGTGTGGGGGATCATCACCTACGCGCTGGAGCCGCAGTACAACCGCAACATTCGCGCCAAGCTGGACAGCAAGGCCGCCGCCATCACGGCGCTGATCGACCAGTCGGACGCGGAAATTTCAAGCCGCACCTATCAGGGGCTCTATCTGAACGATGAATTCTGGAGCGGCGTGAGCCAGACGTTCCGGGACAAAAAAATCAACGTTGACGGCAACTGCGTGGATTTCTCCGATTCAACGCTGCGCTGCCTGAAAGCCTACGAGAGCATGTACCCCTGCCTGCTGCATGAGAGCACCGGCGCGTTCGGCGGGGAGTTCGGCTACAATCTGGACACCCGCATTGCCATTCAGCTGCGGCAAAAGCTGTTTCAGGACGGCTCGCTGTACCAGATCGTAAAGATTGGCTCCTCGATGCAGATGTGCGTCGGGCGGCTCTCCGCCGACGGGCAGTACGGGGTTATTGTCTCGGCAAGTCTGGCGCAGATCACGACGGCTGCCGAGGTACTGCGCGCGATCCTTGGGCCTGTCGCGTTGATTCTGCTGGTGCTGGACCTGCTGCTGGCGATACTTTTCAGCCGCTGGTTCACGAACCCGATCCGCAAGCTGTCCAACGGCGCGCAGGAGATTGCCTCCGGCAACTACGATGTGCAGATCAAGGTCGAACGCCACGATGAGATCGGACGTTTGGCCGAGGATTTCAACCACATGGCCGCCGAGGTCAAGCGCAGCGCCCAGCTCGAAAAGGACATTCTGGCGAATGTCAGCCACGACCTGCGCACCCCGCTGACCCTGATAAAGGGCTACGCCGAGACCGTGCGTGACCTGACCGGCAGCGACGACGCCAAGCGTACCGAGCAGTGCAACATCATTGTCGATGAGACGAACCGGCTTTCCACGCTCGTCAACAGCGTGATGGAGCTGAGTAAAGTGCAGAGCGGTGCGGAAAGGCCGAATCTTGTTGACTTTGACATGAGCGACCTCTGCTTTGAGGTCGCGGGCCGCTACGACGCGCTGTGCGACAAAAATCACTGGCAGCTTGATTTGCAGGCCAACGAGCCCTGCCCGGTCAGCGCCGACCCGGCCATGATGGAGCGGGTCATGCACAACCTGCTGGGCAATGCGTTCCACCACATCGGTGCGGACGGTGTCGTTGTGCTGCGGGCCATCCCGCAGGAGAAGGGCTGCCGCATTGAAATCGAGGATCACGGCCCCGGCATCCCGCCGGAGGATCTGCCTTACATTTTTGATCGCTACTATCGTGCGCGGCAGGACAGCGGGCGTACCGGCACCGGCCTGGGCCTGTCCATCACGAAGGCAATTTTACAGCAGCACGGCTTCGCCTTCGGCGTTGACAGCGCCGTTGGCCGCGGCTCGACCTTCTGGTTTGAGATGAAGGATACGCGGAAATAGCAACCCTGCTGCCGCGTAGGGGCCGGGCATGCCCGGCCCGCAGCCTTCCCGCAAGTGCCCGTTTACCGTACACATCAGGGCCGGACATGTCCGGCCCCTACAAACCTACCCAAAGGGAGTACGCTATGGAAAACCTGAACACACAAATGGACGACCAGCTGAAAAACCGCGTTGCGGAGCTGAACCGCGCCAACGACGAAAACCGCGACGGCAGGCTGGACGCCGCCGACCTGA
Source organism: Gemmiger formicilis (assembly GCF_900167555.1). Taxonomy (GTDB): domain Bacteria; phylum Bacillota; class Clostridia; order Oscillospirales; family Ruminococcaceae; genus Gemmiger; species Gemmiger formicilis. Next base: position 16,037 of record NZ_FUYF01000025.1, on the reverse strand, counting down.
AAGCGCAGCTCAACCGCATTGAGGCCCAGCTGGAATTACAGGATCAGCAGAACCGCGGCATCATTGCCAACCAGCGCAAGCGCATGGTGCTGAGCGTCGTGCTCTGCGTGATCATTCTGGCGGCGCTGGCGTTCTTCAGCTGGCGGATGAACGAGGCCTACGTCAACGTTATGGACGCCTGCAACCGCGTGAACGATCTGGCCGACACCGTCCAGACCAGTCTGGACACACTGGATCAGGCCCAGCTGGACAGTATGATGCAGGATCTGCCGGAAATCACCGCACAGCTGAAAAAGGTCGATGTTGACGCCCTGAACAAGGTCCTGACCGAGCTTCCCGCCCTGATGGACACCGTCAACAGCCTGCAGACCCAGGTAAAGAACATCTCGAACTGGTTCAGCAGCTTAGGGTCGGTGTTTGGACGGTAAAGTAAAATAAAAAAGCCTTCCCCCTTGGGGGAAGGTGCCCGAGGCTCTGACCGAGGGCGGATGAGGGGCAGCCTTCCGGCTGCGGCCCGGTTACGGGTTGCAGCGGAGGGCTGCCCCTCATCCGTCCGCTGCGCGGACAGCTTCCCCCGCGGAGGAAGCCTTTTGGGTTGCGGCCTTATGGTAATACGCCCACCGCGGCGAGCCATCCTCAGTGTAGATCCTCCCACACCTCACAAACCCGCTCTTTTCCAGCGCGCGCTGCATGTAGACGTTATCGGCGTGGGTGTCGGCACGCACAGGCAGGCCCTGCCGCAGGCACCAGTCAATACAGAACTGCCCGATGCCGCGCACCTGCCCTGCCGACGCCATCCGGTGGATCGTTGCGTAGGGCAGGTCCTCTGGCCAGGTACCGTCCTCTATGATGCGATAGGTCGGCTCGTCGCCGGGGATCAGGCAGAACACGGCCTGTATGGCCCCCTCCCCCATCACCACATAGCAGACGCCGCGCTCGATCTCAGCGGCCAGGCGCGCCGCGCCGGGGTAGCTGTCCGGCCACTGGTGCGGGTTGCCATGGGTGCGCATGAAAGCCCGTGCGTTGTCAAAAATCTGCAAAAGCGTCGGCAGGTCCGCCGCCGCGGCCCTGCGTACAGTCAGCTTCATAACCATCCTCTCCTTTTAGCAAAAAAGTATACCACAACCGCCGCGGGCGGGCAATACGCCCTTGCATCTCCACCGATGTTGTGGTACACTATAGCTGCAAAAAGTTAGACAAGTCAAACTTTCAAAGTGAAAGAGGATTGTAGATATGACACTGGCGGATTTGAAAATCGGGCAGGATGCTGTACTGCGTACCATCGGCGGCCAGGGCGAGCTGCGCCACCACCTGCTGGACATGGGCCTGACCCCCGGCACCGAAGTCACCCTGCGCAAGGTCGCGCCGATGGGCGACCCCATCGAGGTCGAGCTGCGCGGCTATGAGCTGACGCTGCGGCTGGACGACGCGGCGAAAATCGAAGTGGAGAACGTCCACGAGACGGACCGCGCCGCCCGCAGTGAGGAGCGCCACACCGCGGTGCCCCACCCCGGCGTGGGCGAACTGCGCAAGGCCCCCAGCTACCATGACCGCAAGAGCGGGGCCGAAATTCCCAAAGGCCAGCCGCTCCGGTTCGCGCTGGCCGGCAACCAGAACTGCGGCAAGACGACGCTTTTTAACCAGCTGACCGGCTCCAACCAGCACGTCGGCAACTTCCCGGGTGTGACGGTGGACCGCAAGGACGGCGTCATCCGCGGCCATGCCGAGGCTACCGTCACCGACCTGCCGGGCATTTACAGCCTGTCCCCCTATTCCAGTGAGGAGATCGTCACCCGCGATTTTCTGCTCAACACGCACCCGGACGGCATCATCAACATTGTGGATGCGTCTAACATCGAGCGCAATCTGTACTTAACGATGCAGCTCATGGAGCTGAACATTCCGCTGGTTCTGGCGCTGAACATGATGGATGAGGTCCGCGCCAACGGCGGCACCATCATGGTCAACGAGCTGGAGGAGCTGCTCGGCGTGCCGGTTGTGCCAATTTCTGCCGCCAAGAATGAGGGCATCGACGAGCTGGTCGAGCATGCCCTGCATGTGGCCCGCCACCGCGAGACGCCGGGCCGCATTGACTTCTGCGACGCCGGGGACGGCGCGGGCGGTGCGGTGCACCGCTGTGTACACGCCGTAAGCCATCTGATCGAGGATCACGCTGCCCGCACCGGGCTGCCGCTGCGTTTTGCCGCAACAAAGCTGGTCGAGGGCGATACGCTGATCGAATCCGCGCTGGACCTCGATGCGAACGAGACCGAGCTGCTCGGTCACACGATTGCCGAGCTGGAAAGTGAGACGGGTCTGGACCGCGAGGCAGCGCTGGCGGATATGCGGTTCAACTTTATTGAACGCCTCTGCGACAAAACCGTTGTGCGCCCCGGCGAAAGCCGCGAGCACAAGCGCAGTGTGGCCATTGACCGCATCCTGACCGGCAAATACACCGCCCTGCCCTGCTTCATCGGCATTATGGCACTGGTGTTCTGGCTGACGTTCGGTGTTATCGGCGCGGGCCTGTCCGATCTGCTGACACTGGGCATTGACGCGCTCACCAACCTGACCGACCACGCACTGACGGTCTACGGCATCAACCCTGTTGTGCACAGCCTTGTTATTGACGGCATCTTTGCGGGCGTGGGCAGCGTGCTGAGCTTCCTGCCGACCATCGTCACGCTGTTCTTCTTCCTGTCGATTCTGGAGGACACCGGCTATATGGCGCGTGTGGCCTTCGTCATGGATCAGCTGCTGCGCCGCATCGGACTTTCGGGCCGCAGCTTTGTGCCCATGCTCATCGGCTTCGGCTGCTCGGTGCCCGCCATCATGGCCACCCGCACGTTGTCCAGTGACCGTGACCGCAAAATGACGATCCTGCTCACCCCGTTCATGAGCTGCTCGGCCAAGCTGCCGATCTACGCCCTGTTCACGACGGCGTTCTTCCCCCGGCAGTGGCGTGCCGTCGTGATGATCGGGTTGTACATCACGGGTATCCTGTGCGGCATCCTGTACGCGATCCTGCTGAAATTCACCAAGTATAAGGGCGAGCCTGTCCCCTTCGTCATGGAGCTGCCCAACTACCGTTTTCCCTCGGCGCGCAGTGTCTGCCAGCTGATTTGGGAGAAAGCCCGCGACTTTTTGCAGAAGGCCTTCACCATTATCTTTGTGGCAACGGTGCTGATCTGGTTCCTGCAGACCTTTGACATGCGTCTGAATGTGGCCGCTTCGGCGGACAAGAGCCTGCTGGCAGCTATCGGCAGTTTTATTGCTCCCCTGTTCAGGCCGCTGGGCTTTGGCGACTGGCGCGTTTCCACCGCGCTGATCACCGGCTTTACGGCCAAGGAGAGCGTTGTCTCTACGCTGACGGTCCTTCTGGGCGGGGACACCGCCGCACTGACCACGCTGTTTACCCCGTTCACGGCCATCGTGTTTCTGGTGTTTACCCTGCTGTACACGCCCTGCGTGGCCGCGATTGCTGCCGTCAAGCGTGAGCTGGGCGGTGCCCGCGCCGCAGCAGGCGTCGTTTTGATGCAATGCGGTATTGCATGGATCGTGGCATTTGTGGTACACTGTGTAGGAACGGTGTTCGGCCTGGTGTGAACCGCGCCGGAAAGCACCCTTACAGATACGTATGAGGTAGTATACGATATGGCAAGTGTTATCGTTGTTGTGATTATTTTTGTGCTGCTGGCGCTGGCGATCCTGTTCATCTGCCAGAACGGCGGCTGGCAGGGCGGCTGCGGCGGCAACTGTGCCGGCTGCCACAGCAAATGCGCCGAAGCGGAAAAGAAGCCGAAGAAATAACTCCTGCCTCCCTCTGCGAGGGAGGTGGCCAGAAATTTCGCTCCCCTTTTGCAAGGGGAGCTTTTTTCTTGCCCTGCTGTTGCACAAATGCATAAAAACGGGTATACTTATAAATAAGTATAATTTCAGGGAGGCATTGCCCATGAAAGCTGATAAATACCGCTTCGACGGCGCCCGCACCTGTGACCTGCGGGCGCTCTCCTGCGACGGCAAAGAGGATGCAACGGACAAAGACGAAATTCCGGCCAAAACTGCCGAGAAGCTGCAAAAGATGACCGCATTGGAGGCTGAACGCTGATGCCCCCCATCCGTGTTTTACAGGTCATGCCCGCCATGGACGCCGGCGGCATGGAGACCTTTGTCATGAACGTCTACCGCACGATCGACCGGGAGAAGGTTCAGTTCGATTTTCTCTATCATTACGACAAACCGTGCTTTTTTGACGATGAAATCCGTGCGCTGGGCGGGCGCATCTTCAAGCTGACCGTCCGGCAGGACAACAACCTGCCCCGCTACCTGCGTGAATTGCGGGCGCTGTTTGCCGCCCACCCCGAGTGGCGCATCATTCACGGCCATTACAGCGGGTTTGGCATGTTCTACAACCCCGCGGCGCGGCGCGCGGGTATCCCCGTGCGGTGCGGCCACAGCCACAATACCGCGTATGAACGCAATTTCGTGGGGCGGCTCGATCATTTTATGAGCAGCTTTTTCAACATCGGCCTGACGGACCGCTTTGCGTGCAGTGAGAAGGCCGGGCAGATGCTTTTTGGCAAGCATCCGTTCACCGTCGTGCCCAACGGCATCGACACGGCGCGGTTTGCCGCCCGCGACCCGCAGCGCCGTGCGCTTTTGCGCGGTGAGCTGGGTGTGACCGATCAGGAAATCCTGTTCGGCCATGTGGGGCGGTTCTCCGACCAGAAGAACCACCCGGGACTGCTCAAAATTTTTGCCGCCGTGCGCACCCGCCTGCCCAAGGCACGGCTGGTGCTGCTGGGCGGCGGCGACCCTGCCTACGTGGAGAAAATGCAGGCGCTGGCCGCCGAGCTCGGCCTTGGCGACAGTGTGATCTTTGCGGGCGTGCGCAGCAACATCCAGAGCTTTTACGACGCGATGGACGCCTTTTTGCTGCCCAGCCTTTTCGAGGGTCTGCCCGTCGTGCTAGTGGAGGCGCAGACCGCGGGTCTGCCCTGCTTTGTGGCCGACACGGTGGACCGCGGCGCGGCGTTCAGCGACAGGGTAAAATTCCTGCCGCTGAACGACACCGCCGCGTGGGCAAACACAATTGCGGCGGCCTCCTTCCGCCGCGACCCGCAGGCGCGGGAGAAGGCCATTAAGGCCGGATATGACATCCACACGAGCGCCGAGGTCCTGCAAGCCTTTTACCTGCGCCGTTATGCCGAGGTGACGCCATGAAGCCCTGTGAGATCGCAGTCATCGTACCTGTACATAATGCGGCGGCGTTCCTGACCGCCTGCACCGACGCGATTGCTGCCCAGAAATTTGACGGCTTCCGGTGCATTTTGGTGGAAGACGGCTCCACCGACGACTCCCCCGCGCTCTGCGATGCCATCGCGGCGGGCGACCAGCGCTTTGTGGCGCTGCACCAGACCAACAGCGGTGTCTGCGCGGCCCGCACGGCGGGTGTGCGCGAGGGGCGGGCGCTGGGGGCCAAATGGTTTGCGTTCTGCGACGCGGACGATTTGTACCACCCTGAGTTTCTGGACACGCTGTATGCGGCGGTGACGAACAGCGGGCTGCCGCTGGCCTGCTGCCGGTACGATACCTTTACCGACACTGTGCCCGCCGACGCGCCCGCGCCCTGCAACAGCAAGATCCTGCGAAGCCCCGCCCATCTGGACGCGCTGCTGCATGACCACGCCGTGGATTACGGCCTGTGGAACAAGCTGTTCTCCGCCGACCTGCTGACCGAGGAGATGCTCGACAACGGGCTGGCCTATAACGAGGATCTATTGGCGAACTGGCGTGCATTTTTAGCCGCTCCGGGGTGTGCGTTCTGCGATTTTGCAGGCTATCACTACCGCCAGCACGCGGCCAGCGCCAGCCACCGCGCCCTTCCACCGCAGAGCATCGACGACCAGCGCCGCGCCGCTGCGGAGATCCGCGCCACGGCCCCCGCCGAAATGCAGCAGAGCGTGAACGCCTTTTACTATGAAAAGCTCGTCTATCTGGCCAGCATGATCCTGCGCCGTGCCAACGCCACAGACTACCGCGTCCAGCTGAACGAGCTGAAGATCGGCATTGCCGCGGGGGCCGACGACCCGCAGCTGGGGCGCAATCCGCTGCTGCCCCGGAGCATCCGGCTTTCGGCCTGGCTGACGCTGCACATGCCGCGGCTCTGGCAGTGGGCGTGCCGAAATTTCTTGAAGGACCGACAATAATGCGCATTTTACTTGTACTGGACCGGGTGGAGAACCCCGCCAGCGCCAACGCCCTGATGGGCTTTCGGCTGGCGGAGCAGCTGCTCCGCCGCGACCATACCGTACATATTTTGACCCTTTGGGACGGCCTGCACACCCCGCCCGCCCCGCCGGAGGGGGCCATGCAGCACCTGCTGGCCTTTGCCGACGAGCGCCAGATGAACGAGGCACTGGAAAACGGCCAAAAGGGCGGCACGCCGGTGCCGCTGCGGCTGGCCCGGCTGGCTGCACACCCCGCGGCAGCGGCGGCGGCGTTCCGCCAGCTGGTGCTGAAGCAGCCCCGCCGCACCGTGGACAGTCGACGGGAAATCGAGCGGCTGGACGCGGAATTTCACTTTGACGCAGTCTGTGCCGTCTGTGCGCCCTACCGCACGGCGTTTGCGCTGGAAGCTGCCGCCATCCGCGGAAAGAAATTTTTGTGGCAGCTGGACCCCTATGCCTCCAACCGGGACTACACAGCCCCGGGCGGCTTTGCGCGGGAGGGGCAGCTGCTGGACGCGCTGGACGGGACCTTTGTCACGCCGCAGGCCCTGCCCGACTACGCCGACGGCGCACCGCTGGCCCCGTGGCGGGAAAAGGTACACGTTCTGGGCTTTCCAACGCTGCTGCCGCGGGTGATGGAGCCGGTGGAACATGACGATATACAGTGTGTTTTCTGCGGCAGCCTGCACCCCGGTATGCGGGAGCCCGGCTTTGCGCTGGCGCTGTTCCGCGCACTGCACGACGACGCTGTAACATTAACGATGGCGGGCGGCGGCTGGGAGCGCTTTGCCGCCGACGCCGACGAGACAGCTCGTGTTCTGGGGGCAAAATTTGTGCGTCCCGGCCTTCTGCCGCCCGACGAGGCCGCCGCGCTGGAAAACCGCGCCGACGTGCTTGTCAGTCTGGGCAACACCTATGACAACCAGATGCCCAGCAAGCTGTTTGGCTATTTTGCCACCGGCAAGCCGGTACTGCATCTGGCTGTGAGCGAGAACGACCCCACCCTGCCCTATCTGGCGCGCTACCCGCTGGCGCTGGTTCTGCACCGGAAGGACGGCGTCACGCCGGGCACCGTGGCAAAGCTGCACAGCTGGCTGCACAATGTACAGGGTCATGCCCTGCCCTTTGCCCAGACGGCAAGGCTCTACCCCGAGTTCACCCCGGAGAAGGTCGCGGAGGAATTTTTAAAGTGGTTGTGAGCGGTCAGCTGCGGCCATTCAAGAGAAAATAAAGGAGTCCCTATGCACATTCTTTGGCTTGTCAGAACCACCCTGCCGCAGGCGGCGGCTGCCTGCGGGCTGGCCGGAGCCAGCGATGTCAGCGGCAGCTGGCTGACCGGGCAGCTGGCCGCGCTGCGCGCCTGCCCCGATCTGCACCTGACCGTGCTCTGCGTGGGCAAAGAGGATGCCGACGGCACCGCGGACGGCGTGCATTACCGCGTCGTGCGCGACACTGCCGCCTTTGCGCCGCTTTTGCAGGCCGAGCGCCCCGACCTTGTGCATATATGGGGCACCGAGTTTGACCCCGCCGCCGTCATGGCCGACGCTGCCCGCGCATCAGGCTTGCCCGTGCTGTTCAGCGTACAGGGCGTTATGCGGGACTGCGCCGCGCACCTCTGCGACGGCGTGCCCGAAAAATACCGTCGTTCCGGTGCGCTGTGGCACGCCATTGATAAAATCATTCCCGGCGAGCTGCTCGACAATATGCAGGCGAGCTTTGACGCACTGGCCGCAAAGGAGGCCGCAGCGCTGGCCGACGCCCGCTATGTGACGGGCCGCACGGCGTTTGACCGCGCCGCCTGCGCCGCGCTGGCCCCCCACGCCCGCTACTACCCCTGCAACGAGACACTGCGCCCGCTGTTTTATACGGGTACGCTGTGGCATGCGCGGGACTTTGCCGCCGCGCCGGTGCTGCTGCTGCCCCAGGGCAACTACCCGCTGAAAAACCTGCACACCGTCATCAAGGCACTGCCTGCCGTGCTGGCCGAGTACGGTGACGCCGAGCTGCGCATTGCGGGCTGGCCGCCACTGGACAAGGGCCCGCTGCTGCGCCCGGTCATTGACCGAATGTTCCCCTACAAGCTCTACTGCAAGCGGCTGGCCGCACAGCTGGGCGTGACGGAGCACATCCGCTACACCGGGCCGCTGGATGCCGCGGCCATGCGGCAGGCGTATCTGGAGGCAGACGTCTTTTTACTGCCGTCCGGCTGCGAGAACAGCCCCAACAGCTTAGGCGAGGCCATGCTGCTGGGCCTGCCCTGCATCGCCAGCGCCGTGGGCGGTATTCCTTCGATGCTGGCGAACGGCACCGAGGGTCTTTTGTACGGCGATGCGCTGGACGCCGACGCGCTGGCCCGCGCCGTTTTGCAGGTGCTGCACAGCCCCGACGGCGGTACGGCCATGGGCCGGGCGGCCCGTGCCCGCGCACTGCAGACCCATGATGCGGCCCGCAACGCCGCTGATTTACTGCACATCTACGAAAGCATTTTGCAGGAGGAGCATCCGTGAGCATTTCCGTCATCATCCCATGCTACAGGGCCGCGGCCACGCTGCGCCGCGCGGTGGACAGCGCCCTGACCGGTGCGCCCGCCGATTTGGAGGTCCTGCTCGTCGACGACGGCAGCCCCGACGACACGGGCGCCCTCTGTGACGAATTGGCAGCCGCTGACCCGCGCGTCAGGGCGCTGCATCGTGCAAACGGCGGCGCGGGTGCGGCCCGCAATACCGGGCTGGACGCCGCGCACGGGGACTGGGTGCTGTTTTTGGATGCCGACGATGCGCTTTTACCCGGTCTGTGGGCCGCGCTGGACGCCCTGACCACCGACGCCGACATGATTTTGTTCGGCCTTACGCGGGAAAGCAGCGGTGCGGTCAAGCCCACCGACTACCTGCCCGCGGGGTTCTGCCCGGACTTACAGGCTCTCGGCAGTGCGCTCTCCCCCCTGCTGTTTGACACGGGGCTGCTGGCCGCGCCTTACCCCAAGCTGTTCCGCCGCGCGGCCATCGGAGCGGTGCGGTTTGATGCGCGCCTTGCCATCAACGAGGACGTGCTGTTTAACATACAATTTTTACAGAATACCTCTGCCATTTATTGTCTGGATGGTGTATACTATAAGCAGTATGATACCGAGGCCGGCAGTCTGTCCCGCCGCCTGCGGGGGGACTTGCTGGACGCCGAGCGCGTGACCCGCCCGGCGCTGGCCGATTTGCTGCGGCAAAACGGCATCGACCCGGCCCCCTATGAGGCCGCAAGCCGTCTGCGGGCCTGCCTGAACCAGTACGGCCTGCTGACCGGCTGTAAGGGCACGCTGTCCTATGCAGAGCGCCGCGCGCTGTTTGCTGAAATTTTAGCCGACCCCGCCGCCCGCAAAGCCCTGCGGGAACGCCTGCGGAATGACCCGAACAGGCTTCTGGCCGTGCCGTACCGCATTGGCGTGGCGTGCAATTGGCCGGGGTTGCTGGCGGGGTATACGATGGCGAAGCAAAATTTATTGTGACACCGCCTCTTGCCTCCCCTAGCAGGGGAGGTGGCCCGCAGAGCCGGAGGGGTTGAACCTTGCCACAGCCCGAAATGCTTCGGATTGCCGCAAGGCTCTCTCCCCCACCCGCTGCGGCGGGAGCCCCCTCGCAGAGGGGGCCGAGAAGTTTCTTCATTTATATAAGGAAAAGCCTATGTCCGACCATCCCAAAATCAGCATAATCTCCACCGTCTACAACACGGGGCCGTACCTGCGCCCGGCTGTGGAGAGCATTCTGGCCCAGACGTTCACCGACTTTGAGCTGCTGCTCGTCGATGACGGCAGCCACGACGGCTCCGCCGCGGTCTGCGACGCGCTGGCACAGGAGGATGCCCGCATCCGGGTGTTCCACCAGCCGAACGGCGGCCCGGCCCACGCCCGCAACACCGGGCTGGACAACGCCCGCGGCGACTACATCGGCATGGTCGATTCCGATGATTTGATAGAACCGACCATGTTTGCAACGCTGTACAGCGCCGTGCAGGTCGATGGCGTGCGGCTGGCCGCCTGCGCGGGCGACTGCATCGACGCCGACGGCAAAAAAATCGAAGGCCGCATGGTCACGATCCGTCAGGGCGGCGTGCGCGATGCGCAGGAGCTTTTGCTCGAGGCGTTCCAGACCGGCAGCTTTTACGGGCCTTTAAGCTGGAACAAGCTGTTCGACGCGCGGTTGTTTAAGGAAAAGGGCATTCATTACGATGAGACGATGCTTTTCGGTGATGATGCCAGCGTGCTGCACCGTGTATTTGAGGGTGAGCGCTGCAACTGCCTGACCGATGTGCTTTACCATTACCGCACCCGCGCCGGGCAGATCACAACAGCGGGCTTTCCGCCGCGCAAGACCGACGACCTGCGGATGTACTGGGAGTGGCTGCAATACTTCTCGGCCCGTCCCGGGCGCGAGGAGTACTACGACTGGGCCGTTGTGCGGTACTGGAAGATCTTTTACCAGTTCTGGTGCCAGTCCGATGCGGCGGGCAACCTGCCCGAGGTCAGGCCAAAGTTTATGGCGCACAAAAAGCATTTGGATGCCATTTTGCCCGACATACTGGCAAGCAAATACCTGCCGCTGGGCGAGAAGCTGCGGGCTGCCGCGTTCTGCGCCAGCCCCACGCTGACCTACGGCGCGGCGGCTGCCTGGGGACGCCTGCATACGAGGAAGGGGAAATAAATTATGGAACATATCGCGATCAGTGTAATCGTGCCGATCTACAACACGAAGCCCTACCTGGCCGAGTGCATCGAGAGCATTCTGGACCAGAAGATCAATGTGCCCATCGAGGTGCTTCTCATCGACGACGGCTCCACCGACGGCTGCGGAGAGGTCTGCGACAAGTACGCTGCCCGTGATGAGCGCGTGCGGGTCATCCATCAGGAGAACCAGGGCCTGTCCGCCGCGCGCAACGCCGGCATCGACGCCGCCAAAGGCCGCTATTATTCCTTTATTGACTCCGATGATGTCGTTTTGCCGCGCTTTTTGCAGACGCTGTACGACGCCTGCGAGGAGCACGATGCCTATATGTCCCTCTGCTCTGTCGAGGACGTGCAGGAGGACGGCAAGAGCTGCGACCCGGCCTACTTCACACGCCCCACGCAGGAGGGTGTTTTCTGCGGCAAGGACCTGCTGAACGAGTTTTACACCCCCTACGGCACGGTCTACACCGTCGCGTGGAACAAGATGTACCGCGCCGAGGTCTGGAAACTGCTGCATTACCCCGAAGGCCGCCTGCATGAGGATGACTTCGTTGCACACCGCCTGTTCTGGCGCTGCGACAAGGTCGTCTGCATCGACAAGCCGCTCTATCACTACCGCCTGCGCAACGGCAGCATCTGCCGTACGAACATACGCCCGGAGGCGTTCGACGCCGTGGACGGTCTGGCGGACCGCTATCGCTTTTATGTTGAGAACCACGCGGACCGCGCGGTCATCGACGCGGCCTATGCAGCCTGCTGGCGGCGGTATCTGTTCCTCTGCGCGAAGGTGCGCCAGTACCCGACGCCCGAGCTGGTCAAGGCCATCAGCAAGGAGCAGTTTTTGATGCAGGGGCTCATCAGCTACCTGCCCAACTGCCGCAACATGAAGATGACCGAGAAGCTGAGCGCCGCCCGCTGGTCGATGATGAGCGCACAGAGTTTGTGCCCGATCAAATAAGTCCATTGCTCTGTAGGGGCCGGACATGTCCGGCCCGCAGCCTGCCCAAAAGCGCCCTCTGACGTGAAGCCGCGGGCCGGGCATTCCCGCCCCTACGTGCGCGGCGGTATTTTTGTTCAAAATCCACATTCTAAGGAGCCCACATTGGCGTTATTGAAGCTAGACAAGGAAAGACGTCCCCGCGTGCTGCTGGTGCCGCCGCCGGATCTGCCGGTCCCCGCGGTGCAGGGCGGCGCGGTGGAGACGCTGCTGACCCACCTGATCCGCGAGAACGAGAAGCAGGGGCAGCTTGATTTGCTGTGCGCCAGTGTCACCGACGATGCCGCCCGCCGCGCCGCCGAGGGCTGGCAGCATACGAAGATGCTCTACATCAACCGCCCGGGCGGCCACCGCCGCTACTGGCCGATGGTCTTTCTGGAGCGGTGCGCCGGGATCGCCGCGCCCTATGACCCGTGGTACCAGAAGGTCCAGCTCTCGCTGGCATTGGAGCTGCCGCCGCCTGACCTGATCGTGGCCGAGGGCGGAAACCTGACCCAGTGCAGCGCCATCAGCCGCATGTTTGGCCGCAAACGTTGTCTGGCGCACCTGCACGGCCAGACGACCTGCACCCCCGTGATGGACGACATCTACGGCGGCGTGCTGGCGCTGAGCGATTTTATCCGCGAGGATTACCTGCAGTCCAGCACCCTTGACCCGCAGCGGGCCTACATTCTGCACAACTGCATTGACACGGCCCGCTTCTGCCCCGGCCCGGCATCCAAAACGCTGCGCGCGCAGCTCGGCTTTACCGACGAGGATTTCGTCGTGCTCTACTGCGGACGGCTCGACCCGGACAAGGGCATCCATAAGCTGATGGAGGCTATTGCCGCGCTGCATGAGCCGCACATCAAGCTGCTGATCGTGGGCAGCCCCTTCTTCGCCCGCACCCAGCAAAGCGCGTTCCAGCGCAAATTGGAGCAGCAGGCCAAGAGTCTGGGCAACCGCGTACAGTTCACGGGCTACATCCCCAATGAGGACCTGCCCGACTACTACCGCCTGGCCGACCTGTGCTGCGTGCCCACGCTGGTGGAGGAGGCCGCGGGCCTTGTGGCCGTGGAGGCGATGGCCTGCGGACGCCCCGTGCTGGCGACCCGCAGCGGCGGTATGCCGGAGTATCTGGCCGGCAGCCAGGCCGTGCTGGTGGAGCGCGGCGACACTGTGACCGACCAGCTTGCGTGGAGCATCCGTATGCTGTACGAGCACCCGGCCCTCTGCACCGAGATGGGCGCGGCGGGCGCGGCGCGCGGCAGGGAGTTTTCCACCGCGCATTACTATGAGGAATTTGTGCGCATTGTGCGCGATGTGACGGAAAACGGAGGTGCCCTGTGAGCAAGCCGACCCTCTGCGTGATCGTGCCGGTCTACAAGGCCGCTGCGACACTGGACCGCTGTGTGGCCAGCGTTCTGGCCCAGCAGGTCACAGGCGGGCTGCACTGTATTCTCGTGGTCGACGGCAGCCCCGACGAAAGCGGCGGTCTGTGCGACGCCTGGGCCGCCAGAGACCCCCGCGTGACGGTTTTGCATCAGGAGAACCGCGGCGTGTCCGCCGCGCGCAACGCCGGACTGACTGCAGCGGACAGCGAGTACCTTGTCTTTCTCGACGCAGATGACGCGCTGCGCCCCGGCGCTTTGCAGGCGGCGCTTGACGCCCAGAACACTGCGCCGCAGAGCTTTGTGCTCTGGCACTACACCACTGACGAGCAGGACGCTGCAGCGGTAACTTCGGATACTGCCACCCGCCCGCAGAATATGCTGGCGCGGCTTTGGCTTGACTGTCTGCTGGCTATGCCGTGGAATAAGCTCTACCGCACCGCGGCGGCACAGCAGCTGGCATTTGACAGACAGTATACTTTAGGTGAAGATTTACAATTTGTATTGGATTATATTGACCTGCTTGGCAGGACTTCCCCCGATTTTGCCTACACTATCCTGACCGCACCGCTGACGTTTTACGATTGCAGCCGCGAGGGAACACTCTCGACGAAATACCACGCCGACTACTGCAAGATCTGGCCCGAGCATTTTGCCCGGCTGAACAAGGCGTGCTACGCGACGCACTGCCCGCAGGAGGATATGCGCCCCCTGCACCGCGCCGAGCTGACCGTTTACGCCGAGGGCGTGGCGGACATCCTGCGCCGCGACCCCGCCAAGCGCAGGGCCGTGCGCCGGGACAAGGCTTATGCCGCCCTGCGCAGCCCGTGGCTGCACGCCCTTTTGGAGCGGATGCGCATTGAGGGCTGCTACAGTGCCTACTACCTGCCCTGCCGCTGGCGCAGCATCCGCCTTGTCTGGGTCATGGCCGAGGCCAGGCGGACCGGCTCTCCCCTGTTCGGCAAGCTGGACTGGGCCGGATATTATCTGCTGGGCAGGAGGATGCGCAGGGATTGATGTGCCGTACCTATCGGAAACGGCTTGCAGGTGCGACGCAATCAATGCCCCCTGCAATCTCTACACCTCATAACTTCAAGCGCGGCCTTTTCAATGGGCCGCGCTTTTTCTTTGCGCACCAATCGTGCAGACCGCGCACAAATGTCCATGCGTTTTGCTCTGCTTTCCACTGTAAACCGCGCACTTCTTCGTACAGAACGGGTATTCTGTCCTTTTTGCGGATTGGTTCGTTGACTATGTTAAATTATTGTCGTATAATACAATCATACGCAAAGCGTGTAATGTTTAACATAGAGAAGGGTTCCTCATGGAGAAAAAACTCATCCTTGTCACCTCCCCGCCCGCCTGCGGCAAGACCTACGTGGCAAAGGCGCTGGCTAAAAATTTAAAGCACGTTGTCTACCTCGACAAGGACACGCTCATCGTCCTCTCCAAGCAGATCTTCAAAGTTGCCGGGCAGCCGTATGACCGCAGCAGCGCGTTTTTCCAGCAGAACATCCGCGATTATGAGTATGACTGCGTTCTGGCCCTGGCCATGGAGGCATTGGACTACGACGATATTGTCCTGATCAATGCGCCGTTCACCCAGGAGGTGCGCGACAACGCCTTTATCGCAGACCTGAAGGCCAAGCTGGCCGCCAAGGGCGCGACGCTGGCCGTCATCTGGGTCGAAACCTCGCCCGAGGTCGTTCACCAGCGAATGATCGAGCGCAACTCGGACCGCGACACTTGGAAGCTGGCTCACTGGGATGAGTATCTGCGCCGGTGCAACTTTGCCATCCCGGAGAACCTCGCCGACCCGCAGCACAAGGACAATCTGATTTTGTTCCAGAATAATAACGACGACGAATTTGACGCTTCGATGAAGCGCTGTGTTGCCATCTTAGAGGAATCCCTCGAGGATTGACTTTCCTGCCCGGCTCCCGCCTGCTGCGGATGCCGGGTCTTTTTTGTGCCGTCCTCTGCCAGAGCGCACAGAATTTTCCTATTTTTATAAATCAATATAAAAGCATACCGTCCACAGCCGGCTCATGCAGCAGCGGCGCGTAGGCTGTGCACTCAACCTTGCCGCCCGGGTAGAAGATCAGACCGGCACGGGCAGGTGTGGTCTGCGGGGCAAAAAGTCAGCCGCCGGCATAGCCCTAACGATGGGCATAGGCTTCAGAACGAAGCGCTGCTTTTTCAAAATGGTATGTCCCCGGCAGATTAGAATATGACATGAGATTTTTCAAGAAAACATTTGCATTTTGCTCCCGGATTTGGTATACTATAAAGGCATTCGGGGCCATGGCTCTGTTTGACAGTAATTCATAAACCTGCGTCCGTAGCTCAGTTGGATAGAGCACTAGCCTCCGACAACTGCGACGCGGCAGGCTTTTTGCCTTATTTTGCGCGATGCATCGTGATTTGTGCTCGCAAAAACACGGTGGTCAACGGTAGTCAGACCACGAATTGACCACTATCGGAAATTGACTACTTTACAAGATTGAAATACGCTGTAACTGCGTTTTTCATACATAAGCGATCGTAGCTCAGCTGGATAGAGCGTTCGGCTCCGACCCGGAAGGCCAGAGGTTCGAATCCTCCCGGTCGCACCAGAAAACCTCATTGCAATGTGTTTTTTGCAATGAGGTTTTTTGTTTTTGTTAGTGTTTGATTTTCAGAATAATTTTAGCAGCATATCGTCTGCCGCATCGGTGTACTGCCCTTTT
>NZ_FUYF01000059.1 GCF_900167555.1 Gemmiger formicilis | reverse complement strand
CACCGCCGGCTGCTTTTCAAATTCATCGGTCATGTGACGGTAACAGCCACGCGCACGACCTCGTCAGGTACGCTGCGGAACGCGATGGCGTGCGCGGTGCAGGCAGCAGATAGGTTTTGCGCAGATTGTTCAGTTCCAGTTGCATGGCAGAGGTACGCTTTCTTTGTTCCAAAAGGTTGAGATAAGAATGATCGAACCATCCAGTGCGTGTTATGGTTTCCTGCTATATACATAATCATCGAGGAGTATGTAGTTCGGAATATTGTTCCAATAATCGCTTTTTGCAATCAGGCGAAGGTTTGGCAAAAGCATTGTAGTGGTAATTTCGCGTCCATCCGGAGCGTAGTCTGGCACCTCATATTCCATCAGGCCATACCTAACAAGAAAATATTCCGATCCTTCTGCTAAAATCAAAACACTTTTCTCATCATCCGATGTCAGAGTCAGCTTTTGGAGTGACTTGCTGATTGGATCAAATGCACACGAAACGGCTTGACCGTCTGAATCCTGCACGGCAGTGACCAACAAATGCCCATCGAAAGAATCTGCACTTAATGAAAGCCGGTCGTAAGATACTTCATCGTCGAAACGAATCGGGCCGGCGAATAGACATTCCGGCGTATCGCTTTCCAAATCCCAGCAATAAAGGCCGTTTGTTTCCTTGTCCCAGTAGTACATATTCCCGTTCATAAACATCTCGCTTCGCTCATCCTGCTTCCAGCGGCAAAGCTCCTGCTGTTGGCCATCAGATGAAAGCAGCGTAAGCTGATGTACCTGCTCTTGGACAGCGCGTACGATATCATCCGCGGAAAGGTCATCGCTTAACTTGGCCGGATTCAAAATGCTTTTTAGGATAATTTTATCCTGATGCGCTCCGACGATGAAATGTCGTGATTCCGAATCGAGTTGGCATATTTCCCGTCGTGTACCATCGGCAATCTTCAACTGAATCAATGTGCTTGGGGTAGTTGTGCCGTCATCTTGAAGCAGACAAGAAAGATAGTAAAGATTTTCGCCGTCACAAGCAACACAGCCGCTTACGATGGATTCATTCGCAGCCAATTTCGTCAAGATTTGTCGGTCTGCACCATCGAGGTCACATCGTGCAATATACCCTTGTCGCTCAGAAGTTTCGTCTGCCGCAAAGGATGGCGTGTTTAGTTTGAAAATGAAAAGATAATCATCACTTAGGGCAAGATAACAACCGCCAATTGTACTTTCCAGATAACTGGTATCGGACTCATTGTTGTGATCACTGTTAATCTGGTTAGAAAGATAAATATGGCTTTTTGTTGCATAGTCGGTATATAGTAGGTTTCCGCCGCCGGCAGGTCGATCAAAGACCTCGTAGCAGCCCTTTTCATTTCCCAATATGCTAGAAGCGATAATACCATTGGCGGATGAAATGATTTTCATCTGCGCGGCATCAGAACTTCCGTCAGATGGCTGCGTCAAATTCATAGAATCCGCCAGCGATATGTTTTCTGTGACAGCTTTTTCCCCTTTGACATTTGCATCGGAAAGAGAGGCTGCACATCCGGAAAACAGAAGACAAATACAAAGGGTAAAAGCCTTTCGACAAAACGATGAATCATGCATGATCCTCTCCTATAGCAATTGTATTTAGACGGCTTCCGGGGGCATCACCAGTCTTTTAATTTACGGCCATTAAATCAGGATACATGTGTCCAGTTGGTAGGATTGCTCGTCCAACGGCAAATCCTACCATAAGTATTATAAGGGCTTGTGTTCTGGCTTGTCATTGTGACGCCAAAATTAGCATACGTTCCCGTTTGATATGCTAAAGTCAATTTGCCGTAGGTTAAAACACAATCATTGTAATCATTTCCCATGGCAGAGTCTCTCCGTGTAGCGAAAAGATAAATGCATAAAAAAGGAATCAGGCCATTATGAATCAAAAGCTATCATTAGAAATCGGATGAAAATTATCACGCGAGTGAAAATAGTCATCTTGTGAGAGCAATGCGTATTTTGGAATCAAAACATTTTCCATCGTGTTGTCATCGGCAACGGCGATATTGACGGATGTGTAATCGTAGACAACACAAAATTGATCTTTTACTACGGTTAACGATGTAAGGAAATTCCCTTGAGAATCTTTCAAATTCATCTCTTCGGAAAACTCACCGTTTTCGAGATTTAATACTCGATAGTGTGGCAGAAAATACCCCTCTTTGCTCACATAAGATGTTTCGTAAAGCAGGTATTTCCCATATGGTCCTCTGCAATCAGGACGATGCTCATCATCCGGCTGCTCTGCATAAGGGGAACAGTCAAAACATTTTTCCTCGCCGGTAAGTAAATTCCGCATTTTTAGAGAAGCTGTTTGATAGTCATACTCGAAAAGTGTGTCGACGGAAACAAAAGCCCCTGTTTTTGAAGTCTCATTGCTATAAAAAGGTGTGCTCGCAAGAACTGCAGTTGTGTCATACCCCGGATAAAGGTAATAGAAGTGCTGTTCACTTTCGTTTGCCCGGTAAACTATAAAACAGTCCCCGCAAGCCGAATAGAGGCCATAATCTGTTATATCTATCAACGGATCTATTTCCGCTGTTTTTACATCTAATTTGCTTAAGGTCTTTTTTTCCGTTATCCCGCCCGACGATTCGGATACCTCTGACAAAACAAAATACAATGACGAATTTGTTTCATCTGTATAAAAAGCAGGGCCGATGCTCTGTCCGCTTTGGGCACTGAATAACAATTTCTTGTTTTCTCCGTTCGCATCAGCAATCCAAATGCAAGCAGGGTGGTTTGATGACTCGCCGTTTTGCACAAGAAGAATTGAATTCCCAAGTTGTAAAATTCCGGGGAGAAAACCGCTTTCATCAATTTGCAGCCAGGCAGTGCAGCTATCATTTGAGTGTGTACAATTTGGTGTATCGCATAAAGGTATCTGCTGCATTGTCTCAAAATCAATATAAAAAATGTTGCCATACCCATTAGCAATCGAATCTACAGTATACATCCCTTGCTCAGAGCTCGGAACACAAAGCGATAATTTATGTTCAGCTGTTGAGGGGGTGACTATATCATCAGATGCCATTTGCGATGATACCGCTGATGTTGCCTCGTTGGCATTGTAGGAGCATCCGACTAAAAGCAACGACAAGATTCCAATCGCCAACAGATTAAAATGTTTCATTCTGTTCTCTCGATCTGCTACAAATGCATTATATTTTACAGAAAAGACGGACCCCTGCTTTAGTAGAAACGACTTTTTTTAGAATCGGATGAGATGAAGTGTTTTCATAAAGCAAGGATGCTTGCGTATCAGCCGATTTTTTCAAAATCGCGGTAGTTGGCATTTCCTGACCAATAGTCCGCTTTGGAAATCAGCGCATAGCGCCTCTCGCC
>NZ_FUYF01000062.1 GCF_900167555.1 Gemmiger formicilis | reverse complement strand
CGCACAGCCCCGAGCTGGACGCATGGATCGCCGCCGATCCCGAAAGCCACTTTGCACGTTTTACGCCGGAGCAGAAGGCCCACCCGGACAGCAGCCACAACTTTGTATTTTTGCCCCGCATTGCGGGAACGGAGGACTGAACCATGACAAGGATCGGATGCCGCGCCCATGACTACGGCAAGCTGCCCGCCACCGCGCTTGCTGCCACGTTGCGTGCCAAAGGGTACAACGCCGCCCAGCTTGCCATGCCGCGCGCCATTGCAGGCATTGAGGATTTTTCCCACATCACCGATAAACAGCTTGCAGAGATTCGAACGGCGTTTGCCGCACAGGACGTGGAAATTTCGGTGCTGAGCTGCTATCAGGATTTGTCTGCCCCCGATGCGGACACCCGCCGCACCGCTGTCGATACCGTAAAGCGCACACTGGGCTGCGCAAAGCTGCTGGGTGCCAAAATGGTGGGCAGCGAAACGGCATGGGGTGCCTGCACAGACGAGGAAAAGGCTGTCCGCCGCCCGCTGATGCTGGACAGCATCGCCCGCATCACCGAGGAAGCCGCCCGCCTGAACGTCGTTTTTGCCGTGGAATCTGTGGACGTACACCCCCTCTGTACACCGGAGCTGCTGCGCACCGTGTTGGACACTGCCGCTGATATACAGCACTGCAAGGTTATTTTTGACCCCGTCAACCTGTTCTGTGCCAAGGACGGGCAGGACAAAGCGTACCAGACTGCCCACTGGAGCCGCTGGCTGGAGGTCATCGGCAGTCAGCTCGGTGCCGTACACGTCAAGGACTGCCGCATCGAGGCGGACGGCAGCAAAACGCTGCTGCCGCTGGGCGAGGGCGATATGGATTATTCTGCCATTCGCGCCTTTCTGGCGAACCGTGCGCCCGCAGCACCGCTGCTGCGCGATGAGGTTATTCTGCCCGCCGACACCGCCGATGTGCGGTATCTGCGCAGGATGACCGACACTGTGTAAAAGTAAAAAAAGTGCCCAACCGTTTTGCGGTTGGTTTTTTTCGTATTTTGTCAGCGATTCCAATAGGCCGCTGCGTTTCTGCCGGCTTCGGTGCCTACAGCGTTGTAGGCGGGCTGTAGGTAGTGGAAGCGATCCTTCATCAACCCTTTTGCGGCGAAGGTCTTGAATTGACGGCTGACCAGCACGATGTCGCCCTGTTCGGAGGCCAGTTCCTCCTGCGCCTGCTGCATGGGCAGGTACAGCTCCGGCTCATCGCGCTGGTTGCCGATTTGGATCAAAAAGCAGGTTTGCGCGCCTGCGTCCTGCATAAAGCTGTGCAGAACGCGCTCGGTGTCGGCTTTGTAAACATCCTTGGGGGTGTGCAGGTCGCCGTCGGTGCAACCCTGGCACCAGACCATGGCGCTGTGGCGGATGATATAGCCGTTTGCCTGCAAAAAGGCGCGCGCCTTGCGGGCGCGGCGCACGGCATCCTGATAGTACGGTGTGCCGGGCAACCACTTGGCAATGGCAGAGCCGCCCTTGGCGCAGGACACGCCCACCACCGGCACACCGGTTTGGGCGGTGCAGGCATTGACGAAGGACGACACCATCGCCCCCGTTTTCATGCCCGGTTCATACACACCGGCGGGGTCGTTCTCGTTCACACCGAAGGGTTCTTCCAGCGGGTGCAGTGTGTCGGGGTCGGTGACGGCGCGGTATTCGTACCCCATGCCGGGGGCGACAACAGGGGCAAGGGCGGCTTCCCCGCGCCCCGCCATATTACTTTGCCCCATAAAAAAGAGAAGATCTACGGTTCTCATAAAAGCTCCTTTTATCTAGGCAATACCGCACAATTCCCGCCTTACGGCTTAAGCACCGTTCCGGCGGCTGCGACACTTAGAATTATGCGGTATCGCCTTAAAACAAGAAAGATTTCACTGAGCGCCCACTGCGCGGACACTTTTTGTTTATGTCGATGCCACGGAAACCGTCGCCTTACGAGCAGGATTTTTCTGCGTCTTACGCAACAGTATGAAACCGGTGTGGCTGATAGGAAAATTATACCGCACGGAAGTGCCTAAGTGCAATCGTAAGTTGTACTCTCCGGTATTAAGTTGTACGCATCACGGCAAGATTCCGGCGGCAAAGCCCGGATTTGTATGTTTTGCAGATAAGATAGGATTCGTATTTGCTTTTTTAGTATTTTATTTATTTAGTATTTATTAGTGCAGGCTTTTCCTGTACAGGTGAAACCCGTCTGGAAAAAGCCTGCGCAGGAAAAGCCGTTCTTGGGCAAAAAAGCCCCAAAGGCAGGGAATTTGGGGTGGTATATGGCTGGGCGGGCATCGGTGCTGACGCTTTGCGAACGCGCCCAAACAGAGGCATTTCTCGCGGCGACAGGGGTGGTGTGTGGGGATGGTGTAGAGTTGGCTTGCGTACAACTTCTTGCTAGGGAGTAAAACTTATATATTAGTTTGCTGGGCTTTTCACTTGTGTAAACCCTGTGATGTAAGTATCCACATTTCTCAATGGAACCAAAGCTGCTCATTTATTTGAGCGTTGCGAGTCAGAATCCGTCTCGCAAATTTGCCCCCAAAACTGCCCCCAAAAGGGGTTGGGACGGTTCATCACCGTATGGCATTCTTTTGTACACATGGGACAAAATCCGTTCTGAGCCTTGGTACGCAATACCACCAAACCCAACAAAA
>NZ_FUYF01000077.1 GCF_900167555.1 Gemmiger formicilis | reverse complement strand
CTCTCAACAATCTGCCCGGATGCGCAGCTGCGGGAACGGCGGACGGTCAGTTCACAAGCACCGGTTATGTCCCGCCATTGCAGGGCGCACAGTTCACCGCGCCGCAATCCTGTCGTGATTGCCAGCGTGTAGTACGCCCGATACAGAATCGGTTCGTTCTGAATTGCCCGCATCAGTTTACCCATTTCATACTTCTGCGGAATATGCTGCACCTCCTTCTCAAAATGCTTCTTGCGGACACGGTGCGCTGGATTAAACGGAATAATGTCATTTTTCTTGGCATCCTCCAGCACCGAGGAAACCGTCTCAAGGTACTTCTGCACCGTGGTTTCCTTGATGCAATTTCCACCATGCCCCGGGCGCTTGCGCAATTCCTCGCACATTTCTTCAAGCGTCATAGGGCGGAGTTTTGCAAGCGGAATGCCCCCAATCAGCGGATAAACAATGTCAAGGTTTCTCTTATACCCTGCGTAAGTGGTAGCCGTAAAGAACGGTTCCTGCCGTTTGAGCCAATTTTCGGCGTACTGTTCAAAGTGGGTCTGGTCGCTTTCTTCTACGCCATACTTGAACTTCTTCTCGATGCGCTCGGCCTCCGCCATGACATATTGCTGGATGCCACGCTTTGGCACGGATGATGGCACAGTGATGGTCTGCGCCTTCATGCGTTTCTGCCCATTGACCTTGTAGCCGTTGCAGACAGTGATTTTGTATTTTCGTTCGGACTTTTTCTTGATGTAAGCCATTGTACCTCCTTGTCAGCGCTGCCGAGAACGATTTCGGCGTCGGTTCTTGTTGTTCGTATATTGATTTTCTTGATCTATGCGGTTGGATTCGCGTGTTCTCTGGACGCGCTTGATGGCTCCCCCTGCGATTTTATCCTCTTTGCGCAGTTTGGCGATTTGGCAAGTCAGTATCATGCGTTGGTCAGCCAACTCCGGCGAGGCGTCCTTTCGGCGCATCTGCTTAACGATTTCCGCCCGTTGCGCGGCAAGGGTTTCCATCCGCTGGGACAAGCCCTTGCGGTAGTCTACGATTGCCTGTAAAGACGGGAACTTGTGGTCGTGGACAAAGGCGTGTTCTGCAAGGATTTTCTCGGTGTCTTTCCAAATGCGCTCTAATTCCGGACGGTTGATGCGTGGCTGCTGCTTCTTGGGTAAGATGCCCAGTTGGTAACAGTAGTACAGATATAAGCGGTGCATCTGGGATTCCCCGAAGAATACTTCGAAGAAAATTTGGAGGATGCCTTTTCCTACATAGGTATCCTTGGGGCGATACCGTTTCGGCGTATACTGTCGGGTCGGGCGTTTCCGTTCATACAGCCCTGACCCATACAGCAGATAGTTTCCGCGCAGTCGGTCATCTATGGCCGCAAGATCGTATTCTTCTCCCAGCCTATAAAGCCGCACGGCTCGTCCGCCATCCCGTGCCCGAATCGTTGCATACTTTCGATTGGGGTCACTGCCGAAAATATACCCTTGCCGATACAGCGCCCTGTGGAAATCCTTTGCAGTGCTGGCATCCTCACAGGCTTGGTCGATGGCTTCCCGCATCCGGGCGTACCGCGCCGGTTCCTTGGCTTTGGGCTGCTCCACTACCGACAGGCCGTACTCCCTGCACAGCTTGTCAGATGCCGCCCGGAACTCTGCGTATTGGCTGCGGCGTTGCTCGTATTTCTTGCCGTCCACATAAGACACAGAATTGATAACGAAGTGGTTGTGCAGGTTGTCCGTATTCATGTGGGTGGCGACCAGCACTTGGAAACG
>NZ_FUYF01000032.1 GCF_900167555.1 Gemmiger formicilis | reverse complement strand
TGGCTTTCCATGTCATAAAATCGTGGGGCATCGCAAAGTCGTGGGTGTCACCCACCACGCGGGCGTAGCGGATGCCCAGCGCGGGCAGCAGGGCGGCGATCTCCGGTGTCCAGCTGCCGTTGGGGTAGGCAAGGCCGCGCACGGGGTAGCCCATGACGCCCTCAAGCTGCATACGATCGGCCAGCACCTGCCGGGCGGTCTGGTCCAGCGGGCTGCGGGAGATGGTGGGGTGGTGGTAGGTATGGCAGGCGACCTCATGGCCCTTGTACAGCTCGACCCACTCGCTCTCCGGGATGCGCTCGGGGCGGGGCAGGCCGCCGTTCAGATTGAAGGTGCCCCGGATGCCGTAGCGGTTGAACAGCTCGACAAGGCGGCGGTCCTCCAAACGGCCGTCATCATAGCTCATCGTCAGCACCTTATGCTTGCCGCCGGGGAAGCAGGTATAAATGACCTTCGGTTCGGTGTAGTTCATAAACAAAACCTTCTTTTTTGTCAAAATTTATTTGAAATTCGCCCGCAGCACATCCAGTGCCGGGGTGGTATCCTGCAAAAGCTGCTGCACAAAGGCCTGTGCCGTGCGGCAGGCGCCGGCGTTTTGCTGGTGGGCGTTGTCCTGCTTTGCGCCCACCCACATATAGCGGGCCTTGCAGCGCTCAGCGCCAAAGGCGGTGTTGGCGGCGGCGGTAGCGGCGCCAAGGTCGATAAACGGCGCGCCGACCTCGGCGGCAAAGGCGCGCATCGCCTCGCGGTAGGCGGCAAACGAGGGGTAGCAGACACCGGCCTCGTCAAACTCGCGCATCGCCACGGGGGAGGCAAAGATGCACACTGCGCCGTGGCTGCGGGCAGCGTCCCAGAAGGGGCGCAGGCTCTCGCCGAAGGCATCCGCCGGGACATAGCGCTCGGCCTTTGCGCGGTTGGCATCGTTATGGCCGAAGCTGACCACCAGCAGATCACCGGGGCGGATATGCGCGGCAATGTCGTCCAGCCGCCCCTCCTCGCGGAAGGTCTTGCTGCTGCGGCCCGCCATGGCGCAGTTGTCAATGACAAGGCCCGGCAGCTCGTAGCGCATCTCCTGCGGGAAGGGGCAGTCCGCGCGGTGGGCAGTTTGACATACAGCATCACCGTGCGCCAGCGTGTGGAGCATCTCGCCCCAGCCTGTCACCGGCTTATCGCCGGGGGCGTAGCTCTGCATGATGGAATCACCCGCCATCCAGAGGGTAGGCTTGGCGTTCAGCTGCGGCAGCACATTGGCAAAATCCATGTCGTTCGCATAGTAAAAGGACGGGTAGCACGGCTGGTTGTAGCAGTTGTTCTGCCATGCCACGCCACAGCGGTACTGTGCATCGTGCATCAGGGTAAACAGCTTGTGGGGGGTAAGATCGGTGGTGGTGTAGATGCGGATGGCGGTGTCATCCGCCGTGCGCACCAGCAGCTCCTCGCGGAAATCACCCAGCACATCGGCCACCAGACAGGGGTTGCCCTTGGTGCCGTTGTTGGTGGCAGTGCCCGCGGGCTGCAGCATGACGCCGTGGGTCAGATCGTTAATGACGCCGTATTGATCGCCGTGCAGATAGTCCGCACCGTCGGTGATCTGGGTGGAAAGGTCGCCCGCCCAGTAGATTTTCATGTTGGTGCCGGGGGTGGGCAACTCCAGCGTGCGCCCGTTTACATCGTACACATCCTTGACCCAGACCTGCAGACCGCGGGTGTTCGGGTCGATCTTGCCGATCATGCAGCGGCCCAGATCCTCCTCGGCATATTCGCCAAAGCGGACATCGCCGGTCTCGGCATCGCGCAGCGCCCAGCCGTAGGGGGCGCGCTCGCCCTCCTCATAAACATTGAAGATCTCCAGACCGGGGCTGTCGGGGTCGATGTCGGCCACATGCATCGCATCGCCGTGGCCGAACTTGGCGCGGGTCCTGCCGTCCGGCAGGGTGCCGTATTTGGAGTAGAGCAGGCTTCCGTCATGGTCGATGGCTGCTGCGCCGTACACAATTTCCATGCAGCCGTCCCCATCAATGTCAGCAGTCGAAATACTGTGGTTGCCCTGCCCGGCCAGAATGCCGTACACAGGGTCGGTGCCGACAGCGAGATGGCAGCCGCTGTCGTTAAAGGGGTTCGCCATCGGCACAAAGCCGGAGTCGATACCCCATACCTTGTGAAAGCGGTTCTCAAAAAAGTCGTAGGCCGCCAGCGTGGCGCGGGTGTAGTAACCGCGGCAGGCAATCAGATAGGGGCGCTCACCGTCCAGATAGGCCACCCCGGCGTTAAAGCGGTCCACGCGGTTGCACGGCTCGATGCGGGGCATTGCATAATCGCCCCACAAAAGGCCGTCATCCACGCGGGGGTAGGGGTAGTCGATCGTGTCCAGCTCGGCGCCGTCCCCGCCGAACATCGTCAGGTACTCGGGGCCGTCATAGACAAAGCCCTCGAACCTGCGCAGCTCGTTTTTGGGGCTGCGGCTCGGCGCGTACACATCAAGGAAATAGTCTGCCAGCGCAAGGGCATCAGCCTCGCACAGGGGGTAGGCGTACTGCGGCGCAAGGCCGAAGCACTGCTCCACCGTGGCGGGCCAGCGGCCGTTTACGACCTCGGGGTGGGTGTGCCAGCGGCGGAACACCTCGGCCATATGCAGGCGGTAATCCTGCGCCGTGCAGACATAGTTGTCCGCGTGGCTGTACCCGGCGTCCAGATCCTTCTGCGGCATCGTGATATACCGGCGGGACAGCACGGTGCCGTCCGGCGCAAAGCGGGTCATCACGGTGCCGGGCGCGGTCTTGACAGCCATCTCGGCCCTGCCGTCCCCGTTGAAGTCGTACACCATAAACTGGGTGTAGTGCGCTCCGGCGCGGATGTTCTGCCCCATGTCCAGCCGCCAGACCAGCGTGCCGTCCAGCTTATAGCAGTCGATAAAGCACCGCCCGGTGTAGCCCTTGATCGACACATCGTGGGAATTGTCAGGGTCCCACTTTACAAAATACTCGTACTCACCGTCATTGTCAATATCACCCACACTCATATCGTTGGCGTGGTAGGCAAAGGGCTCCCCGGCCGGGGTCACGCCGTCCGCCGGCTTTTGCAGCGGAAGCTCATAGTACCCCTTCTGCCACGGCTTTACGCCCCTGCAGGCGGGCCCTTCTACGCCGTTTACCAGCGGGGCCACGGCGTAGGTATCCCCGCTTGTGCCCTGCGCGTCCAGATAGTTTGTGCTGTCGGTCACGGTGGCCAGCCTGACCCCGTTTTTATAGAGCACAAAGTCGGTGCCGGTCAGGCCGGTGGCGTTGTGGCCGGTGACCTCGCTTTTAAAGAGCCGCCAGCTGATAAACACACCGGTGTTTGCCGTGACAGCCACCAGTCCGCGGGACAGCGCCTCCAGCTGCTGCTGCAGCACGCGGCCCACGGGGGTCTGCACGGGTGTGCTTTCCTCCAGCATGGCCCCGTTTTCTGCCAGCGCCTGCACCTTGATGTAATAGGGGATATGCGTCGAGCGGCAGAAGGTGAAAAGGCTTTCCCCGCTCTCGCCCGCCGTTTTGAACCGCACGGTCTCGCCAGAGCGGTCGCTCCACAAAATGCGGTAGCGGGCGGCCCCGGCCACCGGCTGCCAGCTAAGGGTGGTTTGGGCAGCCGTCTGGCTGCGCACAGAGATTTGCATGGACTTTCCCTCCATCATAAAAGAGCGCCGCAACATCCGCTGCGGCGCTCACATTCAATTAGGCTTTATCTGCTGCGTACAGGGCGTTGACTTCCTCAATGACCTGCGTGCCGCCGCGGGCATTCCACTGGTCGAAGGCAGCCTGCAGACCGGCCTCGTCGATCTGGCCGCAGATATACTGGGTGCGGGCATCGTCCAGAATCTGGACAAGGTCGCTGCCGCACTCGGCGTAGGTGTCGGACTGTGTCAGGTAGCCCAGCGCGGGGTTGAACACGGCATACTGCACGTTGTTGGCAATGCTCTCCTCGTAAGCCAGCTGATAGTCAGCCTTTTCAAGCTGGTAATCGGGGTTCTGCTCAGTCAGGTAGGGGACATAGGGCACAGCCTGATTCAGACCTGCGTGCGGGCAGTTGGTGGTGTCGTACTTGCCGTTGGGAACAATCTTGCCGTTTTCGTTGATGTCATAGCAGATGTCCTTCAGGCCGTAGTCGGCCAGCGCCATCATCTCGGGGTCGCACATCTTGTCAAGGAAGTGCAGGCAGGCCTTGACATCCTCCTCGGTCTTGGCGCCGGACTTGGTGATGAGGTAGAAGCCGTTGTAGCCGGTGGTGGCAAGGGTGTGGCCGTTGATGGGGCCGACAGAGGTCATGGTGGCAATCTTGGAGGCGTCGTTTACATCGGCAATGGCATTGTCCTCAAAGTATTTCCAGATGCGCTTGGTGCCGTCCATCGTGTCGACAAAGACACCGGTGACGCCCTTCTGGCTATCGACCTGGAAGTTGGCAGTGTCCACAGTTGCCCAGTCGGGGCGGACCAGACCATCGGCGTAGATCTTGCGCATCCAGTCAAGGGCTTCCTTATACTCAGCGGTCTGGTGTACGGGAACCAGCTTGCCGTCCTGCTCGACCCAGCCGTTGCCGCAGCCGAACCATGTCTGAATAATATCCCACGGGCCGGTGTATTTGCACATTTCCAGACCGTAGGTGTCGTTGGCACCGTTGCCGTCCGGATCGTCATAGGTGAACTTATAGAGCATGTCATAGACATCCTCGACCGTCTTGGGGGCCTCGGTGATGCCCACGGCCTCGGCCCAGTCGGTGCGGTAGCCCAGACCGTTGCGGCCGATGGCGCGGGAGCGGGGGATGCCGATGATCTGGCCGTCCACGGTCAGGCCCTTCAGAACATCGGGGCTGATCTGGGACAGGTTGGGGTAGGCCTCGCTGTCCTGCAGGTACTCGGTCAGATCCCAGAAGGCGCCGCGCTTGGCAGCATCGGCTGCGTTGGCGTTCTGGTCCAGCGTCTTGGTTGCGGTCAGGATCATCGGCATGTTGTCCTTGTCCATCAGGGTCAGGCCGAACTTCTCGCTGTAGGTGTCGTTGGCCTCGGTGCGCCACTCGACATGGGTGCCGGTGTAGGCCTCGTACTTGGCGATGACCTCATCGGAATGTTCATTGCTCAGCACATGGCCGGTGAAGTCGGGGATCATAAAGCTGACGGTGGGGGTGCCGGAGGCAGCGCTATCCGCAGAGGAAGCAGCGCTATCCGCAGAGGAAGCAGCGCTGGAAGCGGAGGTGCTGCCGGAGGCGGAGCCGCCGCAGCCTGCGAGCATGGCGGCGGACATCGCCAGCGCCATAGAGAGGGCAAGTGCCTTTTTCATTTTCGTTTTTCTCCTTTTTGTATAAAAGTGGTTGTATTGCTTGGTATCAGCCCTTGACCGAGCCGACCATGACACCTTGGGTAAAGAACTTCTGCACAAACGGATAGATACAGAGGATCGGCAGGGTAGACAGCACCGTGGTGGCCATCTTGACAGCCTTGATGGGCGGCATACCGGCCGCGCCCCAGTCAAAGGTGGAATCCTCGGCCACCTGTGTGGTCAGGAACACCAGACGCCGCAGCACGATGGTGATGACCTCCATGTCGGAGTTGTTGATGTACAGCATCGCATTGAAGTAGCTGTTCCAGTGGCTGACCGCGTAGAACAGGCTGACCGAGGCCAGCACCGGCGCGGACAGCGGCAGGATAATGCGCACGAAGGTGATCAGATCGTTGGAGCCGTCAATGATGGCGGCCTCCTCCAGCTCCATGGGGATACCCTGAAAGTAGTTCTTGATGATGATCATGTTGAAGGCGCTCATCGCCGTGGGCAGCCAGAGCGCCCAGTAGGTGTTGCCCAGATGCAGCACATTGACCACCATAATGTAGGCGGGGACCATGCCGCCGGTGAACAGCATCGTGACGATGACCATATTGATAAAGCCGTTGCGGCCCTTGAGGTAGGGGCGGGACAGCGGGTAGGCGATCGTGCAGGAGACGAACATATTGATCAGCGTGCCGATCACGGTGACGATCACCGAATTTTTCAGTCCGCGGAACACATCGCCCTGCTTGAGGATGTACTGGTAGGCGTTCAGCGATACATCCTGCGGGATCAGGAAGAAGGGACGCTCGGTCAGCTCGCGCTCGGTCGCAAAGGAGCCGGCCACCACATAGATGAAGGGCAGCACACAGGCCAGCGCCACCAGCGCAATGATGACATACAAAAGAACCTGTACAGCCTGATCGCCGGGGGTGCGGGCTTCCAGCGTGCCGGTGGCGCGCACCTCGTCTTTCTTATGGGTAAAGGGCATTGTCATTGTAGCACAGCTCCCTTCTTTAGTACAGGCCGGACTCGCCGAACAGCTTGGCGATCTTGTTGGCGGTAACGACCATCAGCATACTGATGGTGGACTTGAACAGGCCGGTGGCGGTCGCCAGCGAGTACTGGCCGCCCGTGATGCCCTTGGTGTAGACATAGGTGTCAAACACATCGGAGGCTGCGCGGTTCATCGAGTTCTGCATCAGGAAGATCTGCTCGTAGCTGGTGTTCAGAAGCTGGCCGACCTTCATGATCAGCATCAGGACAATGGTGCCGCGGATGGCGGGCAGCGTGACATGCCACATCAGTTGCCAACGGCCTGCGCCGTCAATCTTGGCAGCCTCATACAGCTGCACATCCACGCTGGACAGCGCCGCTAGATAGATGATGGTGCCGTAGCCGGTCTCTTTCCAGATATTCTGGCCGACGATCAGCGTGGGAAAGAGCTTGGGGTCGCTGAGCAGGTCGGGCGCATTCGCGCCGAAGATCTGGGTCAGCACATGGTAGATGGCGCCGTCCGTGGTGGAGAACATCTGGAAAGTCAGCGCCGCCACAATGACGATGGAGACAAAGTGGGGGATGTAGACCAGCGTCTGCGCTGTGCGCTTGAACCATTTGCAGCGCAGCTCATTTAAAATCAGCGCCAGAATGATGGGGGCCGGGAAGGCGAAGAAAAGGTTGGCCAGCGAGATGGACAGCGTGTTGCGGAACAGCGTCCAGAAGTCCGGGCCGGTGAAAAGCTTTTTAAAGTACTTCAGCCCGGCAAAGGGGCTGCCGAACACAGATTCCAGAATCGTGTCACCGTTGAAAGGGCTGAAATCGGTAAATGCCATATACAGGCCCGTCATCGGCAGGTAATTGAAGATGATCATGTAGAGCAGCGCCGGCAGCATCATGATATATAACCAGTAATGCTGCATGAACGCCTTGCGCCATGTGTTGTGGCCCAGCTGTTTCTGGGCGCGGGCATTGGCCTTGCTCTGCTTGACCGCAGCGGTTTGTGCCATAAGCGTTTCCTCCTTGCTTTGTGTTCTCATCATCCGGCGGCCGCGGTGCTTTGGTCTGGATCGCGGGCCCTCGTCATCCGGCGGCGGCTGTTTCGTTGCTTCCATTGTATCCCCTGCTCTGCGGATTTGGCTACAATCAAAAGCATGCGAAAATTTTCATTATATTTCACGATGCAGTGCGATTATCCATGTGAATGACACACAAAACAATCCTTATATCTACCGGCACTATCGTTTGCTGTTTCGGGTTGAAATTGTGAATATTTTATACATGGCGCCTGCCTGTTTTGTGCATTTTGATAAAGAGCGTTCTTGACCCTGCTGCAGCCTTACGGACTGCGGAGGCTTTACCGCACAGCCTTGCCCCAACGGCCCCGCTTTGCCGGCGGGGTTGGGTCACTCCGCCCTGCTGCCAATAAACAGGCCCTGTTTCCATATCTTGATATTTATCGCTGCACCGCACTTTCAAAACCTTCTGCCCATCAAATGACACTTGTTTTTCGCCGCGGCAGCGCGTATGATAAAGATAAGATCGCGGGCCTGCAACTGTATACAGCACATCTGACAGGGAGAAAACGCTATGTCTACACTGCAAGGCGAAAGCTTTTATTTCCACCACGGCTGGCACTTTTTGCGGGCAGATACCTTCCCCATGGCAAAGGCCGTTGACGCCCACCGGGACGCTGAGGGGCACGCCTTTTACGAGGCCGGCTACCGGGAAACCGACTGGCAGCCCGTCACGCTGCCCCACACCTTCAATGATGAGGATCTGTTCCGTGACCGCATTCAGGACGGCGGCAGCGGCCAGCGCCGCACGGCGGCCTTCTACCGCAACATCCTCACCATTCCGGCGCGGCACAAAAACCACAAGGTACTGCTTGCGTTTGAGGGGCTGCGCCAGACCTGCTACCTCTATGTAAACGGTACGCTGGCCGGCTACTATGAGGCCGGCGTTGCGCCGTTCGGCTTTGACATTACCCCCTATGTGCGGTACGATGCGCCGAACCTCATCGCCATTGCGACCGACAACACCGCCACCCGCAATGCGCCGTTCTGCATTGCCGAGACCCCCAACAAGCCCGATGCTGTCCCCGGCAGCTATCTCTTTCCGCAGGAGCAGGCCGTCCCCGCCGACCGCGTGGGCGTCCCCTTTTTCTGGAACTGCAACGACTTCAATCCCTCGGTCGGCGGCATCACCCGCCCCGTGCAGGTGTTTTTCAAGCCCGATGTCTATCTGACGCTGCCGCTCTACTCCAATTTGCAGACCAAGGGCCTCTATGTCTACGGCCGGAATTTCGATTTGGACAACGCCACGGCGGATATTCGGGTCGAGGCCGAGATCCGCAACGAGGGCAAGGTCCCTGTTTCCGCCCAGCTGCGCATCACGCTGCGCCGCCCGGACGGCAGCGTTGCCGCCATCTTTGACGGCGCCCCGGCCACCGCAGCCCCCACGGGCCGCGCCGTCCCACCGCTGAGCATCACCCCGGCGGACGCCTATATCCCCGATGAGGCTGTGCCCGGGCATTACCGCCCTGTGGAGGACGAAAGCCTGCCCGCACCGACCGCTACGGATTCCATGGCGGTCACTGTGCTGCACGCCGGGGCCGACACCCTGCCGCTGCGCTTCTGGAGCATCGACGACCCCTACCTCTACACCGTGGAGGCCGAGCTGTTTGTAAACGGCGAAAAGACCGATGCCCAGCAGCTGACGACCGGCTTCCGCGCCGTAAGCTACGACAAGGACCGGGGCCTGCGCATCAACGGCGCGGTGCAGTGGCTGCGCGGCTACGCCCAGCGCGCCGCCAACGAGTGGGCGGCCATCGGCATTGCGCCCGAGTGGCTGCACGATGAGGACGCCGCCCTCATCCGCGAGAGCAACGCCAACCACATCCGCTTTATGCATGTGGCGGGCAGCCCCGCCGATGTCCGTGCGTTTGACCGCCGCGGCATCGTCTGCACCCAGCCTGCCGGTGACAAGGAGAAGGAGAGCTTCGGCCGCCAGTGGGACCAGCGCGTAGAGCTGATGCGCGATGTCATCATCGCCTTCCGCAACCACCCGTCCATTCTGTTCTGGGAGGCCGGCAACAACTCGATCTCCCGCGAGCACATGCGGGAGATGCGGCTGCTCAAGCAGCGGCTGGACCCCCACGGCGGGCGTTTTATGGGCTGCCGCACCCTGAACACCGAGGAGGTCGTCAACGAGAGCGAGTATGTCGGCACGATGCTGAACCGCCACGCCGCCCGCTTTTTGTCGCAGCACGGCCCCGTCACCGAGACCGAGTACAGCCGCGAGGAGGCCCCCCGCCGCATCTGGGACGACTTCACCCCGCCGGATTTCGACTACCGCAACCGCTGGGTCGGCAAGGGCGGCAAAAAAGCTGTTGGGTACGACTTCTACGATCTGACCAGTGAAGATCTCGCGCTTGAAAACGCGCGCGGCTACGCCGAGTTTTTCAACGATCGGATGGGCGGTGCCTCCGGCAAGAACTACTACAGCGCCTGTGCGGCGCTCTGCTGGACGGACTCTGCCCAGCATGGCCGCCAGTCCTACAGCGAAAACGCCCGCATGAGCGGCCGCGTCGATCCCTGCCGAACCAAAAAGCAGAGCTTTGACTGCTTCCGCGTTATGCAGAGCGAGGCCCCCGCCGTCAAGATCATCGGCCACTGGAACTACCCCGCCCCCACCGCTGCCAACTATCGCTATGAAGAAAAGCGCTTTAACGGCACCTATTGGGAGGGCACCGGCGTCTGGCACACCCGCGACCCGCACCATAAGACGGTGTATGTGGTGGCAAGCTACCCTGTTGCCGCGGTCGAGCTGCTCGTCAACGGGCGCCGTGTCGGGCGGTGCGACAAGCCGCAAAACACCTTTGTGTTCGCCTTCCCCGGTGTGGATGTGACCCAATCCGGCTGGGTCGAGGCCGTGGGCTACGGCTATGACGGCACACCCGCCGCGTCTGACCGGCTGGAAACCGCCGACAGCCCCGCCGACCTGCGGCTGACGCTGCACACCGCACCGGGCGGCCTTGCCGCCGACGGGGCCGACATCGCCTATGTCGATATTGCCGTGCAGGACAGCGCCGGGCGGGGCTGCCCGCTCTGCGATGCGCGCATCGACTTCACATTGGACGGCCCCGCGCAGTTTTTGGGCGGCTACAACAGCGGCCGCTTTGCAGGCTACGGCCACGATGACAGCGTCATCCACCAAAATCATGTCTATGCTGAGTGCGGCACCAACCGTGTATTTCTGCGTGCGGGCACAGCGCCCGGCACCATCCGCCTGACCGCCGTGATGGGCAGCCTCCGCAATGTCATCACGCTGCAGAGCAAGCCTGCCGACCTCGCACCGCTGACAGCCGCACCGCTGCCCTGCCGCCTGCCGGACTATGCCGCCTGTGCGCCGCAGCACCGCGATGCCTTCCTCCCCATCCCGCAGGCCGATGCAGCGAAATATCAGCCGGAGGACAAGTGCTACACCAAGATCCTCGTCAACGGGCAGGAGCCGGACACCCGCGGCGTGCGCAGCGTCAACGAGAACGGCCGCGTCTGGGGCGCGGTGCTCTGCATTTTGGAGCGGCTGCAGACGGTCATCCCCGATGCCTTCCGCTATGATTGGAACGCCGCCGGGGGCTGCCTGACGCTGCACAGCGGCGGGCACACCGTGACAGCGCAGGTCGGCGTCACCCACCTGCTGGTTGACGGCAAGGAAAACCTGATGGACGGCCAGCCCTATCTGACCGCCGAGGGCGCGCTGGTCATGGAGGTCAATGCCCTGATCCCCTACATCACCGGCACCCGCACCCAGTACGATGACAAGGTCAATGTACTGCGCATAGAAACCAAATAACAGCAAAGACCGCACCCGAAACGCATCGGGTGCGGTCTTTGCTGTCGGTGAGGGAAATCCCCCTCACTTCTTCTCGTTCTGGTAATCCTTGCGGTATTTGCCGGGGGTCATGCCGACCTTTTTACTGAAAAACCGGATGAAATTCTGCACATTGGAATAGTTCAGCGTCTCGGCGATCTGCACGACCGTCATGTCGCTGGTCAGCAGCAGTTCCTTGGCCATCTCCAGCTTTTCATTGTTGGCCAGATCGCTGAAGCTGGTATCCTTCTCGGTGCGCAGCACCTTCCAGATATAACTCGGGTTATAGTTCAGCCGGTCGGCGCACTCGTTCAGCGTAATGTCGCCGCGCGTCTGCTTGATCAGCGCCAGCACATTCTTGACCAGCTCGCTGGAGCTGCTCTGGCGGAACTCCGTCAGCAGGTCCATAACAGGCACGACCACCTCGTCCATCAGGAAATTCTGCATCTGGTCGGCGGTGTAGATCTTGCTGATCGTCTCAAACAGGTTGGCCTGCCGGTCTGCCAGCACCTGGTTGACCGAAAGCCCGGCGTTTTCCGCCACGGCCAGCATGGCCGCCACCAGCCGCTGGATGTAAAACTGCCGCTCATACCCGCGGATGTTCTTTTCCAGCATTTTGGCGGTAAAGCGCTCCAGCAGGTGGCGCACCTCCTTGGCCTTGCAGGCGGTTACGGCTGCCGTGATCTCATGCTCCAGCAGTGTATCATAGCCGTTGCGGGCGCACTGCTCATCGGGCGGCTGGTAGTACAGCATCTGCCCGCTTGCCTCGGGGGCATCGGCCTCCGGCAGGCGCAGGGCCTCCCATGCCTCCTGCGCGGCCAGCTGCATGTGGTGCAGCTTGTGGAAGGGGCGGCTGACGCCCGCGCGGCAGCTGACCCCCAGCGCGGTGCGGATGCTGCGCGCCGCCGCCGTATATACCACGCGGCAGGCCTCGTTCAGATCAGCCTCCTCGCCGCCCACGACCAGCAGCAGGGTAAAGTTCAGCATTACGGGCTGGAACGCGCAGCGGCGCAGCAGCTCGGTGGGCATCGTCTGTATGGCGGTCAGCAGCATCGTCTCCCGCACCGGGCCGGAGGTGCCCGCCGGGGTGTCCAGCGCCAGCGCAATCAGCCGATACGCGGGGCAGACTGCCAGCCCCAGCTCCTGCATCGTGTGGCCGGCGGCCTCATCGGTGACCTCGCTGCGGATCAGATTTTCCACAAAGCTCTGCTGCAGGCGGCGGTTTTGCTGCTGCATCAGGCTTTGCATCGCCTGCTTGTCCCGGGCCACCTGCTTGACACCGGCGGCCAGATAGGCAAACTCCTCCTCATCGCTGCCGGGCTGGCCGAACACATCGCTGGCCGCGTGCATCAGATCATCCACAGGGGCGTACAGCACACTGGTCGATCGGCG
Organism: Gemmiger formicilis; assembly: GCF_900167555.1. GTDB lineage: Bacteria > Bacillota > Clostridia > Oscillospirales > Ruminococcaceae > Gemmiger > Gemmiger formicilis. The sequence continues at coordinate 1,374 of NZ_FUYF01000032.1, read as the reverse complement.
GCAGATCAGCAGCACCGCCACCAGTCCCCCGGCCAGCACAAAAGCGATCAGAATCACCATGCCGGCGGTAGCCGCCAGCGTGCGCTGCGGCAGCGCCGCATAGTAGGTCAGCCCGTTCACGCCCATCTTGCCGCTGTTCAGCCGCCAGCCACCCAGCACGCAGCCGCCATCGGCGGGGGTGTCGGCGTCCAGCAGGGCGGTCAGCGCAGCAGAGGTGCTCAGCACGGTCTTGCCGGTGAAATCCCGCGCGGCAATGCTGTAGCCGCCGGTCTGCCAGCTCTCGGTCATCTCATACAGCGGCGAAAGATCCAGCTTGACGATCAGCACCGCATAGCTGCCCGTGCGGTAGGAGCTGCTGCGCAGCACGAGCAGCTCGCCGGTCAGATCCACCGTGTTCAGCGGTGTGTCTGCCAGCGCGGGGGTGGGCTGGTCGGTGCGGTTGACCCACATCATGGCGGCATGCTGCTCCGCCCATTCGCTCAGCAGGTGGGCGACCTCATCCCGGTTGGCGGCATCAGCCAGCCGGTACATGCCGTTGTTGCTTAAAATCCACCCGCTGCGCAGGTTGATGTAGGTGTACCCCTCGACATATTTATCCACCAGATTGCCGCCGCGCATGGCGGTCTGCATATTGCGCACAAGGGTGTACTCGCTGTACGGCGGCACAGTTTTTTGGCACAGGGTCTGGTAATTGTCCGCGCTGACGACCGCGCTGTAGTAGGCGCGCAGGTTGCTCAGCGCAATTTCCATCTGCGTCTCGACATTCTCCCGCGCCGAGGCCAGCAGGGCATCGCTGCGCGTGACGGTCTGCCGGTAGTGCACCACGCTGGACAGCACGCCCAACAGCAGCAGCGGGGCGGTGACAAGGGTCACGAGATAGAAAAAAATACGGTTCTGATAAGCAGAGTATCTGCGCTTGTCGCGCGTGCTGTTCTGTCTTGTCAGAGGCTGCTGCATACAAATTTTACTTCCTTTTTACTGAATTTGATTTTAACGATAGCACATTTTGCGCCGCAGTGGCAAGCCCTTTTGCGGCAAATCTTGCTGTCAATGTTACCGATTTTGCGCCGCTTCCTTTGTTGAACCTGCACAAAACAGCAAAAAAATACGTGTGCTTCCGCATGGCAAATGGGGTGATTGTTTGCGGTGGTTTCCGCAAAAAACAAGCGGCACAGCGGCAAAATGCAGGAAACCGGCAGAGGATAATGATTGTTGCGGTCACTGCGGTTTGCGCGTACAATGTAAGTAAGAAATTCTGCCAAGGGGGGTGGGGCTTATGCCGGCTTACCGAAATTCCGCACAAATTGATATGACCCACGGCTCGGTGCTGGGGCGCGCGGCGCTGTTTGCGCTGCCCATCTGCGCGGGCAATAT
>NZ_FUYF01000061.1 GCF_900167555.1 Gemmiger formicilis | reverse complement strand
GGACTGGGCCCTGATGGAGCAGTTCTGCCAGCTGGCCGGCGGGCGCGAGGACACCTGGTACGCCACCAACATCGAGATCGTGGACTACATGGCCGATGCCGCCCGCCTGCAGTACACCGCCGCGGGCGATAAGGTCTGCAACCCCAACGCCCAGTCCATCTGGGTCGAGGTGGACGGCCGCCACTATGAGATCCCCGCCGGAAAGACAGTGGCGCTGGTATAAGCGGATTCGCAATTTAAAAAGGAGAGAGCAATGGCAAACCTGATTTTTGACAAGGCCCAAATTGAGGCTACCATCGACAAGATCGTGGACCGCACGATGCGGATGGACATGACATGGGACTGGCCCTGCGGCGTGGCCTACTACGGCATCTGCGAGGCATATGAGGTCACCAAAAACGAGCGCTACCTGCAGCTGGTCAAGGACCGCGTGGACGAGTATATCGAGCTGGGCCTGCCGAGCTGGACGGTCAACACCTGCTCAATGGGGCACTGCCTGATCACCCTGTATGAGCATACCGGCGATGAAAAGTATCTGGACATCGCCAAAAGCAAGGTCGAGTATCTGGAAAAAGAAGCGCTGCGCTTCGGGGATCATGTTCTGCAGCACACCGTCTCGGTCAACAACGACTTCCCCGAGCAGGCGTGGGCGGATACGCTCTTTATGGCGGCCTTCTTCCTGCTGCGGATGGGCGTGCTTTTGAAGGACGAGGCCCTGATCGATGATGCGCTGAACCAGTATTACTGGCACATCAAGTACCTGCAGGACCCCGAGAGCGGGCTGTACTACCACGGCTACAACAACATCACCGGCGACCATATGTCGGGCATCAAGTGGGGGCGCGCCAATGCATGGGCGGCCTACACGATGGCGCAGGTCGGCGTGCGGCTGCCGCAGTGCTACCTCTACCCCAAGTTTTTGGATGTGGTCGGCAGCCTGAACGACCAACTGGCCGCGCTCAAGCTTTACCAGACCGAGAACGGCCTGTGGCGCACGATCGTGGACGATGCCGCCTCTTATGAGGAGGTCAGCGCGAGCGCCGGTATCGGCGCCGCCATGATCACCAAGGGAAACCCCCTGCACATCAAGTACATCAACAAGGCCATCCCCGGTATGCTGGCCAACGTCAGCCCGGACGGCCGTGTGCTGAATGTCTCGGGCGGCACGGCGGTCATGAAGGACGCCGACGGCTACCGCGGCATCAGCCGCGACTGGATTCAGGGCTGGGGTCAGGGTCTGGCACTGGCCTTCTTCGCCGGTGTGCTGAACTACGACAACGTCCGCTCGGACGGCGCACTGTAAATTGTCTGACAGGGCAAAAGCCCCCGCTGCCATAAGCAGCGGGGGCTTTTGCCTGCATATCGATGTTTTGCCCTTTCTCAATCCAGCCGGAACACCTGCTCCAGCTTGGGCTGGGCACCGGTGACGGGGTCCATTTCCAGCTCCAGAATGTCCTTCATGTAGTCGTTCCAGCGGTCAACGACCGGGCTTTCGGCCTGTACCTTTTCGGCGTAGGCAACACCCTTTTCGCACTCGTAATAGCCGAACAGCTCATCGTTGCAGTAGAAAATGCTGTAATTGCAGATGCCTGCATCCTTCAGCACCTTGACCATCTCGGGCCAGATTTCCGCGTGGCGGCGCTGATATTCTGCCTTGCAGCCGGGCTTGATGCGGCCCTTCCATGCCATATGCTCCATTTGTATACGCTCCTTTTGTTATACAAGCTTTTCCAGCTCCAGCTTTGCGCGGCGGCAATGCTCCAGCTCGGCTACGCTGCCGTCCCATGCCTCGTTCTCACCGACAAAGCGCACCGTGCTGTCCTTGACGGTCAGGCCGTCCACGCAGCGGGCGTACAGCGCCGGGATGGCGTGCGGGTAGATGTGCCGGGCCGAGGGCTGCTCGTCAAACAGGCCGCCGGGCTGGGTGCCGCGGTGCTGCAGCGTCAGGTGCATCTCGCTGATGCGCAGGTCCTGAATTTCGCTGTCCGGCTCGCCGGCCGCAAAGGCGCAGCTTTCACTTGTCAGGTACAAATGGTCAAAGCTGACACGGCGGATCACGCCTGCCGGGCCGGTCTTGCCCTTGCGCGGTGTGGCGCTGACAAACACCGGCTCGCCCTTGCCCCACCAGCCCGGCGCACCGGGCAGCTGGTAGGAGTCGGCGTAGCGGCGGGTGCAGCCGGTCAGATGGTGGACATGGATGTCCTCCACCGTGCCGCCGTCCCGCACCCAGACGCCCACCGCGCGGGAGCAGTCGTCAATGACGCAGTCGCTCAGCGTCACATTGCGGATCACACCGTGGGTCTCGGTTCCGATTTTCAGCGCAGAATCGCGGGAATGTAAGATGCAGCCCGTGATGGCCACATTCTCGCTTGCACCGTAGCGGCGGGACATCGGCCCGGTGGATTTGACCACGATGGCGTCATCGCCGGTGCGCACAATGCAGTTGGAGATGACGACATCCCGGCAGCAATCGGGGTCGATACCGTCATTGTTGGCGCCGCGGTCATCGTTTAAAATCATGATGTTCTGGATGCGCACATGCCGGCAGCCCGCCATGTGCAGCGTCCAGAACGCCGCGTCCTGCAGGGTCACATCGCGCACGGTAAAGTTTTCGACTGCCTCAAACAGCATCATGCGCGGGCGGAATGCCTCGCAGAATTTCGGGCATTCGTGGAAGCCGTTGTCCACATCCTTGTCCAAAAACACCTTGTCGCCCTGACCGTAGATCGTGCCCATGCCGCTGATGGTCACATTTTTGGCGTGGCTGGCCCCCAAAAAGAAGCCGCCCTCCCAGCCGTCGGCGGTGTCGTCAGGGTCGGTGCCGTCCCCGCCCTGAGGGAACGGGGTAATATCGGCGGGGTTCAGGCTGCTGATAAGCACCGCGCCGCTCTCCAGATGCAGCTCCACATTGTCCTTCAGCAGCACGGAGCCGCTCAAAAAGCGCCCGGCCGGCACGATAACGCGCCCGCCGCCCGCTGCTGCGGCTGCATCGACCGCCTGTTGGATGGCTGCCGCGCAGTTGGTCACACCGTCTGCCACAGCGCCGTAGCGTAAGATACTGTAGTCCATCGCTCCTGCTCCTTATTTTTTGTCTATGGCAACACCGCACAATTCCCGCCTGACGGCTTAAGCACCGCTCCGGCGGCTGCGGCACGGCATCTGCGTTGCCAAAATGCTCGATAAGACATCCAGTATTATCTGCGCTTTTGGCTTAGC
>NZ_FUYF01000071.1 GCF_900167555.1 Gemmiger formicilis | reverse complement strand
ATGGTGTCGTATTTGTTCACCGTATCGCCAACCTGAGCCAAAAGCTGGCTGCAATGGGCGTAAAGGGTGCAATACCCGCCGCCGTGGTTGATGACCAGATAATTTCCATAACTGACGTGATACCCTGATTTAATGACCGTGCCGCCCTCCACTGCCAGAATTGGTGTGCCATAGGGATAGGCAATGTCCAAGCCATTGTGGTTGGTGGTATCCTTGCCGGGAATGCCGACATCCTCGCGTTTGCCGAAGAAAGAAGTAATGTGCTGTTCCCAGTTCGGGTCATTGAATGGATTGCCGAACCCGCCGCTCGGAGCAGGGGAGGTATCATCAATAAGTGCATCGTTGATTTGCCCCAAAATCGTAATACCCTCATGTTCTTCTATTTCGTGGAGATAGACAGTCAGGTTATGCGCATAGGCATCGGCACAGCTTTTCTGCTTGTCGTCAAGCTGCCAGACCGTGTCGGCAAAGTAGTCATCTCCCACATAGGAGAGTGTGAAAACGGTGTAAGTGTGATCCTCTTGAACGGTTATGGTTTGCCCACGCACCTCTTTCTGCACAGGTTCGGTGCGAACTTCCTCGGAAGTAGTGTAGGTATAATATTCTGTCCGGTGCGCTTGTACCTGTGCGGAAAGGTCAGCCAGGCTGATTTTGGTATAGTCGTCCTCTCCTTGGTAAGCGGAGTACATAGAAATGAGTTGAAAGGCATTGTAAGAAACATGACCGCCCACGGAATCATCAATGTCGCTGTAGGTGAGGCTTGCACGCTCGGATTCTATTTCGGCAAGGGTATCCTCGTATGCAACCTGCAAAATATCCGATACGGCATTGCGAAGCTGCATCACGTTGGCAGCAACTTCCAAATCATCATTGACCGCAGTGCTGGGCTGTGTCAGCGTACCGAAAATCGCACCGGGCAGCATGAGCAGAACCAGAACCGGCAGCAGCAAGACTGCAATGGCAACGACCAGTATTTCCTTGCAATACTGCACCGCAGCTTCAGTAGCAGCCCCGGCGGGACCGCCCTGCACTCCCGCTTGCGCGATTTTGGCAAGTTTGGGCGCATTGTGAAGTGCCGTTGAGGCGGCCTGCTGAGAATTTTGGGTATCGTTTTCCATCATTTAGTGTCTCCGTGCGGGGGCTTTTGGCATGGCGGCCACTTTACGCTCATCATACTGCATACGCCCGCGTTCGTCCTGAACGGTAGGCGTTTTTTCTACGCGGGTTGTGGCGTAGACCTTATACCACTTTTCGCCGTCGCGGGAAGTCTGTTCTGTGAAGTGGCCCTCCGGCTTCTCATACTGACGGGCGTTGTACATGGCAAACTGAATCTGCCCGCGGCCGGGGATGATCTCGCGCCCCTGAATCTTGCCGCCGCCGATTTCTACATCTGTGACGCTGTTGCCCATCTGCCCCAGCAGCACACGGTTCATAGCGGCCTGTTGGATAGAGGACGAAGTGGGAATGGAGGTCTGTTCTGTAACAGCAGGACTGCCACCGGCGCGCATGGCAATTTCACTGTCCCTTGTAGGGGAAACGTCAACCGTGCTATCGCCCTCCAGCGCCAGCGGTGTGGCGGGGATAGGTGCATCCAGCACGGCATCGTTTTCTGCCGTTGCCATTGCGGTGGGGATATTTTCGCCAGTGGCAGGAACGGGCATAGCCTCAGCATCGCTGGTACCGGCAAAATAGCCATTGAGTGCTTCCACGGCGCTGTCGCCTGTGATGCTGCCGCTGGTCTGACCGGTGGCAATAGACCCGATGACCTTGCTGGCGAAGCCGCCGTCTTTACCGAGGCTGTTGTGGTACATGGCACCGCCCAAGGACACACCGATACCGCCGGACTGCCCACTGATGGAGCTTGCCGTACTTTGCTGCACATGGCGGCTCACCATGCCGGAAAGCCCGCCTGCAAAGGTATTGCCGGGTGTGACTTTTGTGGTGGCTGTTGAAGCGGCGGCTTTGGCAGCGCCCAGCCCCATAAAGGCTTTGCCGATTTCAAAACCGCGAAAAGCCAGTAGCGCCTCAGACAACATCGAGCCGGGCGAGCGTGAAACGCCGATGCCCAATGAGTGCAGAATACCGTCCAGCTTGGTGCTGACTTTCAGAAAAGCGATAGCACACAGCAACCACAGGAACAGATTGCCGGAGACGGCATCCTTGCCATGCGCGTCTACGGCCGCAGCAGCTTCATCCTCGGTCAAAGCAAAAGCGGCCGGACAGT
>NZ_FUYF01000029.1 GCF_900167555.1 Gemmiger formicilis | reverse complement strand
AGAGTGCTGCATCTGTAATAGAATAAGTTAGCCCCCGACACCTGCCGCTGTACGGTATTATGTCGGGGGCTTATTATTTTGTGGGGGAGGTATTCATCCCTTCCTGGGTGCATTGCGCCAGCTGCAGGAAGATTAAGGCAATACCTCATAATTCTAAGTGCCGATACGGCGAGCGAGGTGCGGCAGCTGCTAAGCCAAAAGCGCAGATAATACTTTTTGTATTATCGAGCTTTTTGGCAACGCAGATGCCGTGCCGCAGCCGCCGGAGCGGTGCTTAAGCCGTAAGGCGGGAATTATGCGGTGTTGCCTTAAGTCCGAGAACCTGCGCCAGTCCTTGCGGTGCCATGCAGTAGGGGCCGCACATGTGCGGCCCGGCACTGTAAAATAAGCACCCTCTTGCGGGAAAGCCTGCGGGCCGGGCATGCCCGGTCCCTGCCGCATCGTATAGCAAAACAGGCAGGCCGCCAATTCTGACGGTCTGCCTGTTGCTGTAGCAGTTGTGAATTTTACTTCGCGTACTCGGTTGCTCGGCTCTCGCGGATGACGCTGACCTTGATCTGGCCGGGGTAATCCAGCTCGTTCTCGATCTTCTTGGCGACATTGCGAGCCAGCAGAATGACCTCGTCGTCGCTGACCTTGTCGGGCTGGACAAGGATGCGGACCTCGCGGCCTGCCTGCACGGCGTAGGAGCTCTCGACGCCCTCAAAGCCGTTGCAGAGAGCCTCCAGCGTTTCCAGACGCTTGATGTAGCTTTCCATGTTCTCGCGGCGGGCACCGGGACGGGCAGCGGAAATCGCGTCGGCGGCCATGATGATGAACGCCAGCGTCGTCTTGGGCTCCACGTCGCCGTGGTGGGCCTCGATGGCGTGGATGACCTGCGGGTTCTCGCGGTATTTCTTGCAGATGTCAACGCCGATCTGGACGTGGCTGCCCTCGATCTCGTGGTCAAGGGCCTTGCCGATGTCATGCAGCAGACCGGCGCGGCGGGCCAGCTGGACATTGACACCCAGCTCACCGGCCATCAGACCGGCCAGCCAAGCGACCTCGAGAGAGTGGCTCAGGACGTTCTGGCCGAAGCTCGTGCGGTACTTCAGGCGGCCAATGAGCTTGACAAGGTCGGGATGCAGGCTGTGAATGCCAAGCTCCATGACGGCCTTGTCGCCTTCGCGCTTCATCTGGATTTCCAGCTCGCGGCGGCACTTGTCCACGGTCTCCTCGATGCGGGCCGGATGGATACGGCCATCGGCAATCAGGCGCTCCAGCGCCATGCGGGCGACCTCGCGGCGGGTCTGGTCAAAGCTGGACAGCGTGATGGCCTCCGGCGTGTCGTCGATGATAAGGTCACAGCCCGTGGCGGTTTCGAGGGCACGGATGTTGCGGCCCTCGCGGCCAATGATGCGGCCCTTCATCTCGTCGCTGGGCAGCGGCACAACGCTGACAGTGGCCTCGCTGGTGGCGTCTGCCGCGCAGCGGGCAATGGCCTGGCCGATCAGCTCACGGGCGAGGTTGTCGCACTCGTCCTTCATGTTCGCCTGGTAAGCGCTGATCTTCATCGCCTTCTCGTGAGTCAGCTCGTCATCGACCTGCTTGAGCAACACGGCGCGGGCGTCCTCCTTGGACATGGCGGCGATGGTTTCCAGTTTTTCGGTCTGGCGCAGCTTGAGCTGCTCCAGCTCGTCCAGGCGGGCCTCCACGGTCTCACTGCGGCGCTTGAGGTCCTCCTCCTTGCGCTCCATCTGGGCGGTGCGCTTGTCGAGGGCCTCCTCCTTCTGGTCGATGCGGCGCTCCTGGCGGGTAATCTCGGCGCGGCGGTCCTTGATTTCCTTGTCCGCGTCGCTCTTGAGCTTGAAGGCTTCGTCCTTCGCTTCGATGATGGTTTCCTTGCGCTTCTGCTCGGCAGTCTTGATGGCATCATTCACGATGCGCTTGGCTTCCTCCTCAGCGCTGCCGATCTTCGCCTCGGCGGTGCGCTTGCGGTTTTCACCGCCGAGGTAAAAACCAAGCGCACCGGCAACAGCGGCAGCAACAAGGACCAGCACCACGGTCAAAATTGGTGACATAGTCGGTTTCACTCCTTATCAAAATAGGAGGATGCGCGCAGCGGGACGCTTTTCACTATGACATTGTTGCATGACAAAACGCGGCAGGTCGGCCAAAAAGACACACGATGCCCCTGCGCGCAGAATATACACAAAACGTCATCAGGACGTTAAATATCGTAAAAAAGCGGCGTTCCCGGTGGGCGACACCCTTTAAGGAGCCACGCACAGGCCGCGCCTGCCGTTTGGCTCTTTATTTCCTATATATAATTTTACTTTGATTTCGTGCAAATGTCAAGATAACACAGGGGGCAAACTGGTATTTTTCATGCAAAACGCCCCGCTTTTGTGCCAGCGGGGCGCAGAGAAATCATTTCTTGCCGCGGTAAACGCCGGCCTTGCGCAGCAGGTCCTTGACGACCTCGGACCCGCAGACAAGCCCGCAGGCGGCGGGCACAAAGGCGTTGCTGGCGGGCACCGTGCGGCGCGCAGCGGTGGGGGCTTCCTCGATTTCCTCCTGCAGCGGCGGCAGGGTCTGCTCCTCCGAAAAGACGACCTTCACCTTGCCCAGGCGGCGCTTGCGGCACTCGAGGCGGATGACCTTGGCCAGCGGGTCTACGGTGGTTTTTTCAATGTCGGCCACGCGGAACGCCGTCGGGTCCAGCTTGTTGGCCGCGCCCATGCTGCACAGGATCGGCACCCCGGCCTCCTTGCAGCGGCGGATCAGCAGCAGCTTGGCGCTGACCGTGTCGATGCAGTCCAGTACGTAGTCAAACTGTGTCAGGTCGACATCCGGGGCGGTCTCGGCATTGTAGAACATGCGGTTGGCGTGCACGATGATGGTAGGGTCAATGTCCGCAATGCGGGCGGCCATGGCATCGACCTTGTACTGCCCCAGCGTTGAGTGCAGCGCCACTAGCTGGCGGTTCAGGTTGGAAAGTGCGACGGTGTCGCTGTCAAACAGGCTCAACTCCCCTACTCCGCTGCGGGCCAGTACCTCAACAGCCTGCCCGCCGACGCCGCCGATGCCAAAAACGGCCACATGGGCGCGGCGCAGCACGTCCAGTGCGGGTGTGCCCAGTTGGGCACGTGTGCGGGTGTATTGATTGGGCATGGTGTTACCTCCATAATAATCTTGCCTTCCTCTGCGAGACAGGCTCCCCCAATATGGGGGAAGGTGGCGCTTGCGCCAGAAGGGGAGCAGGTGGGTCAAGAAGTGTTTTATTTCTTTCTTTTCGCCTTCCGTTCCAGCACCGTCTCATAGCTCGACGACATCTTGTCAGCCATGCAGACAAGCGCGGCCTCGCGGCTGTGGGGGATGTCGGTGGGGTTCAGCGGCCACATGTGGCTCTGGATGATGTCCTTTTCCTTGTCGGTCAGTTTAAACACGGTTTCAGCGTTGTAGCGTGCAATACGAGCATGCTTGAAGCCGTGCCAGTGGGTGATGTTGCTGCAATTATGCCAGTCGTACAGGTAAAAATCGTGCAGGAACGCCCCCTTTACCAGACTGGCCTCGTCCGCGCGGGCGTGCAGATGGATGTTGAGCCAGAACGCGATGCGGGTGACGCGCAGACAGTGCTCGTAGGTGGTCACGCTGCCGTGCTGGATAAACTTTTGCATTTCCAGCGCGTTCGGGTCATCGGCGATGCCTTTCAAAAGTATGTGCATACGCACTTCTTCTTCGGGGGTCAGTTTGCAGAGCATAGCAATTCCTCCACACGGGCGGCGGTCTCGGCCAGGGGCGCAGTGCCGTCCACCGTCAGGATCGGGCAGGCAAGCTGCTTCTGCCATTCATTATGCAGCACAGCGCTGCGCGTGTCAAGCCCGCCGTCATCATAACCGGCGGCCCACTGCAAAAATGCCTGATGATGGTCGTACATATCGCCGCCCGGCAGAATGCGCACACCAAACCGCGCGTACTCACGTTGTTTTATACGCGCCATCCGGGTGGGCGTGTCGGTCACAACGCGCACCGCCAGCGTGAAATCCGGGATGAGAGCATCCCCCCAGCCGACGAGTGAGCCGGAGAGGACAGCACCGTTTTCTGCGGCGGCAATGTCCTGCCGTATGAGCGGCACACGCTGCTCAATGGGGCGCTTTGTCGTGAATTTCGGGTCAGTGGGCAGCCAGAAATAGTCGTCTGAGTCGAGGAAGGCATACTGAAATTGCTCCGCCAGGTATCGCCCCAGCGTGGACGTCCCGGAGCCGGACGCGCCGTAGATGTGGAGGAGAGGTTTCATGTTATTTCACCAGCAAACATACCGTCTCGACGGTTGTTTCAGTTTCCAAGGGAAGTTCTTTCACTTCCTCGCCATCAACAGGCACAGGGAAATTGAATACAATCTTCTTTATCCAGCTTCCGTCTTTTCTCTTTTCCGGGAACATCTCAATTCGCTCGATAAAGGCTTTCATAAACTCTTTCTGTTCCGCTTCTGTTGCGGAATGGTAGACTTCATCAAATGCCAGTAAGAGCCGATAAATGTTATCGCCGGATATTTTCTCCTGCTGGATACTGCGTATCTGACTTTGCAATTCGCCAATCTGAACTTCGATTTCCTCTATCGTATCATACTGCTCATCATAGCGGCGTTGCAAGTCCAAAATCTTTCTGTCATAGTGGGCATCGTTGATGTCCAAGGTATCCATCTGACGCTCCAAGCGGCTTTTCGTTCCAAAGGCTTGCTTTAGCTGCCCTTGCAGGACGGCGATCTGCTTTTCCATATCCTCTGTATCAACCGCTGTTCCGATTTTCGCTTGAATTGCTTCTACAAATCGGGGATTGTTGACCATAGCGGAAATAATCTTCGCCACAAATTTGTTGATCTCTGTCTGTTCGATATTCAGCCGGAAACTGCACTCATGCCCTGTCGGCGTAACTGTATTTTTGCAGTAGTAATAATACCGTGTTTTCTTGTCCTTGCTATGAGCCTTGGCAATATTGCCGTACATACTCTTTCCGCAGCATGGGCATTTCAAGATACCGGACAGGATGTGTGCGTGGTCTGGATTGTTGACCTTTTCCCGCTTAAAGGAATTGATCTTGCGCTTTTCCTGTGCCAGATACCAATCCTCTTCAGAAATGATAGCTTCGTGCTGTCCTTCATAAACCGGAAACTCCGACTGCTCAACCACGTGAATCTCGTTTCTTGTACCCTGTTTCTTTTCAGTTCTTCGTCTGCCGTAAGCAATCTTTCCCATATAAACAGGATTGTACAATACATTTTTCACAAAATCTCTTGAAAATCCCGGAATGGTATTATTCTGTCTTAGTTTCTTTACATAACCATTGCGGTTCAGATATTTTGCAACTCCTGCAACACCCTCGTTTGTATGAATATAACGATCATAGATTACTCGGATAACTTCCACTTCATCCTCTGCAATGACAAGGTTTCCGTTTTCCAGTTTGTATCCATAGGGAGCGAAACCGCCGTTCCATTTGCCTTCACGAGCCTTTTGCTCCCGTCCTGCCATTGTCTGTGTGCGGATATTTTCTCGCTCAATCTCTGCCACCGCAGACAGCACAGAGATCATCAGCTTTCCGGCATCCTTGGAGCTGTCAATGCCATCCTCCACGCAAATCAGGTTGACACCAAAATCCTGCATGAGCTGCAAAGAGTTCAGAACATCGGCTGCATTTCTGCCAAATCTGGAGAGCTTAAAGACAAGCACATAGGAAACGCCGTCTTTGCAGTCCTGGATGTCGTTCAGCATCCGTTGAAACTCCTGCCTCCCTTGGATGTTCTTGCCGGAAAATCCTTCGTCAGAATACTCCCCGGCAACGACCATATCCTCGTATGCCGCATACTTCCGCAACTTGTCCCGCTGGGCATCCAAGCTGTATCCGTCTACCTGCATGGAGGTGGACACTCTCGTATATAGATAACATTTAAGTTGCTTCTTTTTCAGAATCGCTACCTCCTTCGCTCATTTCTTTTACCATCAATCCCTCGTTGCGGATATAATACTCCAAAAGTCTAAGCACATAATCCGGTGCATGGCGGTTGTCCAATTCCCACTCGGTCATAGTCCGGTAAGGAATATGGACGAGCTTGCAAAAATCTTTCCGGTTCAGTCCTGTGCTTTCACGCAACTTAATAATTCTGTTTTTACAATCCATTCGTCTTTTCTCCAAAAAAGCAAAAATACACGTTGCGTACATATTATAGCATAGCCACAACAAGTACGCAACGTGTAAATTGTAAATTTTTACGCAGCCTTATCCGTCAAAGGCTGCGCTTGCTTATCATCCTTGGAACACTCCACCGTTTGTGGAGTATCCTGCTCTAATTTATCCAAAACCTGATGCCCGTACTTCTGGAGCATCTGGCTCATAACATCCACACAGCGGTCAAATGCCGCATTATATTTCGCTTCCTCATAATATTTCTTCAATAGGCAATTCCTCCATCAAAGTTCCATATCCTGTCCACGCTTCTGGGCAGGGTGTTTGTGTTCCTGCGTTTCCTTTCCTATGATGAGGATAGAATTGATAAAAGCCCGAACCCTTTCGGATGCAATTTCCAGTGCATCCAGAAAAGGCTGGGCTTTCTGTTTCAGTTCCATATATTTTTCGCTTACTGCTTCATACCGCTGTTTCCAGATGGAAACCGTCTTTTCAGCGGAAGCCAGTTTCTCCTTCAAGCGCTTGTTGTCAGCATTGGCGATAATGCCGTTGACCGCATAGCGTTTGAGCGTGTCGCATTCATCCGGTGTCAGCGTGATATTATTTCCGAATGTGGCTTTCTTTCCCATCGTTTCAATCTCCTGCACCGTCAGAGCAACGGTCTTTGCTGTTTTGGTTTCCTTTTGCAGAGCTTCCAGTTTCTTTTTCTGTTTCTCCGTGGCAGCTTTGGCATTCTCCAACCCCCGCTTCGCCTGTGCCACCTGCCCGGTCACAGCTTCCAAGCGCTGCTGTTCTGCCTGCACCTTGAACTGGGTCACAGTCAGATGTTCCTCTGTACTGCCACGCTCTCCACGCTCCACATCGGTATATCCGGCATTTCGCATGAAATGAAAAAAGTCATCCTGCAACACACTGTAGGACGACTTCAAAATCTTTTTTCCTTTTGCGTTCAACATTGGATTACCATCCTTGTCAAGCACCGGCTTGGACTCCCATTTTTTACTGCGGCTGACTTGCGTGATCGTTTCCTTTACCGTTCCCCGGAGGGATTCATCCTTACATCGCTTCGACCACAGAATTTGCTTCTCTACCACCGGGATATAAACCACATGAAGGTGGTAGTGGTACACATCTTCGCCCAGAGCTTCGGACATTGCCTGGTTGCGCTCGTCGGCGTGCATCACAGCGGATAGGATATACTGCTCACCGCCTACGATCTCCACGGCGGCTTTATAGGCATCGGCATAAAACTGTTTTGCAAATTCATAGCCGCCGTGATTGTAGAAGTAAGCAGAGTTCACATCAAAGATCAACTCACCGTATTTGACGGCATCCGGTTTCAGACCTCTGGTGGAGATCACGCCATCCTGTTCCATCTGCTCGAACATTTTTACATAATCGTCAGTGGGAGACTTGAAGTGAACATTCAGCGCAGTACGTTCCGGCACGATGTCCTGATTGCTGTAGCTGTCCTTTTCACGCTCATTGTGTTCCTGTACCTTCGCCACATCAGCCGGTGTTTCCAAGTCCTGATTTCTGGCTACGGTACGGTCTATTCCATCATTTCTTGCCATTGGATTTTTCCTTTCTTTGAGATTTGCAGACAGCGGAAGGCTGGAGAACGGCACTTTTTCAAAGTGTAATAACCCACTATGACACTTTCATCCATACTGGCTGCAAAGTGCCGTGGGCTCTCCGAGGGCTCTCCCGAGGGGGAATGCGGTCACTGCGGTGACCTCTGCTGACCAAGGCGAAAATGTCTGCGCCTTTTCCCATGGTCAGCCCGTCTGCATGAAGCTGTTCTGTGTCAACTTCCTCTTGCAGTCGGTGTCCACAGACACTTTTTCAAAAGCCTGTGGACATAGAAACAGCCCGAACGAGAGGATGTGTGCTGTTTCTATAACAAGCGTTTTACGCTCTTTTGCTGCGTACATACATACCAGCAATGGGATTTACTCGACCTGCCGCCATTCCTCCGGAATGTCCTCCGGTACGTACGTACACGGCGAATCTCCGTAAAACCCATTTATATGAGGTCGTGCAATGGCTTCCACTCCCATGAATCCCCACACCCGCCGTCCGGCTGAGTTGGTGATGTTGTTGCAATGCTCCAGATTGAATTTCTTGGCATTGGCAATCATGGCGTCGCTGAAGCTGCGGGCTTTCAGCGGAGCAAGAGAATTTTCCTCGCACCACATCCGATAGATTTCATAGAAATCCTTGGAGCTGATGGACGCATCCGCTTTACGCCGGATGTATCCCTCGGAATCCATGAAATCAAAGATATTGTTGTTGTCACGTTTGACCGCTTCCCGGTTTTCCCGGATACGGTCACTCTCCGTAAACTTAAAGTTGTTGGCAACAAGCCGCTGCAAGCCTTCAAATGCCCACAGGAAGATACCCTCGGCTTCAGCTTTCATCTTCTCTGCAAGATCAGGATCGTCAGCTCTGTCCACCGGCTTTTCCTTGGTGGTCAGCACAAGCTGTCTGCGATAAAATCCGTCACTGCGGTCATACAGGGCTTGCAGATCACCGTTACTGAATGCCAGCAGCCGGGCGAACATCCAGCCCTGATAACTCTGCTTGCCTTTACGTTCCAAATCCATCTTGCCTTGTGCTGTCACGATGGATTTTACATAGTTGGTCTGGCGCAGAGCTTCCATCCGCATATCATCATCTACGCACAGCAGGATGTGCTCCAGATCGGCACGGGCAAAGCGGTTTTCAGAAATCTTGCCGATGCTGCCGTCCTTCATGTTTGTGCCAAAGATAGCCGAAAGCACCGCACCGATTTGGGATTTACCCTCGCCACCGTTGCCCTTAATCACCATCATGCGCTGTCCTTTGTTGGAGGGGATCAGGCAATAACCGATAAACTCCTGCAAGGTGGGAATGTCTTCCGCATGGAGCAGTCCATTCAAAAAGTTCAGCCAGATCACGGGCGCAGGAGCATCGGGATTGTAGACAACAGGCAGACGGCTTCGCACGATAGCCGGTCTGCCCTCGGTAAATGTGCCGTTCAGTAGCAGCGTACCGTTGAACACATGGATGCGATCCTGCTCCGGTGGGAAGTCAGGCACTTGCGCTTCCAGTTTCAGCACTTCCAGAATGTTGGTGATCTTCCGGGGGATGTTGTTCACGGCACAGAATTTCAGCTTGTCGTAAATCTCCCCACGCAGTGGGAGATCGTCCGTCACTCGACCATCGGGCGTAAAAAAAGCTCCGTTTGCGAAGATGATTCTGCGCTCATGCAGAAATTCTTCACAAAACAGAGCTTCGTTGATGTTCTGCCCATCAAACCAGACAGGCAAATTCATATCAGGCGTTTTCCGGTTCTTCGCCATGGTGCGCCACCTCCTTTTTCTTTCGTGTGATGTACTCTTGCAGAAAAGTAATTTTTCCCTCCTTCATCAGCTCGTCCACCAATGCCACCCGCTCTTCCAGATCACCCACGGTCAGCACATCTGCCATATATTCGATAGGACAGTGCATCTGGCAGGCTTCCACAAAACGATCATCCAGAGCCTCCTCCGGTGTTTTGGGTGCATACCGCACTTTCCAATCTTCCAGCAGATGCAGATAATCCGTCAGCACCCGGAAACACAGCATTTCATCCTCCCGGAACTGACGGATATAAGGACGCTTTGGCTTGACCATAGCTGCGACAGTGGGCGGTTTCGGGTCAAGTCCGAAGTCCGAAGCCAGCTTTTGCGCTGCTTCATAGCTGCTCATATTGAACAACCTTGCCACAAGGTCGATCACATCTCCCTTTGCTCCACAGCCGAAGCAGAAGAAATAGTCCTCATTCAGCTTCAAGCTCGGATGCCTGTCATTGTGGAACGGGCAGCAAGCCATACCGTTTCGGTTGACTTTCAGCCCGTAGTGTTCGGCGGCTTGCTTGACACTGATTGCCGCTTTGATGGTTCCATAGATTGTCATAAAAAACCCTCCGTTCATAATATTCTGGAAAGCACGAAGCACCCGCAGTGATTGGCAGGTGCTTCGCTCCTTCTATTATGGTTATGACGGATTTCTCAAAAAACAGGCTAATCGGAGGACAACTCCGTTTCAAAAAACAGGACAACTTATTGATAGATGTAGATTTCTTTACATTAGCATGATACAATTAAGAAAGTGAAAAAACAGGACAGGAGGTAAGCATGAACCAAGAATTGATGACATTGGACTTCTGGCAGGATACGGTCATATATGAGGGCAAAACATTCCCTGTCGGCACGCTTGCCTGTGATGCACTGAATGTTCCTGCGGATACTATTACAAAAATGAACGAGCAATGCGAGAAAATCAATCTGCTGCTCGGGATGCTGAATGCCGGACAGGATACTTCTGCACTCTTTCCAATGGCAAAGGAAGCTGCATTGACAATGTTAGAGATTCTCAGCAAAACGCCGCCGTTCTCCTATATGGATATACCAAAGCACCGGGAACGAATAGAAAGGGTCTTTACTGCGGACAATGCTCTGAAATATGTGGAGTTCGCCATAAAAGCCGTAACCAATTCTTTACCGTTCGAAGAAGTTCCGAAATATGCTGATGCGGTGATGCTCCAGCGCTATACCGCTGTATGCGGGCATCTGGCTTACTCCCTTGAGGAATACCAAAAGGCGATGCTTGATTTTGCAGAACAATCGGACGGAAACGAAGCAGACCGCACCGCAGAGGGCTTTGCGAAAATGTTCGGCACCTATTTCCCACCGGAGTTTTCTATCACAGAGGGCAATGCCTGGATGTCTACCCTGAACAATTCCGTTCAGTATATATCGGTCATCCGTCCCGGCGAAAAAGTTGCGAAGCTGGTCAAGCGGATGCACTATGTATCCTTTGTAGGGATGTTCCGGTCTGATCTTTTTGAGGGCTTATGTGTTGGTCATGCCCCGAAAAAATGCAAAATCTGCGGCAAGTGGTTCCTCACCACCAACGCAAGGCACACCAAATACTGCGGCGGCTATGCACCGGGGGACAAGCTGCACCGCACTTGCCGGCAGATCGGCAATCTAAAAGGCAGAGAACAGCGAGAGCTTGCAGACGATCATCCGATTATCCAGATATATGAAAAGAGGCTGAACACCATAAATCGCTATGTAAAGCGTGGTACTCTGGACGCTGACCTTGCGGAGGTCATGAAGAAACTGGCAAAAGATAAAGAACTCCGGGCAAAAAGTGATGTTGCTTATGCCAAAGGAGCTTATGAAAAAGAAATGGAACAGGCTGCTTTGCTTGCAGAAGCTAAGATACATATTTAGTGGGGGAACAATATGAAACAAATATATGTGCATGGATTAGGACAAACATCTGACAGTTGGACAAAAACAATAGATATTTTGCAAACTACTGATTACAGCTTGTGTCCGAATCTTCCTGATTTAGTTCATAGCAAAGAAGTGACCTATGATAATCTATATGCTGCATTTTCAGATTACTGCAATCAATATGATGAGCCTATTGATTTGTGCGGTTTATCGCTTGGGGGCGTATTAGCTCTGAACTATGCTATACAATATCCGAAAAAAGTTCGCTCCTTGGTGCTTATCGCCACACAATATAAAATGCCCAAGAAGCTTCTGAAATTTCAAAATCTTCTCTTTAGATTTATGCCTAAATCCATGTTTCAACAAATGGGATTTAGAAAAGCTGATTTCTTACTTCTATGCGAAACCATGATGGAGTTGGACTTTAACAACTCTCTGCACAAAATATCATGCCCTACACTATTGTTATATGGCGAGAAAGATACTGCGAATAAAAATGCTTCTATTGAATTGGCAGAATTGCTTAAGAACGTGGAATTAAAAACGATTATTGGTGCCGGACATGAAGTTAATATTGAATCACCGCAGGAATTGGCAGAAATACTTCATGCTTTTTATGAAAGAATGTCTTAAGGGATTCTTATAGAAATGAGAAGGGAGGTGCGCTATGCTGAGTGATTTTACATGGAATATGACCGGATACATACCGAAACACCAAGTCAATCCGCACGGTGATGGTATCATTCCCTATGTGGCAGAGCGCATCTTCCAACTGGAACCTGAGCCGCCAAAGGTAGGCAGTCTGAACGAATATATCCTGTCTGCCTTGCAGGAAAAGAATTTGATACATTTCTCATTCTTCCTACACCACTACGAGCCGCAGCTTAACAAGCGCATCAAAGACTTTCTCGGTGTGGATGGCGGCGATTTGTACGACACAGACCGATTTATAGATATAAAGCTCTCCTGCCGGGAACAAATGCTCCAAAAACTGATGGACTATGACCTTACCAAGGGCGCAGAGTATGCTACATACATCTATCCGTTCATCCGGGATGCTATGCTCCGTTTTCGCATGGGCGAAGAAAAATGGTCGGTATCCTCTCTGACTAATTACAAAATGGTGCGGTCAATGGCTTGGCTGTACCACAATACCAAGGATGCGGTCAACGAGTTTTCCAAGAAATACAACTGTGATCTTGCTCTTGCCGAAAACTATCTGAAAGTTGTGCGAGGTATCCGCAATCAGCAGCCTTTCTATGTCACAGACGAGGACGGCGAAGAAACAGGCGAGGATGTAGCCCTTGACGATAGCTGGAACTATACCGATATCCTCTGGAACGGCATACAGGCAGAAAAGGTGCAGCGGGCATTTGAGAAACTGAATTACCGGGAACAGACCTTGCTCGAAAAACGATTAGCAATTTGCATGACCTGTGGGCGTGTCAGCTCATGGAAAGACCGCCCCACCTTTGAAGAACTGGCGGTTATGTTTGAGGGCAGTACAGCCAGCGGTGCAGAACGAGCCTACCGAAAAGCAGTGGACAAGTTGACGGAATTTTTGGTTGCCGAGGGCGCAATCCATGCAGTCCGGCTAAAACAGAAATCCAAGACCAAGCGAAAAAAGAAAATCGCCGCCGCAATCTACGAATATCAGGCAGACTGCGACGGCGAATGGGGCGAAATATCATTAGATTTTGAGAACGGCAAGGCAGAGGTCATTTTGCTTGCCGATTGGGATACAGTGAAAACGAACAAATTTGCAAGCAGAGCAATCGCCTATCTTCTGAACTGTGAGAACGAAAAATTACCCAAGGAAATAATGGTGGCCTTTGAATAACGAGGGAGTGAGATACATGGAGCAATTACTGATTGTTGAAGATGATATCGGTTTGAATCAAGGCTTATGCAAAGCGCTGAAAGCAGATGACCGTCAGATTATATCCTGCCATGATCTAAAAGCGGCAAGAGAACAATTGCTTTGCGGGAGTGTATCCCTGGTTCTGCTGGATATCAATCTGCCGGATGGCAGTGGGCTTGAGCTGCTCCGGGAGATCAAGGAAAACACGCCCGGGATTCCTGTTATTCTGCTGACTGCCAATGACACCGATCTGGATATCGTAGACGGACTGGAGAGAGGCGCTGATGATTATATTACCAAGCCCTTTTCTCTTTCGGTTTTGCGGGCAAGGGTGAATACCCAACTGCGAAAGCAAGCGTCAAACCATAAAAATGCGCCGTTCCATATGGATCTATTTCACTTTGACTTTGAGGCTATGACCTTTTATGTGGCAGATTCAAAAGTGGAATTGAGCAAAACCGAACAAAAATTACTGCGTCTGCTTGTTGAAAACCGAGGCCGAACCATGACCCGTGGAGACCTTGTAGACCGGATCTGGACAGATGGCGCAGAATATGTGGATGAAAATGCTTTGTCTGTTACGGTCAAGCGTCTGAGGGATAAGCTTGGTGCACAGAAATATATTAAAACCGTCTATGGAATCGGTTATAGCTGGGTGACAAAAGATGAATAAAACCGGCATTGTGATCATACTGCTGTGTTTTCTGGCGGCGGCAGCTGTTGTGTTATGGGAGCGGAGAAAGGCCAGAAAAACGATGGAAGAAATCGAAAGGATGCTAGACGCTGCCATGACCGGCTCCTTTTCTGAAAACAATTTTGATGAAAGCCAGCTGTCTGCATTGGAAACGAAGTTTGCGCACTATCTTTCCGCAGCAGAAGCATCTTCTCAAAATATAGCGCAGGAAAAAGACAAAATCAAAACCTTGATTGCAGACATTTCCCACCAGACGAAAACGCCGATTGCAAACCTGCTGTTATACAGCGAGCTTCTGAAGGAGGAAACTCTGCCTGCATCGGCGAAGGCAAATGTGGAGGCGCTGTACAAACAATCGGAAAAGCTGCGATTTCTGATCGATTCTCTCGTAAAGCTTTCCAGACTGGAAAACGGGATCATTTCACTCTCCCCTCAGCAAGCAGCGCTGCAGCCGCTGCTTGAAAGCGTAGTAGAACAATATACTGCCAAGGCTTCTGAAAAAGGATTGTCTTTGCGACTGCAAGATACCGATGCTTTTGCTGTATTCGACTTCAAATGGACAGCGGAAGCGCTGGCTAATATCGTAGACAACGCCATCAAATATACAGAGCATGGCACCATTACTATTTCTGCCGTAAGCTATGAAATGTTTTCAAGGATCGATATATCGGATACCGGTTCAGGCATCCCGGAAAGTGAGCAAGCGAAGATATTTGCTCGCTTTTACCGCTCAAATAGTGTGCAGAAACAAGAAGGTGTGGGCATCGGCTTATACCTTGCCCGACAGATCATATCCGGCGAGGGCGGTTATATCAAGGTTGCTTCCGTTCCGGGAAAAGGAAGTACGTTTTCCATATTTCT
>NZ_FUYF01000026.1 GCF_900167555.1 Gemmiger formicilis | reverse complement strand
CTTTGCTCCTTATTTTCATAACCTTAACGCTCCTTTTCCTGCTTTCTTCCCGGCTCGGTGTAGCCCATCAGAGTGTCAATGTTCGCCTTGATCGTGACGATCTCCTGCATATCCCGTCGTGCCTTCTGGTATTCTCCATAGAGCTGTTTTTTCTTTGCTGTGAGCTTGCGGCCTTCCTCCTTCAGCACATCCATTTTAGGGAGCTTCGCCCCGCCCAGCAGAGAGCGCATTTCCGCTTGTGCAGCCCGGTACAGTTCAAGGTCGGCCTCATGCTCCGCAAGGAATTTCCGGCTGTACTTCGTCGCCTTATACTGCTCAAAGACTGGGCGGGTTTTGGCATACTGAACCGTTGCGGCCTTTAGCCCAGCATTGGTTTTCATGGCCTGTTCCGTCTGCTTGACCTGTTCGGAAATAACATGGAAACGGTCTGCCGCCTCGGTGGCTTTCTTCGCCAACTGCTCATAATCGGTCAGGTTATTGTCCTGTATATAGGCAAGAGCGGCGGCCATCTGCTTAATGTTAAATACCTTCGCCCAGCGTTCATATCCCGGCCCCTTACCGGCAGCCAGCTTTGCTTGAATATCCACCGCCAGACTGATTTTCCGCTCCGAGCGCCCGGGGTGTTTTTCTTTGCCCTCAATGGTGGACAGAACATCTTGCAAGTCGTAGCCGTCCCCCAGCGTGGAGGCACGCAGACGGGTGAAGCGTTCCTGTCCCTGCCCGGTCAGCCGGAAGCTGATACCGCCGCCCCGAACCGTCTTGACCTCATACCCGGCCCGCTTCATCAAATTGAGAAATTCGTCCAGATCAGCGGGGCGTTCCGCCAGCGCAGTATCAATGGCAAGGCGCAGTCGGTCCTGATAGGAAAGCGGCCCTTTCCGGTCTTTCTGCCACTCCCCATAGTTCCGATACTTGCTCTTGCTCCGGGGCTTCGGGTTCTCCACGATGGACAGCCCGTTTTCAAGGCACAGCCTGTCAGAGAGCCGCCGAAGGGCGAAGCTGGAGCCCCAAAAATTTCGGAATTTCCGAGTGCAGTCAAGGGTGGTGGAGTTGTAATAAATGTGACAATGGATGTGCTGCTTATCGGTGTGCGTGGTAACGATAAAAGCGTGCCGCCCCTTTGTCCAGCGCATAGCCAGTTCATAGCCGATACGGTTCGCCTCCTTCGGGGTGATCTCGCCCGGATAGAAGGATTGTCGTATCTGATAGCACAGCACATTATTTTCTTTCTTCTGTTCCCGGCCCGTCATAGCGGCATAGCTGGCCTTTGCCAAAAGGAACTCGTCCGCCACGGTGGCCGGATCACATTCATAAGCGGAGATATACTTTCCGCTTTCTGTTTTCTCCGGGTCCTTGCCATAGTCCAGACAATCCCGGATAGCCTCGGCAATCGTTTCGCCTTCGCCCGCATGGCGCTGTAACAAAGTTGTGGTAGCCAAAAATCATTCCTCCTTTCCATGAGAAAGGGGCGGCCCATTCCGACCGCCCCGACTTCGGGCCAGTATGGCCCGAGGCTGCTTAACTTGCCAGAAACCGGTACAAAGCGGATTTGCCTCCGTCCAGCGCCCAAAGAAGGGAGCCCGCCGCCGCTTGCAGTCCATACGGCGAAAGAAGGAAGGCAAGAAACAGAAATACAATCCCGCCTATGGGCGTCGGCGTGAAAAAGAGAGCGACACCCAGCACCGCCAGGATCACAGAGGCAATCGTCAGCAGGACGGCACAAATATCAAACAGGAACACCAGCAGAGCCGCCAGAAGGGACAACGCCAAAGCAAAGGGAGCAACCAATATTTTCAGCAGTATCTTCATCTTCAAAACCTCCTTTATCTATCCTTCCTACCTCTATTTTATCATGCCTGCCCGGGGACATAAATGTTGCGAAAGATTAGTGAATCCTGTCCCAAACCTTCGGGTCATACTGGCCCGAAGTGGTAAAAAAAGAGCAGGGCGGCAAGCCCCGCAACGGAAGCCTGCCGCCCTCGTCTTACTTTGCCACCAGCTCGGAGAGCTCCCGCAACACCTTTGACACCTCGCCCCACAGCTTTTCATAGTCCCGCTTCAATCCGTCGATTTCCTCCGGGTACACGCCATAGGTATGTGCGTGTATGGCAACCTGATTGAGATTGTTAGAACAGCGCCGTTGCAGAGAGATCAGCTCTTTTACGGGCGCAAGGTCGATGTGCAGGATATACCCATTCAGAGCCATTTTCCGTACATAAGCCCCGGCGTTGGAAATGCCCGCCTCAGCCATCCGTTCATGGATGGCTGCCAGCTCGTCCGGCGTTACCATGACGTGCAGATGGACATTCCGCTTGCGGTTCTCCATCAGCGTTCCAGCTCCCGGCCTTTCCGGCGCTCTTTGGGTTCCTTTACCTTATCAAGCGGTTTTGCGTCCAGCTCCGGGGGCGTGGGTGGGATGGGCGTGTTGTTGGGTACGCCGTCGATCATGTTGCAGTTCTGCTCTGTGGAGAGCTCGGCGGTTTTCAGATAGTTGTCTTTTTCGTGCATGGCGATCCTCCTTAATCGTTCCTCATGGTTTTTATGGCTCCGCTTCTGGCCGGGCTCCTTCGGGGGTTCCTGCCCTCTGGTTCCTTCTTTGAGCCGGGCGGTAATGGATGGGCGCACCCGGTCAGGATTGCCCGGTGCTGGTTTCAGTTCATAATCCTCCATCTGCTTTTCGGTCAGCGGCTTTGCGTAGGTCAGTTCGCCCCATGCCATCAGACTGCCGTCTGCCACAGGACGCCGCCTGTCATCGTCGTAGTTGACGATGGAAAGAGGCTGGTTATCCGGCAGCTTCGGGTAAGTTCCTATGTCCACGGGCCGCTGGGTGGAATAATAGCGGTAAACGCCCTCCGGTCCCAGCTCGGTATGCTTGACCGCCGCATGGTAAAGCTGCTGATAGTCGTCCACCCGGCGGTCAAAGTCCCGCTGCGCCCACGCCTGACTGGTTCCATAGCGGCCCCAGTAGTAATCCCGATGGCCGTTTTCCCCCTCGGTAAACTGCCAGGTCACAAAGGGGCTCGGCGCTCCCGGATTATGCCCCAGCGCAAAGCCGTGTCCGGTTTCAAAGGTGGCAGCTTTCAAAATCACATATCCTTGTACTGTCTCCAAGAGATACCTCCTTTCTGTGCCTCGGGCTAACATGACCCGAAGTGCTGGATGTTACGAAATAAGAGGGCAGACCGGGGAGAAATGTAATAAGATATTCCCACCCCGGAAACGCC
Organism: Gemmiger formicilis; assembly: GCF_900167555.1. Taxonomy (GTDB): domain Bacteria; phylum Bacillota; class Clostridia; order Oscillospirales; family Ruminococcaceae; genus Gemmiger; species Gemmiger formicilis. The sequence goes on along the minus strand of NZ_FUYF01000026.1, from coordinate 19,601 downwards.
CTCAAAAAAACCCGGAATGTCAAGCCTTTGGAGGCGGCAAATCGTAACAGCCGCCCGGCCTTTTCTCCCGCATTTTCCTCATGCGTTCCCGGCTTTTTCGGCGGTTCCCTTCGGCCTTGCAGGCGTCGGAACAGTAGGCTTGACGCCCCTCGGGCAAAAACGCCTTTCCGCAGACCGCACAGGCCCGCAGTTCCGGGGAGATGCCTTCCGTTGTCAGCGCCGCTTGAAGCTCCGGGTCAAGGGGCAGGACAGCCTCACGGAAGTAACGGCAGTACGCCCCTGTCCAGCACTTGTGCAGCATATAACAGGCACAGTCCAGAGGAAGGCACAGGCCGCTTTCTCTGTCATAGTTGGCACACATCCCCGTGACCAGAGAACGGATTTTCTTCTTCTCGTCACGGGTCAGCTCCCGGGCGTCCATTTAAGACTTCGGGCCACGATGGCCCGAAGGGCGGGGCTCCACGATCAGCGCCCGGAATTTCTTCCGGCACTGTTTTTTCTTTCCTTTGCACTCCTTGTAGTAACGGCATCCCTTACAAGGGTCGTCATTGTCCCAGCCAGGGTGCGGTACTTCCTTCATCATTCGTTCAAAAGGGCTGCTTGTAAAATTCATTCTCATTCCTCCGTATCTTCCTCCCACGGCGGGGTATCTTCGTCCTCGGGTTCCTCTGCGATCTCCTCCAGCTCCCCGTCCTCATATTCGCAGTAATCATCTTCCAAATCCGGGGCCTCATGCTTCGGCTTGTAAATCTTGAAATAGTAACCAATCCCACCGCCGGCCAGCACCACCGCACCGATCAGGAGCAGAGAGAGAAGGGGGCTGTCCTTTTTCTCCGGCTCGGGTTCCGGTACTTCCTCCACCGGTTCGGTGGGCTTTGGCTCTGGCTCCGGGGTCACTTCTTTGGGCGGTTCCTTACCCTGTTCGGCAAGAGGCAGAAGGTCGTCTGTGGTAACGGTATTGAGGAAATAGACGTTCTCGCTGGTTTTCTGTTTGTCGATCACCAAATAAAACACGCTCTCGTCTGCTGTGGTGATGGTGTAGAACTCCTTTCCATCCTCGTCGGTGGCGTTGTCCACCACGGTTCCCGTCCCGTCCGGGGTAAAGGGGTTCTGGGTTTCCGGCTCTGCTTCGGTTTCTGCCGGGGAGGGAGCTGTCTCCGGCTGCGGCTCGCTGCTCTGTGCATAAGCCGGGACTGTAAAGATCAGGCAACACAAAAGGCTGGCAGCCATCGCCGTCAGCCTGCGGTATTTAATTTTCTTCATGGGCTGTGTCCTCCTTTTCGGGTGCCTCCGGCTTCGGGTCAGTATGACCCGAAGCGGTAAGGCTGTTTTTGGGGTCATTCAAAAAAGCCATAAGCTGGGCGGGCGTCAGTTTGAGGGAGCGCACCGCCTGCACGATCTGGCTGTTTTCTTCCTCCTGTTTCTGCTTTTCCAGCTCCCGGATTTTGGCCTGCCACTCGGCAGCCTTCTCCCGGGCTTTTTCCAGTTCCTTATCGAGCTTGTCGATCTTGTTCATGCAAGGACTCCTTTCCTCTGGCTCACAAACGCCCGAAGGCATAGAAATGTGTCTGCCAGTAGCTTGAATTGATGTTTGCGTATTGGATGGGCGAACCACAATGAAGCATCATCCCGTCGCCCACATAAATCCCCACATGGGACACAGGGCTGGGGCTGTCATAGGTTCCCGTGAAAAAGATAATATCGCCGGGCTTTGCCTCGGAGGGGGAAATGATAGCACACTGGTTGTAAATGCCCTGCGCCGTGGTACGGGGCAGGTTGTGGACGCCGCTGGCCGTGTACACCCAGCAGACAAAGCCCGAACAGTCAAAGGAGGTGGACGGGCTGGAGCCGCCCCACACATAGGGCCAGCCGATGTACTTTGTGGCTTCTTCCATGAGCGCCGCAAAAGCCGGGTCATCCAGCGCCTCGCCGGGTATCTCATAGCTGGGGCCGGTATCTTCGCCGCCGTTGTAAATCCCTTCCCACAGATAGGGTTTGTTGCCTTTGAGCTGCTGCATAACGGTGTAGATTTCCCGCTGCTGTTCGTTAAGCCTCGGCAGGATCACGGCGGGCAGCGTCTTGTTTGTGAGGGTCACATTGAGAATGTAATACTCATAGGGGACTTCCTCGGTGGTGGTTTCCCCGGTCTCCGGGTCGGTGCTGGTTTCGGTGCGGTAGCGTATCTCGACTTTCTCCGTCAAGGTCAGCTCATACTGTGCCTCGAAGATCTCCCGCAGTTCGTCCTGCACCTGTTCCCGGAAATACACATGGTACTTTGCCGAGAGATAGGACGCCAGCTCATAGGGGTTATGGCCGATCTCGTCCACGGAATAGCGGTACTCGTCATAGCCGGGATGGGTGCTTTCGATGTTCGCTACCGTCTGCGCCAGCTCGTTTTCCAGTGCCGTGTAGTCCTCGTCCACGCCCAGCAGGTCCGTATCCTCCGAGGCGTAGGAGGTGCCGGATAACGCATTGGCAAGGCCGCTGCCAAGCGTGGGAAAGATAGAGCTTACCGCCGACACAAGAAAACAGAGCAGCAACAGCAGGAGCAGGACCAGCACCGCCACGGGATGACGGGTCACAAACTGCGCCGCCCGACGGGTCGCAGTTCCCGAAGCGGCAGCGGTTTTCTTTGCGGCCTTTGCGCCCTGTTTTGCAGCCGCCTTTGCTTCTTTGGAATACCGGCGTTTCAGTTTCCATTTCTGCTGCACACGGGAAAGCGGATTGCTGGCAAGTTCCGGGTGCTCGGAGGCCATCTTTTGAAAATCCACATTGGCCCGGGCTTTTATGTCCTTCCGTTCCCACTTTGCCACCTTCCGGGCTGGGTGTTCCCGCCAGCGGCGTTTGGCATAGCGGGTCAGTTTCCGGGCTCCGGCCTCTGCGGCCAGCTCGGATTTATGCGCTCCTTCCACGCCCACATTTTCATGTTCGACTTCGTTGATTTTGTTGTGGAGATAAAACCATGCCTCGGTGCGGGCTCCCCGGACAGCTTTCTTTGCAAGCCCCGGTGGCTTCTGCGCCGCCCGTTTCGCCTCGACCTTATCCAGCTTCTCCCGGGCCTTTCCCAGCTTTTCCCCGGCGCGCTCCGCTTTGGCCTGCGCCTTCTGGTACTTGTCCTTTTTGCTCCCGGCCTTCTCGGCGGAGCCTTCCGGCTCCTGCGCCTTTCCGGTATCCTGCGGACCGCCCTTGTCATCCTCCTGCCTCATGCGGTCAGAAGGGCGGGCTTTCCGGCTGTCCTCTTGAAACTTGCCGCTTTTGGACTTCGGGCCATCGTGGCCCGAAGGACTGTCCTGCCCGGTATCCTCGTCCTCAAACCGCAGACGTCGGGATGGTGCGGGGGAAGGTCCTTCCCGTTCAGCCGGTCCGGGGCGATTGCCCCCGGTATCCTCCGTCGGCCCCGGCCTTTGAAAATTCCGTTTGTCCGGTTTCTTTTCGATGATGTATCCCTCCTTTCCAAACCTCGGGCCAGCATGGCCCGAAGTGTGTTATGCCCGGTTCATTTCCTGTTTTTTGTCCTCCGGGCGGGTGGTCATAATGGCGTACAGCTCGGTATTCTGCGGGAAGCGGTCAACAAACGGGATGGTGGTGTTTCCGAAGAACAGCAGCCCTTCGCCGGAATTGGTATGGGTCACATAGGAAAGCTGATGGGGGCTGATCCCAAGCTGTTTGGCTAAAATCTGCCGGTCCCCCTGTGCCTGCGAGAGAAGCACAAGGAAGTCCGAGTTTTCAAAGATGTTCTCAATCTCCGGGCTGGCAAGGAAATCCTTCACGTTCTGCGTTAAGGCGCTGGGTACGCAGCCCTTCTTACGGAGCATTTTCCAGATCGCCACACAGTAGCTTGCCGTCAGCCGGTCACGCAGCAGCACATGGAACTCGTCGAAGTAGCACCATGTAGCGATACCGCGCAGGAAATTCATGGACACCTGCGAATTGACAAGGTCCTGCATAATGAGCATGGCAATCGTCCGAAGCCCGGCCCCCAGCTTTTTCAGATCAAGGCACACAAGGCGGCGGTTCAGGTCCACATTGGTTTCATGGTTGAACACGTTGAGAGAGCCCGACACATAGATTTCAAGGGCTGTTGCCAGCCGTACCGCCTCGCCCTCGGGCTGGGAACAGAGCAGGTCATACAGGGTTTGGAGGGTCGGCATTTTGCTTGTTTCCGGGTTCTGCAAATGCTCTCGGTACATCTGGCGCACACAGCGGTCAATGACGGTACGCTCCACCGGCTGCAAGCCGTCCTTGCCGCCGACGATCAGCTCCATCAGCGACAGGATAAAGTCGGCTTTCAGCGCCATCGGGTTTTCCTCGTCGAAGCTCAAATCAATGTCCATCGGATTGATGTGGTGGGGGCTGTCCGGGGCGATCTCGATGACCTGACCGCCCAGCCGCTTGATAAGAGGCGAATATTCGCCCATCGGGTCAACCACAATGATCCGGTCACGGGTGGCAAGGAACACATTCACAAGCTCCCGCTTTGCGGCAAAGGATTTGCCGGAGCCCGGCACGCCGAGAAACAGGCCGTTGGGGTTTTTGAGCTTTTTCCGGTTTGCCATGATGACGTTATGGGAAAGCGCGTTGAGCCCGTAATAGACAGCTTCGCCATCCATGCGGAGCTCCTGCGTCATAAAGGGAACAAAAATGGCCGTGGAGCTGGTCGTCATACCGCGCTTGATCTCAATGCCGTTATGGCCCAGCGGAAGGCTGGAAAGAAAACCATCCTCCTGCTGGAAGTCCAGCCGCTTCAAGGTGCAGTTGTATTTCTGGACGATACCCGACACCGTGAACAGGTCATTGTCCAGCTCCCGGCGGGTCGGGGCCATGTTTACCACAAGGAAGGTCAGTAGGAACATTCTTTCATTCCGGCTCTGTAAATCTTCCAGAAGGGTCTTTGCGTCGTTGCTGTACGTTACAAGGTCGGGCGGAAGTATGTCCATGTCGTACCCTGACCGGGCTGCCTTCTTTTGTTCCTCCACCTTCATCTTGTCAATGTCGGAGACTTTGGCCTTGATGGATTTTACGGCGGCGGCCTGATCGACGGTTTGGATATGGAGAGTGATGGTCATTTCCGCGTCCATTTCCAAAAGCTCCGCCAGCAACTTGTCCGAGAGCTCCGAGGCCAAAATCTGCAAGTAGGAGGCGGCGCCCCAAGTCGTCCCCACCCGGAACAGACGGCTGAAACGGAAGTCGAAGCTGTCCGGGGCGATAAAGTCTTTGGTGGAAAGCCCGGTTTTGGGGATCATATCCCATGAAAACCGGAAGGGGGAGCCGCTGCCGGGGTGGAGCTGCCCATGAAGAAGCTCCAGCCGTTCCAGCCCCGAAAGGGAGCGGCACTTGACGCCCAGTTTTTTGAAGTTCCCGCAAATGTCCGCCTCTACACGTTCCAGCCTTGCCCTGGCGGTGGAAAGGTCGTCCACGTTCACGCCGAAGGTCAGGAGCTTCGTGCGGACAATGCCGTTGTTGCTTTTGGCGATCTGGTTTTCCAGCATTTCCACATACTCACACCGGACGCTGTTGTAATCATCGTCCTGCATGGGGATGTTCACGCTGTACCGGCTGCCCGGGCGGCTTCGGTGGTTGAGGAAGGAAAGCTGGAACGGAAGGCTGCTGTCAAAGTAGTTGAGGCAGGCGCTCCACCCGTCAAAGATGGCCGCCTGATCCTCGGACTGTGCGAGCTGGTAGTTGATGTCCTCGTATTCAATGGTTTTGGTGTAATAGCGGTCCGCTACCCGGCACACCCCGTCCCGGTACATTTCCCGGTAAGGGAGGGTCTGCTGGGCGGTGGTGGGAATGTTCTTTCCTTTCGTGAACAGGCCGGTAAGGCCCTGCTTTTCAGGCTTTCTGCCTGCGGGCTTTCCGGCCCTTCTGCTGTTTCGCAATCGGCTGAGCCTCCTTTCTGGCGCTAAGCAGCGCATAGAAGTTTTCGGTTTTGTAAGGCCGCACACGGGGATAGAGGAACCGGGTGCGGATGATGTTTTTCAGCACTTTTTCCAGCGGCAGACCGTCTCGTTCATACATAGCCAGAAAGAAGAACGGGAGCATGAGGCCGATCATCAGGAACATGGCGGCACTGTTCCCGATACTGCCACGGGAAAACAGGTAAGCCGGGAGGCCCACCGCCGCCGCGCTGGAAAAACAAACAAGCTGGCGCTTCGTTAGGTTGAAGGCCAGCTTTGTCTTGATTTTGGAAAGGTCTTTTGGTACTGGCACATAGGCCATTTTGTTACACCTCCTTTATTGCTTCGGGCCAGTATGGCCCGAGGTTATCTTGCGGCCTCTTTGGCCGGGGTTGTACTGCGGGCGACTTCGGCGGCCTTGCGTCCGCTCTGCCTTGCCCGCCAGTATTCGGGATTATACTGCCGGATGGACTGATTGAGGTTTTCTTCAAACTGCGCTTTGTCCTTAATGCGGTCGGGGATGTTCCACAGCTTTTTGTCCAGCAGCTCCCGAAGCACTACGCCTTCCTGCGCGTCCTCCTCATAGCAGATATAGCCCTTGTCCTTGAAGCCGCATTTTTTGGCCGCTGGGGAGAGGACGGCGGCTACCTCGTTTGCCACCATCGTTCCGCCGTGGCTGGCGGTAGATACCAGAAACACCCCCGGACAGAGAACTTCACAGCTCTGCACCTCGCCCCACGGGGAGCTTTTCGGCGCATGGAACATTCCGCCCGTCCGGTTCCGGTCCGCCTGCATGAGAGCCGCCTTTTCCAAGATGGCCTTCAGCTCCGGGGAAAAGTAGGCGTATTCCCGCAGGACACGGGCGGCGTCCCCGCCGCAGGCGTTCATCAACAGGGTATAGGCGTCGCTGTCCGCTTTGGTACAGCGGCCCAGCAGCTTGCCGTCATAGTAGCAGGCCGCATCATAGCCCGTCCGTTTGCGTGGCATGGGTTTCGCCTCCTTTCCGCTTCGGGCCAGCATGGCCCGAGGTCAACGCTCCGCGCCACGGCTGGGCTTTTCCTTCGGGGGCCGTTCCGCCTTTGCCTGTTCGGCAGCCGCTTTTCCGGCTTTGAGCTGGTCGCTGATGGATGCACGCCCCACAGAGCCACGCTCCGCCATCTGTTCCAGCTTTGCCTCATAGGCTTGCAGAACAGCGGTGTTGAGCTGTTCCCGGAACTCCTTTGTGACAGGGTAGGCCATATCCCGGTAGCCGCCTTTGCCGTCTGGCTGGCTGGGCATCCCAAGAAAGAGCCCCTTGCTGCCCTGTACGATTTTCAGATTTTCCACCACAAAGCAGTTATTGAATTTCACGCTGGCAAAGCCCATGAGGTTTTTCACAGGTTCGATGACCCGCACGCTTACATCCAGCTTTATAGGGGCGGCTGGTGTTCCGCCCGCTGTTTTTTCCTGCATGGATTTCTCCTTTCCGCTTCGGGTCGTCATAGCCCGAAGTCTCTTAATGGCAGCCGAAGATGGATTTTGCAAGACTGCCTGTTTTGAATAAGGTAAAACACAGCAGCACCGTATATCCCACGCAGCCCCAGATCGCCCCGATGGGGTCGCCGTCGGTGGCGATACTCTGGATCAGCACCGCATAGATGGCGACACAGACTAAGATCAATAGACCTTGAAAGCCCACCGCAAAGAGGGAGCGGAAATAGTTCTGCCCCATGTGTCCGGTTTCCCTGTTGGGGACTGTGGCAAACGGGATAGGCGCTAAACTTGTGAGTAAATAAATTTCAATCATACGGCCATATACGATGACGAAGATCACGATGTTTAAGGCAATCATGGTAAGCTGGATCAGGAAGGATTGTAGCCAGAGTCCGAACAGAGGGCCTAACTCCATCGCTTCAAGCTCTGTCCGCAGACTGTCCAGCACATCCGGCGTGATCTCTGTCCCGTTCTGGATAATGCCCGCTGACTGCTGTATCACATGCTGGCTCACATCAAAGACTGCCAGCACGATATTGAAGGTATTCGTCAGGATCATCACAGCCACAAAGGTTTTGAACACCCACTTAAAAAACATCCATGTGTCAACTTCATGGAGGTTGTTGCGTTCTATGAGCATCTGTATCAGTTCATAGGTCATAACAAAAGTGAGGATGACCCCGGCGATTGGCAGAATGGCAGTTTCGGAGATCTGTCGTATCATGGAAAAGACCCCGGCGTTCCAGTCCGCCGGGGTCGTGCCTACCTGTGTGGCGATTTCGCCAACGCTCTGATTGACGTTATCGAAAAGGCCGTCCAGATTCCCCATGATACCATCGACGAGCAGACCTTTCAGCCATTCAACGATTGCGTCGATGATAAAGTCCATATATCAGCTCCTTTTCTGGAAAAGGGACAACGGGTGACATTTAGCTGAACAGCCCGGACAGCAGAGGGATAAGCTGAAGGCCGATCAGAACGACACCGCCGCCCGCCATGAGCTGCTTAATGCCCTGGCTTTTTGCCGCAGGGTTGTCCGACCCGTAACCTTCCAGAAGGTTGATGACGCCCCATACCGCCAGACCAGCGCCAAGAGCCATGACCAGAATTTTAAGAATGTCGATTGCCTGATTGAAAAATTCCATATACGTTCCTCCATTTTGTTTGTTTGATGGTTTTGGGTACAAAAAAAGCCGCCCACATCGGCGGCGCTTCGGGTCATCATGGCCCGAAGTTACACAAACTCGTCGCTGTCCAGATCATCGAAATTCAACAGGTCAGCTTCTTCGTCTGTGTCGGAGCCGTCCACTTCGTACACCGTGTATTCGTCCTCCGGCTTTAGTCTCAATGGCCGGTGGCGGAACAGGCTTTCCAAGCGGAAGGCGTTTTTCTTTTTATCAAATTCGGCTGTGTACTTGTAATTCGGGTGCTTTTTCAAGTCATACTTCGGGGACAGGAAAGGCGGGAGCCCCCTGAGCTGCAAGATACATTTATCTCCGGGCATGGTGGTGATCTCGCTGGTGGTCATCAGCTCCCGGCCAAGCCGCTGCATATTCTGGCTGTAACTTTCAGACTGTCCACGGCTGCGGCCCTCGGTCTGCATGGAAATGGTGGCCTTGCCCAGCCAGTTTTCCGAAATATCCTTTAGGGTGGAAGCCTCCCGGCCTCCGAGGAACACGATACTGTCCATGTTTCCCATGATGGTTTCGGAATGGTCTTTGTACAATGCCTTGCACTGGCTCATTGCCTGATAAAAAAGCGTCAGGCTGATCTCACGGGAGCGGATGACGGCCACGATCTTTTCCAGCCCCGGCACCTGTCCGGTGTTGGCTGCCTCGTCCCACAGCACCCGCACATGGTAGGGCAGACGCCCGCCATAGGTGTTATCAGCCCGTTCACACAGAAGGTTGAACATCTGCGAAAAAGCGAGGGCAACCAAAAAGTTGTAGGTGGTGTCCGTGTCGCTGATAAGAAAGAACAGCGCTGATTTTTCATCCCCCAGCTTATCCAGCTCCAGTTCGTCATAAGACATGATCTCCCGAAGTTGGGGAATATCAAAGGGAGCCAGTCTTGCACCGCAGGAAATCAAAATGCTTTTGGCTGTCTTGCCGCTGGCAAGCTTGTATTTCTTATACTGCCTCACGGCGAAGTGCTGGGGGCTGCGGCGTTCCAGCCCGTCAAACATATAGTCCACCGCGTTTTTGAAGGTTTCGTCATCCTCCCGGACTTCCATGCTGTTTATCATTTCCACCAGCGTATTCATGTTGCGTTCTTCCTCCGGCCCCTCAAAGACGATGTAGGACACAAGGGCGCAGTACAAGAGGGTTTCTGCTTTTGTCCAGAACTCGTCGCCCTCCTTGCCGTCGCCTTTGGTGTTGGCAATCAGGGCGGTAACAAATTTCAAAACATCGCTTTCTGTCTTGATATAGGCCAGCGGATTGTAGTGCATGGATTTTGAAAAGTCGATACTGTTGAACACCCGCACCCTGTATTTCTCCCGTTGCAGAAACCGCCCGCACTGGTCGAGAGTGCCGCCCTTCGGGTCTACCACCACATACGAGGAATGGGCTTGAAGGAGCTGCGGGGTCAACCAGAACCTTGTCTTTCCCGAGCCGGACGATCCGATGACACAGGCGTTTAGGTTCCGGGCATTGGCGGGTATCTTCGGACGGGTGTTCATGGTAAGGAACTCCGTCCCAGTCAGAATGACATTGTTCTGAAATTTAGGGTCAACAAATGGCTTTATATCTTCCTTTGTTCCAAAGCGGGCGGTGCCGTACTCCGCATCCCGCCGGAATTTTTTCGCCTGCCTGATCTTTGACTGTATCAGCAGATACATCCCAGCCGCACCGGCAAGGCCCACCAGCAGGTCAATACCTCCCTGCCCCGGCCAGTAGGTTTCAAAGGCTTTGGGGAAGGTATCAAGCATCCCCATGAGCTTTGTCCCGAAGTCTGTGCCGGGGGCGATCCGGTAGGCCGTCCCGATTTTGGAGAAAAACCAGAACACAAAGAGGTACGGCAGGTTTGGGAGCACATATTTTCTGATCTTGTCACTCAACGTCCGTCCTTCACCGCCTCTCTGGTTCGCTGCTTTTCCTTTGCCTGTGTCCTGATCTGCTCCGTGAATTTCCGAAGCTGGCCGAGGATGGAAGCCTTGTCCTGCTCTTTGTTCAGCACCTTTGCGCTGTACTTCTGGAAGGCCGCCGTGATAGCGTCCGCCTGATTAGCCTTGAAAAACAGCAGGTAATGACCGGGGCTCACTTTATGGAAAGCGTAGTCCACATGGAACTCCTTCGCAATCCGGTCAAAATCCTTTGGAGCTCCTACATAGGGCATGGCACTTTTGCCGCCATAGTGGTTCATCAGCTTTTTTACGCTCTGGCGTCCCTGCGGGGTCAGCGCCTTCCGGTGGTGCTTTTGCAGCGCCCGAACCACCTTGCCAAGAGCGGCAGCCAGCACTTTTCCTGTGAGCTTCGTTGTCCTGATCGAAAGGGCAACCGTTTTTTGGTTTACTTCTTCCTGCATAAAACCTCCTTTCCGTCGGGGTTCCCGCTATCCGGGAGGCCCCCGTACAATCTCGGGGAACAGAAAACCTCGGGCCAATGTGGCCCGAGGCTTACCGCTCGGCATCTCTGCCGGACGGAGCTTTCTTTTCCGGCTCCGTCTGGACTTTTTCGTCCTGTTCCCGCATGGTCTGCAAGATAGAGGGCTTCTTTTGAAGTTGGGAGGGCTTTTCGCCGGACAGCGGCTTGATACATTCCAGACGGTCAGCCGCCCGGATGGCGTTGTCCGTGAGCTGCCTCTGCCATGCGCCCACGCTGGGAGCCCAACGAAAGCCGCTGCTTTTCAGCTCGGCCCGGGTGTCCGCGTCAGGCTTTCCGTCAAAGAACACCTGCAAGCGGTTGTCCTCCCGGTTCATTTCCACACGACCCCCATCGAACTCCCAGCCGGAAAATTCCTGCTGTGCCTGTTTGGAAAGCTGTTCGATACGGGCCTTTACCCGGCGGATCTCCGCATTGTTGTTGGTTAGCTGGTAACTTTCAAAGGGCCTCGGGTCGCTTCGCCAACTTGACGCCATGCTTGCTTTCAGCTTTTCGATCTGGTTCGGCGACAGCAGCGCACAGCCGTCCAGCTTGCCATGCTTGCGGTAATAGGCGTTGACCTCCTTCATAATGAGCTGGGAGCGTTCCAGCCCGTCCAGCTTCTTCTGGAGCTTTTCAATCGCTGCCGGGTCATCGGCGCTGATCCCGCCCATGCCGGTGCTGCGTATCTTATCCAGCAGCCCTTGAATATGCCGCCATTCCTCCATGTTGCTGTCCCGCGCCCGGTTCTGTTTTTCCTTCTTTCCCACCGGGAAATTGGAAGGCCCGGCGATCAGCACAGAGGGAACCCTCGCGTCAATGGCAAAGCCTTGGTTCATGTTTTCGGCCAGCTTGCGGGCGTAGGTGTCTAACAGATGGTCGATCTTCTCATGGTACATGGGGTCCACCCGGGATTTCTGCTTTTCCGCTATGGCGGCGGCCTTGTCCACCATTGCCCGGTATTCCGCCGTTGCGCTCCCTTCCTTGTAGTCGGAAAAGCTGTTCATTTCTTTTGCCCGGCGGGCGGCTCCTTCATTGATAGGGTAATAGTTGATGGTATGCACCTCCTTTATGCTTCGGGCCATGCTGGCCCGAAGTCTTACCGTTCTTCATGGGAAGGCCCCGCCTTGTCCTTTTTTGGAGCGGGTGGGGCTTCTTGAAACCGTTTGAGTGTAGCGAGAATGGAGTGGACAGGCTCGGCCTTTTCAGGATAGGCAAATATCCGGTGTTCCGGCGGAATGTCCTGCGGCCCGTGGTAATACTCCTTGAAGCCCTCCGGGACTGCCGACACATACCCACCGGGAGCGAATACGCCGCCCTCGTTGATACGCACATCCCGCCCGTATGCCTCATAATCGAAGTAGTTCTGAATGTGCTCCGGTATGTCGATGGTCCCAAGCTCGTCGGCGTAAAGACGGCCCAGCCCTTCATCATCAGAAATATCCGGGTAAAAGCGGTACAGGTCAAGGTTCTGGGTCAGGTTTATCAAATCCTTCACGCTCCGTGTGTGGTTTCCCAAGACAAGAGCGGCTTCAAAGGTTTCCAGTCCGCCCTTATCCCGTACTTCCAGCAGGGCGTGGCCCAGCTCGTTCAGCTCGTCGATGTTCTCACATTCGTAGAGATGATCGTAGAGCCCCAGCACATCGCTGTCAAAGCTGGTAAAGAACACTTCGCTGTACCGTTTCCCATCTATCCTGATTTTGGCAAGGGCGGCCTGCAACTCCTGTGTCGTCGTGGGGAAATGTACCGTTGTCCCTACCTCGATCCCCATTAAGGGGTACAGGGCTGTATTGGTTATATAGGCTTCAAACATGGGCTTATTCCTCCTTTCCGGCCCGGTCAGCCAGCACCTCATAAATCCCGGCCATAATGTAATCGGCGCAAGGGAGGGCAATCGCATTTCCCAGCGCCTTGTAACGTTGCAGAGGCCGGATCTCCACGCCGTCCGCCCCGTACTTTGTCCAGCCCTCCGGCAGCCCCATCAGCCGTTCGCTTTCCGTTTCCGTCAGAAAACGGATACAGCCGCCCTCCGGGTCGCCCTCATACCAGAAGGCAAAGGGCGTTACATCACTGGCTAAAAGAGTGGGAAAAGGGTCAGTTGGTAATCCGAAGCTGTTTCGGAAGGCCGTTTCTTCCTGCCTTTTTGCCGCTCCCCGCATACGGAAGCACTGAAAGGGGTGGATGACTGGTATCTGCCGCCCTGTTTCAAAAGAAGCTGTTCGATCTCCTTCGGCGGCGGCCCGCCCGCCCTCTCCGCAAGGCGGAGGAAGTGGGAGCATTGGACGGGGCTTAAATAGTATGTCTGCGGCACGTCTGCCTCCAAAATCCGCCACGACGAAAATCCGCTGCCTTCGTGCCAGCCTTCGGGAGCCTGCCCAATACTGGGCGTCCATGAGCCGCCAACACACATCAGGCGTTCCCCCTCGCACCATTCCAGCGTTTCCCCATCTTCCCGAAGGAGGCATTGGAACTTCGGTGTCCGAGAAGGCGGATAGGACGGCTCTAAAGTCCATCCGGTCATTTGTAGAAAACGCTCCCATGACGTTTTCCCAAACAGCGATAGCTGGATATAGGTTATCAGTAGCATCCCTCATTTCCTGTATGATACGAAACGCCTGATAGAACAGGCTTGATTTTGCCCCAGCAAGGCCGGAGCGGTTGCCGATCAGAGAAAGGTTCTGACAGGGGGAACCGAAGGTAATTATATGGACAGGTGGGATTTTCCCGCCGTCCACCTTCGTAATATCTCCCAAATGCGCCATATCGGGAAAGTGCCTTTTGGTTATGGAGATGGGCGCTTTTTCAATCTCGCTGGCCCAGACCGGACGGATACCGCACCGGGAAGCAGCCAGAGGGAACACGCCAATCCCGTCGAAAAGGCTCCCCAGCTTAATGTCCGGCATGGCCCGGGGTGCCGTGTCCCTTCACGGCAAGCACCCCTTCCAGCGTTGTCGCCGCAATGCCCAGCCGTCCGGCAACCGCAATATCGTTTTTCACATCCTCGTCCACAGCGCTGCCGCAGACGATCAGGGTGTGGGAGCGCCGCAGCATATCCCGGCGCATATCAATCCCGGCCTTATGTTCCTCGGGAACGCTGTCATTCAAAAACAGCGGCAGGTACAAGAGCGGGCAGATCGGGGAAAAGCCCGCCTCATAAGTAAGACGGCAGTAGTGGGCCGCCAGCTCCATATCAACATCCGGCTCGCCGCTCCATGCGGCAGTCAGGTATGCTAAAGGTCGTTTCATTGGTTGAGCCTCCATTTCTGTTTTGGTTTAGGGAAAAGCAAGAGTTCGCCCAACCCCTCCGCCCCTTCCCCCGGGAAGGGGAACGGCTCTGGAGAATTTATATCCCCGTCGCTTGACCGGGAAAAAGCATAACCGGGAGAAATCCGTCAAGGGTGCCTCTGGCACCGCCTGCGGCGGCGCTGCCCTTGACTGATTTTCCCGGCTATGCTACGGAATAACTGGCGACGGGGAATAATTTATATCTCCAGAGCTTCGGGGCGCGGGGCAGAGCCCCGCAATCCTCGGGCCATGCTGACCCGAAGTTTGGGCTTACTTTTCCTGTTCGGTTTTCTTCTCCGGCTTTTCGTGTTCCTTCTGCTGACCCTTCCAGTCGTCCAGCAGCTTGATGATCTGGTCCTTCATTTCCCTCGGCGTAGTTTCCTTGCCGAAATACTTGCTCAGTTCCGCACCTGTCAAAATCACTTTGTCTACCTCCTTTTTGTCCTCCATCATAATGCCGTCGATCACATCCCCGTTGAGTAGCTTCTTTTCGTCCAACTCACGCATACGCTTTGCCTGCGCCTGCGAAGGAGAGGACTGCTGGCTGTCAATGGCAACGGCGATATAGTTCTGGTTCTTTTTGCTGACATAGGAAAGCTCCACCGCCGTAGTAAAGCCCAGCTTTTTTTCATCCATCAACTTCATCAGGTCGGGAACCAGCTCATTGAGACGGATATACCGCTGCACCTGCTTGACCGCCATCTTATTGCGCTCGGCCACGATCTCGTTGGAGCGTTTGCCAGCGTCCTTCGGGTCAATCTGGCCCGAAGTGCGGGAGCCCTGGTGCTTGATAGCCTCAAGCTGCATTTTTAAGGCTTTGGCCCGCTCACTGGGTAGGATTTCTTCACGCTGGTTGAGATTGTCCTCGACCATCTGTGTGATGGCTTCATCGTCTGTCAGGTTTCGGACGATACAGGGCATATCCGCATACCCGGCAAGCTCGCTGGCCTTCTGGCGGCGGTGGCCGGACACGATCTCATAGCCGCCATCCTCACGGGGACGGACGATAGCAGGCTGGGTAACGCCCTTGTCCTTGACGCTGGACACCATAGCCCGCATTTCTTCATCGTCCCGGACTTCAAAGGGATGGTTCTTGAAGGCGTAGAGCTCGTTCAGCTTGATATAGACGATCTGCTCCTTGCCCCGGCGTGGTGCATCCTTCGGCTTTTCGGGTTCCTTCGGAGTGGGAGCAGTCTGCACCGTTGGAGCCGTTTTTTTCTCCGGTTCCTTTTTGACCGCCTTTTCCGGTTTCTGTGCGGGAGCTTTGGGCTTCGGGGCTGCGTCCTTGTCCTTATCTGCCTTCGGGGGACGGCCCCGGCGCTTCGGCTGTTCCGGCTCTTTGGGTTTTTCCTCCGCTTTCTTCGGAGCCTCCGGCTGCTTTTCCGGTTTTTCCGTTTTTGCCGGGACAGGCTTTTCCCCGCTGGGAGCTGCCGCCCGTTCCTCGACTTTCTTTTCCTTCATAATTTCAGCGAAGTTATAGACAGAAACCTGTGGGTTCTTTACCTCCGGTTCCGTCTTTTTTTCCGGCTCCGGGGAAACGGAAACCTTCTCCGGCTCTTTTGGGGGAGCGGGAGGCGTTTCCTTGCCCGGCCCGCTATCCGTAACCGGCTGTTCCGGCGTTTTTGCGGTTTTATCATCTGCCATAAGCATTTACCTCCTGTTTTTTGGCATGAAAAAAGGGGCTCAACTTTTCAGTCAAGCCCCCGTGGGAAGTTCCTCCTTTCTCCGCCATGATACAAAAATACCGCCCGTAGTCTCGTTTGGGCGGTACTTTGTGTAAGATTGGCAGTCCATTATTAAGTTTTTTATTATGTTCCCTTTGTACACCGTTGCAAAGAATAGCGTATAATCAGTAAGAATGTGATTGCAAGAATCAAGGCACCACAAAAATGTGTTTCGCTCATGATAGCTCCTCCGTTAGCGTCTTGATATCACATGAATAGTCATATCCATTTTTTCAATGTATTCTGTCGCGCGTGCACATAAGTACGAAATGATGGTATTCTCGTCAGCATGACCGTTCTCTTTTTCGTATTGGCTGGGTATGTATTCAAGGATGCTCAGATTATCGTATTTATGCAGATTAACAGTTCTTTCTTTACCATCTCCGATGTCTATTGTTGCAGTAACATTGTCGTAAGATATGCCGTTTTCTAATTCAAAAATTGCAGACTTGTCTAAACCGAAATGGATTAAACGCTCAATAAAAGTATTGGCTGCTCTTCCGAGAAAGGAGGACAAGACTCGCTCTTCCCTGGCGTAAGAAATCCCGCTCAATTGGTCGCTGTTGTCTTCTGAGGTGCGATTACGGGTCAATTTCAACCGTTTGAGTGTACCCAAATCAAAAAAGGCGTTTAGAAATTCACTGGGAGATACATTGCACGTGTGAAAAGTTGCGTTCATTTTATCTTTCGCAAACTCGTTTATCATTTTACAGGTGATAGATTTGGCACCGTATATCCCCATGGATTGGAAAAGGATTAAGCCCTTGTTAATGGGCTCCGTTGACGTCTCTTTTTTGGGAATAGCAACAAATACAAAGAAAGGAACCATTCCTGCTTGATTCTTTTCAATTGAACCAACTCGTTCGTGAGATGTTGCATCGTATATGTCGCTTTCTATCCCATAATTCCCCGAATGTATACAAGCAGCAATGTAAGAAAATTTGTCGGTTTCTCCGTGCCAATTGGGATTTGTTTCAATGTAATACAACTTCTTTTCGGATTCAAGCGTTTCCATTGTGCGGCGAACAGCAAAAAAGGCTTCAAAAAAATCTATTGCCTGGGAGTATTGCGTATCATTGTATTGAACAGGGGAGTTCAGCCCTAAATAACAGCTATTCTTGCCTGATTGGAAAAAGTAGAAGCTGGAAACATATAAACCCAAACTCATTTAAAAGACTCCTTTTTGTATGCGCAATCCTATGAGCAACTATGTTCTTTGTGACATAGGAAAAATGGTGTAGATAGAAAAACTGTTTTCATATGTGTAGATTATCACAATCAGGCCACATAACCTTCCACTCAAAATACTCAGCCTGTGTAATCTCCCCCGCATACAACTTCTTCTGAACCGCAGCCCAATCCTTCAGAAAATCATCCAGAATCGTATCATCAAACCACATCGCCACGGGGGAGCGTGGCGGCCAGCTATCGTTATCATCGTAGTGCAGCGCAAGGTCTGGGTTGGCATTATACCGTGCTGTGCCGCGCTCGGTGGGGACCAGCTTGATAACGCCGGGCTGCTCCTCATCCAGCCAGAAAAGCTGCTCCAGAATATCATTCGCCGGACCGTTTCCGCCATCGGGAAGTGCCAACGGGGAAACACGCAAAGCCTCTGCTATCTGATTTAACAGGGGCTTTTTTGGTACGCGGTAACCCATTTCGTACTGCGCAATGCGGTTTGCGCTGAGGTCGACCAACTCGCCCAACTCTTTCTGGGTCATGCGGCGGTGCTGGCGGATGCGCTTGATTTTCTCTCCGATGTTCATTTCGTTCACTCACTTTGAAGGATTTTCCTTATTGTACCACACCATAACATAAAAGCGCAAGAAAAAGTAACAATTTTGCGAAAACTATTGACATTCGCATAAAAGCGCAGTATCCTACATTTACATCGCAAATATGCGAAAGCTAACTATAAGGATGGTGATCGAATGGATTGCAAAGAAATCAGAGAAATGTACAAGCTCATGTTTGCGGAGTACCCGGACATTGTAACGGTTAAGGATCTGCAAACCATGCTGGGCATCAGCCGCCATGCGGCCTATGACCTACTGGGAGAGGGCGAGATCAGCTGCATCCGGCTGGGAAACGCCTACAAAATCCCCAAAATCAATGTGATCAATTATGTTCTGAAAAGTCCGTGCGGTCAGACCCGCGTGAGCGCGTAGGGGCTGCCTTGCTTTTGGCAAGAGGCCCGCACGGAAAGTGAATCAGATTTGATTCACTTTCCAGAGCGTAAGACATAAAAGTGAATCAGTTCTGATTCACTCGCAGTAACCGCCCAAGTCCGCCCTGTGTGGGGCAGATGCCACACGCAACACCACGGATACGAAGCAGCCAGAACACCCGCCGTTTGGCGCGTTTGTGGGGCTGTGGAGCGGCGTGAGCCGTACAACTTAACACTAGAGAGTAAAACTTACTACACACAAAAAGACGATAGTATGAGATAATAGATATATACCAAAACAGAAAGGACGATGCAAATGAATTATGAAAAACTTCCGAAAGCAATCTCCGCCGAAGAACTCCTCTCCACGCCGCTGCCGCCGGTCAAGTGGATCATTCCTGGTCTGCTCCCAGCCGGTCTTGCACTGTTTGCTGGCCCAAGCAAGGCGGGTAAAAGCTGGTTGACCTTGTGGCTGTGTTTGCAGATCGCGCAGGGTAATCCTGTCTGGAATCGAGAAATAGAGCCACGCACCGTGCTTTATTTTTCGCTGGAAGATACATTTAATCGTTTGCAAAACCGCATTTTCCAGCTTATCGATGGCGGCGATGCCCCGGAGCGTCTGATTCTCCAAACCGAATGCCCCAGCATCGGACAGGGCTTAGAAGAACAGGTAGAATCTTTGATTCATACATACCGCGATGTTGGCTTGATTGTCATAGATACACTTCAAAAAGTGCGTGTAAGCGATGGAAACGGTGGAATGTATGCGAACGACTATAAGGAGGCCGGTGCATTGAAAAAGCTTGCTGACAAGTATGGCATCTGCATATTGCTGATTCACCACTTGCGCAAGCAAACTGCATCCGACCCATTTGACCAGATTTCAGGCTCCACAGGGCTTATGGGTGTGGCAGATACAAGCTGGGTCATGCAGCGTAAGCGAATGAGCCAAACTGCTGACATTTTGCTTACCGGACGCGATATGGACGATAGAACGCTGCATTTGCGGGAGGAAAATTGCGTCTGGACTTTGGAAGATGAAGAAACCGCAGAGGAACGAGAAATCAAGGCTGTGCCGGACTACTTGTGGAAAGCGGCGGAGTACATCGAAAGTGTGGGAAACTGGCAGGGAACGGCATCTGAATTGCTTGCGGCAGCAGGTATTGAAAATGCCAAACCGAACCAGTTCACCTACAACATGGCGAAGTATTTCGATAAAGTATTTGAACCGAAAAACATCCGATATAAAACCCATCGAAAAAACAAGGTTCGCCTTTTGAGCTTCTATGGTGACGATGGTGACGGTGGTGACGATGATATTGACATAACTCAATTATCGGGGTGGGGTATCCCAGAAAGACCGACACCATCGTCACCATCGTCACTCGGAGCGCTTGAGGGAAGCAAGCATGGGCGAAGTGTTGCCACAGGGCAACCCGCCGAAAAGCCTACGGGGCCAGCCCCGAACCCCTGT
>NZ_FUYF01000018.1 GCF_900167555.1 Gemmiger formicilis | reverse complement strand
GCTCGATAATACACAAAGTATTATCTGCGCTTTTGGCTTAGCAGCTGCCGCACCTCGCTCGCCGTATCGGCACTTAGAATTATGCGGTATTGCCTTAGATAGTTTTATGATAAAGACCATCCTTTATTTTGTCAAGGAGGATCCCTATGATTGACTTAAAGCAGTGTTCTCTCGGCATTGAGTTGGGTTCCACCCGCATCAAAGCTGTGCTTGTTGGCGATACCTGCAAGCCTGTGGCCCAGGGCGATTTTACCTGGGAGAACCGGCTGGAAAATGGCATCTGGACCTACCCGCTGGAGGAAGTCTGGCAGGGTGTGCAGGCTGCCTACGCGGCATTGGCTGCGGATGTGCTGGCCAAGTGTGGCCAGCCGCTGACCACAGTGGGGTGCATTGGCGTTTCGGCTATGATGCATGGGTATCTGGCGTTTGATGCTGCGGGCAAGCTGCTGGTACCGTTCCGCACATGGCGCAACACGATGACCGGCGCGGCAGCAGAAGAGTTGACCTCGGCGTTCGGGTTCAACATCCCGCAGCGGTGGAGCGCAGCACACCTGTACCAAGCCATGCTGAACCGCGAGCCACACCTGCCGCAGCTGGACTTTTTCACCACGCTGGCAGGCTATGTACACTGGCAGCTGACCGGGCGCAAGGTGCTGGGCGAAGGCGATGCCAGCGGCATGTTCCCGATCGACAGCACCACCGGCGGGTATGATGCCGCAATGCTCGCAAAATTTAACGCGCTGGCAGACAAGCAAGGCTGCCCTGTGGATCTTGTCAAACTGCT
The DNA here is from genome assembly GCF_900167555.1 of Gemmiger formicilis. Taxonomy (GTDB): domain Bacteria; phylum Bacillota; class Clostridia; order Oscillospirales; family Ruminococcaceae; genus Gemmiger; species Gemmiger formicilis. Next base: position 44,214 of record NZ_FUYF01000018.1, on the reverse strand, counting down.
GCCTACCGTTTTGCCCGCAGGCGAGGACGCCGGTATGCTGACCGTCGAGGGGGCGAAGCGGCTCGACCCAACCGGCACGCTGCAACCCGGCATACCGTTCTGCCCACCGGAGGGCGACGCCGGCACCGGCATGGTGGCAACAAACAGTGTCGCCCCGCGCACCGGCAATGTCAGCGCAGGCACCAGCATTTTTGCCATGGTCGTCCTGGAAAAGCCGCTGTCCAAGGTCTACCCGGAAATCGACATGGTCACGACCCCCGACGGCGCGGCGGTCGCCATGGTCCACTGCAACAACTGCACCAGCGATTTGAACGCCTGGGTCGATCTGCTGGCCGAGAGCGCGGCACTGTGCGGAGCAAACATCGACAAAGGTGCGTTGTTTACCCTCCTGTTTAACGAATCGCTGCACGGTGCGCCTGACTGCGGCGGCATCACGCCCGTCAACTACATTTCCGGTGAGAGCGTCACCCACTTGGACGCGGGCGTCCCCCTGCTGCTGCGCCGCCCGGACAGTGCGTTTACGCTGGCCAACTTTATGCGCGCCAACATCTATTCTGCCTTTGCCACGTTGGCGATGGGGCTGGAAATTCTGCGCAAAGAAAATGTGGCTGTGAATACCCTGCTCGGTCACGGCGGCATCTTCAAAACGCCGGGCGTGGCCCAGCGGTATCTGGCTGCGGCGGCGGGTGCGCCTGTGACCTGCATGGAAACAGCCGGTGAGGGCGGTTCCTACGGCATGGCCCTGCTGGCTGCGTATCGTCTGCACCGCGCCGACGGCGAAACGCTGGCCGCGTATTTGAACCGCTGCGTTTTTGCCGACGCCCAAAGCACGACCCTGTTCCCCGATCCTGCCGAGCAGTCTGGGTTTGCCGCCTTTTTGACCCAATACCAAACCGCGCTGAAAGCCGAGCGCGCCGTTGTAAAATAAGGGCAATACCGCATAATTCTAAGTGCCGATACGGCGAGCGAGGTGCGGCAGCCGTCGGAGCGGTGCTTAAGCCGCAAGGCGGGAATTATGCGGTATTGCCTAAGGGCTTGTATGCGTCAGCTGCCGGGCAACGCCAGCCAGCGGCGGAAAGTCCGGAACAAAAGCTGTTCTTGAACGATTTAGCGTTAAAGCGGAAAGGATAACCTATGCTGGAAGCATTAAAGCAGCAAGTTTATGAAGCCAACATGGAATTGCCCCGCCGAGGACTTGTAACCTACACCTGGGGCAATGTCTCGGGCATTGACCGCGAGAAGGGCCTGTTTGTCATCAAGCCGTCCGGCGTGGAATATGACGAACTTACACCGGAAATGCTCGTTGTCATTGATTTGAACGGCAACAAGATCGAGGGCGAGCTGAAGCCCAGCAGCGACACGAAAACGCATCTCGAGCTGTACCGGGCCTTCCCGCAGTTGGGCGGCATCGTACACACCCACTCAACCCACGCAGTGGCCTTTGCCCAGGCACGGCGCGACCTGCCCGCCTTTGGCACGACCCACGCCGACTATTTTTACGGCCCTGTCCCCTGCACGCGGGAGCTGACGCCGGAGGAAATCGACGAGGACTACGAGAAGAACACCGGCAAGGTCATCATCGAGACGTTCCAAAACCGCGGCATTGACCCGGTGCATGTACCCGGTGTTCTCTGTGCCAGCCACGGTCCCTTTACCTGGGGCAAAGATGCGGCACAGGCTGTCTACCACGCTGTTGTGCTGGAAGAAGTCGCAAAGATGGCAATTTTGACCCTGACCATTGACCCCGATGCACAGCCTGCCCCACAGCATGTTTTGGACAAGCATTTTATGAGAAAACACGGACCCAACGCCTATTACGGCCAGAAATAAGGAGGTTTTACCGTATGAAATTTTACATTGATACCGCCAACGTCGACGAGATCCGCCGTGCCAACGACATGGGCATTATTGCCGGTGTCACCACAAACCCCAGCCTGATTGCCAAAGAGGGCCGCGACTACGCCGAAACGTTGAAAGAGATTACCACCATCGTGGACGGCCCCATCTCCGGCGAGGTCAAGGCGACCACAACCGATGCCGAGGACATGATCGCCGAGGGCCGCGCCATCTACGCGCTGGACCCGAAGCACATGGTGGTCAAAATTCCCATGACCGCCGAGGGGTTAAAGGCCATCAAGGTGCTGTCCGGCGAGGGCATCCCTACGAACTGCACACTGATTTTCAGCGCCAATCAGGCGCTGCTGGCAGCCCGCGCGGGCGCCACGTATGTCAACCCGTTTTTGGGGCGTCTCGATGACATCGGCCAGCCGGGCATTGATCTGATCGAGACTATCCATGATATATTCCTGAACTATCCGGACATCGAGACTCAAATCATCGCCGCCAGCGTGCGCAATCCCATCCATGTGACCGACTGTGCCTTGGCTGGTGCCGACATTGCCACGGTGCCGTACAAGGTCATCGAGCAGATGCTTCACCATCCGCTGACCGATGCCGGCATTGAGAAGTTCAAGGCCGACTATACAAAAGTTTTTGGCGTCAACGGATAAATCTTCCGTAAGGGGGGAGACAAAGATATGTACTATATTGGGATCGACCTCGGCACCTCTGCGGTGAAGCTGCTGCTGATGGACGAAACGGGCAGCATTGCCAACATCGTCAGCCGGGAATACCCGATTGCTTTCCCGCATCCCGGTTGGAGCGAGCAGGACCCCGCCGATTGGTGGGCGGCGGTCTGCGACGGCATCCCCGCGCTGCTGGACGGGTTTGATGCGTCTCAGGTCAAGGGCATCGGCGCGGGCGGCCAGATGCACGGGCTGGTTGTGCTGGACAAAAATGACGCGGTTATCCGCCCCTGCATTCTTTGGAACGATGGCCGCACCCAAAGGCAGGTCGACTACTTAAACGGCGTTATCGGCAAAGACAAGCTGAGCCGTTACACCGCAAACATCGCCTTTGCAGGCTTCACCGCACCCAAACTGCTTTGGATGCAGGAGAACGAGCCGGACAACTTCGCCCGCATCGAAAAAATCATGCTGCCGAAGGATTACATCAACTATAAGCTGACCGGCGTCCACTGCACCGACTATTCCGACGCATCAGGCATGCTGCTGTTGGACGTGGAGCACAAATGCTGGAGCAAGGAAATGCTGGACATCTGCGGCGTGCAGGAATCCAAGCTGCCGAAGCTGTTTGAGAGCTGGCAGCCCGTCGGCACGCTGACCGCTGAAGCCGCCCAAACGCTGGGCCTGCCTGCGGATGTCGTCGTTTGCGCGGGCGCGGGTGATAACGCCGCTGCGGCTGTCGGCTGCGGCGCGGTGGGCGGCGGTAAGTGCAATATTTCCTTGGGCACATCGGGCACGGTGTTCATCACCAGCGATACGTTCGGCGTCGATAAGCAGAACGCCCTGCACAGCTTCGCCCACGCGGACGGAGGGTATCATTTGATGGGCTGCATCCTCTCGGCTGCGTCCTGCAACAAGTGGTGGAGCGAAGAAGTGCTGCACACCACTGACTACGCTGCCGAGCAGACACCCATTACGGCGGACAAGCTTGGCGCGAACGACGTCTACTTCCTGCCCTACCTGATGGGCGAACGCAGCCCCCACAACGATCCTGCCTCGCGCGGTGCGTTCGTCGGGCTGCGGATGGACACCCCGCGTGCCGCGCTGACCCAGGCGGTGCTGGAAGGTGTGGCGTTTGCGATTCGCGATTGTGTGGAGATTGCGCGGGCACAAGGCGTGAAGATTAAAGCCAGCACGCTCTGCGGCGGCGGTGCCAAAAGCCCGCTGTGGCGGGAGATTTTGGCGAATGTGCTGGGCATCCCGCTGACGCTGCCCCAGACCGAGCAAGGCCCCGGCTACGGCGGCGCGATGCTGGCGGCGGTAGCCTGCGGGGCATACCCCAGCGTGCAGGCCTGCGCCGAGGCGCTCGTCCACGCCAAGAGCACAACCGAGCCGGACGCCGCGCTCGTCGAAAAATACAACGCGCGCTACGCCGTGTGGCACAAGCTGTACCCGGCACTGAAAGTATCCTTTGCGGAAATGGAGGCACTGCAATGAAGATTTTTTCTGTAACCGACCCGGAATTCAAGCCCTATGGCCGCGTTGTGACCGGGCTGGATACCGCCAAAGCGGAAATTTTGGCCGCCTTGGCAAACACCCCGCTGCCCGCAGCTACAGATTATGTGGCCGAGGACGCAGCCCTGCAGGAACTGCCCGCCGCCGTCGAAGTGTCGGAGCATCTTTTCGGCGGCATGCCCTGCCAACTGGGCTGGTGCAACGGTCACAACACCTATTTGAACTGCCTGGAATACCACCGCGACAGCGAGTTCAATCTGGGTACCGAAGATTTTGTGCTGTTGCTTGCCAGGCAGGAGGAAATCGCGGGCGGCAAGCTGGACACCGCCAAGGTCAAGGCGTTCCGCGTCCCGGCAGGCACACTGGTGGAAGTCTACGCCACGACGCTGCACTACGCGCCCTGCCATGTGGACGCAGCCAAGGGCTTCCGCGTGCTGGTCGCCCTGCCCAAAGGCACCAATACCGCAAAGCCCGCCATCAAGAATGACGGCGGCGATGACCCGCAGCTGTGGGCCTGCAACAAGTGGCTGCTCGCCCATCCCGACAGCGCCGAGGCCAAGGCCGGGGCGTATGTCGGATTGGTGGGGGAAAACGTACATGTTTAGGAGCAGCCTTTGCGGGAGCATATAGAATGCTCCCCCTACGATACAGGAAAGTTCCACGGCATCCCCGTAGGGGCGGATTCCATATCCGCCCGCCATTGCAAAATGTGTAAATATATAGGAGGCAAAACCATGAAATCATCCAACATCCCCGAGGTCAAGCTCGGCATCATTGCCGTCAGCCGTGACTGTTTTCCCATCGTCCTGAGCGAGAAGCGCCGCGCTGCCATCTCTGCCGCCTGCGCCGCCAAGGGCACTGACCTGTACGAGTGCAAGACCACTGTCGAGAACGAGCACGACATGCAAAAAGCCGTGGCCGAAGTCACCGCCGCAGGCTGCAACGCGCTGACCGTATTCCTCGGCAACTTCGGCCCCGAAACGCCCGAAACGCTGATTGCCAAGTACTTTGACGGCCCCTGCATGTTCGTAGCGGCAGCCGAGGGCGACGGCGATATGATCAATGGCCGCGGAGATGCGTACTGTGGTATGCTGAACTGCTCCTACAATCTCGGCATGCGCCATCTGAAGGGCTATATTCCCGAGTATCCCGTCGGCACGGCGGAGGAAATTGCCGACAAGATCGCCGAGTTTGTGCCGATTGCCCGCACCATTCTGGGCGTGCGTGATTTGAAAATCATCACCTTCGGCCCGCGCCCGCAGGACTTCTTCGCCTGCAATGCCCCCATCAAGGGGCTGTATGAGCTGGGTGTTGAGATCGAGGAAAACTCCGAGCTTGACCTGCTCGTTTCCTACAAAGAGCATGCGGGCGACCCGCGCATCGCGGACGTCTGCAAGGACATGGCCGCCGAGATGGGCGAGGGGCACTATTACCCCGACCTGCTGACCCGCATGGCGCAGTTTGAGCTGACCCTGCTCGACTGGGCCGAGAACCACAAGGGCAGCAAAAAGTATGTTGCTTTTGCCGATAAGTGCTGGCCCGCTTTCCCGTCGCAGTTCGGGTTTGAGCCTTGCTACGTCAACTCCCGCCTTGCCAGCCGCGGCATCCCCGTGGCCTGCGAGGTCGATATTTACGGTGCCCTGTCCGAGTACATCGGTATGTGCGCCTCCGGCGACACCGTCACCCTGCTGGACATCAACAACAGCGTACCCAAGTACATTTATGATGAGGACATCACCGGCAAGTTCAATTACAAGCTGACCGATACCTTCATGGGCTTCCACTGCGGCAACACGCCGTCCTGCAAGATGTGCAGTGACCGCGCCGTCAAGTACCAGCTCATCCAGCACCGCCTGCTGGAGCCCGCCGGCAGCGATCCCGATTTCACCCGCGGCACGCTGGAAGGCGACATTGCGCCGTCCGACATCACGTTCTACCGTTTGCAGTGCGACAGCGAAGGCCAGCTGCGCGCCTACATCGCTCAGGGTGAAATTTTACCCGTTGCAACGCGGTCTTTCGGCGGCATCGCCATCTTCGCCATTCCCGAGATGGGCCGTTTCTACCGCCATGTCCTGATTCAGAAGCGCTACCCGCACCACGGTGCCGTTGCCTTCGGTCACTATGGCAAGACGCTGTTTGAAGTGTTCAAGTTCCTCGGCATTGCGGACATTGCCTACAACCAGCCCAAGAGCCTGCCGTATCCCACAGAAAATCCGTTTGCATAATAATAAGGGACGGTAAAGAAGAGCTGCGTATGAATCAGCAAGGATCGCAGAAGATCGACGCTTACCGGCGTGCCAGCAACTATCCGACAGCCGGTCAGCTCTATCTGCCGGATAACCCCCTGCTGCGCCGCCCGCTGAAGCGTGAGGACGTCAAGCGCAAGCTCATCGCCCACAAGAACTGCATCCACGAGATCGGTCAGGATATGCCCGAAATTTTGGATCGGAAGCGGCATTTGCCGGAGAAGGTCTACACTTTTTAATTAAAAATCAAGCCGAAACCTGATTATCCCTTGAAAACACTGTATCCACGGGCATTTCAGACAGGTCAAAACCACCTCATTTACTACGATATTACTACTGTTGAGTGAGCCTTGACACGCTGAAAGGCCACGAAATGCCGAGATATGGGTACAGCACCCGTCAATCGGGGCCTCCGCCCCGTGACCATATAACTGAATACAGACCGGCCATCTGCCGGGGCAACGCCATGGGTAACACAAACCTGTGGCGTTTTTTTATGCCCTGCTGGGGGCACGCAGGAACTATTGAAAAAACTGCTGGAGCGGGAGAAGCCGGAAACCCCTTAGTTTACTAAGGGCGCAATTATACACCACCCAGAGGTTGGTGCATTGCGTTCTCCGAAGGCTCCTCGCCGGAGGGCTGTGATTTTCCGCAGTCATGGTCTGCTCCAAATCAAACAGGGGACGCTGCGCTGGCTGCTGCCAGCTACCCTTTTGTGGACTTACCATCTGGGGACACCTTGCGCTGCAAGCTGTTCCCAGCCGACAAGTTTTACAAAATCTCTCTATACTTTGACGGTCGAATAAAGTATAATGAAGTCAACGACAAATCGGAAGTTATAAAGGAGAAACACTATGGGATTATTTGGTAAAAGCAAGAAAGAGCGAGAAAAAGAGTATATGAACAGATTAGATGTTCCATTATGTTTAAAAGAAGACTTTGAATTGATTATTGATGATGTATTTACAATTATGGGGGTTGGAACAGTTGCCACAGGAAACATATCAACAGGAATGTGTAGAGAAGGAGAAAATGCGTGTGTTTATAAAACAAATGGAGGTGTATTAGAGACTATAATTACTACCATCGATATACATACAAAAGAACGAAAATCAAATGGTTGTGGATATAAAACAGAACATGTTGGACTTGGGTTAAGAGGAGTTTCTAAGGAACAATTAGAAAAAGGAGATAGAGTGATTGTAAAGAATGCCAATATGTATGGAATGTAATTACAAATTCCAGTTGATATTTCACATATTTTAGGAAATTTAATAACTGTTATATTTAATTATCAAATTCTTCGCAAACCCTTGAAAATACTAAGTTTGTAGCAAGTGAGCTTTCCCTTACTCTTTCCCTTGTGTTATATTCTCACATTGGTTTTCATGAACCTTAATATGGGAAAAAATAAGGGAAAGAAAATTTCATAACACAGTATAACAATAACGACATGGTGAACTGATTGAAATGTTTTCGATATTTAACTCTATAACTGATTATTAAAAGAAAATGGAGATAAGATACGATGAGAACAATTTATGCAGAATACAACATAAATCACGATAGTATTGATGTTTACACAAGTGCCGGATATATGCTTCGCATTGATTGCTGGAAAGCTGAAAAAAATCTAAAAACCACATACGGATCAGAATGTGCGCTTACTTCATTGGCTGTGGATGAGCCTTTGGAATATGCAAGATTATATCTTGAGGGTAATTTACAGATGTGGGTAGATGCAGAAGACTCACTAGAGTTATAATCCTTATCCATATAAATAATATGCAAATATATATCCCATCAATATAGCGAATATACTGAAATAAAAGTATCTTTATAATCAATTTTAACCAAAAGAATATGTTCTTAGAGGAGGTGTCTCCCGAAAGAACATATTCTTCTATTATGGGTAATTATAAATATAGAACATGCTTTTCTTGTGCTACAATTTCTTCACTATGAGTTACAACAATAACTGTTTTTCCCTGTTCACTTAACTCATGCAATATATTCATAACAATCTCACTATTTTTTTTGTCTAAGGAACCAGTTGGTTCGTCTGCTAATACAATCGAACATTTCTTTAGCATTAAACGAGCTAACGCAACTCTCTGCTGTTCGCCACCAGATAATTGATAGACTTTTTTGTTAATTACTTTCTGTAAACCAACTTTTTCAAGAGCTTCATTTATTGAAATATCCGTTCTACCTGATTTTTTTATTATTTCTAGATTTTCTTTTACTGTTTTGTTTTCCAAAAGGGCAAAATTTTGAAATAAAAATCCAACAACTTCTTTGAAATATTTCTGCTTTTTTCCTTTTTTTGCCACATCAAAACCATTCACAATAATAGAACCTTTGTCAGGAGTTTCAATACCTCCAATCATATTAAGTAAAGTACTTTTTCCGCATCCACTTTCGCCACTAATTACCAAAAAACGGCTATCTGGAATTTCCAAATGAAAATTTTTGAACAAAATTTTATCATTATATGCTTTGCATAGATTTTCAATTGTTATCATAAGCAACCTCCTTTTAATGATTTCGGTATGTTTGTTTTTTCAACAATTGTGATATTAAAGAAAATAATTGTAAATTCTATTAGTGCCATAAATGAACTAACAAGAATGCTAATTCCTACTTCAGTCTGTACCGATAATAAAGAATAGATAAGCATACCTACTAATATCACAAAATTTTCCACTACAATCATTTTAAGAAGTGTTTTGTGCCGTTCAAATAAACTATATCCAAAGATTTTCATCAAGGAAATTTTCATTGCATTTTCTCGGAACTCTAGTCTACTTACTGTAACAATAATCATAATATTTAAAAGCAATACAATCGTACAAAGAGAACTTAAAAATCCCACGAGTTTTATTAAAAATGTGTGATTATATAAATACTGTTCATGTACGTTTGTAATTACTAGCTGATAATTTCCAAGCATATCTTCATACTTTTTGCTGATATTTCTTAGCTGTTTTTCATCACATTGAAATAAAACTGCTCCTGCTTTATAGCTTTCAAGATACCCACCATTGACTGCTAAATCTTTGTTTGCCTGATAAATAATTATCGGATTTTTGCTTTTTTCGATACCATTTATTCTACTTGTATCTAAATAGGAAAAGTATTCTGTTTCGCTATACTCTATGTACTGAATATTTAATTGTTGTAAATTATCATGATTTAAAACATGGCTCAAGGAGTCATAGGCTAATTGCTTGTTTTTAGCAAAATATCTATTCTTTGGAATGAAAATAATCAAATCAGAAGATTCATTCTCTACTGCATTTATCTGCTTCGTAAAACCTTGTAACATATCTTTTGCATGATTATTTACATATATCACATCATTTTTATCATTTAAAATATTCAAGCATATTACAGGCTTTAATGTGTTATATTCATTCTTGTATAGTTTATTCCAAAAAGCTTCTTCTTTTTCAGCATTAAAATCAGTAGTCTTTACGGTAAAATAATTTGCATCATAATATTCTTCTAACAAATGTTCATTTGTAAATAGGTTATTATGAATACTACTAATATTAGTGGTAATTGTAAAAACAGCGGCTACCCCTGCTATAAATTTTAACGAATAAATTAAAAAATCCACTCCTCTTTTGTGTGTTGCATTTGCGAATGCCTTTCTAATATCAAAAAAGCAAAAAGAACAATATGGAATAGTGGAAAGAATAATTCCAATGGAATATAAAATTGTGACGAGTCTATTCTCATATGCTCCCGATATATAATTTGACAGCAATATTTTTGCAACAATAAATAATGCAATGTCAAAAGTTACATCGAATAAAGCAGCCTTAAATGCTATGAAACCAGCACTTTCTCCTAAGGAAACTCGTACAACAACCTCTTTTTTTCGCCTAACCACTTCAATTACATTTAGAACAATCATCAATGCAATAATCATACCCCATATAATAAAAATCATGTCCTTTTCCGTAGAATTCCAATATTCTGGATAAGTTAAGCTATATTTTTCTGATAATTTCTGATATGCAGAGATAATATTGTCCTCATTTCCTATGTATGAGATAAAGTTTTCATAACCCACAGAGGTACTTTGCAATTCTGAGAGATTATGAAATTTTACTTTCGTAATTCCGGAAACTAAAGCGGTATATTCTGATTCTTCTATGTTTGCAGTATTTTTTAATGTTTGTCTGATTACTTTATCATCGCCATAAATATGAAGTGTTGAAAGGTATTTATTATTGATTTCATTGTACTGAGAAAAAATATGTACATCATTCTCCGTTGCAGTTTCTGATACATCTTTCAGAAACTGCGACATATCTTCACTAGCAACTTCATAGCGTGATGACGTAAAATATGCTGTAGAAAAGTTCCAAAGCTGATCTTGAAATATTTCAGATTGCATAAGTATTCCAAAAATCAGGAAACAAAACAAACATAAGTTTTTAATTGCTTTCATTTATTTCAACCCCAGATTCCATACTTTATTTGCTTTTTCAAATATCGTAGTCAATATTGTGCTATTTTCATCAACAATCCATTGATCTTCTTGATCTTCAGCTTTTTTGCTACTTGACAACATAATTTGAGTATTCAAATCCTTATAGTCATTAAATAGCACGCCTTGACTTATTCCTTGGTGAAATGGTTTTATCCAAATAATTAGTGCATATCGAACATCTGACTCAGCTATCGCAAGATTTCCATTCCAAAGCAAATAATCAGGGACAGACACACTATACTGGAATCCATCTTTATCTGTGTAAATTTTTACTCCAGATTCTTCTATTTCAGGGAAGTCTTTCTGAAATTCGTTATATGGTTTATAACTCCCGAAGTACCAAAATAAATTATAGCAACAGAACAAAATAACCAAAACAATTCCTATATATTTTATTTTTTTCTTCATTTATATACACTCCACAAAAAGGAGTGGTTGGAATTCCAACCACTCAGCCATTATCCCGAACCTTTGTTTAGTAGCTATTACCGTAGGTAATACTATTTCCTTTATGAGCAACCTCAATTTTAGACCAATTACCTTTACCAACATTTGAACCCGAAAAAGAACCATTTCCATTCTTGACATATGCGTAATGATCTTTAGTTGAATGATATGCGTGTGCATAATCTTCATTAATAGCAAGAGTATTATAACCATAAGTCAAAACACCTTTTCCGCCATCAGATGTAGTGCTCAATTCCCACTTTTTATCAAATGTCTTATTCCCGTTTGTAACAGAAAATGCCATTACTGGAATTGATGAAGAAATTAACATTGCACTAATAGCTACCCCTACAATCACTTTCTTTGCTCTCATAAGTTTTACCTCCTTTGATCTGCTGTATTTCTATTTATATTTTATCAAATATTTTGTATCTAGTCAATCAGTATCTTGACTTATATAGCGTCGAATTGTAAGATATATTCCTTGTAAAATTAACCAAAAGAACAACAGATTTATTGATAATGCTTTTTTAATTACTTCTCCAAAATAAATGATGACAGCCGCACTTGTCAGTATCATCAGTAGGGTAATAACATCCCAACAGTTTTTCTTATATAATTCTATAACCTTTATTTCTATCAGTATTGCCAGTATCCCTGTCCCTGCCACACATATTCCAACAACCAATATCATCAATAACCAATATATGATTCCGGCTATAATCTCATTTGGAATTTTTGTGCTGATTTGTGCCACAGATTGCCCGGCATCAATCGTCCAACCGATAAAAGTTTGTATGAATGATGCTGCATCATGGAAGAATGATTTGCAATCGGAAAGGAACACATCTGACTGTACTGCCTGAAAAAGAGTGGTTGTCAGCGAATACCATGCAAGAAGGAACAAGGTTGTTTGGAACATTACCGTTTTTGCTTTATATTGTCCTGCAAGTTGCTCTTTTTGTGTTTCGTATCTTGCTTTTGCATTCTGATAGGCTGTCCGGTCACAGGCTTCGCATTTTTTATAGAGTACCGGCTTTTCTACCGGTATCTCTACGATTTTCTGATGTGTCCGGGCATAATCCCGTTGTTGTGTTAAGCATCGTATTTTATCTTGACATTCCTCTATCGTGACGTTTGCGCTTCGCAGCTTCTCTTTCTCGCTCCGCAATGCTCTGTCTGCCAGCTTCAAGTCGTTCTTTAATGCTTGAATATTCCCGGCTCTGTTCTCTTTGTTTAATTTCTCGTTCAAGGTCAGAGATTCGTTGAGCTGCGTCTTCAGTTCCACGATAAGCTGGTCTTTCTGTTCCAACTCTTCTTGTATCTCCTCGGTCAAGAGCAGAAGTTCTTCCAACTGTTCGGCGTTCTTTAATTCTCTGGATTCGTTCATCTATATCACGTCCTTTCTCTACCTGCTGTTCCAGTTCAGCAATTCGGTGTTCTGTTTCAGTAATAAACTGTTTTCGCTGTTCAGCTTCTGTGCCAATATCTGCCATTGCTGATTTTCGTTTTCCAAAAGTTCTATCTTCGTTTTCTGTTCTTCCATCTTGGAAAGTAGTTCCTCGGTATTTGGCAAAATGTTGAGCAGCTCGGATAACTCGCTGTTTAATTTTTGCAATTTCTGATTCTGTTCCTGCATAAGAGAGAGTTGGGTGTCCCGGTTCTGCATTTCCAGAAGCATTTCTGCCATTAAGGTCTGCTGTTCTTCGATTTGCCCAATCATGGACTCCATTAAGGGTATAATTTCCCGGCTTTCTTCTAATGTCATTTAATCGCTCCTTCCATAATGATAATGCACCTGATACTTTCCCAAAGGTGTCCAGTATCTTTTGCAATAACGTGTTTTGTTGTTTTATGATTTGATTTTCCGCTACTTTCCACGAACCTTTTATTTCCTGCCCGGCAAGAAACTTTTGTTCAATCTTTCTTGCGTCAGCACCTTCATGGATGGTAGGAATCTGGAGTTTTCCCTGCTTTTCGTAAGAACGGTGATCGACCTGATTATGCAAAGGCAGATGTTCATTACACACCTTTGCCCACTCGCTCCGCCACAGTTCACAGTTTTTTGGATTGTTCCATCCCGTAGCATCGGTCAGTACCCGTTTCCATTGCAGGCGGTTTCTTGCACCAATCTTCTGGATTCCGTTTTCATCTAATACAGGGATACGGATTCCATGACGGTCAGGGTTTTTCTTATCCTGCCACCAGTTCGGATGGGATTCATCAATCACGATATTTCCGCTTTTATCTCTGACAAAATCCCAATCTTTGACTTCTTTCTTCCCCCAAGAATGATCCGGGTTAAAAGGGCGCATTGTCAGAAGCAGATGGACATGAGGATTGCCATCCCCTTTGTCGTGGATACTCCAATCAGCACACATTCCCTTATCCACAAATGTTTTTTTGATATAGTCGGCTGTATATTGAATCTGTTCCTGTCTGCTCCATTCTTTGGGGAGGGCAAATTCAAATGACCTGCCAAGTTGGGCATCTGCACTTTTTTCAATCTTCAATACCTCATTCCATAACCGTTGTTTCTGAAATGTGATTTTAAATTTTTCTAAAGCAGCTTCTTTATCTTCTGACCTTTTGTATCGGACAGATTTTTGAAAGCGTTTTATATTTTCTTCTGGTACTATCTGCCATTCAGGAGGTGCGTTTTCGCACATCATCAGACTGGTGTAGACCACTTCTTTTTTAGAAGTGTAATAACTGATTCGCCCGGTTTCCTCGTTTTTCATCACATCCCCATTGAGATATGCGGAAGCGGAGATAACAGATTTCCCTTTACTTCGTCCGACTATTTTGATTGTGTAATGAAAAATCGCCATGTCTGGATTCCCCCTTTCTGCACATCCGGCATAGATTTCCGGCAACATTGCTTTCAGTTTTAGAAAAAGCAGTATTGCCGGAACGCCCTCTGCGTAAGAGTGCCCTGCGCATAGCAGCCTGCATGGAATGCGCCCCTCTGGCGAAGAGTGCCTCCTGCGGCATGAGCAGGTCTGGCTGAAAGCCCCGCCGACGGAACGAGCCCGGCAAGCGTGAGCGAAGACCGGTTGCCACTTGTGGCAAACTTATTGGGACGACCTCTGGTTGTCCATAAGTGCGCCCTTCATGAAAAAGCAATGAAGGGAATGAAAAACTCATCCCCCCCCCCGCCATTACACTTCCTCCATATCGGTATGTGTTTCTTTCTGCATTGCCTTTGAAAAAAATTTCCCATTGGCTTCCTGCTTTTTCAGAAAACCAATCAGCTTTGGGATGTCCTCTTCCTCGATAGGCGCACCGAGAACGGATTCCACCGCACCGCCAACCTGACAGAGCCTATGGGTTCGTTTTTTACTTTCTTCGGCTTTCTTTCGTTTCAGAAGTTCTTTCTTCTGTGCTGCATATCGTTTTGCTTTTTCAAGGCTTTCCTGTTCCTTCTTTTCCATTTCAAGCATTCGTTCTTCATAACTTTTTGTTGATTTTGCCATGATTACATTCCCCTTTCTTTTACAAACATAAGTTCTCGGTTGCGTATCAGAAGAAGCACATGGTATAATCTTCTTGCGTGTAGGTATATCATGGCTTCGGTCTGATAGAACCTTTGGCGGTTTCTTTGGAAGCCGCCTTTTTAATTTGCCGCAGTTCTTGTTACGGCTTTTACATTTCCTCTATCCCTCAAATCACGACCTTCATTCGCTTCCATAAACATTTCCAGAATATCGGTTTTAATCAGGACTTTGCGACCAACCTTTAATACTGGAAGTTTCTTCCATTCTACAAGCTGTCTTAAGGTGTTTCTGCCGATTCCCGTATAGTCAGCAGCTTCTTCGATGGATAATGCAATTTTTCTTTGCGTCATATAATCACCTCCTTATAAATTGCATTATGCAATTCTTGTGATGTAAGTATATCCTTTTCATATCTTTTTGTCAAGCGTTACGAAATATTAAAAATAATTTTTAAGTTGCATATTGCAATTACAGAAAAACAATGCTATAATTCATACATACCGAAAAAGGAGGCAGTCAGCATGAAAGATAAAGAACTACGCAAGCTGATAGGCAGCAGAGTAAAACAGCGCCGTCTGGAATTGAATCTGACACAGCCTTATGTCGCAGAAAAGATGGGTGTTACCGCTTCTACAATCCTGCGTTATGAGAATGGTTCGATTGACAATACGAAAAAAATGGTGCTGGAAGGTCTTTCGGAAGCACTCCATGTATCTGTGGAATGGCTCAAAGGGGAAACAGATGAATATGAAACCGACATTACGGATAAGAGAGAGTTACAGATTCGTGATGCGATGGGAGATATTCTGGAACAGTTACCGCTTGCCCTTACCAAAGAAGAAGATGCTTTTTCAAAAGATTTATTACTGCTGATGTTAAAACAATATGGTCTGTTTTTGGATTCCTTCCAGTTCGCCTGCAAAAACTTCAAGGGGAATGCTGGTCAGACGGATATTGCCAAAACAATAGGGTTTGAATCGAATGATGAATATAATGAGATTATGTTCTTAAGGGAAATCACTCACACCATCAATGCTTTTAATGAGATGGCAGACGTTGTAAGGCTCTATTCCAAGAAACCAAAAACAGCAGAACAAAGGCTTGCAAATCTTTTATCAGAAGTCTTATACGAAGATTCCGAATCGGTATAGTAAGACAACCGGAGTTATGATATACTTACACGCACGAAGCATTTCATCAGTTCCGATTGTCTAATATCGAAAGGAGACATACGATTATGGCAAAAGGATCTGTAAGAAAAAAAGGAAAGAAATGGTACTACCGCTTCTATGTAGAGGACGCAAGCGGCAATCTTGTTCAGAAAGAATGCGTTGGAACAGAAAGCAAAAGTGAAACTGAAAAGCTGCTCCGTCAGGCAATGGATGATTATGAGAAAAAGAAATTTGTTGCCAAAGCGGAAAATCTCACAGTCGGACAGCTTTTGGATGTGTGGGCAGAGGAGGAATTAAAAACAGGTACGCTCAGCAATGGTACGGTGGAGAATTACCTCGGAACAATCCGAAATATCAAGAAACACCCATTGGCAGAACGGAAACTGAAAAATGTAACCTCTGAACATTTGCAATCCTTCTTCGATTTGCTTTCCTTCGGGGGAGTTCATCCCGACGGAAAAGAGAGAAAGGGTTACAGCAAAGATTATATCCATTCTTTTTCCGCAGTCATGCAGCAGTCCTTCCGTTTTGCAGTATTTCCAAAGCAGTATATTACGTTCAATCCCATGCAGTATATTAAACTGCGGTATCAGACGGATGAAGTGGATTTGTTTTCCGATGAGGATATGGACGGAAATGTCCAACCAATTTCACGAGAAGATTATGAAAGATTGCTTGCTTATCTGCAAAAAAAGAACCCAGCCGCAATACTTCCAATCCAGATAGCCTATTATGCCGGGCTTCGTATTGGAGAAGCCTGCGGTTTGGCATGGCAGGACGTAAATCTGGAAGAACAATGCCTTACCATAAGACGCAGCATCCGATATGATGGCTCAAAGCGCAAATATATCATCGGACCAACCAAGCGGAAAAAAGTAAGGGTTGTTGATTTTGGAGATACACTGGTAGAGATTTTCCGTAATGCCCGGAAAGAGCAGTTAAAAAATCGAATGCAGTACGGAGAACTTTATCACACGAACTACTACAAAGAGGTCAAAGAGAAAAACAGAGTGTACTACGAATATTATTGTTTAGACAGAACAGAGGAAGTCCCGACAGATTATAAAGAAATTTCTTTCGTCTGTTTAAGACCGGATGGTTGTTTGGAACTTCCAACTACTTTGGGGACTGTTTGCAGAAAGGTGGCAAAAACATTAGAGGGATTTGAAGGCTTTCATTTCCACCAGTTACGTCACACCTATACAAGCAACCTTTTAGCAAATGGAGCTGCCCCAAAAGATGTGCAGGAATTGTTGGGACACTCAGATGTCAGTACCACAATGAACGTCTATGCTCACTCCACAAGAGATGCGAAACGAAAATCAGTTCGGCTTCTTGATAAAGTGGTGGGCAATGACTAAAAAATTTCCCTTATTTCCCTTGTGATTATCTCATAAGGGCAAAAAGAAGGGAAACTACATATCATTTCACTAATGGACAGGCGGGAAAGCCTATAAAATGGGGAAAGTTAGAGGAATAATTATATAAATTCCAGTTTGTTATTCCACACACATCGGGTCAACTTGTCCCAAACTTTTACAACTAAATACCCGCCGCTCATACAGCGGCATACCGAGCAGGAAATCTGAAAAAGGTCTCCTGCTTTTTTCTGCCCAAAATGAGGTGGTAAAACGCCACCCCATCCACCAATTACCGAAAGGAGGGACACGAAATGCCCTGTCCACACAACGAAATCACGATTGTGCAGCGAAGCCAACAGCAGCCTGCGGTTGCCGCCCCTGCCGGTGAGCTGACCCTGCCTGCTGCCACCTGCACCTTTATTGTACTGTAAATAAAACAGCAACATCCCGTCTGCCGCAAGTACACTTATGTAAACAAGTGCGCTTGACTCGTAGACGGGATGTTTTTATTTTCCTATGCTTCTATACCCTGCCGTTTTTATCCTCAGTCTGCAGCCGCTTTTCCAGTGCCGACTGCTTAGCAAGAATAGCATTCACTTTATCGTACAGATTCTCAATCATAATTTCGGTTTTCAAATTGACCTTATAATCATTTTCCGCTCTGCGTCGATCCTTTTCCTCCTGCCGGTTCTGACTCATCATAATAAGCGGCGCCTGAATTGCCGCCACACAAGACAACACCAAATTCAGCAGAATAAACGGATATGGGTCAAACGCCTTGGCCGCCAGCAGCGTATTGACAATCATCCAAAGAACTAAAACGCCGGTAAAGGAAAAGATAAATGCCCAACTACCGGCGAATTTTGCTATTACATCCGCAGCACGCTGCCCCAGCGTATACTTTTCCTTTTCGCTTTCGGGGCTAACTGAAATTTTGCTGTCTGCCAGCAGATTTAACACTTCCTCATCGCTCATATCATGGCGGATGTCCTTGAGCACTTCTTTTAGCAGCTTTCTGTTTTCCTTCAGGGCGTTTGCCCCTCCTGTTCTTTATGGGCCACTGTGCCCGCTTCACACTTCGTCTGCTGGCTTGCTGACGTAAACCCTTTCCATCATTCTATCTTTATAGGATGTACTCCATCTGCCGTTCCTTTGTTTTCATACCCATCTTCTCATAGAAGCTTTCGGCTGATGTATTCCCTGCCCAGACATTCAAGGTGACTTCATAGCAGCCAAGCTTCTTTGCCTGCTGTTTCACATATTCAAACAGGCTTTCCCCGATATGTTGTCCGCGCGTCTGCTTGTCAACGCACAGATCATCAATAAACAGTGCCTTAAACGGTACCATATTGGTAGAAAACGGCTGCTCCTTCAACTGGCAGAAAGCATAGCCTATGCACACATCATCCTCACCGGCTGCAACAAAGATAGGCTTATCTTCCTGCTCCAGCAGTTCCTTCAGTTCGCTGGCGGTGTATTTTGTGGTGCCGGGGATAAACACATCCGGGCGTATCTCTGCATGGATCTGCAGCACCTGACCCAGCAGCTCCATAATTCTTGGGATGTCCTTTTCTTCTGCCTTACGAATTTTCATCACAACACAACTCCATTCCACCGTTTGTCTGCGGGGTACGCTATGCCAACCTGCCTGCGAGTTCATTTCTTATCCCCTGCAGCCCCGTATTTTCTTTATAGTATCACAAACTCGCGCCAAGTAAATTGCTTGTTGCGAAATTTCATGAAATATTTACGGTTCGTGCAGTCTGAAGATTCCGCCGCTTCTCTGTCAGGCATGTACCGCCTTGCACAGGATGTTCTTTGTGCTTGCAGCAATGTCCACTGTCATCATACTTTGTAACGCAGTTTTTAACGCTCTATTGACAATACGAGCTGTTTGGCATATAGTAATTCGTATAAACACTATTTCACCAGACGCTCAAGACGCAGTGTGCCCCAGAGGCTGGGGCATGCTGCGCCTTTTCTGCAAGGAGGCCACCTGTGGACTACATCCAAATCACCAAAGAGAACATCGACAAGGAGCATATCTGCTGCGCGATGTCCGGCAAGCAGAGCCTTGCCAAAAAAGAATGGCTCAAGCAGCGCTTTGCTGAGGGGCTTGTTTTCTACCGCAGTGTTGAGCGTGGCAAGTGCTTTATCGAGTACATCCCGGCAGAAAACGCATGGGTGCCCATTACAGCGGACGGCTGGCTGTACATCAACTGCCTGTGGTTCTCCGGTTCCATGAAAGGGCATGGCTGCTCAAATGACCTGCTGGAAAAATGCCTCAGCGATGCAAGAGCGCAGGGCAAAAAGGGCATCTGCATTTTGTGCGCCGAGGGACGCAAGCGGGAATTTCTCGCCGACCCCAAGTTTTTGTCCCACAAGGGATTTGAAGTCGCAGATGTCTCGGACTGTGGAATCACCCTCATGTGCCTCCCGCTCAACGCCGATACAGCACTGCCGAAATTCAAGAACTGCGCTAAGCACCCTAAAGCTGATGGTGAAGGCTTCGTCCTCTACTACACCGATCAGTGTCCCTTTACCTATTACTGGGTGCCGAAGGTGCAGCAGGCCGCGCAGCAGCATAACATCCCGTTCCGGGCCATCCACATCACCGACAAAGAAGCCGCGCAGAATGTATCCGCACCCGTCACAACCTACGCACTGTTCCGGGACGGCGTATTCCTGACGCAGGGTATCCAGTCCGACAAAAAGTTTCTGGCATTGGCCGGTGTACAGATATGAAAGAACGAATCGTTGATGAGCAAATCAGACTGATCCCCTACTATCAAAACGATGCCGTATCGTTTTGCCGGTATCAGGATGCAGATGTATGCAAACGGGTCGATAACAGGGATACGCTCCATGATTTAGCGCTTCTGCATCGCATGTAATGAGGCCCGGGATATTCGTTTTCATGATATACTAGTGTTGTGTTTATCAGGCCAGGTAGAACCATCTATTCAGTCAACGTTCTCTGTTTCGCGGTAGCTGCGCCAGACGTTTTCAAAAAAGTCGTCATCCTCGGGGATGGGGCGCGGCAGGTACCATCCTCGAACCACAGCTCCTGAATCAGCGGGGATTCGGTTTCGTCCAGGGCAAAGGTGAAGGTATCCGGCAGCTGGGCAAACGGCTTAACCCCGCCCGTCAGGTCGGTGTACAGGGCGCTGCCGCGGCTTTTGCCGCCGTGGGCGGTGTAGTCCGCCATGGCGGTCAGGTAGGCGCGCTGGCTCAGCAGCATATCGCGCAGGCGGTAGACCATGGCAAGCTCGGTGCGGCTGCCCGCCTTGACCGTTTGGGCAAAGTCGGCAAGCTGCGCTTTTACCTGTTTGCCGTAGGCGCGTATCTGCGCGGGGTCGCGTATGGCGGCACCGCAGCGGCTCATTTCCTCGGCGGCGTGCTGCTTCACGAACCAGAAAACTCCCCTACCCTGCTGCGTGCGCAGCAGAATAAGGGAGTATTTTTTGTGTGCAGCCTGTCAGGTATGGTTATACCGCGAGCATTTCTCTGCATCGATCGCAAGCACGACCATCAGCGCGCAGAGGGCATCTCTTGAGTCGGCAACCTCAATGGTGTATGTATCGGTCCAATTCCAAAGCTCCTTGGCGATATGTGCCACGGTATGCCTGCTGGGGGCAAGGATGTCATAATCCCATTCCCAAAAGCTGCCCTCAATGCGCCAGCCATTGCAGTCGATATGGTAGCTGGGCCGGAAAAGCGTCAGCTCTCGGCTCAGGCACCCCACATAATTATCCTCACCTGTGTAGAGCTCAAATTTGGGCATCCATGTAAATATCTTTTCTTTGACGCAGCCAACCGGGCAGCCCGCCGCATCAAAGATTCTCAAGCAATGCCCCCAGGAAAGCTGGCCCTTGACCACAAACATGGTATTCCCATATTCATCGTAAATATCATAGCTGTCGAACCAGGAGAACATCCGTTGCTTGAAAAGCATCTTCATTGCGTTTCTTCCTTTCACTTGCCTGCGCAGTATCTGTTATCGTCATCGCATTTGCTTGCCTTATGCTTATTATAGTTTATCGCGCCACCAAATCACAAGGGAAAATCCGGAAAATTAGCCCTGTTATTTTGCTTTCAGCGGAAGAATACCGGAATCCATTCTCTCTGCAGGGCAAGGATATGCTGCTTGCGCTTTTCTTTCTTTTGTACGCTTTGATTTGTATCCTTGTTTTGCTATTGCGTACCAGTAGGCATCGAACAAGCGCCCAATTCACCTGTATTTTCAATACGCAGAGTACAACCTTTTCCGGGGTTCATTTTTGTCTCCCGGAAATTGTTGTATTTTGAAGCCCAGGAATCTGTTGTATTGCGCTTCCAACCAGTATGCATTGCTGTGCGGAGCATTCCGCATAAGCTTTTGTAACCAACTCAAAGCAGCGTTACCGTGCCGGAATTGCGTATCGTATCCCATTTCTCTGCAGCTAAACTATGTTCACCCCCATAGGCTCTTTATGGCGGTGTGCAGCTTCTTTACGCATAGCATGTGCCAAATGTTACATTCCGAAAGTTAAATTATTCCGATATATCGTATGATTTTATGGTAAATCGCACATTTCATGTAGCATGCGGCAATATCGGCAAAAATGTGCTGTTTTGCCGCCCTGAAAAGTGTACATTTCTGCACAAATCCACCCAAAAAGCACATTTCTCCTTTGTGTTTTTTTACATAGCTACGCTCTGTAATTACCATTCACCTGTAAAAAATGCACATTGTACATTTTATCGCCTTGCAAAAGACACATTTTCACATTCCGTCTGCTGGACGCCGGTGAAATCACCACCGGGCAGCAAGAGCAGGCCCTTATGGTCGAGATGCTGCAGCAATATTGCGACCGGGTGGCGCGGTACTCTACCGCCGGCTATTCGGTGGTCATCCGCAATATCATCCACTATAACAACCTGCATCTGAAGGAGGACCTGCCCCTTTCCACGCTGACTGCCCGCTTCAACCTGAGCCGCTCTTATCTGTCCGACCAGCTCCACCGGGAAGTGCACAGCAACCTGACCGACTATGTGACCCTGACCCGCATCCAGTTTGCGGCGAACCTGCTCCGGTATCATCGCTACACGATCACACAGGCGGCACAGGAGGTAGGTATCCCGGTTGTACACTACCCGCCTGTTCAAGCGCACCATAGGAGAGACGCTGTCCCACTACGCCCGGTAGAAAGCCATCGAGGCCTAAGAGACGAACCAGCTAAAAAGGAAAATTTTGCAGCGGCGCTCAGCCTCCTTGCAATGCTCTGCAGCATGGTATTATAATTTGTATAGAATCGGCAAGCTGCATGCTGCACCAACAGGAGGGCATTTTATGATTTTACAAACAGGTTTCCGCACCGATATCCCTGCCTTTTACAGCACGTGGTTTGCGAACCGCCTGCGTGCAGGGTTTGTGCTGGTGCGCAACCCTTATGACCCGCAGTCCGTCACGCGGTATGCCATCAACCCGGATGTGGTGGACCTGATCGGCTTTTGCACCAAAAATCCTGCACCGATGTTCCCCCGCATGGAGCTGCTGCGCCCCTATGGGCAGTACTGGTTCATCACGATCACCCCTTACGGACCGGAGATTGAGCCGCATGTACCGCCGAAGGCGCAGGTCTTGCAGGACTTTATCACCCTGTCAAAAATTGTCGGTCCCGATTGTATATCATGGCGGTATGACCCCATTTTTCTTTCCGACACCTACACAGCTGCGCGACATATCGCTGAATTCGAGCAGATGGCATCTGTACTTTCCGGCTATACCAGGACCTGTGTGATCAGCTTTATCGACCTTTATGAGAAGGTACGGCGGAATTTTCCGCAGATGAAAAGCGTCCCACTCACTGAGCGCGAAACACTGGGAAAAGCTTTTGTTGAAATCGGCAAAAAATACGGCATGATGATACGACCCTGCGCCGAGGGCACTGCGCTGGCCCGCTATGGTGCCGATTGCAGCGGCTGCATGACGCAACGGACTTTCGAGGCCGCGCTGCACCGTCCCCTGCGGCTGCCCCCGCAAAAGCCAGCCCGCAAGGAGTGCGCTTGCTGCCTTACGGCGGATATAGGTGCCTACAATACCTGCGGTCACGGCTGCCTATACTGCTACGCCAACGCCAGCCGTGTGACTGTAGCGCAGAATATGCGTATGCACGACCCCGCTTCGCCCTTTTTGGTCGGGCACAGCCAGCCGGGCGATGTGATCCACGAGGCAAAACAGGAAAGCTGGCTGGTCGATCAGATCAGTATGGCTGAGCTCCTCTAGCAGCAGACAGCGGCTGCCGGCCGTTTTCACCGCTGCAACAACAAAAGCTTGCAAGTACAGGCATTTTAGCCTTATTTTGCAAGCTTTTTTTGTTTTCATTTGCGAAAATATGGGGGCGAGCGATTCCTGTTGCTGTATCGTGTAAAGCGAGCTTCAATACAGCCGCACACAGCAAAAAAGGCTGCGCTTCCTGCGCAGCCTCTCAGCAAACGGCCTTATTCGGCGTATTCTTTAACGGCTCCGGCCTTCTGCAGGGCCGCCATCACAGCGGGGATCAGAACCAGCTGCACAATAATACCCGGCACGGCATTGAGCAGTGCGCCCGCCAAGAATGCCTGGGCGGTAAACGCCTTGCCACCCAAGCCCAGCAGCACGACCTCAGCCACGCCCCAGACAAGCCGCCCCGCTGCCATGGCGGTAAGCAGCGCTGCATACACCCCTGCCGCGCCCCTTTGAGCCATACGGCGGTATACCAGCCCGATAACAAGGCCGTAGGTCAGCAGCTCAAAGGCCATCGCAATAGCCACCGGATACATCGGAGGCATCCCGAACAGGACCGAGCGCAGCAGCGGCGCAACAAAGCCCACCGCTGCACCGTACTGCCAGCCGCAGACAAGGCCGCACAAAAGCACCGGAATGTGCATCGGCAGCAGCATACTGCCGATTTGCGGAATCTGGCCCGTCAGCATGGGCAGCACAAGGCATAGCGCCAAGAAAAGCGCTGCATAAGCCAATCTTTTGGAATTCTGGTTTTTCACAACATATCACCCTTATCAAAAAGTTTGAACCGCGCACCCTTCTGGGCACTGCCTTCCTGGCTTTTTCATAAGGGCATTACTGCATCATCTCAAACCCGCCATAGCGGGAGTCACACAGTCATGCCATAGGTTCGCTTACTATATTACACAAAAATCTCCGCCGTGTCCAGTACAAAATCGCAGCGTGCGGCTGGATCATAGGCAGCAAAATAGCCTTCCTCCAGCGGGATCCACCGCTGCACAAAATTTGCGTAGTGTATGCCCTCTCTCGCCTGCAGGCGTGCCTCCTGCACATCAGGCGGGCAGGTAACAAACACGCGCACCGCAAATTCGGTCTGCAGCGCCGGATGCAGGCTGTAGCTGCCCTCTAGAATCGTCAACGGTGCGGCAGCAAACGGCTTAGACGGCAGGAAGGCCCCCGCCGCGCAGCTGTATGCCTTATAGAGCGCGGTTTCTCCGCGCAAAAGCGGCTGCAGAACCTCGTTTCTCAGTCGAATGAAATCTATATTCGCGCCGGGCTGCTCCTGCCAGTTCGCGCAGCGCGCAGCAAGCGGTAGATAGAAATCATCGGTATGCACTACCCGGCAGCCCAGCTGCCCCGCCAGAAATTCCGCCAGTGTAGACTTGCCGCTGCCGCAACGCCCATCAATGGCCAGCAGCGCCGGGCCGTTTTCTGCGGCCAACTGTGCGGCCTGCAGGATCGGGGCGGCGGCTGTTGCCAGCGGCGTCATGCGTCCAGCGCACGCAGCGTAAGTGCTACGGCATTTTGCAGATACTCGTCAAGGCGGCAATCCTGCGTGCCCGCCACAAAGATCCCGCAGCCAGACGCCGGGATCAAAACCTTGGCTGCCTCACTGCCAGAAATCGCCACCGACATTTTGGGTGAAACCTCGCCCATGATGCCGTTAGCCATCAAGATACCGATGGGTCCCAGGATAACATCGGCTCTGGCGGCGTTGTACACCACCGCATTTTCCCCGGTGGCACCGCGCACTGCACCCGCCTTCAGCATGGCGCTGGTTGCCAGCACATTCGTGCCCACTGCCAGCAGCTCGCAATCCGCAGGCAGTTTAGGCAGCAGCAGCTTTGCAAGCTGTGCGCCCATGCCGCCGCCCTGCCCATCAATGATCAAAACTCGTTTCATACCTTACATCCCCTGTCGCTATATGCCCTGCCACTGCAGCGGCTCAGGCTGTCGAAAAACCTCCCTCTGCGAGACAGACTCCCCCGATACGGGGGAGGTGGCGCTTGCGCCAGAGGGGGAGCGGTGCCCCGAAGAGGCGGAGGGAGAAAACCTTGCCATAGCCCGAAATATTTCGGGCAACCGTATAGTTCTCTCCCCCACCGCCTGCGGCGGAGCCCCCTCGCAGAGGGGGCCAAGGGGTGAACGCACCTTTTTCGACAGTCTGCGCCACTGCAGTGGCTTACTTATGTCTACTATTTTACACCCCCGGAGTACGGCATCGCAAGTGGCAAAATGAAAAGGGCTTCTGATTACTTGTAAAAATTCATCGTGCTCCATTTTCCATCAATTCCTGTTGCTGTAACTTTATTTTTGCTTTTTTGTTGCGTTCGCTAAGAGATCTCTTGACTGCCAAGGCGACTGCTCTCGCTGCTATAGCATATCGAAACTTTCCCAAATGCTGTATGCCTTTATAGCAGACGCAAACCCAATCCTGCTGCCAGTCCCCCTCCCCTGCCCTCTTGAGATAACCCTTACCTTATTGGATGGTGTTTGCTTTATGCTTTTTCTTCCTTCGGCATGTGCCATATAACCTACGGGGTGATAATCCGCCTTTCTACCTATTGCAAGGTCCATTCTCTTATTCAGCCTATTTCGTGTTGCGAAGGCTTTCCCGCCCACCTAAAAGAGAGGTTTCTACACTTTAACAATCGGATAATTTCCCTTTTGGGAACAGATTGTATGGACCAATTTGTATATTTCCCATATATTATCCTATTTGTATATTAAATTATATCTTATACAGCCACTCACCTATCCTTTTTATTCACCTTATGTAAGTACATTAAGCCCGCAATCCCTGTAGATTACTGCCGAAAAAGTGGATAAACCCGCTAAAAAGAGGTTTTCTCATCAAGAAGTCATGAAGTCCAGCGAAAAGAGAGGTTTCTACATCTCACTCCCGAAAAAAAATGTTTACTTTGCATTATGCCATACTTTGCACCACTATGGACCTCTCTGGATCATCTTCGCATTACGCTGTGTACATGTTGTATACATTATAATAATATTTCCTTATTGTATTTCTTCTGCGACGATTTTTCCCATTTCTACTATCTTCTCTCCCAGCTTTTTTGGTTTTTCAAGTGCTATTTTCTTCTTTATATCTATATATTGTGGTTTTACATCCTTTTATCACTACGCTGCTTTGGTAGTGTCTTCCTGTACATGGCTGTGTTTTTTCCTCTTTTCTTTCGCTCTTTTGATGTAGAAACCTCTTTTTAGTGCAGATAATTCCTTTTTCGCAGCCCAGTTATATATCGGTATATCGCCTATTATTCTGTTTAAAAATTTTACGCTGTTTATGTGTAGTAACCTCTTGGTTCGCCACTATTACCTTTCCTGTCTCTGCCTATATAGCCTCTCTTTGTGCAAGAATAAGTATGTTAGTTGATCCACAACACCAATATATAGTGTTTTTGAAGCAATTCCTAAAAGGAGGTTTCTACACCGGAAAAAATCGAGCACCTCCTACCGCAGAGATCACTTGCAGCAGCAAAAGGAGGTTCCTACACTCGCGGAAGGGAAATTTTTGTTTCACTCTCTCCCCTGCTTCTATGCACACTATCCTAATTCAAGCGTCAGCGTTTTCCGTTGCTTGCGCAAAGAGAGGTTTCTACACCGGAAAAATCAGCTATCGCACTCTCCACCTATGTTTGCACGGCAATGCTCTCCCGCTATCGCAAAAGCAAGATTTTCACCCTGCACAATTTGTAGCCGCAACAGGCAGTATACAGAAAAAACTTTGAAAACAGAGATTCTTCCACGGCAAAAAAGAGGTTTCTACATGCTTATTTTGGCTGATTGGGCTGTAGCAATCTCTTTCTACAGCCTTTTAAACCTCTTGCATCCGGTGTGGAAATCTCTTTCGCCAAGTGTTTTTTCCTCTCCGCTGCCATGTGGAAACCTCTCTTTCTACATATTATAATAAATAAGTAAGAAGTAAGATATAAGATAAATAATTGTAAAAGAGAAAAAAGCAAAATTTAAAAAAAAGAAAAGCTCCAAACATTTTTCGTTGACAGTCGGCAAATAGTATAGTAATATTATCAGTATAATGATATTTGTGTACCTATTTGTATTGTAACATCTAACGAAAGGAATATATAGCTGTATATCGTAATTATTTTAAGGCCCTTCTTGTA
Organism: Gemmiger formicilis; assembly: GCF_900167555.1. Taxonomy (GTDB): domain Bacteria; phylum Bacillota; class Clostridia; order Oscillospirales; family Ruminococcaceae; genus Gemmiger; species Gemmiger formicilis. The sequence goes on along the minus strand of NZ_FUYF01000018.1, from coordinate 16,534 downwards.
CAGCTATAAGTAATGGATATGAACAAAACGAATTCGTCCATTGATGAAAACGAGGAATCTTTAGTTGGAGAGGTCCTTTCTGATGATGAGGTCCGCGAGAAAAAGCAGGCGATTGCGAAATGGCAGCACTCCCCTGTCGGCTTTGGCTCTTACATTACCAAAAGTAATGACCTGATCCAGCGGACAAAGTACTCTCTGCCCAGAAATGAGCAAAAGGTTCTCTTTATGCTCATGTCTAAAATCGACCAGAAAAATGATAAGGATGCATCCAAATATTATTCGATCACTTTCAACGATTTTGCCAAGTTGACCGGAGTGCGCACGGTGGATACGACTTATGCACTGAATCTGAAGGAGACTATAGAAAATTTGGAAAATCGTACCTTCTGGGTCAAGAAAGAACCCGGCAGTAAGGTGTATCGCTCCATTTCCTGGCTGCAAAAAGGTTCTGAGGTCGATTTCGACAAGAAAGAGATTCGCCTGCGCTTTAACCAGGACATCTGGAAGGATATTGCGCAGCTTACCAGCAACTATACCTCTTACAGCATCGAATATCTGCTGATGATGAAAAGCACCTACTCTATGCGCGTTTATGAAATCATACTCTCCTATGACAATGGAAACAGAGACTATGGCTATACGAACGGCCTTGTATTCCAGCCGGTAAATGATGAGATTCTGAATAAGTTCTCCTCAAAGCGCGACGAGCTGACGGGTTATAAGTATAAAAAATTCAATATTGATGAGTTTAAAGGTCTGCTTTCTGCACCCACAGAGGCAGAGAGAGAGTCCACAAAGAGTAAAAAGAAAAAGGATCCGGCATCTGCCGACAAGAAAAAGTTTGACCGGGAAAAACCGCTGTCTGAAAAGTACAAGACTTTTACAGAGTTTGAAAAGAATGTTTTAAAGACCGTTAAGAAAGAAATCAATGAGATGACGGATCTTTGGTTTGACTATGCCCCGGCGCGCAAGCGCGGTGTTCGCAAATATGAATACCTGTATATTTTCATCAAATACAAGACCAAAGCGGAAATGAGGGATGTCCGCTCCTATCATGATAGAAATACGCACGATGACGAAATTGTAAGGGATTCCAGAAAGAAGAAAACCCAGAGTGCGGAAAAAGCAGCCCAGCATATTACAGAGCCATTTAGCACAGATATTTTGAAAATGAAGTATAGAAAAGCAACTACGGAGATCAGAAACAAAGCAGACTATGCTTCGTATGAGGATAAGCTGACGGACAACGAGAAAAATATCTGCAATGATATTTTCACATACACGGCTAAGATCCTGACCAACACCAACAAGTGTGACCAAGCGGAGGAAACACTGGATTCTTTAAACCGAATCATTCATGACAATGCCGGGCTGAAAACATGGGCCCTGGGACTGTGTGTAAAATTTACGGAGATGTTTGACAAAGCAACCGAAAGGAAGTCTGCACAGTATTACCGCACGGTTGTTTATAACGATACGATTGAAAACAGTGCTTTGATTATCGCGGCTGGCAAGCAGAAGCTCGCATCGTTGGATCCGGCGGGAGTGTTTAAGTTTGATATGTCTGTCTTTGAGGATGTATAGGTATTATTTGGCAGCAGCCTGCAAGTTGCAGGCTGCTGCTTTTTGCTGTAAAGAAAAAACAAAGATTATAAGTGACAAATAAATACAAACCGAGAACAGCAACAAGAATTGAAAGATGTGTTGACTCTGTAAGACTGTCAAAAAACTCTAGTAGGGGCGAGCATTGCTCGCCCGTGCCCGTTTGCCTTGTAAGCAAACTATCCCAGGAGATGCGTTGATGCGGTAAGTTGACGGGCAACCAATGGTCGCCCCTATACATGCAATAAGGCAAGAAGGCAATTTTTTTGACGGTCTGAACTCTGTTTCGTGCTGTGAAGCGCGGTGCGAGTATGTAAAGAAATGGCCTATACGAATGCAGATATATTAAAGAATAGCAACAAGAATTGATAGACTTGAAATATCGTTATGGCAGGATGATACCCGGAAAAGAGAATTGACTTTACTTATATCTATGTTATAATTGAAATTACAATAAACAGCAAAAGATGGCTGCAACTATTTTGTGGCGAGGCATAGGCTTCAACATATTCAGCCACGGAAGTGTGATAAAATCGTACAACCGGAAATGGCAAAAAGACATGGAAAATCGATTACAAGAGAATTACAGAACGACAATTCACAGCAACAAGAATTAACGGACACATCCACAAATAACAGCCTTTACAGAAATGAGGAATTGCTCAATGTCTGCAAAAATTATTACAATTGCCATTGAAAAGGGAGGCACGGGTAAAACCGTAACGGCCTCCAATCTTGCCTACCTGATGGGCGATGAGGGGAAAAAAGTTCTTTGCGTGGATACTGATCCGCAGGGAAATCTCACCAAAGCACTCAGCGGCGGCTTGAGCATCACAAGTGATGAATTCTACGGTAAGGCGCTTTATAATCTTTTCGACGGGTTCCTGTATCATAGCAAGACGCGAGACTTTATTATGGAAACGCAGTATGAAAATGTGGATATGATCCCGTGCGATGCGCAGACGCCGCGAATCAATAAGCGCATTGAACTGCTGATTGGCGATGCAGAGCGCCTGAAGGACGGAGATCCGAGGAAGGTTTCCGGTATGGGGGATTTTCTGTACTATTTCCTCAATCAGGTACGTGATGAGTACGATTACATTCTTATTGACACACAGCCTACGCGGGACAGCCTGTTGCTTTCCAATGCAATCTATGCGGCGGATTATATCCTGATTCCAGCCGGCTGTGAGGATAACTCCGAAGAATCGGCATTTCGCCTTTATTATGAATGCAACAAGATGAAGCAAAGCTCCACTTCTCACCTGATGGGTGCCGGTGTGTTGTTGGTGAATGTAGACAAAAGCGCAGCAACAGACAAGAAGATTCAGGAGCATTTTAAGGAAGAACTCGGCACATCGCTGTTCAGCGTTGCAATTCCCACAAGCAAGACAGTGAAAACATCCATTTCCCGCTTTTTGCCTGTGTGCTATATGGCAAAAACGCAGCCTGTGGCAAAAGCCTATGTGAAAGCCTATGAAGAGTTAAAAAAGCGTCTGGAGGTGAAATGATATGGGAATGAAAAGCCCCGCCAAAAAGAAGGAAATCGTAAAACGTTCCCGCCCGACGGATGCAGAGCTGGGCAAAATTGATTCCAATAATGGCGATGCAGGAAAAATTATCAGTGATCTGACCGCAGGGCATAAAAGCATTGAATACGAAGCTCGTGATATTGCACTGTACGATATTCGCGTAAACGCGGACAACGAAATCTTCCGGCAGGCAGATACCCAAGAGGATATTGTGCAGCTGGCGGAGGATATTCAGCGCAACGGCCTGATGCATAATTTGGTGGTGTTTCCGCAGGAAGAAAATGGAAAAACAGTGTATGTCCTTCTCTCCGGTGAGCGCCGCTACCGCGCGATGGAGTACCTCGAAAAGAGAGGAGACGCCACCTGGAACACCATCAAAAACTGCAATGTGATCACAACCAGTCTTTCGGAAAATGAAAAAAAGGTGCTTTTATACAGTGCGAACCTGCAGGTCCGCGGCGGCTTTGCGGATGAACAGATCCGCCGTAAGGCCGTTGCAGAATTTGTGGTCTGCCTTCAGAACGAGCCGTTCAATATGACGGAAAAGGACGCTAAAAAGGCAATTAAGGAAGTGAGTGCAACCACAGCCAAGCAGATCGACCGTGATTTCCGCATCGAGGAAAAGCTGGACAAAGAGCTGCTTCGCCTTTTGGATAACAAGTTTCTGACCCGCATGGAGTGTGAAAGCTATATCACGCTGGAGCCGGAGGAGCAGCATAAAATTGCGCAGTGCTATCTGTTGCTGAGCGCGGTTGATGTGAGCAACTGTGACACCGATGCCCGGGAGCGCCTGCTGCAGGAATGCAACAGCATACATTATGATTTTATACGAGCTATTGACAGAGCCAGAAAAACCAACGAGCCGGATGAGCGGGACGAGCGCCTGAAGACTGCGTTTGCGGAGTGTAAAAACGAAATCCGCCTGCTGCAGAACAGGGTAGGGGAGTACCGTGACGCCGTCAGTCGGCATGATACGGAGAAGGCCGAGGAAATCGCAAAGGATGTGGCCAGGGATCAGGAGGCAAAGCGCGTCGAGAAAAAGGAGCAAAAGAGCGAGTCTGAAAGCGCGACCTTTGTGGAAAAGACGATCCAGCCTGTTGCCAATAAGATTTTTAAGAAAATGAGTTCAACCAGCTATAAGCGCGGCGTCAAAAAGATGTCTCAGGAGCGCCGTGATAATGATGTTGCGATCCTGAATGAACTGATCGAGCAGGCGCAAAGCCTCCGGGATTTGATTGAAGCCGCAAAGTAAGGCAGGGTAGGGGGGAGACACTGTCCCGGTAACAAAGGCAACACCGCACAATTCCCGCCTTACGGCTTAAGCACCGCTCCGGCGGATCTCCGCGCCAAGAGCCGCCGCAAGCGGCGGTTGCGCTCCGAAACGCCTCGCTGCGGCTCGGTGTGCGGCACAGCATCTGCGTTGCCAAAATGCTCGATAAGACATCCAGTATTATCTGCGCTTTTGGCTTAGCAGCTGCCGCACTTCGCTCGCCGTATCGGCACTTAGAATTATGCGGTATTGCCCAAAGGGTGATGCGAATGAAAGAAGAAAAAGTCAAGGTCAACCTTCGGGTAGGGCTCCTGATTCGGGAGACGCTTGTGGATGAGGCTGCTGTGGAGGATATCCGCGTAGGCACCCTGGCCAATCGGCTGCTCCAGTCCGAGATGGATAAGGTCATGAAGGTCGGTGCTGACAACTGCCTGATCATGAACAGCAGGGAATATCTGGCCAGCAAAGCAGAAATCGAGCAGAACAGGGCGGACTACTATCTGTTTCCGGAAACAAAGGTTGTCAGCCGGTTTATTGCTACGCAGTTGGATGACAAGATCTATCCACAAATATCTTTTTACTTTTTGAAAGAGCAGATGGATGCGCTGGAAAAGCTGGTACGAAAGCAGCGGATACCGCAAACGATCCGAAACGGTGTGGTGCACTCCTATCGGTATGTTATCGCCGGTATGCTGCTGAATCATCCGCTTTGCCGTGCGCTGGGAGCATCCGCCAATAATGATTGAACCCAAAGCCCACAGCCGCCGCTGTGGGCGTTTTTTTGTCTGCCGCTGCCCGCAGCAAAACGCGCTGCAGAGGCGTCCACGCACGCGCTCTGAGAGAGGGACGCGCTGAAGACGGTAAACAAAAAGCCCCCACCAGCAAATGCGGGCAGGGGAGGGGGGAGACGCAGTCTTGAAAAAATATAGGGGCGGCACACAGAAATATGCGATGTTGCCTTAGAGCCAGGTACCCTTCCGCAGGTACTGCGGTCAGCACTTTGGTTTCGTCTTCCTTACAATTTGTTTCTATAGAGGGAAAATTTTGCTTGATTTTGGGTTGAGGTGCTATTATACTTTGTGACATAGAATGTGTAAAAAGTATTTACCGCATTATGACTATGTAATTTTGCTATGAATGAGGCTGCGCCTATGTATGTCGATTGGGAATACTACAAGATTTTTTACTTTGTCGCAAAATACCGCAATTTTACCAAGGCGGCCCGCGTGCTGGGCAGCAACCAGCCCAACATCACACATACGATGAACAAGCTGGAGGATCAGCTGCACTGTGTGCTGTTTATCCGCTCCAACCGGGGTGTGGCGCTGACGCCGGAGGGGGAGATGCTCTATACCCGCATTTCCTCGGCTGCTGTGCAGATACAGGATGCCGAGGAGGAGCTGAGCGCCAGCGCGACCTTTGAGCATGGTGCAATCAGTATCAGCGCAACCGAGACGGCGCTGAACATCTACCTGTCGGAACGGCTGCGGGACTTCCATGCGCAGTACCCCGGTATCCGGCTGCGGATCTCCAACCATTCAACGCCGCAGGCGATTCAGGCTGTGAAAAACGGCGAGGTCGATTTCGCTGTTGTAACGACCCCCACCGGTGCAGAGGGGGAGCTGAAAAAAGTTGATTTGATGCCGTTCAACGAAATCCTGGTCGGCGGGAAAACCTTCACGGCGCTGGCAAGCCGGACGCTCTCGTTGCAGGAGCTTGACGCCTATCCGCTGATCATGCTGGGGAACGAGAGCATGAGCCGCCTGTTTTACCGGCAGTTTTTCCTTGAGCACAGTGCAGACCTGAAGCCGGATATTGAGGCGGCCACCACAGACCAGATGATGACGCTGGTAAAGAGTGAGCTTGGCCTTGCCTTTGTGCCGGAGCCGATGGCCCGCAGCAGCCTGCAGCGTCGCAGCATTGTACAGCTGACCCTGCGGGAGGCGATTCCGCAGCGCTCAGTAAGTCTGGTTTATGACCGGCACCGTCCGTTGAATACGGCGGCCCGGGAATTTCAAAAGCAGCTGCTGAATGCGGCCAGATAGGAAAAAGCAGAATAACGCAAAATGTGCCCGCGCAAGCAGGCACATTTTGCGTTATAGGATGCAGAAAACGGAAGTGTTTATGTCCAACCTGTGCATAAAGTGCTCCGGATTGGAACGCCGCCAAAATGCTGTTGCAAAAGGCGGGGAAAATGTCTATACTTGTACTATACAAACCAGCAGACGCGGTATAATACCCCGCTGCGGACACTTTGCAGAGCAACCAAAGGAGTCACTTGTATGGATAAGCAGAGCAGGACCTATCAGGCGTATGTGCAGATCCTGAAAGAGGAGTTGATCCCTGCCATGGGCTGCACCGAACCGATTGCCATCGCCTACGCCGCCGCCAAGGCGCGGGATGTGCTTGGCGGCATGCCGGACAAAGTCGAGATCGGCGTGAGCAGCAACATTATCAAGAATGTCAAGAGCGTCATCGTGCCCAACACCGATGGCATGAAGGGCATTGAAGCCGCCGCAGCGGCAGGCATCGTCGGCGGGCAGGCGGACAAGGCACTGGAGGTCATCGCAGCTGTAACAACGGACCAGAAGGCTGCGATGCGCACCTTCCTGAAGCAGGTGCCGGTCACGGTGAAGGCAATCGACAACGGCTTTATCTTCGACATTATTGTGACGCTGCAGCAGGGGAGCGATTCTGCCGTGGTGCGCATCTGCCAGTACCACACGAATATTGTCCTGATCCAAAGAAACAGCGAAGTGCTGCTGGATCATACCGCGCAGGAGACAAAGCAGCTCTGCGGTGACGCCGCCCCTGCCGAGAGCGGTCTGACAGACCGGGCACTGCTGAACATTGCGGATATCTTTGCATTTGCCGATACCTGCGAGATCAACGACATCCGACCTTTGCTGGAAACCCAGATCCGGTACAACACCCGCATCTCGGAAGAGGGACTGCGAGGGGATTACGGTGCGAACATCGGCTCTACAATGCTGAAATTTTACGGCGAGGATGTGCGCAACCGCGCTATTGCCAAGGCAGCAGCAGGCTCTGATGCCCGTATGAGCGGCTGTGAGCTGCCAGTTGTCATCAACTCGGGCAGCGGCAATCAGGGCATCACGGTCTCGGTGCCGGTCATCGAGTATGCCAGAGAGCTGGGGGCATCCGATGAGACTCTCTGCCGCGCACTGGCCCTCTCCAACCTGATTGCGATCCACGAGAAGGCCGGTATAGGGCGGCTGTCCGCCTACTGTGGGGCCGTCAGCGCGGGCTGTGCTGCGGGCTGCGGCATTGCCTATCTGCAGGGCGCAGACCTGAAAGCGGTCTCCCACACCCTTGTCAATGCACTGGCCATCGTTTCGGGTATTATCTGCGATGGTGCCAAGGCCAGCTGTGCGGCGAAGATCGCCTCCAGCGTGGAGGCGGGCATCCTGGGGTATCACATGTACAAAAACGGCCAGCAGTTCCGCAGTGGAGATGGCATCGTCACAAAGGGCGTTGAAAATACCATCCGTAATGTGGGACTGCTGGGCCGTGAGGGTATGCGCGAAACAGACAAAGAGATCGTGCGGATCATGATGCAGGAGCCGTAAAGCCGTCGCAGGGGAAAACAGGGACTACTTATAGGAAGTGACCTTTATCCCGTATTCCTGCTCGGCCAGCTGCTCCCACCCGGAAAGCTGTGCTTTTGTCGGCGCTGCGGATGCAGACGGGCTTTCCCGCGCTCCTTTTGTAGGATTCTGTCCAAAGTGCGGCGCGTTCGCAGGAGATCTGCGGTTTGGCGTTTACATAGTTTTAGCGTATTTTTTTAATTCGTGCGGTAAGCATTTTCAAATCCCTCCATTCGGAAAACAAGCAACAGAAAAGCCAAAAGGCGTGCAGCACCCAATGAAGTGCGGCACGCCTTTGTGCGCAGACGAAAAAACGGGATCGCGCACCTTGTCTGTGCGTGACCCCGTTGTCCCGTTCCTATTCTGTGATGATGCTATGATTATAGCACGAACCCTAAAAAATGCAAGCACTATTTCGAGAGATTGGGCCTGTATTACCGGTTCACGGTAAGGTCACGCTCGTTTTCGACGACTGCTTCTACCGCAAGCGCAAGGCCGCGCGCGATTTGATGCAGCTCCATGCTGGGTGTTCCCAGCGGCTTGCTGACGGCCTGCTCCATCGCATACGGCACATGGATAAAGCCGCCCCGCATAGCGGGATACTGCCTGTCGATGAGATAGAGCAGCGTATACATCAGGGAGTTGCACACAAAGGAGCCAGCGGTGTAGGAGAGGGCTGCCGGAATACCGGCGGCTCTCATTTTTTGCACCATGGCTTTTACGGGCAGAGAGGTAAAGTAGGCGGGCGCACCGTCCTTCCGGATCGGCTCGTCCATAGGCTGGTCGCCTGCATTGTCGGGGATGTTTGCGTCCGCAAGGTTGATGGCAACTCTTTCCGGCGTGATGGCGGACCGCCCGCCTGCCTGCCCGACACAGATGATCGCATCGGGCCGGTGCTCGTTTACGGCGGCTTCCAGAACGGTACCGGAAAGAGCAAACCGGGTGGGAACCTGCAGCTTGATGATCTGTGCCCCGGCAATGGTGTCGGGCAGCAGTTTGACAGCCTCATAGGCCGGGTTGACGGTCTCTCCGCCGAACGGGTCAAAACCGGTGACAAGGATCTTCATGAAGGAAACCTCCGCGTATTATTTTCTGCGCACGGCAAAACCAAACACAGTGCCGCAGGCGCCGCCGACGATGTGCATAAAGTTGGCTACATTGTCCTGCACGAACAAAATATCATATACCTGCTGGCTCAGATAGAGCGCACCGACAAGGATCAAAGTGAGCGGAATACCGCCGTTCCGGCTGCCGGCTAGGCTGGACAGCATGATGAGCATAAATACAATGCCGGAGGCACCCAGCAGGGCGGATGCGCCTCCTTTGTATGATGGTACCAGTATAGCATATAAGCAGCCGACCTGTCGAAAACAGAGGAAGCGTGCAAATAAAAAGGGCAGACCATAAAAGGTCTGCCCGCGTGCACCTGTGCGCAATTGATAAGCAAATAAAGGGTCTCGCTATGACTGCGGTAAAAGCAGTCATGGCGGCTCAGCAGGGGTGGGTCTGCCGCTGCTTTAAAAAGTGGATCGTCATGACGACGCAGTAGGCCAGCGCCGGTGCGCAGGCAGCCAGACGGAAGAGTGTTTTTAGGACCTACTTTGTATCAGCGCTTTATGCATTGCGCCACGGCATATTTCAATTTCTGCAAATCCGTTTCGTCGGGGTGGGAAACAGCAGTATCAAAGTTTTCAATCATTTTGTCAACGTTTGGGATCGGCAGAGGGCTGTTTTTCATCTTTACATAGCGCTCCCGCACCGATTGCGGCATTTTCCCCTGGCACATGTAGGTGCCGATGACAGTATTGGAAGCACCGAGGCGCTTTTGAACGGAAGAAAGAATTTTGTCAAAATATTCCTGACTGCCGCCGAACCCGGCTGTGCCAAACAGGAACACCTCTTTGCCCTTGAGCGTTTTCAGGAAATCGGTGATTTCCTGATTGCAGCGCCCCTTGTCCGTCCAAAAGCCGATGAAAAGACGCTCTGCCTGCAGAGCCTCCTGTGACGGGGAACCGAAGAAACACAAATCTGCCTGAGGGAGAACAGAGGAAACAACCTCGGCAAGCTGTTTAGTATTGCCGGTCTGGCTGCTGAATACAATAGCGTATTTCACAGGTCATACCTTTTCATAAATGCAATGGGTGCCCTGATGCTGCTGCAAGCCGCCAAGGCATTTTTTGTTGCAGCGAACACAGCGGTGAATCTCCTTGATCTGCCCGGAGGCCACTTTGTTCGGCCATTCCGGGTCAGCCAACAGCTGACGGCTCATGGCAGCACAGGTGATGCGTCCGCTTGCAAGCTGCTGCTCTACAAAATCAGGCTGATTCAGTCCGCCCACGCCAGTGATGGGCTTGTCCGTATACTGGCGCACCTCGTCGCAGAATTTCAGGAAGCAGCCCTGCTCTTTGAAGTACGGGTGGTTGGCCGGGGGAATGGTGTCCTCCAGACTGGAATGGTTCGCCAGCGTTACATGGAAGCTGGTCACACCGGCATCGGTCAGCAGCGGTACAAAAATACCCAGCTCGGACTCCAGCACACCGGCATTGCCATAGTGGGGATCTTCCTGCCGGACGGCCAGCTTGTAGTCGATGGGAATCTCCGGCAGACGGCTGCGGATGGCTTTGACGGCCTCCACCGCAAAGCGGGCACGGTTCTCGGCGCTGCCGCCGTATTCATCCGTGCGGTGGTTAAAGACAGTGGAGCTGAAGCTGCCGCACATGCGGTCACCGTGGACCTGCACCATATCGAACCCGGCTTTGACAGCCAGCACGGCGGCCTCGCCGAAGCCGTTGATGATTTTATGGATCTTGCGGGCGGACAGCTTGCTGATGTAAGGGGCAACCTCGGCATTCAGCAGGGGACGCAGCTCCTCCATGGAAATCTTCTTCGTCAGAACGCCGGGCACGTATTTCAGCATGGCCAGCATATTGGAGTCGGTCTGGTGCAGCTGGGCGCAGATGCGGCAGTCATAGCTGTGGACGATTTCGACCAGCTTCTGATAATGGGCGAAGCCTTTTTTATCAAAAAGAGATTTCTCAAATTGGCTTTTGCCGACGGGGACGTCACCGATGATAACCATGGCGCAGCCGCCTGCGGCGATCTTGCGGATCTTTTCAAAGTATTCGTCCTCCGCAAGGCCAAAGGTGGTAGGGGCAAAAATGATGCGGTTTTTCAATTCCAAACCGCCGTAATTGATGGGGCTGTTAATCGTTTCGTACATGGTGCGGTATCCTTTCTGTTGCTTTTTCCAATAAGGCAAGCAACTGTTCCTTTTCTTTTGCAGTCAGATTCGTCATAAATCTGTCGTCCCAGTCAAAGAATATCCGGTGGGCGGCTTCAAAAGCCTCCTGCCCGCGTTCTGTCAGGTTGAGCAGATAGTGACGCCCTGATTTTTCCTTGGTAATAAAGCCATCGTCAGTAAGACGATTGATGCACCGTTGACTGTGCCCCCAGTCAAGGGACAATGCTTTTGTCAATTCCGAAGGCGTACAGTTCGGCTTTTTTCCGATATATACAATAAAAAACAAAAGCCCGAAATTTAGTCCGACTTCCTGTAGCTTGCCGCCTGTGAAATCCGCAAAGCTGCGGTACAGCATGGCGATGTAGTAGGAAAGGGCCTTTTGATACATGGTGGATGCAGCATCTCCTTTCGTAAAAGAGTATAGCCCATGCGCTTGACTTTGTCAAGTATAAAATGCTGATATACAATCGAAAAGACAAAATATATGCTATAGAGGGAAAGCAAACCGGGCAGTAAGCCCTGGAGCAGGGGACATAGCCAGCCACACGGCGGCGCAGCAAAATACAAACTCGCAGCAGCCAAAGGGTACTTTCGTATCCATGACTGCTGCGAGTTTTTTAAGGCAATACCGCATAATTCTAAGTGCCGATACGGCGAGCGAGGTGCGGCAGCTGCTAAGCCAAAAGCGCAGATAATACTTTGTGTATTATCGAGCATTTTGGCAACGCAGATGCCGTGCCGCAGCCGCCGGAGCGGCGCTTAAGCCGTAAGGCGGGAATTATGCGGTGTTGCCTAAGCTATTTTCTTATTTACTGCTGCGACTGCGCAAGAGCCTCATCGATCAGCTTTTGCAGTGTGGCAGCGTTATCCTCTTTATCAATACCGCCCATAATCGGTTCCCCAACGATGTTGCCCTGACGATCCACAACGCAGGTGGTGGGGAAGGCCATAATGCCGAGGGCAAACTTACCGGCATCACTGGCAGAGTCAAAATAGATGTTGCGGAATGCAGCCCCGGCCTGTTCCAGAATCTGTTTGGCAGCGGCAATGTTGTCCGCGTTGCCATCAAGGGTTTCTGTGTTGATACCGATCACCTCGCCGCCCTGCTCTTGAATGCGCTGATTCAATGCGTTAAGGTCGTCCATCTCGTCCACACAGGGCTTGCAGCCGCTGAACCAGAAATTTACAACGGTGAACGCATTATCGGCAAAAAGACTGCTGCTTACGCTGTTGCCGTCCAAATCCTTTCCTTCAAATTGCGGGAATGTGCTGGCCGTCTGCGTCATAGACTGGCTGGCAGCTTCATCCTGCGGCAGTGCTGCGATCTGTGTTTCGATCTCACGGATTTTGTCCGCATCGGCCTTTAAAGCAGCATATTCTTCATCGGTGAACTGGTCCTTCGCATGATCCAACGCATTCATAAGAATATCACCGTAATTGCTGCTTAGTGTGGTGTCGGTAACATTCTTGTCCATGGAGGCAAAAACCTTTTCCCACAGGGTGTTATTTGCCGCCAGAATATCGTTTTCCTCTGCGATAAGCTCATTTTCAGACTTGCCCGTCTCAGAAGTAGATGCTTGCTGGGAAGCTGCCGCAGTGCTTGTCTGTGTGCTGCTGCAAGCAGCGAGGGAGAGCAGCATCAGAAGGGCTGTGATCCATGCAAAAAAACGTTTCATTGTCAATTCTCCTTGATTTCTGTTTTTGACTTGTCGCCGAAACCGTACTGATAGCAGATCGCTTTGGTCGGACAAGACTTTATACACTTACCGCAGCGGATACACTCCGCGTGGTTTGGTGTTCTGGTAATATCCACATCCATCGGGCACGCTTTTGCGCAGGCACCGCAGGAAACACATGTATCGCGGTCAACGCGCATCTGAAACAGGGATACATGATTCATAAGTGCATAGACCGCCCCCAAGGGGCACAGCCATTTGCAGAACGGGCGGTAAAAAACCACGCTGCCTACCACAACTGCCAGCAGAATGCAGAATTTCCAGCTGAACAGCTTTCCCAAAGCAGCTCGTATGCCCGCGTTTGTAAGAGAAAGCGGAATTGCGCCCTCCAGTACGCCCTGCGGACACAGGTACTTGCAGAAGAACGGATCCCCCATGCCGGATGTGTTGACAATAACAGCCGGAAGCAGTACGACCATGATCAGCAGTACCGCATATTTGATATAGCGCAGCGGTTTCAGGCGTCTGGTTGACAGCTTAGGAGAGGGAATCTTATGCAAAAGCTCCTGCAGCCAGCCGAACGGGCAGAGAAAACCGCAGATGAAGCGCCCCAGCAGCACGCCCAGCAGAATCAAAATGCCGGTAACATAATAGGAAAACCGAAACTTTGACGACCCGACCACAGCCTGAAAGGCCCCGATAGGGCAGGCCCCCGCAGCGCCGGGGCAGGAGTAACAGTTAAGGCCCGGAACGCAGAGATATTTCCCCTTGCCCTGATAAAGCGTTCCTTTGAGAAAATTCGGCAGATGGATGTTTGTCAGTAGTGCTGCACCTGCCTGGATCAGTCCCCGGAAACGGACCAGAAAATGCGAACGATTCTTATCCAATGCCAACACACTCCATACATAATCGAATTGCTTTCGTAAAGACAGTGCCCGCCTCACCGCGCCATGCCCCGTAACCGATCATCATAACGGCAGCCAGCAGAAAAAGCACCTGAACGATTGCCTTTTTGCTCAACATTTCGATCCTCCTTTTTGTTTTGATGAGATCAGTATAGCACAACGGGTATAAATTTTCTGCTAAGAAAAAATTAACGCAGATTTTAGCAAAAGCTGTTATAATGGTAGTAAACAGAAACACAGTTTATATAAGGAGCGTTTATTATGCGTTTGCTGCTGGTTGAGGATGAGCCGTCCCTGCGGGAAAGCGTTGCCAGAAAGCTGCACCGTGCAGGGTATGAAACAGATGACTGCGGTGATGGGGAAACCGCGCTGGAAATGCTGGCGGCAGAGCGGTATGACCTTGTTTTGCTGGATCTGAACCTGCCCCGAGTGGATGGAATGACAGTTCTGCGCACACTGCGAAAGACCGATTTGGAAACGCCGGTTCTGATTCTGTCGGCCCGCAGTGAAATTGCGGACAAGGTGGAAGGCCTGGACGCCGGCGCTAATGATTATCTGGCCAAGCCATTCCATTTGGCCGAACTGGAAGCCCGCGTCCGCAGCCTGACACGGCGGCAGTTTATTCAGCGCAATGTTTGCCTGCGATGCGGCAGACTGAGCTTTGATACCAAGAGCCGGGTGGCTATGGTGGACGGTCAACCTGTTCCACTGACCCGCAAGGAAAGCAGTGTTCTGGAATATCTGCTTCTGCATCAGGGACGCCCTGTCAGTCAGGAGGAATTGATGGAACATGTCTGGGACGGCCGCGTAGATGCGTTCAGCAACTCGATTCGGGTGCATATCTCGGCGCTGCGCAAAAAGCTGCGCGCGGCACTGGGGTATGATCCTATCCGAAACCGCATCGGAGAAGGCTATGAAGTGGGGGAGAGCGAGCAATGAAGCGATTATCTTTGCAATGGCGCATCACACTTATGACGGCATTACTGATTGCGGGTGCCTGCATCTGCCTGAATTTGTTGCTGTATCGCTCCGGCGCCTCTGGTATGGACAATCTGAACGGGTACGTTTTACAATATCAACAGGACGGCGGGGAGGATCTGACCATAGAGATCCCCGAAGATCAGATGTCAGACTTTCTGGTGCAATTCTCGCAAGAGGTTTACGATACAAAGACGATTTTTGGCCGCAAAGGGTGGTGCATTACGGCAGTGGTGACGCTGTTCAGCGCAGCGATTGCTTATTTTATCAGCGGCAAAGCGCTGGAACCACTGAAAGAGCTGGCACAGCAGGCCGAGAAGGTCGATCAGGATAATCTGGTTGATGTACGGCTGGAAGAAAATACCGTTGCGGAATTTCGGCAGCTAAGTCAATCTGTCAATCAAATGCTGAATCGCCTGGCCCATTCCTTTGACCTACAGCGGCAGTTTGCCGGGAATGCAGCCCATGAGCTGAAAACACCGCTGGCCATCATGCAGGCAAAACTGGAAATCTTCGCCGAAGATCACATGAATACGGACGCGGAAACCGCAGAGCTGGTACATTTTCAGACAGAGCAGATAGCCCGTTTATCGGCGCTTGTACGGACCCTGCTGGAAATGAGCAATTTGCAGGCCGTTCCGCGGGATGACTGCATTGAGCTTGCGCCGCTGGCAGATGAAATTGTGACGGATCTGACGCCGCTGGCCCAGAAAAAGCAGATCACCTTGCATCAGGAATGTGAGGATATTCATATTATCGGAAGCGATGCCCTGATTTACCGTATGCTGTTCAACCTTGTGGAAAATGCAATCAAGTACAATCAGCCGGGCGGTTCTGTGCAGATTACGATCAGCCAGTCAAATGGCAAAGCAATACTGCGCGTTGCAGATACCGGCTGCGGTATTCCCGATGAATACAGGACCAGCATCTTTGAACCGTTTTTCCGTGTGGACAAATCCAGAAGCCGCGAAATGGGTGGCGCAGGACTGGGTTTGGCGTTGGTGCGGGAAATTGCAGCACTGCACGGCGGTACAGTACAGGATGAGCCGGCAGAAGGGGCAGGAACCGTATTTACCGTTGCGCTGCCCATGTAAAGCGGAAATAAAAGTCATCGGCAGGGAGAACGAGATGACGGGAGCAGGGGGCATCGGGAAGCAAAAGCCTCCCGTAAAAGAGAAATGCACAAGTTCGCTAAATCAAAGTTTAGCGAACTATAGGGGGCTGCCTTTTGCGGTGTGTTGCAGTAGACCTTATATATATAGTATATCAGACCGTCAAAAAATTGCATTTTTGCCTTATTGCGTGTGTAGAGGCGACCATTGGTCGCCCGTCAACTGTTTCGGCGTGATCTATATGGATATTATGATGCCGCGTATGAACGGCTGGGACGCCGCCAGAACCATCCGCGCCATGAACCGCCCCGACGCGGAAATCATCCCCATCATTGCCATGTCCGCCAATGCTTTTTCCGAGGATATTATGGACAGCCGTCTGGCGGGCATGGATATTCACCTGGCCAAACCGCTGGACGAAGCCAAGATGATCAACGCCTTAAAGCAGTGCATCGCCGAACGGAGTGCCGTAAAGCTGCGGAACGATTTGTAACGCTTTGCAGCGGCCAACCTAAGGCAACACCGCATAATTCCCGCCTTACGGCTTAAGCACCGCTCCGGCGGCTGCGGCACGGCATCTGCGTTGCCAAAATGCTCGATAATACACAAA
>NZ_FUYF01000042.1 GCF_900167555.1 Gemmiger formicilis | reverse complement strand
CTTTCCTCTATCGTTCCCCGATGGAAGAAGCAATCTCGACTTACAGCGACTATCTGCAAATGTGTCAAGAACAGAATTATGATATGAAAAGCAGTCAGGTTTTGTTTCCCAAACACTGCAATGAGGCCCATGACGAGTTGAGCCGATACATTAAGAAGTGTAGGGACGAGCAAACAAAGCGTGCATTTCGTGAAGTATATGAGCATTTGGCAGAAAAGGCTAACCTCACTTCAAAGAAACTGCAAATTGTCTGCCCCAAGCAAACCGATGACCTCATCGCAGAAGGACAGGCTTTGCACCACTGTGTCGGCACCTATATTGAGCGAGTGGCAGCGAAAAAATGTCTGATCGTGTTTGTCCGCCGCGTGGAAGAACCAAAAAAGCCGTATGTGACCGTGGAGGTGCGCAATGGTAAAATCGAGCAAATCCATGGCGACCACAACAGCGACCCTACGGAAGAAGTAAAAAAGTTTGTTGACCTGTGGAGCCGCAAGGTGCTGCCAATGGCTTTGCAGGCCGCGTAAGAAAGGAAGTGCTTGTCTTATGAAGCAACTTGGAAATCTCGCCATCGTCTGCGCCCGGCGCAAGGATGTGACCCTGCGCATAGAGCAGGGGAGAGTAATGGTCTTACTGGACGGCCCCTACGCGCCGACAGCGTTTTCTGCCGACTGGGATGACGATGAAACCATCCTGTCGGTGATCCACGAGTTGAATTTCGGCCGATGCGCCCCCAAAAGCCAATGAAAACTGAGGAATGGCAGGAAAAAGCCGCTTTCATCGGAAAACTACGGGAACTGACAGACCGCCTGAACCGCTGCCGTGCGGCGTATGAAGCCCATACGCCGCTGGTAAGTGATGAGGTCTACGACATTCTGTTCAGCGATTTGCAGACGCTGGAAAGTTGGCTGGGGTTGAGAATGAAGAACTCCCCCACCAAGAAAGATAACCACCTGATATGAGAAAGCCTCCAATCTATGCGGTATTGTGCATAGGTTGGAGGCTTTTGTTTGGGAAAAAGAGTATTGCTTTTTCATTTAGGTACTTGCTTTTCTATAGAGTTGATGCTACAATAATGCTGAAATGAAATTCAACGAATTGCAATTCAACGATTTTGGAGGCGCGATATGTTTATTGGCCGTGAGAAAGAACTGGCGCTTTTACAGCAAGACTATATTGGAAAAGCAGCAATGGTCTATGGCAAACGTCGAGTTGGCAAGACCACCCTGATTCAGAAAGCACTCAAATCGAGCAGCTATCGGACGGTTTACTTTGAGTGCCTGAAAGGTACAATGCAAGACAACATCAGCGGGTTTGTGCAGGAATTGGTCCGGGCAAAAATCCTACCTGTGCCATTGAATTTTGGTACCTTGCAGGATGTGTTCGCATATCTGAATGCTCTGCCGGAGAAAATCGTTGTCGTCATTGATGAATACCCCTATCTCAAAGCTATGAACGACTCCGCAACTGTCGATTCCATCTTCCAAAACATCATTGATAATCGGCTGGTCAATATTGAACTCATTCTCTCCGGCTCCCACATCGGCATGATGAAAGATGCGTTGCAGGAAAAGAATGCCCTGTATGGCCGTTTTGCTGTAACGATCAAGCTCAACGAGCTGAACTATTTGGAAGCTGCAAAATTCTATCCTGACAAAACTCCCTATGATAAGGCGGCGCACTATGCCGTTTTTGGTGGCTCGCCTTTTGTCAATCAAGCGCTGCAACCTACGGCTACAATTCGGGAAAACATTATCAGCACGATCCTCAACCCTATGAGTGCTGTCTATCTCTATGCCAGCCAACTGCTGCTCTCGGATTACTCTGTCAAAATCAATGCCGAGCGTATCTTCTCGGTCATTGGAAACGGGAAGAAGCGGTACACAGAAATTGAAGATAAGCTGGATGTAAAAAAGACCGGCAACCTCTCCAAACAAATAAAATCGCTGATCGACCTTGAAATCATCGCGCGCAATAGCCCTATCAACAAGATTGGAGATAATAAGAAGTCCACTTTTGAAATCAACGACAATCTATTGCGGTTTTACTTTACTTTTATCTACAAGAATGCCAGTGCCTTGCAGGTTTTGGGGGCCGAAGCATTCTATGATGAGTATATAGCGCCAGCCCTGACGGATTTTATCTCCCGCCGATTTGAGGGTATCTGCCGCGACTATTTCAGCCATCAGGTTCGTTCCGGTAAAATGAAGGGGGTACGCAATATTGGCAGCTATTACTATGACGACCCCGCCCATCGCAAGAATGGTGAGTTTGATGTCGCCCTGGAATTTGCCGATGGATATGAGATTTACGAAGCAAAATATTATGCCCAGCCGATGACCCTTGATGAAATTCATCGTGAGGTCCAACAGGTAGAGGCCATCAAAGAACTCACAGTCAAGCAGATTGGGTTCATAGCTATCAATGGATTTGCGGAGAGGGAAGAACCTTATCTTTATCTGGACGGAAATGATATTTTTGCAAACGAATAAGTACCATATAGTAAATATAGCGCAGAACAATCAATCGAAGGAAACCTGACAGCAAAAACTATAACAAACACATTGGAGAGGCAACCGTTTATGAAAAGCAGAAGAAAACATAGCTTCCAGTTTATGACTATATTATATTTTGTGATAGTATTTTGTATGTGCGTATCACGTTTTAACGTGATTATGACAATTATGGGTGGTCAACTAACGCGGGTGGAAGAAATTAATCTACTGCCGTTCCATAGTGTTAGAGAAAACTTGCAATATGGTCGCAATCCTATTTCATGGGACATGCTTTATAACATGGTAATGTTTGTACCGTTTGGAATAATTTACTGTTATTACCAAAAGCATTTTCGCGTATATAAGGCAGTCGGAATGTCATGCTTGACAACATTCTTTATAGAAAGCGCGCAGTTCATTCTAAAAACCGGTGTCGTAGACATAGATGATTTTATTGTAAACACATTGGGAAGTTTGATGGGAATTATGGTGTATGTTATTCTGCAACATATATCCTTCAAAAATCAAAAGTTTGAAATTCACGAATTGATTGATATAAGTGCGACAATGCTTCCGCCGATGTTTGTTGCCTTCGTTGCGGAAATGTTTCTGGGAGTTGGCTCACTAAAACTGTTGCCAGTTCACGGTGCAGTGTTACTGTGCTATGGAATTTTTGTCTACGCATTTTTAATAAGGGATTTTACCCGCAAAGCAAAAGTTTATTATCTGGTATGTTATGTAGGAATCTTTTGTTTAAGTCGGGTGTTACTGTAGAAACAATAGAAAAATAGAATTTTGACCAAATCATTGAACCGCAAACCAGAAAAATAAAGTACATATGCTGTTTTTTAGGGGGCTCGAAATATCCTCAGCAGCAAATTGACGTTTTCCGCAAACTATGGTATCATACTCTTGTAAGTGATTTATGTGTCCTGCAAAGCAATTTGCGCTGACGCACGTTGTTATTTTTGTACTTTGTGCCTGCAATGCCGCTGACCGTCTGGTCTGCGCATTGCGGGCATTTTTTATCCACGGGGGGCACCCCGCATAAAGCGAGAATGACTTTTGTGCTGCTATTGGCAGCGAAGAAAAGTTGTTCTCGCTTTTTTATTTTGGTTTAGCGCCGCCCGGCGTTAAAAATAAAAATTCAAGAAAGGCGAGATCACAATGATGGACGAACTCAAACAGCAATTTTACGAGGTCATGCACAAGTATCAAAAGCCGTTTTCGGAAGAAGGCGTCACAGCAAACCTTACGCAATGGTACGAACAGAAGCAGGGGCTTTTACAGCTTCTGCGTAGGCATCCGCTATGGAATGAAAAAGAACTGGCAATCGTGTTCCGCGTGGAGGAGCGGCGAGAGATCGACCGTGCTACGGTAGATGAAACGCGCGCCGCCATACTGGAACTGGGCCGCAGGGCCTGCACAGATGATACGGTGTACGAAAACTTTGAAACAGCCCTGCGCGCATCAACCGCAGACTATGCCCGGATACCAAACGAATACCGCTTGGACACGATCCGACAGTACGGCGGCATCAAGTGCGCACCGGGGCAAAAGGCGAGCCGCATTATCAATCGACTTTGCCTGAAATTCCATCTTGACCAAATCGAGGAAGAAGCGGAAGCAGGCGAGCCGGACAACCGTTATATGCGCACGGTCAAACCTTACAACGCGCTGTTTGCACGGCTGGCCGATGCCCTGAACCCGGCGCATATTGAGAAAACCGCAGTGCTGTCAATCCACCCCTGCGATTTTCTCGAAATGTCTAACCGCGACAACACTTGGAGTTCCTGCCATTGCCTGGATGGTGGCGGCTATCGCGGTGGCTGCCAGTCCTATATGGGCGATGCCGTTAGTATGATTTTCTTCACGGTCAGTGACGAGTACACGCAGGACTTCCATACAGCCCCTCGCATCACGCGAGAAATTTTCTGCTATAAGGATAATGTTTTGCTGCAATCACGCCTGTATCCTACAGATTTGGAAGACCAGAAAACCCTGTATCGCAGCATCGTCCAGCAGGCGATTGCAACTTGCCTTGACAAGCCGAACTTGTGGTCGATCAAGCGAGGAAAAGAAACCGAACCTTACTGCGAATCTGCGGCGGACAGCAACCACTATCCTGACTATGCGTATGGGTATGCGGTTGCTTCTCTGCTGAAAGGGGAGACCGACTATGGCAAAATGACGATTGGTTCCGTGGCTCGATGTGTCTGCTGCGGCGGGGAACAGAAGAATCACCGCTCGATACGCTGTGCAGAATGCGGCAGTATGTTTGTCTGCAAAGGCTGCGGCAAAACAGTGCATGGATATGGGCGCTATATTGATGAGCACTTTTATTGCAATGAGTGCAGCTATGAATGTACGGTATGCAAAGAAAAGTTTATCGGTATGCCGCGTATCGGAATTGCTCGTTCCGGTGAGCAGCGTGGGATATGCCCTGCCTGCTATGAGCAGGTTGTTGGCGTATGCAGAAACTGTACGATTCATGGAGACTGCCTTTCCATCGGTGCCAATCGATTCTGCCCGAACCAGATGAACGGCCTTGCCGCATAAAGGAGGAATCCATGCAAGAATTGACGTTTGAAACCATTCTGCGTCTGCCGCAGATGGAATTGAAAAAGAGGCTAAAAGCCGAGCTGAAAAGCAGGGGTTACCCCGTTACCGATAAGCCCGGCTACCTGTATGCCGAGGGAACAATCCCCGTCCTGCTGGTGGCTCACATGGACACGGTTCACCGTCAGCCTGTCGAACAGGTATGCTATTCGGCAGATGGGGCTGTAGCTATGTCACCGCAGGGAATCGGCGGCGATGACCGATGCGGGGTCTGGATAATTTTACAGATCCTGCGTACAGCAAACTGTCATGTGCTGTTCTGTGAGGACGAAGAAGTCGGCTGCGTAGGTGCAAAGAAATTCACAAGAGGCTCGTTGCAACCGCAGGTAAACTACATCGTAGAGCTTGACCGCCGGGGCAGCAATGATGCCGTGTTTTACCGCTGCGATAACCCGGAGTTTGAGGACTTCATCACCTCGTTCGGATTTGAAACAGCGGGTGGTTCATGCAGTGATATATCCTATATTGCGCCGTATCTGGAAACTGCAGCGGTCAATATCAGCTGTGGCTATTACTGTGAACACCAACGGCATGAGTACATCCGCTTAGAGGAAATGGAACTGAATGCCGCCCGTGTGGCGCAGATGGTAACGCAGCAGACAGAACACTTTGAATATAGGGAACAGCAGGACAATTTCTTCGGTGGGCGCATTTATCAGTATTCTATGTGGGATACCGCTTTTGAGCGCGAAACCTACAAGTGGCTTTCACCGCTGCCGAAAGAAGCAAAAATCAAGCTGGGAACAGCGGAACTCATCATGCCTCATGCCAAGATTGATCGGCAGGGAAAGGTACACCGCTATGTTCCCAAATTGAAAGCAGCCGTCCTGACAGAAAACGCCATAGCAGTAATGCCGGACGGTAAGAAAGTAAGATATGACTCCCAAAAGGCTAAGTGCCAGAAAGTGATGCCCCTATCAAGGGCGTTGGAAATACTGAATACAATATAAATACAGCCCCTTCCGCTGATGCAATCTCAGTAGAAGGGGCTGTTACTTTAATTGTATTGAATTTTCCCCGGCGGGTCACATAAATTACCGATTCCAGATATTGTTTTCAAGATCGACAAGCCGCTTCTTGTACTCGGCCATCCGCTGCTCGGCCTTGCCGTCATCATCGGGAAAGCTGACGAGGTAGCCTGTGTCTGTATCATGGAAGCCGATTTCGCCGGTAAGGCCGCATATATCGGAAACTTTCAGCAAGGTATGAAAATCATACTGCATGGCACTGATTTCAAGCGTTTTATTCATGACGGACTCCTGTGTTTTTACTTACTTTGCCCATTATAGCGCACCCGTCAGGGAAATGCAAACAAATAAATAATGCGCATCATTGCGTACAAGAAAAAATAATGCGTAAATTTGTTGGGAAATGACGTATTCAAAACGTATAAGGTAAATATAAGCATCGAAAGGAGCTGATGTTATGCTTATTGCTATCGACCACGGCAACAAACAGGTCAAAACTGTCCACGGAAACGCCATTGTTTCCGGTGTACAGAAAAGCAAAACCAGACCTTACGGTAGGGACGTACTGAAATACGGCGGCAGTTACTATACGCTGTCCGCACAGCGCATCCCGTACCAGAAGGACAAAACCACAGACGAGCGTTTCTTTATTCTGTCGCTGTTTGCCATCGCGGAGGAAATCGAAGCGCAGGGCGCGTATACCTCCGGGTTGATGCCCATTGACCTTGCCATCGGTCTGCCGCCCGCACACTTCGGCGCACAGAACAAAGCGTTCGTGCGCTACTTCAAGCGCAAGGACCCCATCTACTTCTCCTACCGTGACAAGTTGTACAGTATCCTGATCCGCGATGTGCAGTGCTATCCGCAGGCATTTGCAGCGGCGGCCATGATGCTGGGCGAGCTGGCAACCGTGCCGCGTGCGCTGATTCTGGATGTGGGCGGTTTCACGGCGGACTATCTGCTGTTGAAGAATGGCCGCGCCGACCTGTCCACCTGTGATTCACTGGAAAACGGCGTGATTCTGCTGTACAACCGTATCCGCTCCAAGGCAAGTTCAGATTTGGATGTACTGCTGGAAGAAACCGATGTGGATGCCATTCTCTTGCAGGGGCAGGGGAGCAGCTACGGGGAAGAAGTCGCCGCGCTGGTGGAATATCAGGCGCAGGAGTTCGTCAATGATATGCTGGGCGCACGGCGTGAGCGCCAGCTTGACCTGCGCACGGGACGCGTGAT
>NZ_FUYF01000028.1 GCF_900167555.1 Gemmiger formicilis | reverse complement strand
CTGCGTACATACCGCCACAAAGCCTACTATTCCCTTGATCGGGATGACGGGCTGGAGCATGAAGCTGTCTTTGTTGCCTTATCTCCCCATGAACTGTATGAGCGGAAAGTGACCATGCAGGAGCTTCACGCAGCGATTTCCAGTCTGCCGGACAAACAGGCAAAACGGATTTATGCTCATTTTATTCTCGGCATGACCAAACAGGACATTGCCCGGGCAGAGGGCGTCCATGAAAAAGTGGTTCGTGTCGCAATCGAGCGAGGTCTGCGGCGCTTAGAAAAAATTTTGAAAAATTCTTTGTAAGGCGTACCGATTTAGGCCGGAAAATGAAATGGCTTATGAGAGGCAAAACACTTCGGGTCACAATGGCTCGAGGTTCAGACAAGCCTCATGCAGATTGAAAATCGAATAAAAAGACACCCGGATACGAAGGGGAACGCGCTGTGTGACAGACCCGCCATGACCTCGGATTTCAGAGAATACAGTCTTTGTAAAACTGAGCGAGCGAACAGGTCCATGCCATAGGTGGGGCAAGGCTGGCTCCACCGGAACAGGCGCAGAACCCGGATACTTGCGTTTAGTCACAGTCCGAGCGTTGAAGCGGCCTTGCAAGCCGTGAGCCGTCGCAGGCAATGAGAACGCCTTGCCATCAGAATGGGGAGAGTTGAAATACTATGGGGCATGAAGCCTATGTCCGTCCGGTGTGTCTGAAATGAAGTGAAAACCTATGGGGAGCCCCCGGCAATGCTGTCTGATGATAGGCCAACCGATCCGGCGTGGCTCCCCATCTTTTCAAAAAAGGAGCACTTGTTTATGGGAAATGCGTTTGGAATGATCCCCGGCTTGGAAACGGACGAATGGAGCAATGACGCCTGCCGCGGTTATGTCATTATGGCAATGGAGGACTGCGGATTTTCAAAGAAGGATATACGGCGTGTTGTGGGGCAGCTTTATGAAGTATTTGACCTCAACAGCGTGGAGGACGCCAAAGAAAAGTACCATTCCAGTCCTTACTGAGCTCGGGCCATATCGACCCGAAGTGGAGAAAGCTCAAAGGGCGGCACCTGCTGGGTGTCGCCTTTTGACATTTCCCCACAGGACAAGCGGGAAAGGCAGGCATATACACGCACTTTCGCAAAGGAGGTTTTCAATGACGCAAGCTGTCACTTATGAACGAGAAACAAAGTCTGTCGCATTTCAAGGGAAGATCATTGTGCTGGAAAGCCTCACGCCGGTACTTCCCCCGAAGGAGAAAGCACAGCGCAAAAAAGAAATTGAGCGTTGTCTTTATGAGGTGTTCAGAAAATATGGGGACAGATTTCCCTAATCATTCGCAACATTGTTGTCCGGGGCTGCTGATGGTATAATATAGTTGTAAGGTTGGTAGCTCCATTCCAACAAGGAAAGGAGCCCAATATGGAATTTATCAGAGAAGATTGTATTTACGCAAGACAGTCAGTAGACCGCAAGGACAGTATCAGCATTGAAAGTCAGATCGACTTTTGCAAGTATGAATTGAAAGGTGGGAGCTGCCGGGTATTCAAGGACAAAGGCTATTCCGGTAAAAATACGGACAGGCCGGAGTTTCAAAAGCTGTTGGGCGAGATCCGCAAGGGAAAGGTCAGGCGGGTCATCGTGTATAAACTGGACCGTATAAGCCGCTCTATTCTGGACTTTGCAACGATGATGGAGCTGTTTCAAGAGTATGATGTGGAGTTTGTATCATCCACAGAAAAGTTTGATACTTCGACCCCGATGGGCCGGGCCATGCTGAATATCTGCATTGTATTCGCCCAGCTTGAACGTGAGACAATTCAGAAGCGTGTCACAGACGCCTACTATTCACGGTGCCTGAAAGGCTTTCACATGAGCGGACAGGCACCATACGGTTATCAGTTAGAGCCTACTGTGGTAGAGGGTATCCGCACAAAGAAAATGGTTGCCGACCCCATAGCCGCCGACCATGTTCGGCTGATGTTTGAAATGTACGCTGAACCGGAAACCTCCTTCGGAGATATTACTCGATACTTCGAGGAACATGACATAAAAATTTATGGCAAATCCATGTTCCGTACATTTCTTTCCCAGCTTTTAAGAAACCCCGTTTATGCACAGGCCGACTTGGAGCTGTACGAATTTTTCAAGAGTCAGGGTGCAGCGATTGTCAATGACGCTTCTGACTTTGCCGGAACAAACGGCTGCTATCTCTATCAGGGGCGGGATGTGAAGGAGGACAAAGACAGGTGCTTAAAAGACCAGATACTTGTTATCGCTCCCCACGAAGCACTCATTTCCTCTGACACATGGCTGAAATGTCGGAAAAAACTTATGGCAAACACCACCTTCCAGCAGGGACGGAAACCAAAAAATACTTGGCTGGCCGGAAAAATCAAATGCGGGCATTGTGGGTATGCTCTGAAAGCCACCCATGTACCAAACAGCACCGGCTATTTCCGCTGTACCAAACGGACGGAAAACAAAGGCTGTCCGGGCTGCGGGAAAATCCGCAAAGAAGAATTTGAGCAATTCATTTTCTCGACCATGCAGGAAAAGTTCAAAGATTTTCAGATACTCCACGGCAGGGAGGAAAAAGTCAATCCGAAACTGACCGCCTATCAAGTGGAGCTGGCACAGGTGGAGGCAGAAATTGAAAAGCTGCTGGATACGCTGACCGGAGCCAATGCGACCTTGCTTGCCTACGCTAACAAAAAAATTGAAGAACTGGACACCCGACGCCAGACCATTTCAAAGGCAATCGCTGAATTGAGCGTTGAAACCATATCTCCCCAGCAGATAAAGAAGTTATCCTATTATCTCGACAACTGGGACAGCATAGATTTTGACGACAAAAGAAAAGCCGCCGATGGCTTGATCTCTACAATCAAGGCCACCAGCGACCATGTTCAGATAGAGTGGAAAATCTGACATTTCCGCTCTATCGCCCCTCATTTCTATTTTATCTTGTTTGTACCCCTTGTACACCGATGTTTGCGAAAGAAAAATTCTTTTCTGAACATCCGTGAAATTGTCTGTGATTACTGGAAAATGCTTTCTTCTTTACGCCATCGCGTAATTTTTATGGCAACACCAATTAGCTTTGGAATCGGTCTGACGTTAATTTCCCCAATTAGCACGAGTGTTCTGGAAACGGTATGTACGGCAATTTCAATTTTGCTGGGGTTATTATTTGCCACATTAGGTGCAATCGCCAGTGGAAATGAGAAAAAGAAAAAGGGTTATCCTGCTTACGGTACAGTGTTCAATGAGACAATCAACACCATACTATATTTATCTTGCTTGTCCATTACAGATTTAGTAGTTCTTTTTATGGGACTAGCACTTGTGCCTTTATATAGAGCTTTGCAGCAAAACTGTATTGCTATACTACATTTTATCGGCAGCGTTACAGTGTACTCTTTAACTTTTTCGATTTTTTTGAATTGCTTGATTGTAATCAAGCGAATAGCGCGATTACTTACAATATAGTGTAACCTATAACTCGTTCGAAATTAGAGAATATTACCGTGTACCCAAAAGCCCCTGCTAAATCAGATAGCAGAGGCTTTGCGTGTTTCCCCGTTGGCACTTTCCGATGGCGGAAACGGCCCGGCGAATGATATTCTGGAGCAGCTTTTCTGGCTGGACGAGGAGCAGCCCGGCGTTATCAAGCTGGTGCCCACAGAGCGCGGCACAGCACGGTATAATGCCAACCCAAACCTTGCGCTGCACTATGATGACAACGATAACTGGCCGCCGCGCTCCCCCGTGGCGATGTGGTTCGATGATACGATTTTGGATGATTTTCTAAAGGATTGAGCTGCGGTTCAGAAGAAGTTGTATGCGGGAGAGATCACACAGGCAGAGTACTTTGAGTGGAAGATTATGTGGCCATCTGTCCTCTGATACAGCCAGCAAATGCAAGATAGTTAATAAAGAGAGGTGCATATGCTATGCCAGGTATACTCGTGGTTGAAGATGATGAAAATTTAAATCGTGGAATTACATTTTCACTGAAAAAATCCGGATATGAGGTTTTTTCAGCAGAATCAGTGAAAAAAGCGAAAAGAATTGCAAGTGATAATAATGTGGATGTTACCATTTGTGATGTGAATCTTCCGGATGGGAATGGACTGGAATTTGTAAGGTGGATGAGATGCAATTATAATACATACATTATTTGTCTTACAGCACTAGATCAAGAGATGGATCAGGTCATGGGATATGAAGCAGGGGCAGATGATTATATTACAAAGCCGTTTAGTCTTTCGGTACTTCTTTTGAAAATAGAAGCACATTTCCGCCGCAGACAGGAGAAAACGGAAGCCGGAAAGATGATTTCGGGAGATATCGTATTTATCGCAGGAGAAATGAAAGTCCTGATAAAGAATCGTGAAATCAATCTGACAAAAACGGAGTTGAAAATGCTGACTTTTTTTCTTCAGAATCCGAAACAGATTCTTTCAAAAACACAAATATTGGAAAATGTGTTTGATCTGGAAGGGGATTTTGTGGATGAAAATACAATCGCTGTCAATATCAGAAGACTCCGTGAGAAAATCGAAGACAATCCGGCTGCACCGGTCTATATAAAGAATATCAGAGGTCTTGGGTATATATGGAATCAGGAGGTAAGGCAGTGACAAAGAGATATCGCAAGAAGATTACCGTAGTGCTCTCCTTGGTATTACCTGTCATAGTATTGTTTGCAATATTAAATTGCTTTACCACGCATGTGTTTTATGAAGATTATAAATATAAAATGAATCTTATGACAGAGATTGCTGCAAAGGAAGAATTTTCCGGGCTGGATGCTGTTTCGGAATTGCTTAAGGATAAGGATATTGAAACTAACGAACAGGGAAGGCGATTATTGGAGCAATATGGATACTGGGGGAATAAAGGGAATACATTTTATTCGCAATTCCGGCATCAGGTTATGGTGACCGGTGCTGTAAGCACTGTGATATGCGTGCTTCTTTTGACTTTTTTACTTTATTGGAAGAAAAAAGAAGATGCGTGTCATCAGAAGACTTTAGACCAGTTGGAAGAAACTCTGATCAGATTTCGTGAAAACAAATTTGATGATTTACTGAAAACGGAAAATCATGCAGAACTGGAAAAATTGAATGACCAGCTTGAAGCAATCGGACATCATATTCAGTTGCTAAAGGAAGAAGCACGGGCAGAAAAAGAGAGCACGAAAGAAATGGTTTCTGATATTTCTCACCAGCTAAAGACACCGGTTGCAGCTTTGGATATATGTTTTAGTGTGCTGATGCAGAATGACTTAAGTGCCACAGAACAGGAGGAGTTTCGTATCCGGTGTCGGAGTGCTCTGGATGGACTGGAGACATTATTGCAGTCGCTTCTTGAAATATCCAAGATGGAAACCGGACTGATTCAGATGAATAAGAAAAAACTTCCGCTTATGGATACTGTCATATCTGCTGTGAACCGCACTTATCCTAAAGCGGATGAGAAAGAAATTGAATTCGTTTTTGACTATGAAAAAGAGCTGGAAACATGCACGATTATGCAGGACAAAAAGTGGCTTGGTGAAGCTGTGATCAACGTTCTGGATAATGCGGTCAAGTACAGTCCGTGTGGTTCAAAAATATTTATCCGGTTACAAAAAAGAAACGATCTTGTAAGAATGGAAATTGAGGATCAGGGAATCGGTATTCCGCAGAATGAGTATCACAAAATTTTTCAACGATTTTACAGAGGAAGTTCCAAGGAAGTCATGGAAAAGAGTGGTACAGGAATCGGACTTTTTCTATCGAGAGAAATTATCGAAAAACACGCAGGTACGATTACGGTAACCTCCGGCAAAAAGAAAAAAGGAAGCACGTTTGTGATTCAATTACCATATGTTGGTTAAATTTTAAGTGAGCAGAAATCTTACAATTCTGTAAGACTTCTGCTCGTTTTTTGAAAGTGAAATGAAAGATTGCCCTGATACAATTTGGATGTAAGATGAAAAGGAGGCAACACATGAGTGTGATATTAGAAACCAAGCAGCTTTGTAAGTTTTATGGGACGGGGGAAAATCAGGTCAAAGCCGTCAATCATGTGAATATCCAGATTCAACAGGGAGAATTTGTCGCAATTGTCGGAAAGTCAGGTTCCGGTAAAAGTACATTACTTCATATGCTTGGAGGGCTTGATACCCCGACAAAAGGCAGCGTTACTTTAGCGGGGAAAGATTTATACAGGATGAAGGAAGATGCCCTTGCTGTTTTCCGCAGAAGAAAAATCGGATTTGTTTTTCAGGCATTTAATCTGGTTTCATCTGTTAATGTCTGGGAAAATATTGTACTGCCACTGGGGCTGGATGGAAGAAAAGTGGATGAAGCGTATGTAAATGATATTATTGCAACTCTGGGAATTGAAAACCGGATTTATAATCTGCCAAATCAGTTATCCGGAGGACAGCAGCAGAGAGTAGCAATTGCAAGAGCACTGGTGAATCGTCCGGAAATTATATTTGCAGATGAGCCGACAGGCAATCTTGATTCCAAGACCAGTGATGAGGTAATCGCCCTGCTTAAGATGACAGCAAAAAAATATGGACAGACAATTGTAATGATTACCCATGATGATGAGATCGCGCAGGTTGCTGACCGTATTTTAGTCATCGAGGATGGACAGGTGGTGGATTTCAATTGAGGACGATCAGCAAAATTGCATTCAGCAACGACAAAAGAAATCGGACAAGAAGTGTCCTCATTATGACGGCGATTTGCCTGACTACCATGCTTCTGGTCATTATCAGTACAATTGGAAATGGAATGATACGTTTACAGAAAAGTCAGGCGGCAAGCTCATACGGAAGCAACTACGGCCTGTTTATCGCCGCAGATGGTACGCAATTAAAAGAAGTGGAACGCAGAGCTGAGATATCTGATATCGGCATCATGTGTACGGAGGGCATCCTGAAAGGAAATGAAAATGGCGGCTTTGTCAGTATGGATGAAACGGTCAGGAAAATGCTTCCCTATAATCAGGAATATGTGTTGAAGGAAGGTACCTATCCGGAAAAGGCGCAGGAAATTGCCGCAGGACGCGCTTTCTTTGATGCAGTGGGATACCATGATGTAAAGGTCGGAGACACCGTAACATTGGAGTACCGTTCCGGCATGCAGTCGGAATACGCACCGGTGGAATTTACTGTCAGCGGGATTTTATATGACCGGGATGAATATACCATCGAGGCTTCCTATGTTGTATTCGGTTCGCAGGATTTTTATAATGAGCGTGTTGCGGAGGGTGACAGGCAATATAATATCTATTTTACCTTGAGCGATTTTGCAAATGTATCTATGAATAATGTTGCGCCTGTTATAAAAGAAATCGCGGATTCCTGCGGCATTGTCCAGAAAAACGTGATCATCAATGACCTCTACCTGCAGTGGGTATTGCAGCCGAGCTATGAAATGATTGTGGTTTGTGGAACCCTGATCCTCGGAATCGTGCTGTTTTCCGTTGTGGTCATTTATAATATCTTCCAGGTCGGGATTGCCCAGAAGGTTCAGGAGTACGGAAAAATCAAGGCGCTGGGTGCAACCAGAAAGCAGATGAAGCAGTTGATCTTTCGTGAGGGCATTCTTCTGGCGGTTCCTTCGATACCGCTGGGGTTGCTGTTTGGTTTCCTGATTGCAAAAGTCAGCTTCAACTGGCTGGTGGAGCAGGGAAATCTGGTAAAGTCCGGAATCAAGAACCATCAGGTGCCTCTGTTTTCACTGACAATTATGCTCATCTGCATTTTTGTATCGTTTCTTACGATCGTTTTGGCTCTGCGCAAACCCATGAAAATTGTTTCCCGGATTTCACCCATCGAAGCGACACGGTATCTTGACGGCTCCAAAACGCAAAAACAGGGCAGACGAAAAGGCAGAAAAGATGTCACCGTTTTCTCCATGGCAATGGCAAATGTGACAGGCAATCCGAAAAGAACCATTGCTACGATTCTTACCATGGGGCTTTCCTGTGTATTGTTTGTAATTATCTCTAATTATGTTGGGAATATTGACACGGAGCACGAGGCGCGGATTGCAATCAACCATGGACAATTTGAGTTGCAGCTGGATTATTCCCTGAATTATGATGAAGCCTATCCGGAGAATAATCTGGATACGATTCTGACGGATAATCCATTGAATGATTCGCTGATTGAAGAAATCAAAAGCATTCCGGGAGTGACAGATGTCATGGCGAGAGAGATTGTCTCTGTAAATCTGAACGGAACAAGATTTCCGGCTGCTATTGTGAGTGAAAATGATTTTGATTTTATGCGCCAAGACGGGGATATTGGCTCTATGGACTATGATCAGGCGGTAAAGAATGGTGATATTTTCTTTGGCTGGTCGGCGTGGATGAAACAAGATGGATATGCTCCGGGTGAATCCATTGCATTTGACTTTGAGAATGGAAGTGGAACCTATACCTATCAGGGAAAGATTGCAGGATCCTTTGTAAGCGCGGACACTTATCTTGTCATTCCGGAAGGTGTATACCGTTCCATGAATCCGAGAGGAACAGCCTATGGCTATCTGTGGGTGGACTGTGATAAAAAAGATGTTGCATCTGTGGAACAGAGTCTGAATACTTTGATTTCTAATACTTCGCATATAAAAATGGATACCTATCATGCACAGTTACAATCTGCAGAATACACAAGCCGTATGATGAAGCTTGGCTGCTATCTGTTCATGGCAATTGTCGGTCTCATTGGGTTTATGAATCTGGCAAACACCATGATCATCAATATCACCACGAAGAAGCAGGAATACGGTGTGCTGCAAGCGGTAGGCATGACCAATAAGCAGTTGAATCTGAGCTTACAAATACAGGGCTTGATTTTTACAGTTGGCACCATCTGCGTCGCACTTGCTGCCGGTCTGCCCCTTGGCTATGCACTGTTTTCCTATGCGAAGCATAATGGGATGTTTGGAATGAACGTTTATCACGTTCCTCTTATCCCGATTCTTGTTATGATTCTTCTGGTTGGTATTCTACAAATTGTGCTTTCCTGTGTTTTAAGCAGTAATCTGAAAAAGGAAACGCTGGTAGAAAGAATAAGGTATCAGGGATAGCAAGTATTGCTGGGATATCCTCAGTATCATAACAGGAATTAAAAGCACTTGGCTTCAAAAAGTTTTGTACTTTTGACAAAATGCAACCGATTTTTCATCAATTATAATAAATTTGATTAAGCAGCCTGTGTGTAATGAAGCATACAGGCTGCTTGCATTTTATAACTCTAATGAATCTTCTGCATCTACCCACATCTGTAAATTGCCCTCAAGATACGATAAGCTGATGCAGGTGGTTATGGAATAAGCGGTAAGAAGTTTTGCAAGAAAAATTGCATTTGGTTGCCTTATCGTATATAATTGATGAAAAAGCGAAAGGCGGTTTTGTATATGGCACCAATTACTCGTGAACAGGCATTGGAAAATGCTTTGGCTTCTTCGCGCATCGAGGGGTATGAAGTCACCGAACAGACCCGTGCCGACTGCCGCCGCCTGATGGACGGCAAAGTAGATGCCCGCACCTTGGCTGCTGAAATTCTGGCACGGCGCAGGGCGCAGCGAGGGTAAAATACCATGGCAAACTATGCAGTGGATTCTTTGCAGGATGGGTGCTATCCGGGTACTGTGGTGTTAATAAATATACTTGGCATTCAAAATCAGTCCGACTTGGATGCCGTGGAAGGTACGATTGTTCCGGCTAAGGCTGCTTTATGGGAAGAAAAACCTTTAGTAGAAAGTTTCGATTTTTCGCATTACTGCGCGATTCATCGCTTTTTGTTTGAAGATTTATACGAATGGGCGGGCAAGCCGCGAACGGTGGATATTTCAAAGAAAGGCACACAGTTTTGCCCCGCTGCGCAAATTGAAAGCACAGCGAAAGCCATCTTTGCCAGATTAAAAAAGCAGAATTTCCTTGTAGGCTTAGACAGAGCGCACTTCATTTCTGCCATAGTAGACTTTTACGAGCGAACGAATGAGCTTCACCCATTCCGAGAGGGCAACGGCAGAACCCAGCGTGTTTTTCTTTCGCAGCTTGCCCACCATTCGGGATATGTCATTGATTTTACCCGTGTTGACCCGGATGATTTAATGATTGCCACAATTCAGGCTGCAGGCGGCGTGGATGATTTTTTGAAGGTTCTGTTTGATGAGATGGTTGTCTAACAAATCCGAATTTGTGCAACAGGCTGCTGCACAAATTTCAGGGATATAAAACTGTGCTAAAATAACGCTGCTGTAAGTGATTTTTACTTAGGCATTGCAAAATTCATAAAATATTAACCCTTATGTACTTGCATCGGAATGAGATTTGCTTTATACTAAATATGCTATATGTGTAGGCATATAGGAAAAGAATTGTTGTCAACTGTTCGACTATGAGATTTGAAAGAATTTCATCGAGAATCTTTGACCCTGACCATAGCCGCGCGGCTGTGACCAGTGCGAAGAACAAGAACATCTTGATAGCACCTCTTTCTTCATCAATTATACCATAACTGATGATTGAGCGCATTTGGATAGCCTGTGTTTCAGGTTAACAAGCATTGAGTATTCAGTGAGCAAAATCAAATACAGAGTTTTCACGTATACCCGCCAACTTAGGAATGCTATCCTCCGTGTTGGTGGGTATTTCGCCTTTATGGGAGGAGAATACAATGTCGCCATCCGAATGGGTTCACAGCGATTTTGCTATTAGAAAAAGTAAACGCTCATATGCGCATTTCGATTTCCGAACTGATTTAAGCAAATGCAGCGATTATATTACTTCCCCAGAGAAAGTAGCCACTCACGCCTTTTATCCCTTTATTCACTATACAATTGAATTTGAGAAATATTCAAAAGATAAAGGCAAGAAAATAAAGAAGCGAGAGATATGTTATGCATCACATATAGACCGATGCATCTATCAATACTATAATCATCTACTTGATGAAATGTACATCAAAAGGGTTCATGAGATTAGTATTTCTGATTCAGTTGTAGCTTACAGATCTGATTTGAAAAAGAATAACATCCATTTTTCTCACGAAGCTTTTTCTTTCATCAAAAAAAATGCGCCGTGCTATATCATGATTGGCGATTTCACAAACTTCTTCGATAATTTGGATCACCTCTATCTCAAGCAACAACTTTGTCAATTACTTGGGGTATGCCAACTGCCTGATGACTATTATGCAGTCTATAAGAGTGTTACAAAGTATTGCAAATGGGATTTAAATGATTTACTGACTTTAAATCACCTCAAGTCACACGAAGAACTAAACAAGAAAGATCGAGTACTATCCCCCTATGATTTTCGCAAATACAAGCATGCATTTTTGCAAAAGAACCCAAATGCTTATGGGATTCCACAGGGCTCGCCGATAAGTGCATTATTGGCCAATGTCTATATGCTTGACTGTGATAAAGCTATTGTTGATTATGTGTCTGCTTTAAATGGATTCTATATGCGTTATAGCGATGACTTTTGTATCATCATTCCGTGTGAAGAAAAGCAAATTGCAACGGATGCTTTTAGCCACATAAAGAGTATTTTGCATGGTGTCAAGCATTTGACATTACAGCCAGATAAAACGCAATACTTCTATTACAGTGGAACTTCCGTAGAAAATGTAGCAACAGTATTTGATTCTAACTCAAATGGTCAAAATCGATACATTAATTTTCTTGGCTTTACCTTTGATGGTACACACATTCATATCAGGGGCAAGACTATTTCAAAGTACTACTATCGTATGGGAAAGAAAGCCCGATCAATTGTCCTTCAGCGAAAAGCCGGGCATAATCCTTCCTTGCGCAACTTATATATGTTATACTCACGAAAAGGAGCAACGTCAGGTAGAGGAAATTTTTTAACCTATGTAAACCGCGCACAATGTGAATTTGGAGTGAACGAACCTATCGACCAACCAGTAAAAAACCACATGGTAAAAATCCGCAAGCGATTAAATTCCTAATATTTTCAATTTCT
This sequence comes from Gemmiger formicilis, assembly GCF_900167555.1. Taxonomy (GTDB): domain Bacteria; phylum Bacillota; class Clostridia; order Oscillospirales; family Ruminococcaceae; genus Gemmiger; species Gemmiger formicilis. The sequence goes on along the minus strand of NZ_FUYF01000028.1, from coordinate 3,102 downwards.
ATATTTTCCGTACTTGCTTTTTGACCACCATTTGACCACTACTGTGCAGTAGCCCTGCGCAATGTCGGAAAAGCCTGTTGTGACAACCAACAACGGGCTTTTTCTTGTTTTGGCGGTAAATGTGCAGAACCAACAAATTTTACGTTTCAACGTCTGTCTATACCGTCCTGCCGTAGTTCTCCGACTGAATGCCTGTAATCGGCCAAGCTAAGCTCCACCGCGTTTTCTAAAAAAACATCATGTCACCGCATATTTTTATGCAGTTTTCTTTCTTTTTTCTACATTGACTTTGTCGTCGTTCTTTACGACGCTGAAAAACGACTCTTACGATATACACAACTTATCTATGCACATTCAATTGTAGCTTACGCGCTCACTGGATGGAAAACACCTTGCTCTTCTTATGTAATATAGAAGTTGCACCTAAACTTTGCAGTTACTCAATATACTTGCGGACAAAATCATCAAATGTCCAATCCGAACTATCGTACAGTACATCCATCAGAATCTCCCGAAGCTGTGCTTTTGTCTGCTCATTTATGAAAGCCTCAACCAATTCATCTATATGCTCTGCACGGTACTGCTGTTCTTCTTCGTATTCATCTACTTCTTTTTTATACTTTTTTGCTTCCTTGGGGAACTCTGTAAAATACAACGCAATTTGATGCTTGCAAACCACGCGCCGTCCTGCTGCGAATGGGCAATTACAATGGGATTTGCGGGGATGCTCAATATCTATAAAAGCTGTATATTGTCGTCCCTCACTACCGCTAACAATCCCCATATACTCTGTGTCGGAAACTTTATCACGCGCCAGCACCTTGTGCTCCGTATAATATTCATAGCCGCGCCACATGGATGCACCACTTGCAACATCTAACAACCCCATTGTTCTGCATTCCTTTCAAGTCAAAACACTTTATATAACACCTTATTACCAGCTTTTCTGGTCTTTAATAGATTCATAGAACTAAACTTCATCACAAATGTCCTAATCGTTGCATAGGCAGCATTGCCAAAATCCCTTTCTAAGCGCTTCGTGGTGAATTCTTCATTGCCATATGCCGATAACACATACTCCCAAAGTTGGCGCTCTTTTTCTGTTACACTCCCGGACGCAATCGCATTTCTATATACCTGCATATCGGCATGGGTGTCTTCGGTATCAGATTGTAGGCGACCGTACACATTTTCGCAGAAATACGCCAGAAACGGCGTCACATCTGTATAACCTGTAAGCAAAGCATTCTTTTCTATCTGCTCATATGCCTTGTAATAGCCCGACTTGTTCTCTGCGATATAGCGCGAAAAAGGGGTGAACAGCGTTGCCGGATAGCCATGTTGCACAAGATACCACATATGGAACAAACGAGCTGTGCGCCCATTACCATCAAAATAGGGGTGATAGTAAGCAAGCGTAAAGTGAAGCATAGCGGCCTTATGCAGTTCATTGATGTTATCACGCTGGTTCGCAAAATTTATCAGCTGCGCCATGGCCTCAGACAACAGCGATGCTGCGAGTCCTTCCCGCGTTTGGTCTCCACCTACAATATAAACCGGAGCATGACGATAAAAGCAGTTCGCTTGTAATTTGTCATCGTCGCTCAGAAAGTTGCCAACGGTCATCTGATACAGGGTATGCAGATTTGCTTCTGTAATTTTATTTTCGCGATTTGCAATAAACTCTAATCCACGTTTTATTCCGTAAATACGGTTTTCTTCTTCATCGCGCGGCGCATAGCCATCCAATATTCTGCGAATGCTCTTTCGTGTGGAGCGAATATTCTCAATCTGTAAGGTTGCATGAATTTCATCTGTCATAGCCTGCAACCCAAACGCGCTTCTAGCCGCCGGAACCGTTAGCAACTGTTTCATTCCTGCAGTTGAGATTCGCGCCACATTGGGTAAATACACAAGCATTTCCCCACGAGAATCTTGAAGCGGTAATTCTTGCGCGAAATCCTGCCGCAATAGTTTCGTGAATTCTTTTACCGCGGCAGATGTGTACTTATATTCCATCCGATTGATTTCGAAAAGATGCTTATCAGAAAACATCTTTGCAAATTGAGCAGCATCCATAGGGCACCCTCCTGTATTTGATACATATTGACATCAATTAGTATTAATATATTACTATTCACTTTAGATGTCAAGAAAGTCTATTGCATGATTACTTAGATAGGCTTTGAGAAAATATTATACAGAAATATAAGTAACGCTTTATGTTCGTATGGTCATAACAGCATACATCGATTTCTATGGAAGTCAATTAAGGCATTTTTTATTCATCTGTATGTAGCCGAGCCTTATCAGTGCTTTCTTCCATAACTGTATAATACTCGTCTATAAGTCTTCCATATGCTTCCTCAACGACATCTCGACTAAGGTTCCCTTTTTCTGGCGAATTTTCAAGAACATAATCTACCGTATTCTTAAACTCCAAAGACTGCATAATGTCTTCACGGAAAGCATTTTTGCTCTTATCGTGTCTAGTTGCATTTTGTTCGCGATTGAATGGCGCAATAATGCTGTAAGCCGCACCTACCCTGCAATGGATGCCGGTGACGAGCTGGGCGCTCTCATTCAGCTTGGTCTTGGCATCGTTCTCTGCATAGTGCAGCGTTTGGGCAAGAGCATCGTATTCGGTCTTGTCCGGGTTGGCGGCATAATCAAGGACGCGCTGTAAGCTGTCCTTGATTGCCCAGATCTTAGTTACCGCCAATGAGCAGGTCCCTCAAGCGGTCAGTCTGGGCGTTGATGGCCGCGCCATCTCGTGCAGAACAGTTCTCTGCAATTTCATCCAGTTTGTCCAATACATCAAATACCTCCTTGGGCGGGTGTCCACCCGGTTCATATCCCAGCGCCCGCTGGCGTAAGTATTCCGAGAGAGATAGCCCGCACCGTTTAGCCATCAGCGTCATTTTTCGTTTCTCTGTGACGCTGACGCGGACATTGATTCCAACGCTGCGCTTTCTCATGCGCTCGCAGCCTCACAGGGGTTCGGGGCTGTCCCCGTAGGCTTTTCGGCGGGTTGCCCTGTGGCAACACTTCGCCCATGCTTGCTTCCCTCAAGCGCTCCGAGTGACGATGGTGACGATGGTG
>NZ_FUYF01000031.1 GCF_900167555.1 Gemmiger formicilis | reverse complement strand
AACGGAGAAATGCCGAGGATCGCGGCGACATCGCTGCCGCCTATCCCCCGCCTGCGGTATGCCAGCCATTCCTGCTCGGTGAGGTTTTCGGTGCTGACCAGCACCTTGGGTTCCCGCCGTATGTGCTCCGGCATCCTCAGCCCCTCCTCTCGCGCTGGCGATAAGGACGTTTGGGGCGGGTGCGTAGATGGTACAGCCGATACTGCAAATTGCGCGGGATGGGTCTTGCCTTGCGCGGGCGCGTGATGCGCCGTGCGATTGCCTTGGGTCTTGCCTGTTCATTCATTTGGTGTTCCACCTTTCCTATATAAAATGTATTTTCCAAAGCCTGTCGGCTCTGAAACAAAATAAAAAAGCGAGAATGACCGCAGGCTATGCCTGATGTTCACGGCAAACCGTGAACCACGATCATTCTCGCTATGGTTGGGTATTTTCACCCGGTATAAAAAGAAAAGTGCCGGCAGCGTCCGCCCAGAATGGGCAGGACAAGGCTGCTGGCACGAATTACAAACTCAAACAACGTGTGCATATAAGCACAAAAATCATTTACAGCTGGAGTATAGCACAAGAATGTCCGCCCTGTCAAGACGGTGAGATTTTGCATGATAAAAGCATCGTATCCGCATCACATCCGCGCATCTTTTGTATATACCATCGTTGTTTTTTACTATACACTTATTCACAAGGAATATATTTCCAAAAGTATAATCAAATGGAGGTAACGCCTATGAAAGAAGTTCCCATTTGGGAAAAATCAAATCTTACACTTGAGGAAGCTGCGGCCTATTCCGGCATCGGTATAAACAAGTTGAGGACATTAACCGATAACGAGCATTGTCAATTTGTACTTTGGGTTGGGTCGAAACGACTCATTAAGCGGCGCAAATTGGATGAATATACAGAAAAAATGTTCTCACTTTAAAAGTCAAAAGCCAAAATGTTGTCAAAATAGCTTGCAGAAAATGATATGTTTGTGGTATTATAAATACGGAACAACGCTCTTTTCTGCATTACTATGTGGAAAGGAACAACGCTCATGACAACAACTCGAAATACAAAACGCAAAGACAAGGCGCGTGTCGTTCTTCGTAAGGGAGAATCCCAGCGCAAAGATGGCAAATACGATTTCCGTTGGACCTCCCCGGATGGTAAACGACATTCTATTTACGCGCCAAGTTTGGAAGAACTTCGGGAAAAGGAAAAAGGCATTCACCTAGATTCGCTTGAAGGCATTAAAGCAGAAGCACGGTACGTTACCCTGAATGATGTGTTCACTCTGTGGGCAAAGGTAAAACGGGGCCTGAAAGATAACACTTTTCAAAATTATCTGTACCTTTATCGGCAGTTCGTGGAGCCGGATTTCGGCAAGTCGAAAGTGTCTACACTCAAAAAGTCGGACATGAAGCAGTTTTACAATATACTGGCAGATGAGCGAGGCTTGCAGATTTCTACAATTGACAGTGTACACACGGTTCTGCATCAAGTGCTGGACATGGCAGTGGATGATTGTTATCTGCGGAGCAACCCTTCGGACAATGTTCTACGGGAGTTGAAAAAAGCGCACCAATTTGAAACCACCCACCGCAAAGCGCTTACTGTTCCGGAGCAGAATCTACTGTTGTCCTACCTTTCCAAAACACCGAAGTACCAGCACTGGTATCCGATTTTCGCGGTTATGCTGGGAACGGGTTTGCGCGTAGGAGAAGCCACCGGTCTGCGTTGGTGTGATGTTGACTTTGAGGAAAGCACGATTTCCGTCAATCACACGCTCGTCAACTACGACCACCGTGAGAACAACGGAGGCAAGAAAGGTTGCTACTTCAACTGCCACTCGCCTAAAACAAAAGCTGGCATTCGTACCGTTCCGATGATGGACTTCGTGAAGGAAGCCTTTGAAAAGGAACGTGCCTATCAGGAGGAATCCGGGATTCATTGCACGGTAACGGTGGACGGTTACACGGACTTCATCTTCGTCAACCGTTTTGGTGAATGCCAGCATCAGGGGACGCTGAACAAGGCAATCCGACGCATTATCCGAGACTGTAACGATGAAGTGCTGACAAACAATCCTGACAGTACCATTCTCCTTCCCCGTTTCAGTTGTCACACTCTGCGACACACATTCACAACTCGGATGTGTGAAGCAGGTGTGAACGTCAAGGTGATTCAAGATGCGCTGGGACATTCGGACATTTCTACAACTTTGAACATCTACGCGGATGTAACCAAGGAACTACGGAAGTCTGAATTTGAAAACCTTGACCGCCAGTTTGCACAATGGAAAGTACCTGAAGAGTAAAGCAAAGTGTACGCCAAATACGCCATACGCCATTTACGCCATTTCATACGCCAAACGATACAATCCGGATAAAGGCTTATGTAGAGATGTAAATTAAAGGACAAAAGATAATCCTTGCCGCGTATAGTAATATCAAGAAATAAAGACTTACAAGTATTCATCGTTGTAATCCCCACGATGAAGCCCATCGACTAAAAAGCATTGATTCTACGCCTTTTATCAACCGCGTTTGGCTGATTTGACACCACATTGACACCAAACTTGTGCAAAAAAGGCTTTACAAGAAAGCAGAGAGTCATCCTCTTACGGATGACTCTCTGCTTTTTTGTTTATGTAGTTGTGCATTTCTGCGCGGAAGCAATGAGGTGATACCACCGAACCGCTTATATGGTCCAACGGATTTCTTCGCAGGTCCGTTTCTGATATGCGGAGACGGTGGTGAAGATCTGATAAGTTTGACGGATAGTCAAATTACAAAATATGAGAAAAAATATCACTCACCCCTGATTTTCATGGAGCTATATCCAAAGCCGATTACTCTCAAATGCACACCAGAATTGTATGCCAAATGTATGGGAGAGGAACATCAGCATGATACACAAGAAAATGAACGTGATGAGAGATAAGTCCATTTGTATGGAAAATCGTGAAAATGGGCTTTGCTCTTATTGAAAAGCATGATATACTATTCTTACATTGTACTGATGTAAGGAGAGCAGCGATGGCAGGCACAGAACGGTATGTTCGTAACAGCACAGCAGATTTTCTTGTGTTCACGAAAGATTCAGAGACAGATGGCATAGAAGTTCGCGTTCAGGATCACGAGGTCTGGCTGACGCAAAAAGGCATCGGACAACTGTTTGATGTTGACCGCAGTGTTGTTGCCAAACATCTGCGGAATATTTTTGCGGAAAATGAATTATCCGAAAGTACAACTTGTGCAAAATTTGCACAAGTTGCAGATAATGGCAAGACCTATCACTACAAATTCTACTCCCTGCCCGCCATTATTGCTGTTGGCTACCGCACCAATTCCACCCGTGCCACGCAATTCCGTCAATGGGCAACCAAAGTGCTGGATACATTTACCCGGCAGGGATATGTTCTGGATAAGGATCGGCTTATTAATGGGCAAATCTTTGATGAAGATTACTTCGACCATTTGGTTTCCGAAATACAGGAAATCCGCGCCAGCGAGCGCCGCTTTTACCAGAAAATTACGGATATTTATGCTACTGCCGTAGATTACTCGGTAGACAGCAAAACGACCAAAGACTTTTTTGCAACCGTTCAGAATAAAATGCACTACGCTGTTCATGGCAGTACTGCCGCAGAGGTCATTGTGCAACGGGCAGACCACACAAAAGACCACATGGGGTTGACCTCATGGAAGAATGCCCCAAACGGGAAGATAGTCAAAGCCGATGTTTCTGTTGCAAAGAACTATTTGCAGCAAGATGAGTTACAAGAACTGAATGAGATTGTAACAATGTACCTTGACTATGCAGCGCGCCAAGCACGGCGGCATATTCCTATGACGATGCAGGACTGGGCAGAGAAACTGGACGCTTTCCTGCAATTCAACGATGCCGAAATTCTAAAAGATAAAGGAAAGGTTACAGCGGCAATCGCAAAGGCTTTCGCAGAAAGTGAATTTGAAAAGTACCGCGTTATACAGGACCGGCAGTACCAAAGCGATTTTGACCGCCTTATGATGGAGGCGGAATCAACAAAACAATAATTACAGGCAGATGCCCTAGACAAGTTTGCAGACAGCCCAACCACGGATATTCGTGATTGTTTTCCAAAGAGCAAGGGACATTTTGTTCGAAACCTGAAGTACATGGCTAAATTTGTGGAGTGAAATTGGTATGATCCGTCACATTTTATTCTGGAAATACACTGACACGGTTAAAGCGGAACACAAAGAAGCGGAAGCACTGGCGTTCCTGCAAAAATCCGTTGCGACAATGGTCGGTCATATTGATGGCCTCCGCTGCGCAGAAATCAATACAAACACTGCCGGTGGAGAGTACGATCTCGTGTTCTATTCCGAACTGCGGGATGCAGATGCCTTACAAGCATTTCAAAATCATCCGCTGCATATTGCCCACCGGGAACGCTGCAAGGCGCTTGTGACAGACCGTTTGTGCGGAGATATGGAGGCAGATTGAAGATGGTTCTGTACTATTCCGGCACGGGCAACAGCAAATATATTGCAAAATGTATCGCATCTGCGCTCGAAACAGATTGCCTCAATCTTAATGAGCGCATCAAGGCGGAAGACACCTCGTCTGTTCAGACAGAGGAAAATGTAATATTGGTCACGCCCACCTATGCTTGGCGTATTCCGCATATTGTTTCCGGCTGGCTTGGAAAAGCGGAATTGGTTGGCGCAAAGTGCATCTGGTTCGTGATGGATTGCGGCAGCGAGATCGGCAATGCAGCAAAGTACAACCGGGAGCTTGCCGCACGGAAAGCCCTTACCTACATGGGCACGGCCCAAATCGTTATGCCGGAGAATTATATTGCTTTGTTCTCAGCACCGAACAAGCAGGAAGCAAAAGCGATTGTCGAGAACGCAAAGCCCGCTATCCGGAGCATCATTGACTGTATCCGTAATGGGATGGAATTTCCCGCACCGCGAAATAATTTGTATGACCGCTTTATGAGCGGTGCGGTAAATCCCATTTTTTACAAGAAAATCGTCAAGGCGGACGCTTTTACGGTAAGTGATACCTGTATCGGTTGCGGAAAATGTGCGCAGCTGTGCCCATTGAATAACATCCGTCTGGATAAGGATAAACCTGTCTGGGGGTCAAATTGTACGCATTGCATGGCCTGTATTTGCTATTGCCCGAAAGAAGCTATCGAGTATGGCAAAAGAAGTGTGGGCAAACCGCGTTATCATTTTGAGGCTTTGGGCGTGGCTGAGAGCATTGTTTGATTAAGATGGCTCCCGGTTTTGCAAATCGGAATTTGTAGGAAGATTTCCTGGACTTTCCTTATTTTACAGGCTTTTCAGCCCATTATATAGTGAAATGATATGTATTTTCCCTTATTTTTGCCCTTATACGGAATCCGCAAGGGAATAAGGGAAATTTTTGTTTAAGCATTGCTCGCTACTTTATCAAGAAGTCTTGCGGAATCTCGCTTTGCTTTTCTTGTTGAGTGAGCGTAAATATTCATTGTGGTACTGACATCAGAGTGTCCTAACAGTTCCTGTACATCTTTCGGAGCAGCCCCATTGGAAAGCAGGTTGCTGGTGTAAGTGTGACGTAACTACAGAAAGAGAACATACAGAGTGTTGTGTGTTCTTTTTTTCGTTGGATAAAAAGAGAAATGCTTGAATAGGATATCTTTATGTATCTTTAAACGCCCAAATTAGAAATATTACTCTTCTTCACTCTTCTTCAACTTCGAATAATAACTATCCGCAGTATAAAGCGCCGCCACCGGATTATGCCCCAATACACGGTCTTTCGTCACTGCTGTCGTAGTCAGTGCCTCGGAATATTTGTAAAACAGACTGTCATGCCCCACACAAAGTCCGACCACAACATTCAGGTCCGTCTTCGCCTTGTTCAGAAGCTTTGCCTGCAGGATCGGATTACACATATTCACACCGACACCTTCGCAGCATTCCGGGATGCCGACCGATGTCTTCTTCTGTGTTCCGGCTTTACAGCTGACACCATACACCTCAAAGCCATGTCTGCGCAGGATATCTGCCAGGATACGGCTTTCTTTCAACAATCCGACACAGGTTGCGATCCCGATCTTTTTCGCATTAATCTTCTTTGCAAAATCCATGATTTCTTCGACACGGGTATGTTTGCAGTAATTCTCATACTCTACTTCAGCTGCAGCGATTGTTACTTTGCGGTTCTCGTCTTCATTGTAGCATTCCATAGCTTCATTTAGAATTTCTTCATCCATGTGTGTTGTCAGACAGAAATCCGGATAGGCTTTATCCATTTTGTTGCAGTTTTTTACTGCGCAGTCGATACAGGACATGTCTTCTTTTTTCATTTTTTCATTCTCCTTTTGTATACCTTGGTATCTACAGAGGCCTGCCACTGGCAGATTCTCTAGATTAAGCTTTACTTTGTAAAATATCCTCTATTTACTTCATAATAACAAATACTTATACTACAGACAATGGTTTTCCGTTTTTATTTTCTTATTTTTTGTAGTTCTTTTCTATGAGAAACGTTCCCAGATTCAGGGTTGATTTGTCATGAATTGTCGATTCTGATTTTTGAAAAATTATTGAAAATTATCTTTTTAAACTTGAAGATATACAACAGTCTCTCTGATAGACCATCATCTTTGGATTTAGTCAAGCATTTATCAAAAAACTAAAGATGTACCGTTTCACCAAATAGACGGGACGTACTTCATTTGATAAAAAACTAAAAAAACAGCGATTTACATCAAACTAAGAAATTATCGATATGGGAAATTGATAACTCCCAGTTTGCCTTTGTATCCCTTATTCATAATACTTGAAGACCCAAAGAGGAAAATTATCGGGTGATGAAACAGTAGATTTAACAGGCGCTCTCTGCAAATCCTCTAGATGAGGCGAATTTGCAGAGAGCGCTTGTTTGTATCAAAGCAGAGAATTGTATAATTTCGTACAATGTGTTTAAAGTCCAAATTATAGGACAGGCCATGATTTATAATAGAAGTATCGAAGGGAACGGTTCCCTTCCCCAATACAAAGCGGAGGTAACTACTATGCTGAAGGATATGGATTTCGGGGTCTATGGTAAGGGCATTGACGGATATATTCACTATTCTCTGGCAATGGATCGTATCCAAGAGGAAAAGGAAAGCCGTAAAGCGCTGATGGATGAGTTCGATAATGATGTGGACGAAATGGATGAACTTGATAACGATGAGGACAACTTCGATTCGGACGACCTTGATTCTGATGACTTTGGTTCGGATGATTTCGGCGGTGATGATTTCTGACGGAAAACGTCACCGGTAAAATATCGTACATGACAGAAAGGACTTTACGATGAAAAAGACTATTTGGAAAAACATTCTTTGCGCAGTGTTCGTTACGTTGACCGCCTGCATCCTGTGTACCGGCGCATTTGCTGCCAAGTATACCTGCATCAAAAGCGGCTGCACCAGAGAGGCTGCTAAGGGCTCTGCCTATTGTTGGATACATAAGCCCGCTAAGAGCAATTCCAGCGTCTCTGGCAGCGGCTCCAGACCGTCCAGCAGCAGCTCTAGCACAAAGCATAAATACACCTGCATCAAAGACGGCTGCACGCGAGAAGCGGATAAGGACTCTGCCTACTGCTGGGTACATCGCCCTTCCAAATCTTCCACCAAGAGCAGCACTTCTTACAGCTCCAAATCTTCGTACAGCAGTTCTTACTCCAGCAGCAAAAAATCCTACAAGACGTATGATTCCTATGACGATGGCTACGATGCCATCTACGATGATGACGACTACGATGAGGATCGCTACGACAGCGACCCGGACTACGCAGCAGGCGTAGATGACGCTATGGACGAGCTGGATTGGTAACACAACAGTTTATGCAAATGACAGGAGGTTCCCTATGAAAGCATTTATCACGATCACCAGATTGAAGTTCCATTTTGGCAGCAAGCCTTTTGGGGTCGGGCAAAAGGTAAAGCTGGTCAAAGAGCCTGACAATGAGTATGACAGCGAAGCAATCAAGGCAGAGCTACCGGGGCTTGGCTGCGCGGGTTATGTGGCAAACAGCCCGCACACGGTTTTGGGCGACTGCATCAGCGCCGGGCGGTTGTATGACAAAATCGGAGACAGCGCCACGGTCAAAGTTGTCTATGTACTGGACAATGCGGTTGTCTGCAAGGTGAAGATTGCAGAGAAAGAAAAGATGTGCGGTCAATGCATCGAATGACAGCTTTATCGGAGGTTATTGCCCGCATTCGGCGCTGGGTATCGAATGATCCGCATAAGTGTTGCAGAGGTTGCTGCGTGACATGTCCATATTATAAAGATTGTGAGGTTGATGCACAAAAAAGATAAAACTTCAAGATTACGATCCCAGAACAGAAAACAGGGCAAGCTAAAACGAAAAGAGGTTTATTATGGCTTATTCGCGTAAAGACGTTGATAAAACAAAGCAGAACGCCAAGAAATTCGTTCGCTACCAAGAGGGTGCTGAAAAGTACAGCATGGGTTTGACAAAATTCACAGCGCTCGCTAAAGAAGCTAAGGCTGTTTACAAAATTGACAAGGTGACCTTAGTCAACTGTGAGATTTTTGAACGGTATCTGGAATCGTTCCGTATTCCGTAAAATTCTCACTTCACAGCCTCTCTGATATTAACAAACAAAACTCCCCCAAGTGTGCATACGCTGTGCGTAGAGGCCTGGGGGAGATGTTGTTGTTATAGTAGCAAATTTATAGGTTTCTTGTCAAGAACTGAACGTTATACTCCACCGCAAGGGTAGCCAAGGGTGCGGTGACCTATGGGCTGGAATTGATGCTGGCAGTGTTCTCCATCGTGCAGGGCATGGTGTCCACCATTATCACCCAATCGGGCGGTTCCGGCATGAGCAGCGTATCGCTGCCACAGGAGTTGATCGATGCCATCAACAATGTGGGCTTTTGGGATTCTATTCCGTTGTGGGCGGTTACGCTGATTGGCGGGCTGCTGATTACGGTTTTATCTTTTACCATGATTCTCACGGTTTACGGCAGAATGTTCAGTCTTTGGATGTACGCCGCTGTTGCGCCGATTCCGCTGTCTACATTCGCGGGTGAGCCTACAAGCAGTGTGGGTAAAAACTTCATCCGCAGTTATGCGGGTGTGTGTTTGCAGGGCGTGGTGATTGCGTTGTCCTGCATTATTTTCTCCACCATTTCGTCCAGCCCGCCCGCTGTGGATACAAGCGCATCTGTTGTCACCGCCGTTTGGACCTATGTCGGAGAACTGGCGTTCAACCTGCTGGTGCTGGTCGGGGCAATAAAGGGCTGTGACCGCATTGTGAAAGAAATTATGGGATTGTGAGTTGCAGGCGCGGCTTTTTTGTGGTATAATAGAGCCACGAAAGGAGCTGAGACTATGCCTGAAATTATTCCGATTCGTGATTTAAAGAACACCAACGCAATTTCCCAACGCTGTCATGAAACAGCAGAACCTATCTTTGTAACCAAAAACGGTTATGGTGATATGGTTATCATGAGCATGGAAGCCTATGAGCACCAACAAATCATGAATGATGTATACGCAAAGCTGGCAACGGCTGAAGCACAGCACGAAGCTGGAATGGGGCGATCTCTTGCTGATATTCTAAAAGAAACGGGCAAGAAGTATGCATTATAATGTCGTTTTGCTGCCGGCAGCTGAGGATGATTACCAAGAAATCTTGCGATATTTTGAAAGACAGTTCGACTCTCAGCAGGCAATTCGTTCGTTTGTAAAAGATTTTGGTGAAGTGCTGCTTCGTTTGGAAGAGACTCCTACAATTTATGGGTACTCCCGCGACGAGGTGCTTCGGCAGAGAGAATACAGGAAGTTCTTGATTGGAAGATATGTAGCTCTCTTCAAAATTGATGAACCAAGAAATACCGTGGAAATTTACAGAATCTTCCACGGAACACAAAATTATACGAAATATTTATAATGAAGAACGCCGCTGTGCAGATTGCATAGCGGCGCTTTTGTTTACAGGAGGTGTCTTTTATCGAAATCAAAATATGATGAGCAATTCCTTGTTATCGCCGGTCAGCTTGCTGTATGCCGTCTCGCTGAAATAGCGGGAGTGCGCTTTCTCTCCGTGTACCAGCAGCACGGCAGAGCGAATCTCGCTGCTGTATTGCAAGAGCGGCGTCTTCAGGAACGACAGCGAGGACGTCACGTTCCAGCCGCCGTTGGAGTTCAGACTGCGGGGATGGTATCGTTCATCATTTCTCCTCATTGGAACATGTTATAAGATATTTTTGTGGCGATGCCATGCCATTATTATGAGAGCAATGAGCATAGTGGCGGTTTCCGCAACAGGAAATGCAAGCCAGATTCCGTTCAGTTGGAATAATTTGTTCAGACACCATAAGGCAGGAACAAGGAAAAGCAGTTGTCTGCATAATTGAATCGCTATGCTGGAACCTACTTTTTCTGTCGCCTGAAAATAGGTGGAAATCATGGTAGAGAGACCGCAAAACAGATAGCTTGCCGCCATGATTCGCATAGCGGATATTCCAAAGGAGCGCATGGCTTCCGACGCTGTAAATAATTCCAAAAGCTGCGCCGGAAAAAAGTTGACGGTCAATGTTCCCAGTATCATCATACCGGAGACCAAAGCGGTTCCGTATCGGAAAGCGGAGTGCAGCCTATCTCTGTTTCCCGCACCGTAGTTAAACCGCATAATAGGCAAACAGCCCTGAATCAAGCCGTTTACTGTCATAACGATCAGCTGCTGCACCTTAAAATACGCACCGAAGAATGCAATCGCCGTATCGGAATACGCCACCAGAAACAGATTGACGAATGTCACCATAAACGAACTGAGGGCATTCATAATGAAAGATGGTAAGCCAAGGGCGAATATACGGGCAATCATCCGCTTTTGTATATGAAATTCTTTGATCTTTATCCGCACTTTTTGCTTTTTGCCCAGCAGCAAGGCAAATGCCAAAATCATGGATAACAAATAGCCCGCAACAGTAGCCCCCGCAGCGCCACGGATTCCCATAGCTGGAAAAACACCAATACCAAAAATTAGGAGTGGGTCAAATACAAAATTAACGACCACTCCTGCAATCTGGAACCACATAGGAGCAATCATGTTCCCAGTAGCCTGTATCATCTTCTGGATTGCGATATGCACCATGTTGGGAATTTGCATGAACGAACATACGCTCATATAGGCAAGACTCAACTGATAAATTTCTTCGTTATTGGTGAATGCCCGAAAATAGAGTTTCATAATCAGTAATGCCAGAAGATTGAGCAAAGCACCAATTCCAAAGGCCAGTAACAATCCATGTGTGACGGTAGTATTTGCCTCATCCTGCTTTTTCTCCCCAAGATACCCTGCAATCAGTACATTCACGCCAACGCCGATCCAGATAGATGTCGCATTCATCAAAGTTGTAATGGGAAACGACAGGGAAACCGCCGTCAAAGCATTTTCACTCAGCCGCGCTACAAACGCGCTGTCTATCAGATTATAGGAATATTGCAGAAACATGGAAATCAGCGGCGGTATCGACATTTGCCAGATGAGTTTTCCAACGGGCGCAACCGCCATTTTGTTATTGGTCTGCATGCTTTCCCTCTTCTCCACAAATTGTCCGAACAATATAGTTTTGTTTGCGTGCTGCGGGCTGACCGGCTTCCTGGGCCGGATAAGTCCCTGCTTCCAGTACAGCGTCCAAAGCCTTGGAAGGGACAGATTTCGATTTATAAGCCCGTACACTACGGCACATCTTGATAAGAGACAAAAAATTTTTCCCCATACAGATATAGTCCTCCATTCTGCTAATACTTCCGAGATACCGGCAACAAAAAAGCCACACAACTATCACAAGATAGCTGTGTGGCAAAAAGATGACCGAATCCGGAAAAGTCCACTAAAGTTTTGCGTTTATTATTATAGCGAACTTGAAGGAGACTGTCAAGCATCAATCATTACGGAATTGTGGCGGCTGTCTGTTGTTTTTGTGTTACTTTATGGCACATGAGAAATTCCGTCTGGTTTTGTACTCGTAGTGAATGGACATGTTCTCCCATTGGGAGGCCACCCACCAGTCCAATTCATTCAGTACGATATTGGATAGGATTATTCAAGGCTCGGAATGCTTCTCGATATGGTAAAATATCCGGATCTTCCTTGACTTTTCTTCCCTCAAAACGCTGCATGATGTCTTGCCGTGTCACATCCGAAATTTTATCCATCATAATACTCTCATTCATTAGCAGATAATCTGTCGCGCCTTATACTGCCTCAGTAGGGATCATTTCTTTCCTATACTGCGCCGGTGACTTCCCTATCTCTTTCTTAAACACCCTGCTGAAATACAGCGGGTTCTCATACCCTACGATTTCGGAAATTTCCTTGATGTTGTAGGTCGTCCGCTCCAACAGGCTTTGGGCGTTGACCATGCGCAGGGAGAGGATGTACTGGGCCGGGGACATACCTGTGTACTGTTTGAAATTGTGTATAAACCAGTTGGTGCTGATGTGCAGGGATTCCGCATAATCGTCTATGCTGATCTTTGTGTTATAGTTCTCATTGAAGTAAGCCGCCGCGCGTTCAATTTGCTCTTGGACGTTGCCGGTGGCTTTTTTCTGTTCATGCTGTTGGCGGTCCACCAACAGCAGAATATCATTGAACAGCGATGCAATATAGTCCTCGTACCCATAGCGGCACAGCTGCAATTCCTGAATGATTTTGCGGAACAGCGCCTTGTAATCCGGCAGCACACCGCAGTAGAACACATGCTCATCGAGCGAGATGCCGTGATACGCCAGTATGTTCTTTACATCGCTGCCTGTGAAGTGAATCCAGAAAACTTCCGGGTTATCTTCCAGATAATATACATATTTTTGGATTTCTTCCGGCTTGTACAGCACCATATAGCCCGCGCTGACGATTTCTTCCCTGCCGTCAAACCAGAAATGCGTCTTGCCGTTTGCCACATATAAAATCTGGTAATCCCTGCGCCCTTTCTGCCAGTAAGTCGGTAGTTTGGGGCGCGTTTTCAGCCGGTAGGTGCCGCAGCTGCCCACCACCAACGGTGTGGAGTTGTCTTTGAAATCTTTACGGGAATTGTTCAGATATCCAGCGTTAATGTACACAAAAATTCCCTCCTGTTTTTGTGAATATTGCTAGGTGCTTCGTCCATTTTACCTTCACTTTACAAAAAGCCATTGATTTTGTGCATATTTAGTGCAATACCGTTTATGTTTTATTGTATATAGAAATTGTATAATAATTTCAGACGAAACGCAAGCAGAACTGTATAAATCACAGGAGGAGAATGGATGATTATTCCGCACTATTACGAGGACCCGCACACACTGCATGTGGGTACTATGCCGAATCGTGCCTATTACATTCCGGCATCCCGGCGCAGCGATGCCTTAGTCGAGCACCGCGAGACCTCGGATCGCTTCCAGCTTTTGAACGGAAGCTGGAAATTTCGGTACTACGCCAGTATTTATGACTTGCAGGATGCTTTCTACGAGGTCGGCTATGATGCCTCCGCTTTTGACAGCATCCCGGTCCCCAGCGTGTGGCAGAACCACGGCTACGACCACCACCAGTACACCAACATCCGCTATCCGTTTCCCGCTGATCCGCCGTATGTTCCTAAGGAGAACCCCTGCGGCGCTTACCTCTATGACTTCACCTACCAGAAAGATGCCGCTGCCCCGTGCGCATTTTTGAATTTTGAGGGTGTTGCCTCCTGCTTCTACGTCTGGCTCAACGGTCAGTTTGTCGGGTACAGTCAGGTCGCCCATTCCACAAGCGAGTTCGATGTAACGAAGTTTTTGCAGGACGGCACCAACCATCTGGCGGTCCTCGTGCTGAAATGGTGCGATGGCAGTTACATGGAAGACCAGGATATGTTCCGCATGAACGGCATTTTCCGTGATGTCTACCTGCTGCACCGCCCGGAACAGTGCATCGAGGACTATTTCATCACCACCGACATCCACGGCAGCACCGCAGAGGTTGCTGTCCGCCTGCGTTACTACGATTC
>NZ_FUYF01000024.1 GCF_900167555.1 Gemmiger formicilis | reverse complement strand
TACGGCTCCGGCGATGTTGCGGGCAACGTGGTCTATGCGTTCCTCTCCTCGTTCGTTATGATTTACCTGACCGACACCGTCGGCCTGAATCCCGGCATCGTTGGCACGCTGATCGCTGTGTCCAAGCTGTTTGACGGCATTACCGACATCTTCTTTGGCTCGATGATCGACAAGACGCACTCCAAGCTGGGCAAGGCTCGTCCGTGGATGCTCTACGGCTACATCGGCTGCGCCATCACACTGGTCGGCATCTTCGCCATCCCCATGGGCATGAGCGAGTTTGCCAAGTACGCATGGTTCTTTATCTGTTATTCCCTGCTGAACGCTGTGTTCTACACGGCCAACAACATCGCCTACTCTGCCTTGACTTCCCTTGTCACCAAGAACAGCGCCGAGCGAGTCGAGATGGGTTCCTACCGCTTCATGTTCGCATTCGCCACCAGCCTTGCCATTCAGTCTTTCACACTGCTGGCTGTCTCTGCACTGGGCGACACTGCCGAAGCATGGCGCACCGTGGCTATCGTCTATGCCATTATCGGTCTGATCGTCAACACGCTCTCTGTTTTCTCCGTCAAGGAGTTGCCGGAGGAAGAGTTTGTCGATACCACGGATAAAGCCGAAATCGAGAAAGACGAGAAGTACGGTCTTGTCGAAGCTGCTAAGCTGCTGGTTTCCAACAAATACTACCTGATGATCTGCGTCACCTACATTTTGCAGCAGATTTATGGTGCCATGATCAGTATGGGTACCTACTACGCTGCTCATATCCTTGGTGACAAGAACCTGTTCGGCGTGTTCTCCTGGGCCATCAACATTCCTTTGATCATCGCACTGGTCTTTACCCCGACCCTTGTTGCCAAGATGCACGGTATGTACAAGCTGAACGTCGGCAGCTATGCCCTTGCTACCGTGGCCCGTGCGCTCGTTGCTGTGGCTGGTTATACTGGTTCCGGCGGTGTCAAGATGATGCTGCTCTTCACGGCCATTGCTGCACTGGGTCAGGGCCCGTGGCAGGGCGACATGAATGCCGTTATCGCCTCCTGCTCCGAGTACACTTGGCTGACGAAGCACAAGCGCGTGGACGGCACGATGTACTCCTGCACCTCGCTCGGTGTCAAGCTGGGCGGCGGTCTCGGCACCGCCATCACCGGCTGGCTGCTGGCGTTCAGCAATTATGATAAGGCGTTGGCCGTGCAGCCGGAATCCTGCATCAATATGCTGAAACTTATGTACCTCGTAATTCCCTTTGTGCTGGACGCCATCATTACCTTTATCCTCTCCCGCATGAAGGTCGAGGAGGCCAACGATAAGATTCGCGCCGAAATGAAAAACTGATATTCACTATTCTCCTTCTTAAAAAGGGCTTCCGCATCTGCTGGCGGAAGCCCTTTTTCTGTATAGTGCTTTATGGGAAGGGATTCCTCGGCGTTCTTCATTTTATGCTTTTGGATTGCCCGGTCAACAGTATCACGCGCCTTACTGCAATGCACAGATCACAGCCACTGTTTCAGCACATCGTTCAGCTTATTCAAATCAAGCGGTTTGGCGATATGCTCGTTCATGCCGGTGTTCTTTGCCAGTTGCACGTCCTCAGCAAAGGCATTTGCCGTCATGGCAATGATGGGCACTTTGCCCCGGCTGCCGGCAAGCGAACGGATCGCAGCAGTGGCTTCGTAACCATTCATGATGGGCATCTGGATGTCCATAAAAATGAGATCGTACCACTTTTCTGGCGCTTCCATCACCTTTTCGACTGCAATTTTTCCGTTTTCAGCGCTGTCGATGGTCACGCCCGTCATGCCTATGATCTCGGTTGCAATTTCACGGTTCAGCTCGTTATCTTCCACAAGAAGGATCCGCTTACCCGCATAGTTTTCCTTCGCAAAGTCTTCCAGATAGTTCCGGGCGTTTTTCTCCTTTTTCCCGGATGTAAACTGCCGCAGAGTTGCCGTCAGACGAGAACGGAACAGCGGTTTTGCCATAAACGCATTCACGCCCGCTGCTCTGGCTTCTTCTTCGATCTCGCTGAAATCAAAGGAAGTCAAGATTATGATCGTGACATCTTCTCCTACCTGTTCCCGGATTTTTCTGGCGGTTGCAATACCGTCCATTTCCGGCATCTTCCAGTCCAGAATCACCGCAAAATAGTCGCGGCCGGTCTTGTGCCGCGCCGCGCAGCGTTCCACGGCTTCCTTGCCGGTCAGGACCCATTCGCCCGCTATGCCGATCTCCTGAAGGGTTGCAACGGTGCTTTCGCAGCAGGTCTTGTCATCGTCCACGACCAGTACCGGCAGATCGAGCAGTTCTTTTTCCTGTTCCTTCTCGTTCTCCTGAAGCTTCAGATAGACCGTGACCGTGATCTTCGTTCCCTTGTTGGGAGCGCTTTCGACCTGAATGTCACCATTCATCAGGTTGACGATGTTTCTTGCAATGGCCATGCCAAGACCGGTGCCTTGCACCTTGGTCGTCCGGTGATCGTCTGCCCGGCTGAACGGCTCGAACATGATCTTCTGGAATTCCGGCGTCATACCGATGCCGTTGTCCTCGATGGAAAACTCGTAGCAGCCAAGCTCCGAGAAGCCGTTCGGTTTTTCCTTGATCGTAAGGGTGATGTTTCCTCCATCTGGGGTGTACTTGACGGCGTTGCTCATCAGGTTCACAAAGATCTGCTGGATGCGCAGGCTGTCGCCGCAGACAGCTTCGTGCTCGATGTGCTCAATATGGACTTCGAGCTGATGTTTGTGCTCGTCGATTGCCGGTTTTGTGATGGTGAGCAGGTTATCGACCAGCTCCGACAGGCTGAAATCCTCCTCGGCAAGGCTCATTCGCCCGCTCTCGATCCTGGCCATATCCAGCACTTCATTGATCAGTCCCAACAGATGACGGCTCGATTTTGTGATCTTGCCAAGGCACTCGATCACCCTGTCCTGACTCTCGATATTCGCACCCGCAATGGCGGTCAAGCCAACGATTGCATTCATCGGTGTACGGATGTCATGGGACATATTGGAGAGAAATTCCGTCTTGGCGCAGTTTGCGTTTTCCGCTGCCCGGTACGCTTCCTTCAGTGCCTTATGGGATTCGATCTCGGCCTTTTTCTCCTGCGACACATCCATAGAGCCCAGCAGCGCTTTGACCAGCTTTGTGCCATTCCACTCCAGCGGAATGAAGGAAGCGATCTTATAGGTGTTCTCATCCATGGAGCAGTATTCAAATTTGTAGATGTCATTCTCGCTCTGCAAATTCCTGCGGATATTTTCCGGCGAGATCATAGCATCCAATGTGTCCAGCGATTCCAGTGTCTTATACTTTGCAGCCACCTGCTCCACAAAATCATGGTATGTTCCCGTCGGCGCGTATAACATTTCACCTTGCAGATTATAGAACCGATACCGGTCATTCTCCAGATCGCAGACGACAAAGCGGTCCAGCAGACGCACCATACTCTTGATCAAAAGATCCATAGATGCGTTATCTGAGGCCATCTGCATCCGCCGCGCCGTCTCTGCTTTGGACTCTGTGATGTCCCGCAGAAAAATCATCGCATATTCGGAATCTTCGATCTCGCCGCGCATGACCACGTTGCTGACCCATCGTTCCTCCCCATTCAGAACGATGCGGCACTCCTGACGCAGCTCCGTCTCAAGCCCCTTTAATTTTTCCGTGATGTAGGCGCGATTGTAGAAATCCGTTACAGACTTTTTGTCCTCTTCAACCACATAGTTATCCACAAAGAATCTGATCAGTTCATCCCATGTGTGGCTCTGCTCAAAGGCCGTCATCAAAGAGGGCTCCACTTTGAAAGTATCAAAGGTGTTCTTTTCCAGATTTACATAGTATTCGCAGAGGTTTGCGCTGGTAAAGGCACGGTGAAATGCCGCTGCCCGCTGCGCCTGCATCCGGCTTCTTTTTTCCGCGTCAATGTTGCTGATGATTCCGGCAATTCGGTTGGCCGAGCCATCCAGACGGCGTATCACCTCCGCCGATGCCCGGAACCACTGGTATTGGCCATCCTGCATTTTCAGTCGGTACTCAACATTATATTTTGTAGTATTGGTTTTGTCCGCAATCGTTTCCAAAAGCAGCTGTATTACCCGGTCATGATCCTCCGGGTGCAGAAGGTTCGACCACGAATCCAGTTTGTTCGGAAAATCCAGAATGTCATGATATCCAAGCATCTGCCGGAACGCATGGCTCCAGTTTACATTGACGATTTCACCGTTTTCATTGCACTCATAATACCACAGCGCAGAATGAATGGATTCGTTGACTAACGCAAGATTTTCATACGCCCAGTTCATCCGTACCGACAGGACCCAGATCGGCGTTCCATCCGTATCGGCTGCATCTTCTTTATAGAGACGCACATAGACGGGAGAGCCATCTGCCATGAGGATCCGGCCTTCTCCTCTGCCCTGAATCTGACGAAAGCGTGCATTGTCAAGGAATGCGGCATCTTTCTTATAGAAAAGATTCTTCAGTGAACCCTTTGTCTGCTCCATCAGGGACTCATAGCTGTGGTTCAGATTATGCAGCAACAGATTACTGACCGACAGGATCGACAATTCGGCATCATAGTACCCGGTAATGGTTCCGACACCGCCATTATGATAGATCGTCTCCTGCATGGCCTGAAATGCATCTTCTCCCAGCCTTACCGTATCGGAAGTGTAGATTTTATCTGTAAGTCTTCTATCGAATTTCATGTTCTTCATCCTCGCAGGGGTTCGATTCCGCCGCACGCTTCAATTCTGGTATGTCTTTTATGGGCAACTGGCATACTGATTTTTGATCAAGGTTGCACAGTATAACAATTATAGTATACTTGTGCAGTGCTTCAATTTCAAGCGCTAGTTGGCATTGGCTGTGTAAAAAGAAGAAGCCAATCTGCGTGAAAATTTATGCAAGTTGATCCCTGCACTTTTCCACAATCCGGCTATCAGTATAGACAGCCGCCCTGCGATGCGGTAAGGCGGGATTTGCGCGGTGCTGCCTTAATGGACGAAGGTCTCCGCGTAGGGCGACCATGCGTAGCTCAGGCAGTAGGAGGTGTAGCTTGCGGCGGGCACGCGGATGCGGCAGAACGCGGGCGCACCGTCGAGCAGGGCCTGCCCCACGGAAAGCCGCGCGGGGTCCGGCTGGGTCAGCGTGATTTCCTGCAGCGCGGAGCATTTGGCAAAAAGTCCATCAGGAAGCGCCGTGATATTTTGCTGTATCGTCAGTTTTTCCAGCGTGCTGCATCCCGCAAACGTGTCGGAGGTCAGCGCCGTCACGGGTCGGCCGTCCACCTCGCCCGGAACCGTCAAGGTGCGGCGGCCGCGTCCCGCCGCATTGACGACAAGACGGTCACTTTCCCATGTAAAATAGGCAGCATCGCTGTTATTCGCGGCTTCTGTGTCGGTCTGTATCCGGCGGGCGGGCATGGCGGGCAGCGCGATTTCGGTAGACGAGGTGTCTCCCCGTACAGCTTTGAGATCGCGGATGAGCTGCCGCGTAAAGACGGTCTTGCCGCTCACGTTCAGATGGAAATTTGTGTCATAGAACCACCCGGCGTCCATCACGCAGGTATGCGGATCGCCTGCCATAGGTGCAGTCAGCTGCGACTGCAGATAGTCGGCATACGTGTCAATATCTTCCGCATTCGCTACGGCAAGCACATTCATCGGCGGGAAATGATACAAGACAACTGCCCCGACAGACTCGGCCTGTGCAGTGTAGGCGTTGAGCGCATCACGGAAGTCGATGTCCAGCATCGAGGGATCAAAGCGTACCGGCATTGTCGTGTCATAACCATCCGGCAAAATATTGGCGCTGCAGAGCGGATTTACCACATCGCCCACCGCATTGAAGGAGCCGCGGCGATAGACGCCGTCCGGGGAAGGCGCACCGGTGAGAAAATAGCGGAACTTCGCACCTGCAAAGCGCGGAAACGCCCCCAACAAAGGCCCAAAATCCCGCGCGTGCAGGCAGGCAAGTGCCGAAAAGTTTCCGTCAACAGCCTGCCAAAAAGCATCCGCGCCGACGGTATCGGAAAGCGCCTGACGCTGCTGCTCCGGCATGATGACGACAAGATCGCCTGGGCGCAGTTCCTTTATGGACAAATCCAGCATGACCCGTGTGCCGAGTGCTGCGTACAGGCCAAAATTAACGGGCTGATAGTCAGGCAGCTCCCGGGCCAGCAGAGCGCTGTCAACGCCGAAAGCGGCTGCACTGCCGCCCACAAGAATAAGACGCGGTTTATCGCTTTCCGCGGCCAGCAGGGCACGCTTGGCGGGCAGTTCCCCCACAAACGTATTGCTGTACTGCGCGGGCAGGGCAAAGCCCCACACCGTCAGGAGCAACGGTATGGCAATAAAAACGCAAAGCATACTTGTAAACAGTTTTTTCATGGCAGGGTCAGAATTGGAAGTAGATAAAGGCATTGGTCGTGCCCGTGTGCAGTGTGGAAAACCACGCAGCGACCACAGTCAATGCCAAAAGACAGAAGGCCAATACGCTGCGCGGGGACGGTGCTGCGGACGACGTTTCGGGCAGCAGATGCAGGCAAAGCGCCCCCAAAACAAGCTCTGCCACCGGCTGTATACCGATGCTCAGCAGCGTTGTGTGCAGTGTGCTCAGCGACCAGTCGACAGGCAGGCGGGATAGCAGCAGAAGGGCATCCGAGACAGAGGCTGCCCGGAAAAAGACCCAAGCGATGCAGACCAGAGAAAATGTATAGGCGTGGCGTAGGCACACGGCGGTCCAGGTGCGGGCCTTGTGCTTTCCGCCGCAGGGGGTCAGGGCCTTTTCCAAAAGCAGCAGCGCACCATGCACACCGCCCCACACCACGAAATGTAATGCGGCGCCATGCCAGAGGCCGCTTAACAGAAATACGACCATGGTATTTACGGCCAGCCGTACCGTGCCGCGGCGCGAGCCGCCGAGCGGGATATAGACGTAGTCCGTAAACCACCGCGTCAGGCTGATGTGCCAGCGGCGCCAGAAATCACGCAGGGAGTCTGCGCGATAGGGGTGGTCAAAATTGCGGCTCAATCGCACACCCAGCAAGGCAGCGGCCCCGACGGCAATGTCGGAATAGCCGGAAAAGTCCCAGTAGATCTGCCCGGCAAAAAGCAGTGTTGCCAACAGAACAGCCGGGCCGGAGGCGTCCGCCGGGGAGGTGTAGACGGAATCCACAAATATGGCAGCGGTGTCTGCCAGCAGCAGCTTCTTTGCAAAGCCGCGCACCATCCAAAGCCAGCCGCTGCTGTCCATACGGCGCTCCTGCGCGTGCAGCTGAGGCAGAAGCGCCGTGCTGCGTTCAATCGGCCCCGCTACCAGCTGCGGGAAAAAGCTGACGAATAAGGCGTAATACCCCGGATGCCTCTCCGGCATGAGCCGCCCGCGGTAAATATCAATGACATAGCTGAGGGTCTGAAATGTGTAAAACGAGATGCCCGCGGGCAGCAGAAGCGGCACATCTGTGCGGAAAATCCCGGCATATTTGAAGAGGCACAGACACCCTATGCACAAAACTGCCGCACAGGTCAGCCAGAGCTTTTTGGCCGTCTGTGTTTTGCTTTTTGCGATGCCCAGTGCCGCCGCATAGGTTCCCAGCGTGATACCCGCCAGCAGCGGAAGTGCCTGCGGGCTGCCCACAGCGTAAAATCCGAGGCTGGCGGCCAGCAGCAATACCCAGCGCCGGCTCGGCGGCAGCATCCAATGCAGGGCCAGTACGATAGGAAAAAGCAGCACGAAAGCGGGTGCGGTGAAATTCATAAGCGCCCTCCTATCGGCCACATTGCGGCGGCGCAGGGAATCAACAGGCAGAGCAGCATTGTGCGGGTGGACACATCCAGTACCAGCGCTGCCAAAACCACCGCAGCACCCGAAACCATGCCGAGCGCTGCGGCCCATGCCCGGCGATGGGCCGCCAGTGCCAGCACAGTGGTCAGTGCAGCCAGAGCGTAGACAAGAATCATGGCGCAATTCCCTCCCCTTGCAGTTGTTTTGTCAGTGCATCGATGACCTGTGCCGTGCGCATAGTCACCCCGTTTGTGGACAGATGGTTGTCGGTGCCGTAGAAATACCGCCCGGGCATCAGGGAATCCTGCAGCGGCGTCAAGAACACAACATCGAGATTTTCTCGGAAATACGCATCCAGCGCGGCCACAGCCTCCGGCGTGGAATCCGCCGAAACAGCGCGGCTGTTGCGCGGGCTGTACGTCAGGTACACCCGCACGCCGTCTGCCGCAAAGCGGTCAAACTCGGCGTTGGCGGGGGCTATATACGTGTCATACGGGAAGGACGCCGTTGTGTAATCCACAGGCAGTCCGTAAATCGGCGTGTCATCGACGGCATCGGGGCGGTACAGAACATAGTCACCGTACTCGTTGTAGCTCGGCGTGTCAACGGCATTTCCGTCCTCGTCCAAATCGGACGGCGAGACGGCATAGCTGCGCGCCGCCATGTCTGCGCGGGTCTGCAAATAGGAGCCAAGTGCCGAAAAAACGCCGCTGTACTGTTGCAAATTGAGCCTCGCGACAATGTCGTAGTCAGCCTCGGCCATACAGAAGAAGGCGTCGTCAAAGGCGTTTGTCGTGCAGAACTGGCGCTTGGCGGCGTCAAATTCGGGCGAGAGCAGCAGCAGGTCGCCGGGGCGCATCTGTGCGCGAATCAGCTCGAGCTGCGGCAGCGCATTGGTGTAGGCGAACACCCCCATGTTCACGACCTCATAATGGGGCAAGGCAGCATCCAGCGCGGCGCTGTCATACCCGAACCGCGCCGAGGAACCGGAGAACAGCACAAGCTTCTGCGTATCGGCCAATGAGAGCAGGCGGTCGTACTTATCGGCGAACGTCGCGTAGTAGCTGCCGCTGTAGACGGGCGCAGTCGCGGCATTGATGTACAATGTTTGCAGGCTTGTGCAATCTTCAAATGCGTAATCGCTGATCTGCTGCAGGTTGTCAAACAGGGTCACGCTCTCCGCGGCGCTGCCGCTGAAGGCCCCGGGCTGCACGCGGCGCAAAGTATCCGGGAAGATGACTGTTTTACAGGGTGCATCGGCAAAGGCCCCCGCCGCAATTTCCACGACGGGTGCGCCGCCCAGCGTATCGGGGATGACAAGCACTTCTCCCCCGCCCTGCCAGCCCGTTATAGCTGCGGCACCGTTTTCAACCGTGTAGGTGAACTCCGCGGCGTCGTTTTGAGCAGCCCACTGCGCGTAAAGCCGCACGCCGGACTCGGTCCGGCTGCCCAGCCCAACGGCCTGACCACTGCCGTCCGGGGCGGTGTTCCACCCCGTCAGCGTGTACCCGGGGCGGGTGAACAGCGCACCGTCGATGGCGGTGTTCAGCCGCAGGTGGCTCGCGGTGACGGGCACAGTGACCCAGCCGCCGCCGCAGTTGTCATTATAATACAGCACAGTATCGCTCTTTTCCGCAGTCACTGCCACGGCAACGGAGTAGCGGACATCGGGCAGCGTCAGGATGTACGCCGCGCCGGTGCGGGTAAGCGACGCACCGGGATAGTCTGCGCCCGTCAGCGTATAGCCGTCGGCAGGGGTCAGGGTGAAGGTCACACTCTGCCCCGGGGTAACGGCTGCGGTCTGGGTCTGCGCTGTAAACGCAGGCGAGGATTCCAAAACGATGCGGCACTGCACCGCAGGGGCTGCCGGGGCGGCGGCACAGCCTGCCAGCAGAACCAGCATGGCAAGGATAAGCATCAGGCGGCGCAGGTGGAACACATCCTTTCAGAAAAAATCTGTTTTTTACATCATAATACAAAATACCCCGGAGAGAAAGCCCCCCGGGGTGTGGATGAGGAAAAAGCTGTCACGATGAAGTGACGCGGGAATGGCGCAAATTACTGCTCGTTCACATTGGTGAACGCGGCAATGATGTTCAGCACCACGGCAATCAGCAGCGCGGCTGTGCCGTAGATGGCGCTGGACAGGTCAGCCATCGTCTGGGCGTTGTTCGTAAAGGTCATGATCGAGGCGATGGTGTTGACGCGGGGGCTGATGAACTGTGCAGCAGCCACGACCAGCGCGATACCGGCAACTACGCTCATCGCATCGGCGGCAATGGCCAGCTTCTTGTCCAGCACGACGCGCAGCACCAGTGCAAGGATGGCGATGACGGCGCAGCCGATGACAACCGGGCTGGTGCCGATCTTGCGGAAGGAATCAGTCCCGGCGTTGACAATGCAGAAGCCAAGGCCGACAGCACCGACAACGGCGGTCAGAAGCGACAGGATCAGACCTGCGCCCTTTTTATTCGTAGAACTCATGGTTTGCACTCCTTTACTGCTTCTTGGATTTGCGGTCATTCAGCACATACATGGCGGCGGCCAGTACGGTCAGGGCGGCAAAGACGACCTGCACGGCAACGAGGGCGTTGTCATACCAGGTGCGCACGCTGACAAGGCGGGTGCTGCTGGTCATGCCGTCCATAGCGTTGGAGTTGGCCAGTGCGTAGTTCTGGTACTTCATAGCCTGCTTCAGGGCGGTCATCATGGTGGTATCCTGACTTACGGCCTCTACGGTCCAGTAGGGATACTTCTCGCTGACAGCAGCCATCGTGTTGTCGCCGGTGTTGCAGCTCATGGTAACGCCGTTCAGCACAGCCTCTTTCAGCACAACATAGTTAGCGTTCTGGATGAAGTCCTCGGAAATCAAGCCTTGGAAGCCCCACTCGTTGCGCAGAATGTTCTTCATCAGACCGGTGTGGGCGTTGTCCTGCGTGATGCCAACGCGGTTGTAAGCGGTCATAACGCCGAGAACATGAGCGTTCTCCACAATGCCCTGCGTGCCGCGCAGCTCGTTCTCACGGGCCTGCTGCTCAGTCATAAAGACGGAAATGCCGGTACGGTTGATTTCGGTATCGTTGAAGGCGAGGTGCTTGGGTGCGATGATAACGCCGTATTCCATAGCAGCGGCGGCGTAGGCAGTGCCCTGACCGGCGGTCAGAACAGCGTCCTCGGAGTAGTACTCGTGGTTACGGGCGTTGTAGGGCAGGCGATGCAGGTTGGTGCCGATGCCCCAGAAGATAGCGGTGTTGGCCCACAGGCTGTAGTTGCCGATCACGCGGCCATAATCAGCGGCGAGGTCCTTGTTGAAGGTCTGGGCGATGACAGTCTCATTGACCATGGTGCCCATCTTGTAAGTCAGGTTGGGGTCGTTGGCATCGACCACGCAGGGATCACCGGTGGAAGCATCGGTGTTGGCATACTGGCCCAGAGGATAGGAGTTGAAGCCGTTGGGGCCATCGTTCTGGATGGCTTCGGGGCTCATGATGGATTCGATAACCTTGGTGGAGGTACCGCCGAAGCCTGTGCGGATCATGCACTCTTCCAGCGTGATCTCATCCATCAGCATATCCCAGCGCTCATCGTTGATATCGGAAACGCCCTTCAGGTCAGCCAGCGTCAGACCGTTGTCAGCGCCGAAGGTGACGGTGGACGGATCGCCGTTTGCGTTGATCTCGTAGATGTCGTTGTCAAGGATATCGATCATCTCATCGGAGGCGGTCAGATCCTTATAGGTCTTGGGGAAAGTGCCTTCCCAGTCGGCACGGGTCAGATAGGTAGCAGTGCCGGGCAGCCAGTAGTTGACATCCATGTCAGCCAGCTGGTTCTCCACAGCGGTGCCATTCTTGGTCGTTGCGAAAGTGGTGGTGTCCTGAGAGCCCAGATTCCAGCTCTTGGCCTTGTCTGCGTCACCGCCGACATCCTGACCCTCGGCAGCCAAAACGTTCTGCACAGCCTCGTGTGCACCGTTGCCGATGGTGAAGTAGTAGTCACCGGCATCGAGAATGTAGCAGCCCTTGGTACCGGCCGCGTTGTCAGCGGTGGAATCCCAGCTGGCCATATTCTGCATGTCAGCGGTGATGGTCACGGTCTCGGAGGCACCGGGCGCAAGCTCGGCGGTCTTGCCGTAGTCCAGCAGCTGGATGGCAGCCTTCTCAACACCGTGCTCCTTGTCATAATCGGTGTAGGGCAGGCTGACATAGAGCTGCACAACATCCTTACCGGCGACGCTGCCGGTGTTCTTGACGGTCACGTTCGCGGTGACGGTCTCGTTCTCAAGGTCAACATTCAGGTTATCGAGGGTCTGCTCAAACGTGGTGTAGGACAGACCGTAACCGAACGGGTAAGTAACCTCGTCGTCGTAGTTCCATGCGCTGCCGGTGGAGGAACCGACGGTGGAGGCGGCATTGCCCTGCCCCATGACGGTGTCAAAATAGCGGGTCTCGTAGTATTTGTAGCCGATGTAGATGTTCTCGGCCTCGACAACGGCATCGTTCATGCTGATGTCGGGGTTGGCATTGGTCCACTGCAGGTCGCCGAAGTTCTGTGCAGCGGGAGAGTTTGCGTTCTTGACCGCATAAGTATCGGTCAGATGGCCGGATGGGCTGACCGCACCGGAGAGAATGTCAGCCACACCGTAGAAGCCGTAGCCGCCCGGCAGGCCGACCTGCAGGATAGCATCAACACCGACGTTGTCCTCGATCTCCTGCACCTCCATGGCGCTGGCATTGTTCAACAGAACGATGACCTTGCCGCCGTTGGCCGCCTTGGCAGTGACGGCGGCATTGATGAGGTCGCGCTCGTCGTCGGACAGGCCCAAGGGGTCAGTCTGGTTCAGGTTTTGGGTCGGGTCTACACCGGCCGTGCCGGGCTGGTAGGTGCCGTTCTCAGAGGCAGAGCGGGCAATCGTGACGATCATCACGTTGTTGTCGTTCATGCTGTCTTTCCAAGTGGCGTTCTGGCCGTCCAGCGCAGCCTGACTCGGCTCCTTGCTGGAGAAAACGCCGGTGGTGGAAGGTGCGGTGATGTGGTTGTACTCAATCGTACCGCCCCAGCTCTGGACTTCGGACTTGAAGGTAGGCTGCAGGGCCTCGTACATATCGGCCACAGTCTGGTTCATGCTGAAGCCTTTCGCCTTGAATGCCTGCACCATATCCACGGTGTCAGCATCGGTGCCGGTGTTCTCCACAAGGCTGGAACCCATATCGCCGCCCTGTACGGGATAGTAGCTTGAGAAGCCAAGCAGTGTGATTTTCTGGGTCTCATCCTTGGTCAAGGGCAGTGCGCCGTTGTTCTTCAGCAGGACGCTGCCCTCTTCGCTCATCCGCTCACCCACGTCCTGAATGCCGTGCAGCAGCTCGGTAGTGGAGGTGTAGTCGGATTTGAAAGTATACAGGTCAGTGCCGTCGGAGCTCTCGGTCACGAGCTTGGTGCTCTTGGTGCCCAGGAACTTGTCAATGTCAGTGCGGAATCCGTCCACGACGGTTGAGGCGCAGACACTGAGCGCCAGCAGCGACGCCGTGGCTGTGGTCACGCCGCGCCAGACGCGGCGGCCGGATTTTTTCTTACTCATGTTTTTCCTCCTTGTGTATCCTTGTGTATATCGTAATCGCGTGTAGGGCGCGTTACTTCTTGCTGCGTTCCTTGATAGCCTTCTGCTCCTCGGGCAGGTTTTTCTCAACCGTCCAGAACAGGATCAGGATGACGGCGCCGATGATATAGCAGACGGTCTCGACCCAGATATAGCTGACGGAGATCGCGGTCTGCACACTGGCGGTCTGGGCAGCGGTGCCCAGAGCGACGTCGGCGGCTTGGTTATAGCCGCTGCCGTTCAGCATGGCGCTGAAAATGGAGTTGCAGATCGGCGTGGCGGCGACCATAAGGGAGCTGTAGATGCTCATGGTCAAACCGTCGGTGCGGATGCCGGTGCGGTACTCAATGTGGTCGATAACGTCGGCAATCATGGCCAGGATCAGATAGCAGGCCGGGGAAGAACCCAGACACTTGAGGGCCACGCCGATGGCGACCGGCACGATGCTGCCACCGCCCAGACCTGCGATGATGCCGCCCACGGCACCCAGCAGCATGAAGCCGCCGCAGACCAGACGCTTACCGAACTTGTTGGCCAGAGGTACCACAAAGACCGCAGCCACGGCCATCGGGATAGCGCCCATGATGCTGAGCAGACCCTGGGAGGCGCCCCATGCGTCTGCCGTGCCGAAGAAAGTGTTGTCCAGGACCCATTTGCAGAAGTAGCTCATGGAGCCGTTCTTCATCGCGCCGCTCCACTGGAACAGCATATAGAACGCCATGACGATCCACCACATGCGGTCACCGGTAACGGCCTTGAGCTGCTCGCCCAGCGTGGCGGACTTAGCAGGGGTTTCGGTGTCGGCGCGGCCTTCCTCGGTGACGCGCTCACGGGTGAAGAGGAACTGCAGGTAGATGGTCAGTGCGCTGAAGATGGCGACGGCCAGCATGGTGAGGAACCACAGGTGCTGGTCCTCCTTCAGCGCGAAGGAAACGAGCATCGGGAATACCATCGAGCCGCAGCCCATAACGCCCAGACCCGCCACGTTGGTGAAGGAAGCCAACGCACCGCGCTGCTTGCTGTCACGGGTGGAAACGGGGATCATGGTGGAGTTGGCGGTGTTGTAGATGGGGTAAGCGACCGCGTAGTACAGGTTGTACGCGATGGCGATCCAGACCATCTTGGCCATGCCCTCAAACGGCACGATAAACATCAGAACACTGGCGACGGAAAGGGTCAGCGCGGAGAGCAGGATCCACGGGCGTGCCTTGCCGGCCAGAGCCTTGGTGTGCTCAATCAACTGACCGACGATGAGGTTGGACGCCACGATGAGCACCGTGGAGACCAGCTGCAAGGTCGTCAAAAAGCCAAGATCAAGCTTGAGGACATCGGTGAAGTAGTTCTGCAGAATGCTGGTGAAGATGCCCGAGGAAAGCAGTGCGCCGAAGGGGCCGATAAAATAGCCCAGCAGCATTTCCGGCATCTTGACGTCGTCGCTGGCGATACGGGACTTCGTCAGCGGCGAGGACCAGAAGTTGGATTTCGAGGTTGACATGATAGAGAGTCACTCCTTCTTTGTGTATATAAGCAGTGTATATAAGCAATTTGTTTACGCTATGCCTTTACGCCTTTGCCGTAACGGTATATTCCCCGCTGCCAAGCACCTTCTCTTCCCCGCTCGGCAGCACGACGGTGCATTCGGTGCCGACGGGCACCGCCACGGTCATCGTCATCTCGCCGTCCGCGATCTTCCATGCAGCCTTGATCACGCCGTAGGGCGTGCCCACCGTGCCTTCGGCCTCGGTGATGCCGCCGCCGACCACCGGCGCAAACTTGAACTTACGGTACCCGGCCTCGGTGGGCTCCACCCCCAGCACGCGGCGGTAGAGGAACGCGCCCACCGCGCCGCTGGCGTAGTGGTTGTACGAGATCATCATGTCGGTGCCGTCGTCGCCGATTGGGCACTCGCCGTTCTCGTCCAGACCGTCCCAACGCTCCCAAACCGTGGTTGCGCCCACGCGGACCTCATACAGCCAGCTGGGACACTGTGTGTTCAGCAGCATCTTGTAGGCAGTGTCGGCGTGGCCGTTGTCGGCCAACGCAAACAGGATGTACGGCGTGCCCGGGAAGCCTGTGCCGATCTTGTAGTCGTTCTTCTCAACCAGCTTGACCAGATTCTCGGCAGCCTTCGCCTTGACGTTTTCGGGGAACATATTCAAGTACAGAGGCAGCACATAGGCGGTCTGGAATTCTTCCTTCGTCTTGCCGTTGCCGTCGGTCAGCACACTGCAATAGGCATCGGCCACCTTACGGCTCAGCTCCTTGTACTTGGCGGCGTCCTCGGTCTTGCCAAGGATGCGTGCAATTTTCGCCAGTGTACCGCTGGTGTTGCACAGGGACGCCGTGGCGGTGTACTTGCTGCGGGCCTGCCACTGACTCATCTTCGGCACATCGGGGGCGACCCAGTCGCCAAAATGCAGCACCGACGGCGTGTGCCAGATGTAACGGTGCTTGCCGATGCCGAACCCGGCCCAGAAGCAGCACGCCTTGACGTACTTCTGCATGGTGGGGTACATCATACGCAGCACGTCCAGGCTGCCCGTGGCCTCGTATAGAGCCCATGGCACCAGCACGCAGGCGTCGCCCCACCAGTCCACGGCCATCTCGGGCATTGTAGCGGGGAAACCGTAGCCCTGCACAGGCACGGTGTTGGGGATGCCGCCGGTGGGCAGCTGCTCGGCCTTGACGTCGCGCAGCCACTTCTCCAAAAAGCGGCTCAGTTCAAAGTTGTACAGCGCGGTGGGCGAGAACACGGCAATGTCTCCGGTCCAGCCCATGCGCTCGTCGCGCTGGGGACAGTCCGTCGGTATATCAACGAAATTCGACTTGGCGCCCCATGTAATGTTGGACTGCAGTTTGTTCAGCATCTCATCGGAGCAGCGGAAGGAACCGCTGTGCTCCACATCGGAGTAGAGCGCCACGGCCTCGATTTCCAGATCCTTCGCATCGACGCCCTTGACCCCCGCATAGCGGAAGCCCATGTAACTGAACCGCGGGCTGTAGGTCTGCTCGCCGTCGCGGCAGGTGTAGGTCGCCGTGGCTTTGGCCGTGCGCAGGAAGGTCGTGTTTAAGCTGCCGTCGGGGTTCAGGATCTCGGCGTGGCGCACGGTCACGACCTGCCCGGCCTTGCCGTTGAATTTGATGCGGACAACACCCGCAAGGTTCTGGCCGAAGTCGTAAATCGTCTCGCCGTCGGGGGCGGTCATCACGGCCACGGGCTTGCGCACCTCGTGGGCCTTGACCGGGGCACCGTAGTCCGCCGTGATGGCGGGGGTGACTTTCAGCGTTTCGGGCGCGGCGTTGTGCCAATCGCTGATTTCCTTCGTGGCATCGTAGGTCTCGCCGTCATACAGATCTGCCATCCGCACGGGGCCGTTCTCGCTGACCTGCCATGTAGCGTCGGTGCCAATGGTCTCCGTCGTGCCATCCGTGTACTCGATGCGCAGCTCGGCCAGCAGAGCCTGACGGTCGGCAGTCACGCGGTTTTTGCGGGTAAACACAAAGCTGCCCACCGCCCAGCCGCCTGCAACCGTGAAGGTCAGCGTGTCGGCGCCCGTCAAAAGTGCCGTTACATCGTAGGTCTGATACTGCAAATAGGACTTGTAGCTCGTGAAGCCGGGGGCGAAGTATTGCTCGCCCAGCTTTTGGCCGTTCAGCTCGGCCTCGTAGATGCCCATGGCTGTGGCGTAGAGCCGCGCGCGGGCAATGGGTTTGTTCGTTGTGATTTCCTTGCGGAAAACCATCGGCACGGGGCTGACCTTTGGCTCGGTGAAGTGGTAGCTCGGGTCGCTGATCCACCGGCCCTTCCAGGGCGTCTCCATGCGGCCTGTCTCAAAGGTAGTGGTGGCGGTGGCGGTCTCGCCTGCGTCGTCAGTGGCGTTCAGGCGCACGCTGTAGGTGGTGAACGGCAGCAGCGCAGGGCCGACATAGGCAGCGTTCTGGCCGCTGGTCACATGGGCGGACCAGTCACCGACGGTCAACTCGGCGTCGGCCAACTGTGCGCCCCGGCGGTCACTGCTCAGGGAAAACCCGATGCGGGGTGTGGAGCAGTCGGTCACGCAGCCGGCGGCCAGATGCTCCACCGTCAGGCGTGTGATTTCAAACATGTGTTTTCCTCCTTCGTCGGACGGACAGCCCGTCCGGAGATTCTTCTTTTTTTCTGTAAGCCTACCATACCACAAGAATCGTGCGGCGGCACATAATTTGCACGAAATGCGCTCTTTTTTGCACAAACGGTTTTTGGTTTCGTCGGATTTCACAAGGTTTTGCGCTTGCATTTTGTACACATTGCCAAATACGGCATCCAAACATAGCCTTTTTCCGCACAAACAACGCCCCCTGCACGGCGTTTGCCGATGCAGGGGGCGTAAAACTTCATTTTTTATTCTTGCTGCGGCTGCCCAAGCGGAATCAGCACGCGCAGCTCAAACCAACCCTCGCGGGTCGTAATTGTCGCGGTACCGCCGTATTTTGCGGCGGCGTTTTGTATGCTTTTTACACCGAAGCCATGGTACAAGACATCCTTTTTCGTCGTGACGGGCAGGCCCTTCTCAAATTTCAGTTCACCGTCAAAGCAGTTTTCAATGCGGATGGCCGCAAAGCCTTTTTGCCTCGCCACGCTCAGGTGGATGAGCCTGCGCTCCGGGTCTGTGATTTTGTCGGTGCTCTCGATTGCGTTGTCCAGCGCATTGCCGAACAGGTTGCTGATGTCCATCACGTCCATAAAGTCCAGCGCTGTGCCATCAGCCACACAGGTCAATTGAATGTTTTTGGTGCGGCAGGTCAGACTTTTGCCTGTCAGCACCGTGTCCAGCACCTTATTGCCGGTGTCGTTCTGCGCCTCGTAGGCTTTGATTTCCTGCTCCATATTGTCCAGCACGGCATTGCGTTTCTCGCCGCTCTCGGCGCGAAGCACCGCGATTTGGTGCTTCAAGTCATGATATTTTTGGTTGATGAGGTCAATGCTCTCCTGCCGGATTTTGTAGTTTTCATACTGGATGTGCAGCATGTTCCGCAAGGCATCCGCCTCGCGCTGTGTCAATAAATCGCGCAGCTGCGATTGATATGCAAACAGCAGCGCCACGCCGCCGAAATAGACAACCGTGCGCATTGTGTAAATTTCCATCGTGCCGCGGGCCGAAAACGGCGTGTTCAGCTGCGTATAGCTGATGCTGGACAAAATGTAGATGGCCGCCGCCATGACCGCCGCGATGCAGGTCGTGCGGGGCCGAATGTCAAACTGAATGCTGCCCGTGCTGCCGCCATCCTCGAGAAGCCACATCAGGCCGAAGATGATGCCGAACCCCGCCGCAATAAAGAGCACCAACGCAGGCAGGCTTTGCAATGCTGCGATGTAACGCGCAAAATATACATACATCTGCCATGTCAGCGCCCCGGCAAAACCCGCCAGAATAAACGCCCGCGTGCAGAAATACCCCACCTGCCAGCGGTCTGCACGGGTGGCCGCCGCCATAAAAAGCAGCATAAGTGCGACAGAAACCGCGTACAGCACATTGAACCGCCAGCCGTCAAAGCCGTCGGTGGCCACAAGGTAGAGTGCCAATACCGCCAATGCACCACCGTACAGCGCCGCACGCTTGACCCCGCCGTAGCGCGGTGGCAGAAACCGCAGGTACAAAAGGCAGGCCAGCCAGTCTGCCAGCGCCGTGACAAGGCGCGGAATATCCATCTCATAATAAGGAATTTTCAGCGGCATATCGTCACCCTGCCCCGTTGATATAGTCGTTCAGTGCATCCAGAAATGCCTTGCGCCGCGCTCGGGCCAGCGGCACACGGTCTCCGTGGACGATGGCATCCTCACCGTCCATTCGGTCAACGTGTTCCAGATTCACAAGGCAACCCTTGTTTACGCGGAAATAACTGTCCTGCGCCAATTTTTCCTCGGTCTCCGTCATGGAGCCCGGGGCGGTCAACTCCCCTTCCGCCGTGTGAAAGACCAAGTCATGCCCGCAGTTCTCGATCCAATAAATGGCCGAGGTGTCCAGCTTATGTGCCGTGCCGTGGGCGTTGATCTGCAAAAAGTGCCGTGCGCGGCGCGCCACGCGCTCCACAGCGCGGCCAAGTCTCTGCGAAAACGCATAGTAGCTGACCGGCTTCAGCACATAGTCCAGCGCATCGACGGCATAGCCCTTGATGGCATACTGCGGCGAATTTGTGATGAAGATAATGATAACCTCGGTGTCGACCTTGCGGATCTCCTCGGCAGCCATCATGCCATCCATAAACTTCATCTCGATGTCCATCAGGATGATGTCATAGACAGCCTTATAGCCAAGTGCGATCTCGTCACCGTCGGAAAATTCTGTCACGGTAAATTTTTCGCCCGACACCGCGCTGTATTTGTCAATATATTCGCGCAGCTGGCTGCGGTAGAGCTCGTCGTCTTCGACAAGGGCCAAACGAATCATACCCGGCACGCCCCCTTTTGTTTTTATACTAAATGTAGCATGTTCGCCGGAAAATTGCAAGGAAAGCCGCGGATTTCCATTCTTATCGGTTTTCCGCAGCCTTCGGCTGACACTTCCTACAGCCGGACGCACCAATAAAAAAAACCGCATTGGTTTTGAATGCCAATGCGGGTTTTGGGTTTACGGGGCGGCAGACGGCTTTACGCTCTCATCAGCGTTCCCTGCAGGCTCTCCAATGCAGCCATGCGGGCGCTGACAGCAAAGACGCTGGCAACGTGGGTCAGCTCGTCGGACCGGATATCCTCCGGGATCGTGCGCGCCAGCACCGTGCAGTGGTCGATGGCGTCAAAGCGGACACCCGCCTTGCGGCACAGCTCCACCGTGCGGTGGGCACAGCCGGGCATCGTGGCCAGGGCCGCCACAGCGTCCGGCGCTTGGGCGGGGTGGGCTGCGCCGGTATCGCGCAGCTCCTTGTCCAGCACAGTGCCAAAATGCTTCACCGCACGGCGGTTCGCGCAGCCCGGCAGCGAATCCTCCGTTGTCAGGTCCAGCTCCACCGGCTGGCGGATAAAGTCCGTGTACTTCCGTGTCAGACGGCTGTACTCCCGCTGCAATTCCTTTCTTGTCAGGTCCGTATACTGCATACCTTTCCACTCCTCTTTTACTTGCATCGACTATTATACACGTGGGAGTGGTGTATGTAAAAAGTATTTTCTGTATATCTGGTATACAAAATATACATGACAGACTGTTTTAGTAATTTTTTTGGATATGCAGCAAATGACAGCAGCCCTCTCTCCTGCTCTCACAGCTGCGCCAGCGCATCGCGCTCCCGCAGACGGAGGGCGGCGTGGCGGTAGCTGAACACAAAATAGACGATCTCTGCGGCGGCGGTCAGCGCCCAGGAGCAGGGATACAGCAGGTAGAGCGCCGGGATCGTGTGGAAGTGGGCAAAGATCGTGTAGACCCACGCAACGCGGAATACGCAGGACCCCAGAATTACGATGACCGTCGGCCCTACCGTCTTGCCGAGGCCGCGGGAGGCGGCAATCGTGCAGTCCATGAACGCCGAGGTGCAGTAGGCCCAGCCCATGACCATAATGCGCTTCATGCCCGCGTCGATGACAGCGCTCTCGGTCGTGAACAGCGCCAGGAACTGCCGCCCAAAGACGAGCAGCCCGCCGCCCAGCACCGCGCCCAGGCCAAACGAGTAGGCCAGCGCGATGAAGTAGCTTTTCTTGACGCGGTCCAGCTTGCCCGCGCCGTAGTTCTGGCTCATAAAGCTGGCGCAGGCCATGTAAAATGCCGCCATAGCGTCATAAACCATCGCGTCGGCGTTAGCTGCGGCGGAGTTGCCCTTGACCATCAGCGAGTCGAAGGAGTTGACGCCCGCCTGAATAAAGAGGTTGGCAATCGCAAAGATCGCGTTTTGCAGGCCCGCGGGCACGCCCAGCATCAGGATGCGCTTTGTCATGTTGAGGTCCAGCCTTACCTTGCGGAAATCCAGCGCATAGCAGTCGCTGACCTTTGTCAGCGCGTGCAGGATCAGCCCTGCCGAAACGCACTGGGCAATCGTGCTGGCCAGCGCGACACCGGCGACATCGAGCTTACAGACGATGACGAAAAACAGGTTGAGCAGGATGTTCAGCACACCCGCAAACGACAGATAGGCCAGCGGCTTTTTTGTCTCACCGATAGCGCTGAACACTGCGTTGCCGAAGTTGTAGAGCGCCAGCGCCGGCATACCGAGAAAGTAGACCCGCAGGTACAAAATCGCACCAGGCAGCAGGTCCTCCTTGGTGTTCAGCAGCTCCAGCAGCGCAGGCGAGCCGAACAGGCCGACGAACAGCAGCAGCACACCGGCGGCCAGACTGACCAGCAGCGCCGAATGGACGGTCTTGCTGACGTCCTTGGGGTGCCCGGCACCGTAAAAGCGGGCGACCAGCACGTTGACGCCATTGCTCAAGCCGATCAGAAAGCCGGTGAACAGTGTGACAAACGTCGCCGTCGAGCCCACGGAGCCGAGTGCCGTGGAGCCGGCGAACCGGCCCACAACGGCAACGTCGGACATGTTGAACAGAATTTGTAAAAGGTTGGATAAGGCCAGCGGCAGGCTGACCAGTAGAATTTGTTTGGCCAGCGGCCCTTCGATCATGGTTTTGGATTTTGAGGTGGTGCTCATGATGGATGGTTTTTGCTCCTGTTTTAATTGTGACTGCACAGTAGGGGCCGGGCATACCCGGCCCTCGCGCGTAAGGCAGATGGGTTCTTGCGGGAAACCCGCGGGCCGCACATCTGCGGACCCTACAGTTCTGTCTTTCGGTTTGTAGGGGGCGGCGTCCTCGACGCCCCGCGGGCGGATATGCAATCCGCCCTTGCAATTTTCCATTACATCGTGTGATCCGCAAAAATCGGGTCGTCCTGCCACAAAACGACCCGGCCCGCTGCGCGGGTCTTGTTCATGTCAATGATGCGCTGGTTGCTCGACCCGCGGAAGCGCAGACTGATGTCGTACTGGTCCTGCACAAAGTCGCCGTCCACAAGCACATCTATATATTGTAAAAACTCGTCGGTGACCTCGCATCGCCCGGGACCGGGCTGCCAGATCTCGTGCTCCAGATTGTTGCCGGTGTAGCACCAGATCGTCTTGTTGGGGTACAGCACCTTTACATTTTTAATAAAGGGCAGCAGCTCCCGCTGGTTCTCCGGCTCAAACGGCTCGCCGCCCAGCAGCGAAAGACCATTGATGTAACCGGGGGCCAGACTCTCCAGTATTTCATTGCGAACTTCCTTGGTAAACGGCGCACCGTAGCCGAAATCCCATGCCACGGCATTGAAGCAGTTCGGGCAGTGGCGGCGGCAGCCGGAAACGAACAGGCTCGTGCGCACGCCCTCCCCGTTGGCAATATCACAATATTTAATGGTTGCGTAATTCATGGTGTTCTCCTGCGGGGACATCCCCATATCTTGTGTCGGGCGGGCGTTCCGCCCCCAAACCCTGACATAGTATACCAGCTTTGGGGGCATACTGCAAGGGGGAGTATGATTTCCGAAGAAGATATTTGCACGCTGCATCGTCAAACTGTGTAGAACCACTCAAAATCACCAAAATTTCAGTCTTATTTTTGGCAGGGCTTTTTTGCACGTTGAGGCGACGAAAACAGAACATTTTGTTTTCGCTTGCTCGCTGGACACTATATCTTGTGGTTTTGTGGATTGACTTTTTGCCCCCGGTGCGGTATTATAGTCTTGCTCGCCAAACGGGCAATTTACGAATCGGCATTTCATCTGCATTCTATACAGTTCGTATTGAACGCACTGTATTTATTTTTTTGTAAAGAGGAGTCACCATGAAGATCATCAAGCGCAACGGCAGCGAGGCTGTCTTTGACATTACCAAAATTATTGCGGCCATCACGAAGGCTAACAAGGTCGTACCCGATGCCCAGCGCCTGACGAAGCAGCAAATCATCGAGATCAGCGATCATGTGCAGGAGGTCTGCTATGCCCGCGGCCACGCGATGAACGTCGAGGAGATCCAGGACATCGTCGAGGACGCTATCATGGCCACCGGTGCGTATGAGGTTGCCCGCAGGTACATCACCTATCGCTACGTGCAGAGCCTCAAGCGCACCCACAACACGACGGACGATAAGATCCTCTCCCTCATCGAGTGCAACAACGAGGAAGTCAAGCAGGAGAACTCCAACAAGAACCCTACCGTCAACAGCGTACAGCGTGACTACATGGCCGGCGAGGTCAGCAAGGATCTGACCATGCGTATGCTGCTTCCCCCGGAGATCGTCAAGGCGCATGAGGAGGGCATCATCCACTTCCACGATGCCGACTACTACGCCCAGCACATGCACAACTGCGACCTCGTCAATCTGGACGATATGCTGCAGAACGGCACGGTCATCAGCGGCACTTTGATTGAAAAGCCGCACTCCTTCTCCACGGCCTGCAACATTGCCACACAGATCATCGCGCAGGTCGCGTCCAGCCAGTACGGCGGCCAGAGCATCAGCCTGACCCATCTGGCCCCCTTTGTTGATGTCAGCCGCAAGAAGATCCGCCGCGACGTCGAGGCCGAGATGAAGGATCTGGGCATTGACCCCGGCGAGGAGAAAATCTCCGAGATCGTGGAGAAGCGCCTGCGCGAGGAGATCAAGCGCGGTGTGCAAACCATCCAGTATCAGGTCGTCACCCTGATGACCACCAACGGTCAGGCTCCGTTCATCACGGTCTTTATGTACCTGAACGAGGCCGGTGACAACCAGCGGCTGAAGTCCGACCTGGCCATCGTCATTGAGGAGATGCTGCGCCAGCGTTACCAGGGCGTCAAGAACGAGGCCGGTGTCTGGATCACCCCCGCCTTCCCCAAGCTCATCTACGTGCTGGAAAACGACAACATCTATGAGGGTCAGCCTTACTACTACCTGACCAAGCTCGCCGCCAAGTGCACCGCCAAGCGGATGGTGCCCGACTACATCAGCGAGAAGAAGATGCTGGAATACAAGGTCGACAAGAACGGCGAGGGCCACTGCTTCACCTGCATGGGCTGCCGCAGCTTCCTGACCCCCTATATCGACGAGAACGGCAAGCCGAAGTACTATGGCCGCTTTAACCAGGGTGTTGTCACCATCAATCTGGTGGACGTGGCTCTGTCCAGCGGCGGCGATTTTGATAAGTTCTGGCAGATTTTTGACGAGCGCCTCGAGCTGTGCCACAAGGCCCTGATGTGCCGCCACAACCGCCTGAAGGGCACACTGAGCGACGCCGCGCCCATCCTGTGGCAGTACGGCGCGCTGGCCCGCCTGAAGAAGGGCGAGCCCATCGACAAGCTGCTCTACGGCGGCTATTCCACCATCAGTCTGGGCTACGCGGGCCTGTATGAGTGCTGCAAGTATATGACCGGCAAAAGCCACACCGACCCTGCCGCCAAGCCGTTTGCGCTGAACGTTATGCAGCACATGAACGACGCCTGTACTAAGTGGAAGAACCAGCACAACATTGATTTCAGCCTGTACGGCACGCCGTTGGAGTCCACGACCTACAAGTTTGCCAAGTGCCTGCAGAAGCGTTTTGGTCTTGTACCGGGCATCACGGACCGCAATTATATCACGAACTCCTACCATGTCCACGTGACCGAGCAGATCGACGCCTTCACGAAGC
This sequence comes from Gemmiger formicilis, assembly GCF_900167555.1. GTDB lineage: Bacteria > Bacillota > Clostridia > Oscillospirales > Ruminococcaceae > Gemmiger > Gemmiger formicilis. The sequence continues at coordinate 805 of NZ_FUYF01000024.1, read as the reverse complement.
TGAAGTTCGAGAGCGACTTCCAGAAGCTCTCCCCGGGCGGTGCCATCAGCTATGTGGAGGTGCCCAACATGCAGGACAACCTCGAGGCCGTTATCAAGGTCATGCAGTTCATCTACGAGAACATCATGTACGCCGAGTTGAACACCAAGAGTGACTACTGCCAGGTCTGCGGCTACGACGGCGAGATCCAGATCGTGCCCGAGGACGGCAAGCTGGTCTGGGAATGCCCCAAGTGCCACAACCGCGACCAGAACAAGTTGAACGTCGCCCGCCGCACCTGCGGCTATATCGGCACCCAGTTCTGGAACCAGGGCCGAACCGCCGAGATCAAGGACAGAGTGCTGCATCTGTAATAGAATAAGTTAGCCCCCGACACCTGCCGCTGTACGGTATTATGTCGGGGGCTTATTATTTTGTGGGGGAGGTATTCATCCCTTCCTGGGTGCATTGCGCCAGCTGCAGGAAGATTAAGGCAATACCTCATAATTCTAAGTGCCGATACGGCGAGCGAGGTGCGGCAGCTGCTAAGCCAAAAGCGCAGATAATACTTTTTGTATTATCGAGCTTTTTGGCAACGCAGATGCCGTGCCGCAGCCGCCGGAGCGGTGCTTAAGCCGTAAGGCGGGAATTATGCGGTGTTGCCTTAAGTCCGAGAACCTGCGCCAGTCCTTGCGGTGCCATGCAGTAGGGGCCGCACATGTGCGGCCCGGCACTGTAAAATAAGCACCCTCTTGCGGGAAAGCCTGCGGGCCGGGCATGCCCGGTCCCTGCCGCATCGTATAGCAAAACAGGCAGGCCGCCAATT
>NZ_FUYF01000051.1 GCF_900167555.1 Gemmiger formicilis | reverse complement strand
TCATACAGTTCATGGGGAGATAAAGCGACAAAGACAGCCTCATGCTCCAGCCCGTCATCCCGATCAAGGGAATAGTAGGCTTTGTGGCGGTATGTACGCAGCCGATAAGCAGCCTCTTTACGATCAAACTCTTTGAACATTTCTGCAACTTCTTCCGATACTTCCATGAAGCAATCCGATGTATAGAATGGGTAATAGTCCCGCAAATTGATAATAGCCATATTGACCTCCGTTTCGGTTGTTGGTTGACGAGTGACCGAAACGAAGGCGGCGGGGAGCGGCACCGGGGAATGACTTCGGGCCAACATGACCCGAAGCAGCCCCATAAAAACGCAAAAGCGCCCGGGCGGCATGAAGCCACACGGACGCATGAAGTTACATATTCATTTATGTGTTGTCTAATTTCACATTCATAACCAGACTCTCCCGGAGGGGGAGCTACGCTTTTTTTAACTGGTGCAGATCATGGATACTGCGAATTAAAAAGAAGGACACGGCAAAATAACCTCCCATCGGCTACCGTGTCCCTGCAAGTCGTCATTGGTTTGTGCAAACGCAAAGAAACGGCGGCTCTGAAAATCAAAGCCGCCGTTTCATAGGCGCATGGAAATGTGTCTGCTGGACGACGGCTTTTTTCTTTTGCCGTCGTGCGGCAGGTTATACAATATTTAATTTAAGAGCTATAGTTAGTTTTTTGTCTTGATAAGTAGCTTGTATTTCACCACCCATTTGATCTACAAGAGTTTTTGCAATAGAAAGCCCTAACCCTGTGGAATTTTTCTGCCCAGTTTCTACCGTATAAAATCGGTCAAACAATCGTTCCACCATTACAGGCGTCAAACTACGGGCAGAATTTGTAAAAGTAATTAGACCGTTGGCATAGAGTTTTACATACAAATCTCCCTCGCTATACTTTAAGACATTGCTCAAAATATTACTGACAATTCTATTAAAGGCAGGCAGATCAATATAACACGGAATAAAAGTATCGGGAATTTCAACAACAGGCTCGATTTTTCGTTTCTTAAAAGCTCCGTAAAAGACAAGCAGATTTTCCTCAAGTGCTTTGTTTAGAATTACATTTTCCTGTGTAGCCACCCATGATGATGTAACCACGGAATAGCAAAAGAGTTCTTCAGACAACTGCTTTAGACAGCTTACTCTATTTTGAATTAAGGAGATATAGGATTTGATGGCCGTTAAGTCATTCTCATCTTTCAATAACTCCAAATATCCGCATATTCCCGTTAGTGGTGTCCTAAGATCGTGAGATATATTTGTAAGCGCCTCTTTGAGTTCTCTATCACCGTTCATATATCTATGCCTGTGATACCGAAGCTGTTCAATTCCTATGTTAATTTCTGCAACCAACTTCCGAACATCACGATCACAGGTAGAAACTGTAAGCAAATTATTTGTGTCGCTCTCCAGATTATTCCTAAATTCTATGGACAGGTTGTTCAAGTCCTTTTTCATTAAATATAATTTCAAAACAAGAAGTACACTGATACATAAAAGAAAACCGCATAGAAACCAAGGAATAACCATGTTTAGACCTCCACTATTTTATATCTTTCTTTTTGAAAACAAATAACCCCCATACTGTGGTCAAAATAATATTCAATGAAGAATACAGAATGACATTAAATGGGCGAAGTATGATACCACTCGAAATTTGCAGGCTTTGACCCGTAGGGAGAAAATCATATAGAAACTCCAATATAATTCTTGTTATCTTATTAGATATGATGTCTAATGTCATGTCTCCGTAATAGCTAAAGACTGCAATTCTCAAATAATTAGTTATTATAAATAAAATCACATAGATGATCAGGCAAGTGGCTACCGAAGAAGTCTTATTACTGATTAGTGTTGAAACCATTGTAAACAGGCTCGCAAATGCGGCAAGTATGAGAATACCAGCAAGCAGATAAATGATAAAATATGACGGGTATTCAATATTCAATCCGAACAGTGGGATTCCCAAAACAATAATGAGCGCTGCATTCACAAGAAACAGCAAACCTTCTGCACAAAAAATTGTAATTCCATTTGCGAAATAAATATTGCTTCTTTTATGACCGGCAATTAACTTATTACGAATAGTTCCATCACTATACTCTGTCCCGATAAAGAAACCACTGTATATGGGACAAAAGATAGCAGCAACTGATATTGCCGAAAAGAAAAACCAGTTTAATGATACGGTTGTAATTTCGACCGAAGCTGTCATTTCCAGATAATTCATTATTAAAAGGAACACAGTATATAAAGATGATACAATTATGCCAGCCCGAAAAAGCTTGCTTTTTTTCAGCCGAGTGAAGTTTGCAAATATAAGGTTACGCATTTGTATGACCTCCAATCACGTTCATATAATAATTTTCCAAACTTTCATCCCGCTTTTGTATGAACATGATTTCACAATTTTCTTTTGCTAGTGCCAAGGTCAGTTGTGTAATATTGATTTCCCCAAATATATCTGCCTCTGTATCCGATGTCAGAGAGTATTCAATATTCAAACCGTCCAGTACCCGACACAATGCTTTTGTGTCAGTCACAGAGAGATGGGTACATTTACGACAATTTAATTCCAGCTCTGTGGCATCTATTTCCTTTACAATTTTTCCTCCATCGACAAATCCATAGTGAGTAGCCAGTTTGGATAGCTCTCCCAAAATGTGACTGGAAATAAGAATAGTGATTTGATAGTCCCGGTTGAGTTTTAGAATGAGTTCTCGAATTTCAACAATTCCCTGTGGATCTAAACCATTTATAGGTTCATCTAAAATCAAAAAATCAGGAGAGCCACATAAAGCAACAGCAATTCCTAATCTTTGCTTCATACCTAATGAAAAATCTTTAACTTTTTTCTTTCCACAATCGGCTAAGCTAACTAATGTTAGTAATTCTGTAATCCCGTTATAATTCGGTATCCCCAAAATTTGATATTGCATTATCAAGTTTTCTTCTGCCGTCATATCTAAATAAACCGCTGGAGTTTCAACTACAGCTCCCATACGGCGGCGAGTTTTATTGATTGCCATATCGGTGTTTTTTATATTGTATAAACTGTATTCGCCGGAAGTAGGATTCTGAATGCCAGTAATTAAACGAATAAGCGTAGTTTTACCTGCACCATTTTTACCTACAAGTCCATAAATTGCACCTTTTGGAATGTGCATTGAAAGTCCATTCAACGCTTGAAAATCTCCATATTTTTTACAAAGCGAAATGGTTTCTAAACAATAATCCATCTCTTTACCTCCTTATCCTTTCTAACTTCATTGTACTATTGTATGGTCAAGATAGCGGTCAAGAAAACCGTCAAGAAATGGTCAAAATGTAATTTTGAATCCAATACCCCATACTGCCTCTATGTATTCTTTATCGCCGGCATCACGCAATTTTTTGCGAAGATTAGAAATATGTTGTTTAAGAGATCTGTCAGTACAATCTGGAGTATCTTCAAAAATCCTTTCAAGTATTACAGTCTTTGAAATTACCTGATTAGGATTTTGCATCAATAGCTTAAAAATAGCATATTCTGTTTTTGTCAAATGTACTTGAGTATCGTTTACAGTAACCTCATGTGAAGTCAAATCTAACACAAGATTGTCAACCTTTAGGATTGAGATAAGACTTTGCTTTTCTTCTTTGCGAAATTGTACAGAAATACGAGCCAGTAATTCTCTTATTTCAAAAGGCTTAGTTATATAATCCACCGCACCACTTAATAGTAGGTTTACTTTATCATCAATACCAACTTTAGCACTGACAACAATAACTGGAATACCATCCATTTTCGATAATATTTCTTCTCCTGCTAAACCAGGGAGCATTAAATCCAAAAGAATTAAATCTGGAGTATTGTGGGATAAAAGATACAAGGCTTCTGTCCCAGAATAAGCCCGAAGAACCCCATAACCTTCTTTTTTCAAAGCATTCTCTATGATATTTCCAATATGCTGATCGTCCTCTATAACTGCTATTGTTTTCATTTTCTATGTTCTCTCCCTTGTTTTGTCCGGCCATCAAGCGGCTTCTCCGCCCCCTTGGGGAGCAACCAAACACCGGCCATTTTCACAGCACCGGGGATACGCCCACCAGCACAATAATAATTTACCCTACGAGGTGTCACGCCCCACTTCTCGGCGGCCTCTTTCAATGTCATATAGTCCATTTCGCACCTCCACAGAGTACATTATAGTTCTTTATCTCGAATAGTACAAGTTGGAGGCTGCATATTGATGAAATAAAATACTACTTTATGTAAAATTCCATTACATTCTCATAATCCAACCCGAAATGTACAATGATATAGGGTGATATGAGAATGAACCAAAATGAAAGAAGGTTTGACTTTCACGGCCTCGGGGCAGCTCTCAAACGAGCCAGAGAAGAAAAGGGCTGGACACAAGCCTATGTTGCGGAATTAGTAGACCGTGACTCCCGTACCATTATGAATATTGAGAACAAAGGTCAATATCCCAGCTTCGACCTTTTTGTTAAACTCATTACTATGTTTGACGTTTCAGTTGACCAGTTTATTCATGCGGACGGAGGGGCAAGGTCAAGCTCTTGTAGAAAGCACATTGATGTACTTCTAAACTCCATGAATGAAAAAGAGCTTGTCGTGATAGAAGCCACAGCCGAAGGCATTAAGAAAGCCAGGGAAACGGAGGTTCCAGAATAAGGGCCTCTGTTTTTTTGCGTCATTTTAGGGGCTGTCGCTAAGTGGCAAGCAATGCCTCTGTGGCCACAAGTGGCACAAAGGCGGCTTGTTGGGGCTCGCTCCAAACCCGTATCTTCGGGCCAACATGGCCCGAAGTGTCAGCGTCACTTTGCTCCTTATTTTCATAACCTTAACGCTCCTTTTCCTGCTTTCGTCCCGGCCCGGTGTAGCCCATCAGAGTGTCAATGTTCGCCTTGATCGTGACGATCTCCTGCATATCCCGTCGTGCCTTCTGGTATTCTCCATAGAGCTGTTTTTTCTTTGCTGTGAGCTTGCGGCCTTCCTCCTTCAGCACATCCATTTTAGGGAGCTTCGCCCCGCCCAGCAGAGAGCGCATTTCCGCTTGTGCAGCCCGGTACAGTTCAAGGTCGGCCTCATGCTCCGCAAGGAATTTCCGGCTGTACTTCGTCGCCTTATACTGCTCAAAGACTGGGCGGGTTTTGGCATACTGAACCGTTGCGGCCTTTAGCCCGGCATTGGTTTTCATGGCCTGTTCCGTCTGCTTGATCTGTTCGGAAATGGCATGGAAACGGTCTGCCGCCTCGGTGGCTTTCTTCGCCAACTGCTCATAATCGGTCAGGTTATTGTCCTGTATATAGGCAAGAGCGGCGGCCATCTGCTT
>NZ_FUYF01000023.1 GCF_900167555.1 Gemmiger formicilis | reverse complement strand
TGTCGAGAGTGAGCTGGCGCGCAACCGTGTGGTCGTCGTGGCAGGCTTCCAGGGCCTGAACCGCTCCGACGACATCACGACGCTGGGCCGCGGCGGCAGCGATACCTCTGCCGTGGCGCTGGCCGCTGCGCTGCACGCGGACCGCTGCCAGATCTTCACCGACGTCGAGGGCGTCTACACCGCAGACCCGCGCAAGATCCCCAAGGCAACCAAGCTCAAGGAGATCACGTTTGACGAGATGCTCGAGCTGGCGTCCCTGGGCGCGCAGGTGTTGAACAACCGCAGCGTCGAGCTGGCCAAAAAGTACAATGTCGAGCTGGAGGTCATCTCCAGCATCAATCCGGTGCCCGGCACCGTTGTTAAGGAGGAGACCAAAGTGGAAGGTATGCTCATCAAGGGTGTTGCAAAGGACACCGACGTCGCCGTTTTGACCGTGAAGGACGTGCCGGATGTGCCCGGTATGTCGTTCAAAATTTTCAGCCTGCTGGCCCAGAAGAACATCAACGTTGACATCATTCTGCAGACCACGGGCCGCGACGGCAAGAAGGACATGAGCTTCACCGTGCCCCTGGGCGACGCCGAGAGCGCCGTTGCCGCGCTGAAAAACGCCACGCACCGCATCGGCGGCGGCGACATCACCGTTGACAAGACCTGCGCGAAGGTCTCCATCGTCGGCGCGGGTATGCAGAGCCACTCCGGCGTGGCCTCCACGATGTTCGAGGCCCTGTTCAACCAGAACATCAATATCAAGATGATCTCCACCAGTGAGATCAAGATCAGCGTCATCATTGACGAGGCCGACGCCGACAAGGCAGTTGCCGCCATCCACGACGCATTCATCAACTGATTGTAAGGTCTTATATAGAGGGAAATGGGTCGTCCCCCGTGCACACGATGGTGCACGGGGGACGTTGTTGTTAGGGTAAACGGGCAGAACCCTTCCAGCCTTGCTGACGCGCGGCCACCTCCCCTGATGGGAAGGCTTTCTCGCGGGCGTAGCCCGCGCAAAAAGGCGCCCCATCAGGGGAGCTGGCCGAGTTTACGAGGCCGGAGGGGGTTTGCCTGTTACCCTTTATTACAAAAGCTTCTCGCCTGCTGCAAACTTTGCCGTCAGCTTACCCTTGCCAAGGTACGCATACCGCTCCAAACGCTCCGCAGCGCTGAACGCCCGCATATTTTTAAGCGGGTCATCATCCAGCACCAGCGCGTCAAACGCATAGCCGTCCTCAAACAGGCCGACCTTCTCGCCAAAATCGGCCCAGAAATCTCCGCCGCCGACAGTTGCCATATACAGCGCCTCCACCATCGTCAGCGGCTTTTCACTCTGGTCGATATACCGCCAGCGCAGCTTGCTGACCTGCACGGCGGTAGCCATGACCGTGAACAGGTCCAGCGTCTGACCGCCGGCCACGTCGCTGCCCAGGCCGACGCGCCAGCCGCCGCGCAGGTAGTGCGCCGCGGGGGCGATGCCCGCAATGACATTCTCGTTGCTGGTGGGGCAGTGGGCAATCATGACGCGGTTCTGCTTCATCAGCGCGGCCTCGTCATCGGGGCTGTAGATGCAGTGCGCCATGACAGTGGGCACGCCGCCGCCGAACAGGCCGTACCGGCTGTAGCTCTCGCCGTAGAATTTTGTGCCGGGGCACAGCTCGGCGACCCACGCGATCTCGCCCGGATTTTCGGACAGGTGACTCTGCGCAGGTACGTTGTATTCTCTTGCCAGTTCGCCGAGACCGCGCATATACTCGTCACTCGTGCTGGGGGTGAAGCGCGGCGTGATCATCGGGCGCACCGGGCCCGCGTGCAGGGTGTTTTCGGCGCGGCAGGTATCCAGCCAGCGGCGCGTCTCGGCCAGACCCGCGGCGGCGGACGGCTCACGGTAGCTGTCAGGGCTGTTGCGGTCCATACCCAGCTTGCCGACAAAGGCGGAAAGTCCCGCGCCGCGCAGCTGGTGCATCAGTTCGAGCGTTGCGTCGGTGTGCAGCGTCGCAAAGATGCAGGCACGCGTTGTGGCGCTGTTTTTCAGGTCGCGCACAAAATAGGAGTAGCCCAGCCTGGCGTAGGCCGGGTCGGCGTAGTGGGCTTCCTCGGGGTAGGTGTACTGCTGCAGCCAGTCCAGCAGCTCCAGATCCATCGCCGTGCCGCAATAGCTGTACTGCGGCGCGTGCAGATGCAGGTCCACAAGACCCGGCGTGATGATTTTACCCGTATAGTCGAGAACTTCCACCCCGGCAGGGGCAGTCTCGCTGAATCCGGCGCACAGGCCGTTTTCACACAGCAGATAGCCCTCGCGGACGCGGAGGGTGTCCGGGGCGGGGGTGTCGAGGAAGGTGCCTTTCAGGGTGAAAGTGTTCATGATGTAACCTCACTTATGCAGTGTAAAGGCTCCCTTGTCAAAGGGAGCTGTCCGCGCAAGCGGACTGAGGGATTCCTGTCGGGCCTTCCGGAAAGGCAATGCACACCCGTAGGCGCCTGGAATCCCTCCGGCCTCGCAAAGCTCGGCCACCTCCCTTTGACAAGGGAGGCTTTTCTTCTCTATTATAAACAATCTACCCCATCTGTTGCAAGTTTTTTATTTACTTTACGTCGCTAAAGCGGTATAATACTAATATCTATTGATGTTTGAAAGGAATAACGATTTGGAACGTAAACAACTCGCGCCCGGCGTTTGCATTACAACGCTGGATGCTTCTAAATTTAACCGCTGCCGCATCACGCTGCATCTGCGCTTTCCGGCAAAGCGGGAATCTGCCACCGACGCCGCGGTGCTGGCCCTTGTGCTGGAACGCGGCTACGCGGCCTGCCCCGATATGACCGCGCTGTCCCGCCGCCTGGCCGAGCTGTACGGCGCGGACCTCGGCGTTGACCTGGCCAGCGCGGGCACGGACCGCGTGCTCTCCGCCGATATCTGCGGCATCAAGGACGCTTACGCGCTGGCGGGGGAGAACCTGACCGCCGCCTACGCCGACATTGTGTTCGGCACGATCTTTGACCCGTATCTCGTGGACGGCGCGTTCGACCCCGAGGCCGTGCGCATCGAGACCGAGACCCAGGCCCGCCGCCTTGAGGCCGAGTTCAACTCGAAGCGTCTCTACTGCGTGCGGCAGGCCCGCCGCAAATTCTACGGCGACACCCCCGCGGGCATCGAGCTGGGCGGCTACCCCGGCGAGCTTGTCAATGTGACGCCGCAGAGCCTCAAGGCCGAGTATGACCGCATCCTCTCCACCGCGTACATCGACGTGATGGTGCAGGGCGTCGATGAGGCCCGCGTGGCCGATATGCTGCTGAAAAAGCTCGACGGCATCCGCCGTGACCCGCGCCCGTTTGCCGCGCCCGTCGCCATGCCCGCCACGCCGCTGCGCCATTTTAAAGAGGAGATCCCCGGCCTGACCCAGGCCAAGCTCTGTATGCTGTTCACCACGGGCGAAGCCAACCCCAACCCGCCCAGTGTCAGCATCCTGCGCGTCGCCATGAGCGTGCTGGGCGGCTCTGCCACCAGCCGTTTGTTCCGCAACGTGCGCGAGAAGCAGTCCCTTTGCTACTACTGCGGTTCTGCCGCCCAGCGCGCCACCGGCGTCATGATGATCGACTCCGGCGTCGAGCCGGGCAAGGAGCAGCAGGCCGAGGCCGCCATCATTGCCGAGCTGGAGGGCCTGAAAAACGGCCCCATCACCCAGGAAGAAGTGGACGACTGCCGCCGCGGTCTTTTGTCCAGCATGGACGCACTCGGCGACAGCCTGGCCGCGCTGGAAAACTGGTACTACGGCCAGATCACACGCGGCGAGCCGCTCTACCCGCCGGAGTACGGCAAGGTGCTGACCAGCGCCGTCAGTTTGGACGAGGTGCGCCAGACGCTGCAGAGCTACAGCTATTCGGTCTGCTACGCCGTGACCGCCGAGCCGGGCACGCAGGGGAAGGGAGGCAGCGAGGATGTTGAATAACGATCACGAGAGCTTCGCCGCTGCCCAGGCGCGCGCCGCTGCCGCCGTCAGCTGTGAAAGCGTCGTGCTGCCCAGCGGCCTGACCGTGCTCTGCCGCACGATGCCGGGCTACAGCAGCGTCCACGCGATTTACGCCACGGGCTTCGGCTCCGTCCACCGCGCGTTCAGGCTGGACGGCAAACAGGTCACGCTGCCCGCCGGTACGGCGCATTTCCTGGAGCACAAAATGTGCGAGACGCCCAAGGGCGACTCCTTCACCTTCTACGCCAAGACCGGCGCGTCGGCCAACGCCTTTACCAGCTATGACCGCACCTGCTACCTGTTCTCGGCGACCCAGAAAATTGATGAGAACCTTGACATTCTGCTGGGCATGGTCGGCAAGCCGTGGTTCACCAAGGCCACGATTGCCAAGGAGCAGGGCATCATCGGGCAGGAGATCAAAATGTACGACGACAGCCCCGACTGGCGGCTGCTGAACGCACTGTTCCGCTGCCTCTACGCCGACCACCCGCTGCGCGACGACATCGCAGGCACGGTGGAGAGCATTGCCGAGCTGACGCCCCAGATGCTCTACAGCTGCACCAGGGGGTTCTACGCGCCGTCCAATATGGTGCTGAGCGTCGCGGGCAAGATCACGCTGGCGCAGGCTGTGGACGCCTGCAAGCGCAACGGCCTGTACCGCGCCCGCGCCCCGCATGAGGTCGAGTGGGACATCCCGGCGCAGACCGGCCCGCTGCCCCACAAGGAAGCGTTCTTCACGATGCCTGTCACGAAGCCCTGCTTCGGCGTGGCCTACCGTGAGGAGCCGCTGGCCGAGGGGGACCTGAAACGCGAGCTGCTGCTGGACATGTTGGGCGATCTGGTCGTCGGCGGCCTGACGAAGCTCTACCGCCGTCTGTACGATGAAGCGCTGGTCAACCCCGAGTTCTCCGGTGACTTTATCGCCGTGCGCGGCGCCTGCACCGTGGCCTTTACCGGCGAGAGCGACACCCCGCGCCAGGTCGTGGACCTTTTACAGGAGGAGATCGAGCGGATGCGCCGCGAGGGCGTTGACCCCGAGGTCTTTATGCTTGTGAAAAACCAGATGTACGGCGAGCTGCTGGGCGACGTGGAGGCTGTGGACGATGCCGCCGAGGAGGCCGCCGCGGCCTGCCTGAAGGGCCGCACGCTGGCGGACGAGATCGCCGCGCTGGCCGCGCTGACCGTGGAGGACGCCAACGCCCTGCTGCAGACGGCCCTGCGGGAGGAAAACCGCGCCTACGTGCAGATCGACCCGGCAGAAAAATAACGAGGTTAAGTTGAAAATGGTCTATCATGTGCAATTTCCCGGGTTGGGCCTGGATCTGACGATCAACCGCGTGGCACTGGCCATCGGCGGGTTCAACATTTACTGGTACGGCGTCATCATCGCGGCGGGCATGCTGCTGGCGATGCTCTACGCCTTCCGCAATGCCGTGGACTACGGCATTGACTCGGACCGTCTGGTGGACGTTGTGGCCATCGGCACGGTCATGGCCATCGTCTGTGCCCGTATTTATTACGTAGCTATGGCACCCTTTGAGTATCAAAGCCTCTGGGATATGATCGACATCCGCAAGGGCGGCATCGCCATCTATGGCGCGGTCATCGGCGCGTTTGTGTTCGGCGGGCTGGCCGCCAAATGGCGCAAGGTGCCGCTGCTGCCGCTGTTTGATCTGGTGTCGCTGGGCTTTCTGATCGGGCAGGGCATTGGCCGCTGGGGCAACTTCGTCAATCAGGAGGCCTTCGGTACAAACACGACGCTGCCCTGGGGCATGTACAGCGAGGGCACGGAGGCGTATCTCAAATCCGTGCAGGTCACGCTGCCCGCGGGCGTGACCGTGGACCCCGCCGCGCCGGTACACCCGACGTTTTTGTATGAGAGCATCTGGTGTCTGGTTGGCTTCGCCGTGCTGGCTTCGCTTTACAAAAAACGGCGGTTCAACGGACAAATCTTCCTGGGCTATATCATCTGGTACGGCCTGGGCCGCGCCTGGATCGAGGGGCTGCGCACCGACTCGCTGCTGATCGGCAATACCGGTCTGCGCGCCAGCCAGCTGGTGGCGATTGGGTCGGTCATCGTGGCCGCCACGCTTATGGCCATCGGTCTGCGCAATGCCAAGGGCAAGCCGCTCATGGTGCCGCTGGCTGTGAAGGACCTGAAAAAGCAGGCCGAGGCAGGGGACCGCTTCACGCCGGACACCCTGCCCGCCGGCGCACCCCACGCCGAGTTTGTCAAGGCCACCGATGCCATGAATGCGCGTCTGGATGCGCTGGATTTGAGCGAGGTCGAGATCGAGGAGATTGAGGACCCGAAGGAGTAAAAAAGGAACCGTTTCGGATAATGGCAAGGCTCTCTCCCGCCGCAGCGGATGCGGGAGAGAATCTCACCAAAACCCGAAATCTACCCTAACATAGAGAGGAGAACCTATATGCCAGCAACTGTCATTGACGGCAAGGCGTTGGCCGCCGCCACGAAGGCCGAGGCCGCAGAAAAGGTCAGGGAGCTGAAAAGCAGGGGCATCAACCCCTGCCTGGCGGTCATTCTGGTGGGCGAGAACCCCGCCAGCCAGGTCTACGTCCGCGGCAAGATCAACGACTGTGCGCAGTGCGGCATCGAGAGCCGCAGCATCAACCTGCCCGCCGACACCACGCAGGACGCCCTGCTGGCCGAGGTGAAGAAGCTGGCGGATGACTCCGCTGTGCACGGCATTCTGGTGCAGCTGCCGCTGCCCGCCCAGATCGACGAGAAGGCTGTCATCGACGCCATCCCGCCCGAGAAGGACGTGGACGGCTTCTCGCCCGTCAACGTGGGCCGTATGCAGATCGGCGAGCCGTGCTACCTGCCCTGCACCCCGGCGGGCTGCATCTGCATGATCGAGTCCACGGGCACCGACATTGCGGGCAAGAACGCCGTCGTCATTGGCCGCTCGAACATCGTGGGCAAGCCCGCGGCGCTGCTGCTGCTGGCGAAGAATGCCACGGTCACGATCTGCCATTCCAGGACGAAGAACCTGAAAGAAGTCTGCGCCGCCGCGGATATTCTCGTGGCCGCCGTGGGCCGCGAGGGCTTTGTGACTGGCGACATGGTCAAGCCCGGTGCCGTCGTCATTGATGTGGGCATCAACCGCGGTGCGGACGGCAAGCTGCACGGTGACGTGAACTTTGCCGAGGCCGCCGAAAAGGCCGCCTACATCACCCCCGTACCCGGCGGCGTCGGCCCCATGACCCGCGCCATGCTCATGCTGAACACGGTGGAGGCGGCAGAGCGGCAGGGCCGCTAATAAAGGCTTCCCACCTTGGGGGAAGCTGTCCGCGAAGCGGACTGATGAGGGGCAACCTTGCCATTGCAGCCCACTGATGGGATACAACCGCAGACTTGCCCCTCATCCGGCCCTGCGGGGCCACCTTCAGTCTACGCGCTAAGAGCCGCCTACGGCGGTTGCGCTCCGACACGCGCCAGCGGGCGCAGCCCCTTGGGGGGAAGGCAAAAGAAATTCTAAAATTTTAACCTTCCCACGCCCGAAAACCCCTTGACAAGCCCTGCTCCTATATGGTATGATACTAGAGCCGCATGGTATGGGCTCTATAAGTGTGTGCTTTTATCGGTGCAACGCCCTACAGACCAGCGAGACTTATTGAAAGAGGTTATCCACTATGTACGCAGTTATCAAAACCGGTGGCAAGCAGTACAGCGTTAAGGTCGGCGACGTCGTCTACGTCGAGAAGCTGAACGCTGAGGACAACAGCGAAGTCACCTTCGATCAGGTTCTCGCCGTTGGCGAGGAGGGCTCTGTCAAGGTCGGCGCTCCCGTTGTTGAGGGCGCTTCCGTTGTTGCCAAGGTCGTCAAGACCGGCAAGGGCAAGAAGCTCAACATCCTGACCTATCGTCCCAAGAAGGGCAGCATGGTCCGCAAGGGTCATCGTCAGCCCTACACCAAGGTGGAAATCACCGCGATCAACGGCTAAGGAGGTAAATCACAATGGCACATAAAAAAGGCGTAGGTTCTACCAAGAACGGTCGTGATTCCGAGTCCAAGCGCCTCGGCGTCAAGCGCGGCGACGGTCAGTTTGTTCTGGCCGGCAACATCCTGGTCCGTCAGCGCGGCACCCACATCCATGCGGGTGAGGGCGTCGGCATCGGCAGCGATGACACCCTGTTCGCTCTGGTCGATGGCCGCGTTCACTTCGAGCGCATGGGCCGTGACCGCAAGCGCTGCACGGTCAAGCAGTAAAAAAACCGGTACGGGCGGGCCTTTGCGGCTCGCTCGTTTTTTGTGATTTTTTGTAAATGAGGTACCACATGGCAACCAGTAATTTTATTGATACCGCCACGATCTGGCTGCACGCCGGCAAGGGCGGCGACGGTGCGGTGACGTTCCACCGCGAAAAATTCGTGGCGGCGGGCGGCCCCGACGGCGGTGACGGCGGGCGCGGCGGCGACATCATCTTTGTGGCCGACGACAACCTGTCCACCCTGATGGACTTCCGCTACAAGCGCAAGTACACCGCGCCCGACGGCGAGAATGGCCGCGCCAAGCGGATGAGCGGCGCAGACGGTGACGACCTGGTCATCCGCGTGCCCCGCGGCACCGTGCTGAAGGAGGCCGAGACCGACCTCGTCGTGGCCGACCTGACGGGCAGTGAGCCTGTTGTCGTGGCCAGGGGCGGACGCGGCGGCTGGGGCAACAGCCATTTTGCGACCCCGACCCGCCAGATCCCCAAGTTTGCCAAGCCCGGTCTGCCCGGCGAAGATATGCACCTCAAGCTCGAGCTGAAGGTCATTGCGGACGTGGGCCTTATCGGCTTCCCGAACGTCGGCAAATCGACGCTCATCAGCATTATTTCTGCCGCGCGTCCCAAGATCGCCAACTACCACTTCACGACGCTGACCCCCGTGCTGGGCGTCGTCCGCGTCGGCCCGGAGCAGAGCTTTGTCTGCGCCGACATCCCCGGTCTGATCGAGGGTGCTGCGGAGGGCGTCGGCCTCGGCCACGACTTCCTGCGCCATGTTGAGCGCTGCCGCCTGCTGCTGCATGTCGTTGACGTCTCCGGCTGTGAGGGCCGCGACCCCAAGGCGGACTTTGAGCAGATCAACCACGAGCTGGCCGGGTTCAGTGCCGAGCTGGCGGACCGTCCGCAGATCGTGCTGGGCAACAAGTGCGACATTGCAAGCCCCGAGCAGGTCGAGGAGTTCAAGCAGTACGTCGAGGCCAAGGGTCTGACCTTCCTGCCCATCTCCGCGGCGACCCGTCAGGGTGTGGACAAGCTGCCCGCGCTGGTCTACAACCGCCTGAAGGATCTGCCCCCGGTCAAGGTCTATGAGGCTGAGTACAAGCGCCCCGACAAGAACGCCCAGCCGACCCGCCCGTTCACGGTGGAGCGCACCGGCGACCACGAGTTCACCGTCGATGCCCCGTGGCTGGAGCGCATCCTCGCCGGTACGAACGTCGAGGACTACGAGAGCCTGCAGTATTTCCAGACGCAGCTGGGTGATTCCGGCATTCTGGACGAGCTGGTCGTCCAGGGCGTTGAGGAAGAGGACACGATCAAGATCGGCGAGTATGAATTCGATTATCTGTACTAAGTAGTAGAAAATATGCTGTTTACACAAAAATCCGAAGTCGACATTCACGAAATGTCGCCGCTGGCGCTGGCCTTTGTGGGCGACGCCGTGCTGGAGCTGCTCGTCCGCGCCCGCCTGGTGGGCACGACGCGCTTGCAGCCCAATCGTCTGCATACCGTGGCGACGCATTACGTCAGCGCCCACGCACAGAATCTGGAGCTGGACATCATCGGGCCGATGCTGACCGACGCCGAGGCCGCCGTGCTGCGCCGCGGCAAAAACGCCAGCAAGGCCACTGTCGCCAAGCACGCCACCGTGCAGGAGTACCGCGCCTCCACCGGCTTTGAGTGCCTGCTGGGCTGGCTGTACCTGCAAGGCAGGAACGACCGCATTGAGGAATTGTTCAACGCGATGTGGGACGGGTACAAGCCGGAGTAATAAGTAAAAAGCCTTCCCCCGAGGGGGAAGGTGGCCGAGGCCCCGCCCGAGGGCGGATGAGGGAAAAGCCTCCGCAATTTGCCCGGTAACGGGTTGTAGTGGCAAGGCCGCCCCTCATCAGCCGCCTGCGGGCGGCAGCTTCCCCCCAAGGGGGGAAGCCTTAGGAAACCCGCCTCACTTGTAGTTCTTGCTGTCGGTGGTGTTGGTGGTGCGGTTGGTGGTTTTCTGCTGGGTACGGTTCGTGGTTTTCTGGGTCGTGTCCGTCGTGCGATTGGTCGTGCGGTTCGTCGAATTGTTAGTCTGATTCTTAGCCATAGGTGGTAAGCTCCTTTCGCAAGTAAAAACGATCTACAGTCGTTTTCGGACTGCAAAGGTAGTTTGCCCGCCCATGGCTTTTTTATGCAGAGGGGGCTGCTATGGAATTTCCACAGGATTTTACCGCGCGGGAGCGGGCACTGCTGGGGGCGCGCTTTGACGAGCTGTACGCCTACGCCACGCCGCAGCCTGCCCGCGGCGTAACGGTCAACGCGCTGCGCTGCACGCCGGAATGGTTCGCGCAGCATGCGGACTTTGACGCGCAGCCGTCCAAATTTTGCCCGACGGCCTTTACGACGGCGGCGGACTTCCGCCCGGGGCGGCACGCCTGGCACCACGCGGGCGTGCTCTATGCACAGGAGCCGAGTGCCTCAGCCCCCGCTGCGCTGCTGGACGTGCAGCCCGGTATGCGGGTGGCCGACCTCTGCGCCGCGCCGGGAGGCAAGACCAGCCAGCTGGCGGCGGCTCTGCAGGGGCAGGGCCTGTTGCTGGCCAATGAATTCGTCGCCGCCCGCGCTGAAATTCTGCGCCAGAATCTCGAGCGAATGGGCGTGACGAACGCCGTCATCACGAACGAGGACACCGCCCGCCTGGCCGCGGCGATGCCCGGGCAGTTTGACCGGGTGCTCGTCGACGCGCCCTGCTCGGGCGAGGGTATGTTCCGCAAGGAGGCCGTCGCCGCCGCCCAGCACAATAACGCCTTAGTGGCGCACTGTGCGGAGCTGGGGGCCGAAATTCTCGAAAACGCGGCGGCGCTGCTGGCTCCGGGCGGCGTGCTCGTCTACTCGACCTGCACATTTGCCCCGGCGGAGGACGAGGGACAGATCGCGGCCTTCCTCGCAAAGCACCCCGCGTTCACGCTCTGCGACCTGTCCGGCTGCGGCTTTGGCCGCCCGGGCGAGGCCAACCGCGCCCCTGACTACCCGGATTTCCGCGCCGGATACACCCGCCGCATCTGGCCCGCCGACGGCGGCGAGGGCCACTTTATGGCGAAGCTGCAAAAGGCAGCCGACGCCGACGCGCCCACCCCGCCGAAGGGCAAGCCGCCCAAGGTGCCGAAAGCCCCGGCGGAGTGGCTCGATTTTGCCAAAACCTATTTCCCGGCGCTGGCTTCCCGCCCGCTGGCCGGGGCGGGGGAGTGGCTGCTGCTGCCCACGCCGGGCAGTGAGACGCTGAACACCGCGAAGCTGCGCGTCGTGCGCGGCGGCGTTCTGGCGGGCAGCGTGCTGAAAAAGCGGTTCCAGCCCGCCCATGCGCTTTTCATGGCCTACGGCGCACAATGCACGAACCGCGAGGCGCTGACGCTGACCGACCCGCGCACCGCCGCCTGGCTGCGGGGCGAGGAGATCGACGCCGCCACCGCGCAAAACGGCTGGTGCGCCGTGCTCGTAGACGGGTTCCCGCTCGGCGGCGGCAAGGTCAGCGGCGGACGCATCAAAAACCATTACCCGAAGGGCCTGCGCAATCTGCAATAAAGCGGGCGGCCCCTCTTGAAAAGAACGATTTGTTGTGCTATAATAATTTACTGGTAATTATCGGCTGTAATGCCGCTGCCTGTGTGAATACAAATTAGGGGGATTTTTCCATGTCCGGACATAGCAAATGGAATAACATCAAGCGTAAAAAGGAAAAGACCGACGGCGCCCGCGCCAAGGTTTTCACTAAGATCGGCCGCGAGATCGCCGTGGCCGTTAAGGAGGGCGGCGGCAACCCCGCTTCCAACTCCAAGCTGGCGGCTCTGATTGCCAAGGCCAAGGCCAACAGCGTGCCCAACGATAACATCCAGCGCATTATCAAGCGCGCCGAGGGCGGCGACAAGACCGAGTATGAGGCAATCACCTATGAGGGTTACGGCCCCGGCGGCATCGCCGTCATGGTCGAGACCCTGACCGACAACCGCAACCGCACCGCGGCCAATATGCGCCATTACTTTGACAAGTTCGGCGGCAACCTGGGCCAGATGGGCTGCGTCGGCTTCATGTTCACCCAGAAGGGCGTCATCGTCGTCGATCTCGAGGACAAGGACCCCGATGAGCTGATGATGGATGCGCTGGACGCCGGTGCCGATGACTTCGATGCAGGCGAGGACGCCGCCGAGGTCACCACCAGCCCCGAGAACTTCACCGCCGTCTGCGAAGCGCTGGAAAAGAAGGGCTACAAGTTCATCTCCGCCGACGTGGCGCAGGTGCCTTCCACCACCACCGCGCTGACCGACCCCGATCAGCTCGTCCAGATGGGCAAGCTGCTGGACGCCCTGGACGACGATGATGATGTCCAGAACGCTTGGCACACCCTCGAGAACGAGGAAGACCTGGATCGCTAAACCACAAGAATGCCAAAAGAGAGTGAAGGGCGACTTTTGCTCTCTTTTTTTGATATTGTAGGGGCGGGCATTGCCCGCCCGCTGTTTCCGGCAGAAGTTGCCTTCCCGAAAGCAGCTTGCATCGGAAGGCTGACGGGCGACCAATGGTCGCCCCTACATTGAGGTTGTAGGGGGTCGGCGTCCCCGACGACCCGCAACGCATGTTTTTAATTGAAAAGGAGCGTTACTATGCCAAAACTCCTTTGCCCGCACTGCCTGCAGCCGCTGGATGGCGGGTACCGCGGCGAGTGCCCCCACTGCGGGCGTTCGCTGGAAAACCGCAACCCCGAGGGCGCGCTGCCTCTGGGCACCCAGCTGGGCGGCAGGTACACGGTGGGCACCTATTTGAGCGCCGACGGTGACGGTCTTGCCTACCGCGGCGTGCTGAACGACGAAAAGAAATTCGTCCTCATCAAGGAATATTTCCCGGTCACACTCTGCAACGGCCGCAGCGCCGACGGTGCGCTGATGCCCAAGGAGGAGAAGGAGGTCCTGTTCAAGACGAGCCGGATGGACTTCAAGGACCTGTACGATGACCTGAAAAACCTGACCCCGGCCACCGGCCTGTCCACGATTCTGGACGTCATGGAGGAAAACAACACGGTCTACGCCGTGGAGGAGAGCGAGAAGGGCATGACCCTGTCGCATTACCTGCACCTGCGCAGCCGCACGCTGACCCCCGCCGAGGCCCGCACGCTGCTGCAGCCCATCATGGAGGGCGTGGCCCTGCTGCACAAGTCGGGGCTGATCCACCGCGGCATCTGCCCGGACAACATCGTGCTGCCCATCGACGGCACGGCCCGCCTGACCGGTTACGGCACGCTGGCGCTGCGCACCGGCGGCAGCGAGCTGAAGAGCCAGCTCTACCCGGGCTACGCCGCGCCGGAGCAGTACTCTGCCGCCGAGTTCAGCGGGCGCTACACCGATGTTTACGCGCTGGCCGCGGTCTGCTACAGGATGGTCACAGGGCAGACGCCCGTCGCCGCGCCCCAGCGCAAGGTGCGGGACAGCCTCGAGTCGGCGCACAGTCTCGAGGCGGGTGTGCCTACATGGTTCTCGCAGGTGCTGGCCTGCGCGCTGCGGCTGGACCCCGCCAAGCGGATGCAGACCGTGCCCGAGCTGATGAGTGCCCTGACCGACCCGAATGTCGCAAACGCGATGTTTGAGAAGGGCGATAACCAGATCAGCACCCGCAAGATCATGGCCGTGTCGCTCGTCGTCATCTTTGTGCTGGTCGTGCTGCTGCTCTGGAGCCTGATAGGAGGCAGCAAGGCTGACAGCGCCCCTGTCTCAACGCCGCAGCCGACAGCAGCCGGCACGGCGGGGGAGACCACCGCCGAGACCGTGCCGAACCTGGTCGGCCTGCGCTACACTACTGACATCAAGGGCAACAGCGCCTACGACGACTACCGCATCGTGATGGTGGAGCAAAGCTCCGACACCGTGGCGCAGGGCGTGGTCATCAGCCAGGATCCGCCGGCGGGCAGTGAGAAGCTGATGGACGACCAAATCATCCAGATCACGGTCAGCAGCGGCCCGAGCCTTGTGGAGATGCCGGACATCATCGGCTTTACCCAGGCCAATGCCAGCAAAAAGCTGGACGCGCTGGGCATCCAGTACAAGATGGTCATGGTGGATAACGACGGTACGATGGCCGCGGGCTGTGTGGCGAGCACCGACTACAAGGCCGGAACGAAGATAAATACCGAGAATGTGACTGTCATCGTCAGCATCGCCGGGGAGCGGGATGACACGCTGGTGGCGCAGACGGGGAACGGCAGTGAGGCCGAACCTACGCCGGAAGCGGGACAGTAAGCAATAACGGCAAACGGGCAGAGCCCCTCCGGTCATCGCTTCGCTCGACCACCTCCCCTGAAAGGGGAGGCTTTCTCGCGGGCAGCGCCCGCGCAAAAAGGCGCCCCACAACGTGGGGAGCTGGCCGAGCCTGCGAGGCCTGAGGGGCTTTGCCCGTTTGCACTGCGAGAAGCATAAACAAAAAAGAGCAGTTCACGAAGAACTGCTCTTTTTCAGTGCATTTCAGGCAATGCCGACGCGGCGAGATTAGTCGCTGACGTAGGGCATCAGAGCCATGTAGCGGGCACGCTTGATGGCAACCGTCAGCTCACGCTGATGGAAAGCGCAGGTACCGGTAACACGGCGGGGAATGATCTTGGCGCGCTCGCTCACGTACTTGCGCAGGCGGGGCAGATCCTTGTAATCGATGTGCTCGACGCGGTCAACGCAGAAGGAGCAAACCTTCTTGCGGCCACGATGCATCGGACGAGAAGAACGATCCATAGCCATTGTGGAAACCTCCTTGTTAGAATGATACGTTCGATTTTAGAACGGCAGGTCGCCCTCATCCTCGATCAGTGCAAAGTCGTCATTGCTGCCGGCAGAATAGCTCGGCGCAGGGGCGGCCTGTGCAGCGGGACGGGGAGCGGGGGCTGCCGTGGGTGCGCCGTAACCGGCATCACCCATCGGTGCGGCGTTTGCGGATTTGGGAGCGGCAAAGTTGACGTTGTTGGCCACGATCTCAATCGCGGTGCGGTTGTTGCCGTTCTTGTCCTGATAGCTGCGGCTCTGCAGACGGCCGTCAATGGCGATCAGAGAACCCTTCTGGAAATACTTGCAGACAAACTCTGCCGTGCGGTCCCAGGCGACAACATCCAGCCAGTCAGCCTGACTCTGGCCGTTGGCGTCACGGCGTCCGCGATCACAAGCGATGCGGAACGACGCAACGTTCTTGCCCGTCGTAGTCTGGCGCAGCTGCGGGTCCGCGGCAAGGCGGCCCATGATTGCAACAACATTCAGCATTGGTTTACTCCTTACTCCTCAACAGCAAGAGTCATGCTGCGAAGAACGCCCTCGGTGATCTTGAAAACGCGGTCCAGCTCAGCCGGGAAATCGGGCTCGCTGGTGAAGCTGATCACCGTGTACACACCCTCGGTCTCATCGTTGATGGGGTAAGCAAGACGCTTCTTGCCCCAATCATCAACAGAATCGATCGTACCATTCGCTGCGATCAGGTTCTTGAACTTGTTGATCAGAGCGTTGGAAGCCTCTTCGTCGAGGTTCGCGGTGGTAACCATCATGGTTTCGTACTTAGCCATATTCTGTGCACCTCCTTTTGGACATTAGGCCTTCTCTTTTAACGGAAAAGACAAGGATAACCGTGTGATTTCACACAGCATCTAATTATAACAAGTAAATCCGCGTTTGTCAACGCAAAATTTGCCCTGCACAGCACAAAATTGCGGATTTTTTAAAAAAACCTGGACGTTCCGTAAAAGTGTCCTATTGCTTTTTCTGCCCGCTTTGCTATAATGGGCTTAATAATGTACAAGTCTTGCTTGCATAGCCGGACGCGGCGCTAGTAGGGGCGAGCATTGCTCGCCCGCTGCCCGCTTGCCATGCAGGAAACGATGGGGGAACGCAGGGCAGCGATAAGGCTGCGCGGGCGACCAATGGTCGCCCCTACATGTGTTCCCGCTTTGAAAAAGAGAAATGGAGCATTCGTATGAGAATCGTGGTCGTCGGCCTCGGCAAGGTTGGCCGTGCCCTGACCGCCCAGCTTACGGCGGAAAATAACGACATTGTCGTCATCGACCAAAACGCTGACCTGATCGAGGACATTGTCAATATCTATGACGTGCGCGGTCTGGCCGGCAACGGCGGCTGCTATGACGTGCAGAAGGAGGCGTTTGAGGACGGCGCAGACCTGCTGATCGCCACAACGTCCAGTGATGAGATCAACATCCTGGCCTGCCTCGTCGCCAAAAAGCTGGGCACGCAGCACACGATTGCACGTATCCGCAACCCGGAGTATGAGAAGCAGCTGCGCTTTATGCGCGATGACCTTGGTCTGTCGATGTTCGTCAACCCGGAAAAAGCCACGGCGCGTGAGATCGCCCGCGTGCTGCGTTTCCCGTCTGCCATCAAGCGTGAGCAGTTCTGCCGCCAGCGGTTTGAGCTGATCGAGTACCGCCTGGCCGACGACAACCCGCTGGTGGGCTTGCAGCTGTCGGACCTGTACCGCAACATCCGGGTCAAAATTCTGATCTGCGCCGTCGCCCGCGGCAGCGAGACGATCATCCCCACGGGTATGTTTACGCTGCGGGCCGGGGACAAGATCTACCTGACGGCCTCGGCCCGGGATCTGGAATCCTTCTTCCGCAAGCTGAATCTGTTCAAGGCCAAGGCCAGCAACGTCATGATCGTCGGTGCAAGCCGGATGACCTACTATCTGGTCAAGGAGCTGCAGGACATCCAGAAGCGGGTGACCGTCATCGACAGCGATGCGGCCCGCTGCCAGGAGATGAGCGAGAAGTTCCCCGGCGTGCTGGTCATCCACGGCGACGGTGCGGATGCCGAGCTGCTGAGCGAGGAGCGCATCACCGATATGGACGCCTTTGTGGCGCTGACCGGCCTGGACGAAACAAACATCATTCTGGCGATGTACGCCTCCCAGATAAACTCCTGCAAGGTCGTGGCCAAGATCAACCGCGAGTCCTTCGCCGAACTGGCCGCTGCCAAGGGGATGGTGGACAGCGTCGTCTCCACGGCGTCGGTCACGTCGGAGTCCATTGCCATGTACGTCCGCGCCATGCAGAACAGCTTTGAGTCGGAGAACATCAAGACGCTGCACCGTCTGGTGGGCGGGCGCGTGGAGGCGCTGGAATTCAACGTTGCGCCGGGTTTGCCGTTCATCGGCGTACCGCTGAAGGATCTGACCCTGCGCAAGGGGCTGCTGGTCGCGGGCATCGTGCGCCGCAATGGCCAGACGGTCATCCCGTCCGGCAACGATGCCCTGCAGGAGGGCGACGATGTCGTCATCGTCACCACCGACACAACGCTGCACTCGCTGCGCGACATTGTAAAGTGAGGGCGCGTCCATGAACTATAAAATGGTAGGGTTTGTGCTGGGGCGCATCTTCCTGATCGAAGCAGCCCTCATGCTCTTTCCCATGGGCTGCGCCGCCATCTACGGCGAGTGGAGCGTTGTGCTTTCCTTCCTGTGGCCGGCGCTGATCGTGCTGGCGCTGGGCCTGATAACCAGCCTGCGCACCCCCCAAAACACGAAAATCTACGCCCGCGACGGCCTGGCCATCGTGGCGCTTGTCTGGGTGCTGATGTCGGTTTTCGGCGCAATGCCGTTTGTCATCTCCGGCGAGATACCGTCCTTTGTCGATGCTTTTTTTGAGACGGTCTCGGGCTTTACGACGACAGGCTCGACAATTCTGACCGACGTCGAGGCGCTGAGCCACGGCACGCTGTTCTGGCGCAGCTTTTCCCACTGGATCGGCGGCATGGGCGTGCTGGTCTTTGCCATGGCCGTGCTGCCCATGACCGATGGCCGTGCCATGCACCTGATGCGCGCCGAGGTCCCCGGCCCGACCTGCGGAAAAATTTCCAGCAAGCTGAGCGACAGCGCAAAGATTTTGTATGCCATTTATCTGGTCATGACCGTCATCGAGACGATTCTGCTCTGCGCGGGCGGTATGCCGCTGTTTGACGCGCTCATTCATGCGTTCGGCACGGCGGGCACGGGCGGCTTCAGCAACAAGGCGCTGAGCGTCGGCGCGTACAACAGCCCGTATTTTGAGATCGTCATCGGCGTGTTCATGCTGCTGTTCGGCATTAACTTTAACCTGTATTATTTCCTGCTGCTGCGTCATTTCCGTGAGGCGTTCGCCTCCGAGGAGATGCACGTCTACTTAGGCATCGTCGCGTTCTCGACGCTGACGATCACGGCGAACATCGCGAGTATGTACGACAGTGTCGGCACAGCGCTGCGCACGGCGTTCTTCCAGGTGTCATCCATCGTCACGACCACCGGCTACGCCACGGCGGACTTCAACCTCTGGCCGACCTACTCCCGCATCGTGATCGTGATCCTGACGTTTGTGGGCGCATGCGCGGGCTCGACGGCGGGCGGCTTGAAAGTATCGCGCGTCATCATCCTTTTCAAGGCGGCACGGCAGGACCTGAACAAGATGCTGCACAGCCATGCCGTGACGACGGTCCGCTTTGAGGGCAAACCGCTGGACGAAAAGACGCTGCGCGGTGTGCACAACTATTTCAACATTTATATGCTGCTGCTGACGCTGTCGGTGCTGCTGCTCTCGCTGGACGGGTTCGATCTGGTGACGACGTTTACATCCGTCGCGACCTGCCTGAACAACGTCGGTCCCGGCCTTGAGATGGTCGGTCCGATGGGCAGCTTTGCGGATTTCTCCGCTCCGGCCAAGCTGCTGCTGGCCTTTGACATGCTGGCGGGCCGTCTGGAGCTCTACCCGATGCTGGCCCTTTTTGCCCCGCGCCTCTGGCGCAAGCGCATCAATGCGATGCACGAGGCAAGAGCGAAGTAAGGGGGAGGGCGGGTGTTCTTTCTTTACAAAGAAAGAACCAAAGAAATTCCAAACCAATACAATCATAGAACCGGGCAGCTGCCATCTTTACGGCAGCTGCCCGGTTTTGGTTTATGTATGGACGTTTCGGGGGTAGGGTGTAGGGCGGCCAGCCCTCTGGCCGCCGCAAGTGGCGTACTGCCTTGCGGTGCCAATCTGTTTTTAAAGGGGGCTATAGGCGGGAAAAAATGTGAGTACCCCCACAAACTGGAATTTGACACTTTGTATTTATCGAGAATACTCTTGAAACCATTTTGCAAAGCGTGATTTATTGAAAATAACGAATTTATATAGTTCTCCATTTTTCATATTAACTGTTGCAATTGGAAAGACTACCCACTTCCAAGAGATTTCTTTTATTTCCTGCATCGGCAAAACTAAATTTCTGTATTTTTTGTCAACTGTAAGCTTGTTTGCCTTGTAAGTAAGCGACTGACTATCGAGGTACAGACCTCCTCCAAGTATGCCATTGTGACACAAACTGCAAACAAAAGATTTCATAGAAACATCCCTCCATTAAATTCCAATTTACCTTATTATACCACACCCCGCCGCTGCGTGTCTATTTCCCGTCGTGCCCGCATACCCTGTACCAAACCACAACAGGGGAGGGGCTTGCCATGCGGCGGGATGCAGACAGAGAGGAACGAAACGCAAGATTGCTGGCGGGCGTGGTGCTGGCGGCTATGTTGGTGATGCTGTCCGGCATCATCCATCTGCTGTACCACCGGGAGTACGCCGAGACCGACACCCCCAACGACTGCTTTGCAGTGTCGGCGGCGACGGGGGAGACGGCGCTGCCCAAAATCGTCTGCCTGACCTTTGACGACGGCCCCAGCAAAAACACCCGGCCAATTCTGGAAATTCTCGATAAGGAACAGGTCCCGGCCACCTTCTTTGTCTGTGCGCAGGACGCCAACGAAAAATATCTGCCCCTTGTGGCGGACATTGCGGCGGCGGGGCATCAGATCGCGCTGCACAGCGCGACGCATCAATACTCCAAAATTTATGCGAGCACCGACGCATTCTGGCAGGACATCAGAACGCTGCGCCAGGCGTTGGAGCCGTATGTGGATGTGGCGGCCATCGACTGGCTGCGTTTCCCCGGCGGCAGCACCAACACGGTCAGCCACCGCTACGGCGGAAACGGCATCATGAAGGCCCTGAAGGCCCAGGCCGAGGACAAGGGCTACCACTGGATCGACTGGAACGTCTGCGCCGAGGACGCCACCGCCAGCCACCCGGATGCCGCGCAGATTTTGCGCAACATTCGCCGCGATGCCGATGGTCAGGACACCTGTGTCGTCCTGCTGCATGATACAAAAGCAACAGGTCAGACCGTCAAGGCCCTGCCCGATATGATCGCCTATTTCCGGGAACAGGGCTACAATTTTTGTACGGTTGCACAGATGGATGCCTTGCAATGTGAAACAAAATAGGGTATAATGTACAAGAATCGAAAAACGGTGGGAGGCGGAACGATGCGCAAAACGGAAAGCCAGAAGATAGCCCTCTGCGGTATGCTGGGGGCACTTTCGGTGGTGCTTTTGCTGCTGGGCAGTGCACTGCAGATCGGCACCTATGCCGCGCCGATGCTGGCGGCGTTCCTGCTCATCCCGGTGCTGGAGGAATACGGCACGCGCTACGCGCTGACCCTCTACGTCTGCGTGGCAATTCTGGCCGTGCTCTTTGTGCCGGAGACCGAACTGGCGCTGTTTTACGTGCTGGTCATGGGCTATTACCCCGTGCTGCGCGTCAAGCTGAACGGCGTAAAAAGCACGCTCCTGCGCTGGGTGCTGAAGTTCGCGGTGTTCAACGCGGGCACGGTGCTGGTGTATCTTTTGCTGTTTGCGCTGCTCGGGCCCGCCGTGCTGGACGAGCTGCTGGCCGACGGCATCGGGATGCTGGCAGCACTGCTGGCCGCGGGCAACCTGTCGTTCTGGCTGTGTGACCGCGCACTGGTGGCACTGACGCGGTATTACCACGTCATACTCAAGCCAAAACTGAAAAAGAAGTTTTAATTCGGGGAGGAAAACAACATGTGGTACGATGAGGCAGTAGTTTATCAGATCTACCCGCTGGGGCTTTGCGGCGCACCGCTGCAAAACGACGGTGACCAGACGCAGGCGAGCGAGCACCGTATTCTGCGGGTGCTGGACTGGGTGGAGCACATCAAGCGCCTGGGCGCGACCTGCGTGTTGTTCAACCCGCTGTTCGAGAGCGATGCCCACGGCTATGACACCCGCGACTACAATAAGGTGGACTGCCGCCTGGGCACAAACGACGACCTCAGGCAGGTCTGCGTAGCGCTGCACGCGGCGGGCATAAAAATCCTGTTTGACGGCGTGTTCAACCATGTGGGCCGTGGCTTCTGGGCGTTCAAGGACGTGCAGGAGAAGCGCTGGGACAGCCCGTACAAGGACTGGTTCCACATCAGCTTTGACGGCAACACCAACTACAACGACGGCTTCTGGTATGAAGCGTGGGAGGGCTGCAACGAGCTGGTCAAGCTGAATCTGCAGAACCCAGCAGTGAAAAACTACCTGTTTGACGTCGTGCGCGGCTGGGTGCGGGACTACGACATCGACGGCCTGCGTTTGGATGTTGCCTACTGCCTCGACCTTGGCTTTCTGGCCGAGCTGCGCGGGCTGGCCGACAGCATCAAGCCGGAGTTCGCACTGGTGGGTGAGACGCTGCACGGCGACTACAACCGCTGGATGAACGACCACGCCTGCCACAGCGTAACGAACTACGAGTGCTACAAGGGCCTGTATTCGAGCTTCAACACGGGCAACATGCACGAGATCAGCTACAGCCTGAACCGCCAGTTCGGCTCCGAGCAGTGGTGCCTGTACACGGGCAAGCACCTGCTGAGCTTTGTGGATAACCACGATGTAACGCGCATTGCGACGATTTTGACGGACAAGGGCTGCCTACGCCCCATCTACGGTCTGCTGTTCGGTATGCCCGGTGTGCCGTCGGTCTACTACGGCAGTGAATGGGGCATGGAGGGCGACAAGCGCAACGGCGACCCGACGCTGCGCCCGGCAGTGGAGAAGCCTGAGGAGAACGACCTGACCGCTTGGATCGCGGCGCTGGCCCACGCCCACACGGGCAGCAAGGCGCTGTGCCGGGGCAGCTACCGCAATGTGCTGGTCCAGCCTAAGCAGCTGATTTTTGAGCGCTACGCCGACGGTGAGCGGGTGCTGGTGGCCATCAACGCGGACGGCAATCCGTTTGACGCCCACTTTGACGCGGGCTGCGGCCGCGCGGTGGACCTCATCACAGGCGCCGACCATGACTTTGGCGGCGGCAGCACGCTGGAACCGTACAGCTGCCATTTCTGGAAATGTGAGCGGTAAGCTTGGAAATATAGCAAAGCCACCTGTCCGTTATGGGACGGGTGGCTTTTTGTTTGCGTGGTAGGAACGCTTATTCCCCTTGTGTGCGGAAAGACCGCACCATCGCAAGAAAATCCTTCTCGCTGAGCAGCGCCAAACCCTGCGCCTCGTCGCCCAGAACGATGAGCCGGTCGCCGGGCTGGATGTTGAAAATTTTGCGTGCCTTCGCCGGTATCACGATCTGCCCCTTGTCGCCGACCGTGACGAGCCCAAAGGCGTGCTTGCCCTTGGGCGGCACGTTCAGGCCGGTGGCGGCAGAGTCGTAGTTGACAAGGTCGTCCAGCGTGACGCCGAAAATCTCCGCCAGCTGCTTGCAGCGGTCGATGTCGGGCAGGCTTTCGCCGGTTTCGTACTTCGAGAGGGTCTGGCGGCTAACGTTCAGTTGTTCGGCCAGCTCCTCTTGCGAGAGACCGTTCAGCTTGCGCAGCGAGATAAGGTTGTCACAAAACATGGTTTTTCTCCTTTTGGATGCCGAACACACAGTACCGCACGACCGGGATGCGGCGCAGCACCGCGTACAGCGCCAGCCCGCCGCCGAACGCTGCCGCCGCCGACAGCAGATACACCCCAACGCCGCGCCAGCGCAGGCAGCACACGAGGCCGTAGGCGGCAGCCGACAGCGCTAAATAATGGCAGATGTACAGCCCGAAGCTGTGCTGCGTCATAAATGCCGCGAACCGCCCGGTGCGGTCGCCCCAGCGCTTCATACCGCCGAAAATCGCCAGACAGGCCGCCCACGCATAGGCGATGGCCAGCGGGCTGTTCACGTTGGGGGCTTCGGCGTAGTTCAGCCCCCTGCTGCGACAGAGGTACGCCGCCCCCAGCACGGCGGCCGCACCGCACAAGATCGGCGCACGGTGGGCAAGCGCGTCCACGACGGCCTGCTGCGAGAAAACGTAGTAGCCGGCCAGATAGCTGAAAAGGTAGATGCCGAATCGATACACCGCGATGACCGGCGTGTTCAGCACCTGCGCCGCCGCCCATGCGGCCACGCCCAGCAGCACGACCGCCCAGCAGGGGAGTGCCGCGCATTTTGCAAGCAGCCGCCCGCCCTCGATGCGGCGCACGGCCAGCAGGACGAGGGCGCAGACCCACAGCACATGGCATGTCCACAGCACACCCGTGCCCGACAAGACCATGATGAGATAGAGCACCGGTGCGGGCACTCCGGCTGGGATATTCGTGAACGCGCCGCTGAACGCCATGTTGAAATACCCCTGCGCCCAGCCCAGCACCAGCAGCCCCAGCGTCGAGGGGACGAGCAGCTTCCGCGTGCGCTCGGCCAAAAACGCCTTGGCACTGCGCTTGTCCAGCGCATACCGCGTGCACGCGCCGCTGACGAGGAACAGCACGACCATGAACCACGGGTAGAGCAAATATTGCAGCGCATCCTGCCCGGCGAAGTCCGTCACAGCCCCCACGACGCCCGCCGTGAGGGTGTGGTTGTACATGAAAAGGACGTGGTAGAAGACGACCGCCAGCACCGTCGCCCAGCGGATGTTATCGAGGTAGTACTTTCTCATATTTAACCCACCCTTGCTACGATTTTTAACAAGTATAGCAGAGGCAGGGGCAAATGAACACCAACGGGATTTTTCGAAACGGCTGGAAAAATGTTAAGATTCGTGGCGATAGTACCAGTATAGGAGATGCGGGATTAAATTGCAAGAAAAATGCCCCCGCGAGTTGTTCGCTCGCAGGGGGTGCTTTGTAGGGGCCGCACATGTGCGGCCCGCGGCGTTATGGGAGATATGCGTTTGCGGGAAGGCAGGAGGGCCGGGCATGCCCGGCCCCTACGGGGCGGCCCATGTATGGGTTAAGGTTTTAAAGTTTCTTTGCCTACTTTCTTTTCAAAGAAAGTAGGTCACAGGTTCGTATACCCCATCAGCTTTTCATCCACGACGGCAGCGGTGTCGCGGCCCTCGCGCAGCGCCCAGACGACAAGGCTCTGGCCGCGGCGCATATCGCCGCAGGCGAACACCTTCGGGTCGGCAGTGGCGTACTTCACATCGGCCACGGTGCCGCGCTTCGTGCGCTCGACGCCGAACGCGTCGGCCACATAGGGCTCGCAGCCCGTAAAGCCTGCCGCGATCAGCACAAGGTCGCAGTCCACGGTGAACTCTTCGCCGGTGGGCACCATCTGGCGGCGTCCGTCCACGACCTCGCTTTTCAGCTTGGAGATCAGCGCGCCGCAGACCTGCCCGGCCTCGTTCTTGTAGAACTCCTTGACCGTCGTCTGGTAGACGCGGGGGTCAAAGCCGAATTTGGCGATGGCCTCCTGCTGGCCGTAGTCGGTTTTCAGCACGCGGGGCCACTCCGGCCAGTCGTTGCCGGGGGCGCGGGCCGCGGGCGGGCAGGGCATCATTTCCAGCTGCATGACGCTCTCGCAGCCCTGGCGGATGGCCGTGCCGACGCAGTCGTTGCCGGTGTCGCCGCCGCCGATGACAAGCACGCGCTTGCCCGCAGCGGAAACCGCCTTGCCGTCCGCAAAGTTGGAATCCAGCAGACTGCGGGTCACGCTGGTCAGGTAATCCACCGCAAAGAAGATGCCCTGCGCGTCGCGGCCCGGGGCCTGGATGTCGCGGGCCTGCTTCGCGCCGCAGCACAGCACCACGGCGTCATAGCGGGCCTTCAGCTCCTCGGCGCTGACCGTATTGCCGACGTCGGCGTTAAAAACAAACTCAATGCCCTCGTCCTGCAAAATTTTCACGCGGCGGTCAATGACCCACTTTTCCAGCTTCATGTTGGGGATGCCGTACATCAGCAGGCCGCCCGCGCGGTCCTCGCGCTCATAGATGGTCACGCGATGGCCGCGCTTGTTGAGCAGGTCGGCCACGGACAGGCCCGCGGGACCTGCGCCGATGACCGCCACGGTCTTGCCCGTGCGGGCCGGGGGCGGCACGGCATGAATGGCGCCGCTCTCGTAACCGTATTCCACGATGGCGCGCTCGTTTTCCTTGACCGTGACCGGGTCACCCGTGACGTTGCCGCAGGTGCAGGCCGCCTCGCACAGGGCGGGGCAGACCCGGCTCGTGAACTCCGGGTATCGGTTCGTGGCGATCAGCCGGTGCACGGCCAGATCCCACTTGCCCTGATAGACCAGGTCGTTCCACTCGGGGATCAGGTTGTTCAGCGGGCAGCCGCTGAACATGCCGCCCAGCTGAACGCCGCTCTGGCAGAAGGGGACGCCGCAGTCCATGCAGCGTGCGCCCTGGGCCTGCTGCTCGTCGGTGTGCAGCGGGACGTGAAACTCGTTAAAATTCCGGATGCGCTCCTCGGGCGGCAGCTCTAAACTGGTCTGCCGCGTAATTTCCATAAATCCTGTCGGTTTGCCCATGGTACTCTGCCTCCCTTACTTTGCGCTTTTCATGGCGTAGAACGCCTCGATCTGGGCCTGCTCGCTGTCCTCGCCCTTTTCCTCCATCTGGGCGATCAGGCGCAGCATCTTGTCGTAGTCGTGGGGCAGGACCTTCTTGAACTTGGGCAGATACTCGCCGAAGTTGTCAAGAATTTCCTTGCCGCGCGGCGACCCGGTCAGCTCCACATGCTCACGGATCAGGTCTTTCAACAGCGATACATCGTACTTGTGCTCCACAGGCTCCAGACTGACCATGTCCTTGTTGACGCGCTGGTAGAAGTCCCAGTCCTCGTCCAGCACATAGGCGATGCCGCCGCTCATGCCGGCTGCAAAGTTCTTGCCGGTCTTGCCAAGCACGACCACCGTGCCGCCGGTCATGTACTCGCAGCCATGGTCGCCCACGCCCTCCACAACGGCAGTTGCGCCGGAGTTGCGCACGCAGAAGCGCTCACCGGCCACGCCGTTGATGAACGCCGTGCCGCCCGTAGCACCGTACAGTGCCACGTTGCCGATGACGATGTTCTCGCTGCGGTCAAAGGCGGCGTCCTTCGGCGGGTAGACGATGAGCTTGCCGCCGGACAGACCCTTGCCGATGTAGTCATTCGCGTCGCCGACCAGCTCGAGCGTCAGGCCCTTGGGGATGAACGCGCCGAAGCTCTGGCCGCCGTAGCCGTGGCAGACGACATGGAACGTGTCGTCGGGCAGCGTGTTGCCGAACCTGGCGGTGATCTCGCTGCCAATGATCGTGCCGAACGCGCGGTCCGTGTTGCCGACGTCCAGCGTGACGGTGCTGGGCTTCGGCTCGGCGGAGTCGAAGCTCTTTTTGAACTTCTTCATCAGGATGCGCATATCGGGGGTCTTTTCCAGCTGGAAGTTGTAAACATCTTTCGCGTTGAAGTGTACGTTGGAGTTCTCGACCAGCGGGTTCTGCAAAAGCGCGGTCAGGTCCATCTCACCGGCGCGGGAGCCTGCGGGCGCGGGTTTGACCTTGAGCAGGTCGGTGCGGCCCACCAGTTCATCGACGGTGCGCACGCCGAGCTTTGCCATGTACTCGCGCAGGTCCTCGGCCATGAAGCGCATAAAGTTCATGATGTACTCGGGCTTGCCCTTGAACCGCTTGCGCAGTTCGGGGTTCTGGGTGCAGATGCCCATGGGGCAGGTGTCAAGGTTGCAGACGCGCATCATGACGCAGCCCATGGCCACCAGCGGGCCGGTGCCGAAGCCGAATTCCTCGGCACCCAGCAGGGCGGCAATGGCAACGTCGCGGCCACTCATCAGCTTGCTGTCCGCCTCGATGCGGACGCGGCTGCGCAGACCGTTCATGATCAGGCACTGGTGTGCCTCGGCAATGCCCAGCTCCCACGGCAGACCTGCGTTGTGGATGGAGTTGCGGGGGGCTGCGCCCGTGCCGCCGTCAAAGCCGGAAATCAGGATGACCTCCGCACCGGCCTTGGCAACGCCCGCGGCAATCGTGCCGACACCGGCCTCGCTGACGAGCTTGACGTTGATGGCTGCCTTGCGGTTGGAGCACTTCAAATCGTAGATCAGCTGCGCCAGATCCTCAATCGAGTAAATATCGTGGTGGGGCGGGGGAGAGATCAGGCCGACGCCGGTGGTCGAGTTGCGGGTCTTGGCGACCCACGGGTAGACCTTGCCGCCGGGCAGCTGGCCGCCCTCGCCGGGCTTCGCGCCCTGCGCCATCTTGATCTGGATCTCACTGGCGGAGACGAGGTACTTGCTTGTCACGCCGAAGCGGGCAGACGCCACCTGCTTGATGGCGGAGTTGCGCTCGGTGCCGTAGCGGTCCTCGGCCTCGCCGCCCTCGCCGGTGTTGGACTTGCCGCCCAGACGGTTCATGGCGATAGCCATGCACTCGTGGGCCTCCTCGGACAGTGCGCCGTAGCTCATCGCCGCGGTCTTGAAGCGCTTGACGATGGAGTCAACGCTCTCGACCTCGTCGAGGGGCACACCCTGCTCGGGATAGTTGAAGTCCAGCAGGCTGCGCAGGTGCATCGCGTCGCCGTTCTCATTGGCAGCGGCGGCGGTGTACTGCTTGAAGGTATCGTAATTGCCGGTCCAGCAGGCCTGCTGCAAAAGGTGGATGGTCTGCGGGTTGTAGAGGTGCTGCTCGGCAGCGGGGCCACCGCGGAACTTGTGCGCACCCAGGCTCGGCAGCTCGCGGTTGATGTCCAGACCCAGCGGGTCGAATGCTTCCTGGTGGCGGGCTTCCAGATCATTCTGGATGTCCTGGATCGTGATGCCGCCCACGCGGGAGACGGTGTTCGTAAAGTATTTGTCGATGACCTCTTTCGAGATGCCCAGCGCCTCAAAGATCTGGCTGCCCGCGTAGGACTGGATCGTGGAAATGCCCATCTTGGACGCGATTTTGACAATGCCTGCCAGCACGGCCTTGTTGTAGTCGCTGACAGCGGCGTAGTAGTCCTTGTCGAGAAGGCCGTCGGAAATCAGCTCACCGATAGTCTCCTGCGCCAGATACGGGTTGATGGCAGCTGCGCCGTAGCCCAGCAGCGTGGCGAAGTCGTGTACCAGGCGCGGCTCGCCGCTTTCCAGAATCAGCGCCATGGCGGTGCGCTTGCGGGTGCGGACCAGATACTTGCTGACCGCGCCCACAGCCAGCAGACTGGGAATGGCGACGTGGTACTCGTCAATGTCACGGTCCGACAAAATCAGGATGTTCGCGCCGTCGCGGTAGGCGCGGTCCACATCGACAAACAGGCGCTCAATAGCCTTTTCCAGGTCGGTGTTCTTGTAGTAGCAGATGGACAGCGTCACGACCTTGAAGCCGGGCACGTCCATGGCCTTGATCTTGAGCAGGTCGGTCTCGGTCAGGATCGGGTTCTCGATTTTCAGGACCTTGCAGTTGTCGGCGTCCTCCTCCAGAAGATTGCCCTGTGCGCCGACGTAGACGGTGGTCGAGGTGACGATCTTCTCGCGCAGCGCGTCGATGGGCGGGTTCGTGACCTGCGCAAACATTTGCTTGAAATACTCGCTCAGATTCGGGCGGGTGTGGCTCAAAACGGCCAGCGGAGTATCGCTGCCCATGGCCCCGGCGGGCTCGCCGCCGTTCTTGGCCATCGGCAGAATGATCGTGGAGACGTCCTCATACCGGTAGCCGAACGCCTTCTGCAGCTGGACAAGCTGATCCTTCGTGTAGCTGGGCACCTTCTTGTTGGGCACCTTCAGGCTGGACAGCGGGACGAGGTTGCGGTCCAGCCACTCGCCGTAGGGCTGGCGGCTGGCGTAGTCAGCCTTCAGCTTTTCGTCGTCGACCAGCTCGCCCCTGACGGTATCTACCAGCAGCATCTTGCCGGGGCGCAGACGGTCTTTGCGCACGACCTCGTCGGCGGGGATGTCCAGCACGCCGACCTCGCTGGAAAGGATCAGGCGGCCATCCTTCGTGATGTAGTAGCGGCTCGGGCGCAGGCCGTTGCGGTCCAGCACTGCGCCCATCACGTCGCCGTCGCTGAACAGGATGCTGGCGGGGCCGTCCCACGGCTCCAGCATCGTGGCATAGTACTGGTAGAAGTCGCGCTTCTTCGGGTCCATCGACTTGTTGTTGTCCCACGGCTCGGGGATCGTGACCATGACGGCCAGCGGCAGATCCATGCCGTTCATGACCATGAATTCCAGCGTGTTATCCAGCTGGGCAGAGTCGGAGCCGCCCTGGTTGACGATGGGCAGAACCTTCGTCATATCGTCCTTTAAATAGTTGGAACCGATGGTTTCCTCGCGGGCAAGCATCGTGTCCACGTTGCCGCGGATCGTGTTGATCTCGCCGTTGTGCAGGATGAACCGGTTGGGGTGGGCGCGGTTCCAGCTCGGGGATGTGTTCGTCGAGAAGCGGCTGTGCACCATGCCGATGGCGGATTCATAGTCGGCGTCCTGCAGATCGGGATAGAACAGGCGCAGCTCCTTGACGAGGAACATACCTTTATAGACAATGGTGCGGCTGGACAGGCTGCAAACGTAGGTGTCGGGGCTGGACTGCTCAAACACGCGGCGCGCCACATAGAGGCGGCGGTCAAAGGCAATGCCGGCCTCGACGCGCTGCGGCTTGCCCACAAAGCCCTGCCAGATGCTGGGCATGCAGGCAATGGCCTTGTGGCCGAGCACCTCGGGGCAGGTGGGAACCTCGCGCCAGCCTAAGAAGGGCAGACCCTCCTTTTTGCAGACGATCTCAAACAGCTTCTTGGCCTGGTTGCGCTTGAGCTCATCCTGCGGGAAAAAGAACATGCCAATGCCATATTCCCGCTCTGCGCCCAGGGTCAGCCCCTGCTCGGCAGCGGCCTTCTGGAAGAATTTGTCGCTGATCTGCGTCAGAATGCCGACGCCGTCGCCGGTTTTGCCCTCGGCGTCCTTGCCCGCGCGGTGCTCCAGATGCTCCACGATCTGCAGCGCGTCGTCAATGGTTTTGTGGCTCTTGCGCCCCTTGATGTCCACCACAGCGCCGATGCCGCAGTTGTCATGCTCAAACCGGGGGCTGTACAGCCCGGCGGGGGTCTTGCGCTCGGTAAAGTTTTCCATACCTCGTTTGCTCCTTTCCCAATCCCGTTAAACCGCGCTGCGTCGCACATTTGCCGCGCGGGCGGGATAAACAAAAAAGACGCTCCCAACAGGGCACACAGGCCCCTTGTGGGAACGTCTTTGTTCTTGTCTGCATCATACCATAGATGCCGCCGCTTTACAATCCCGAAGCAGAAGATTTTACGGAAATTAAGCGAAAAACGTTTAGAAATTTGGTTTAGCAAGCGTAAACTTAATAAAATTAAGCTTCGTGGACTTTCTGCCGCTTTGTAGGGGCGGCATATATGCCGCCCGCGGCCTAACGGCATCTCTCTTTTCTGGTTTGCATTGTAGGGAGGGGTCTTGACCCCTCCGCGGCGGCC
>NZ_FUYF01000001.1 GCF_900167555.1 Gemmiger formicilis | reverse complement strand
GCCCCGGTATCGTCTGTCAGACAGAATGTAGCAATGACATCTATGACAGCTTTCAGTTCCAGATTGTCATAATCCCGCACGGCTTTGATTGGCAGATTGTGGTCATAGATATGCTCCACGCAAATCACGCAATCGGAGAAATGGGGAAGTGGTCCGCTTTGCACCAGTGCCGCCTGTAGTGGCAGCAAAAGGAATTTACAGCCGTCCCGCTTCTTTTTATCCGGCAGAAGCGCAGGGAGCAGAACTCGCAAATAATTATCAGATGCCCACACGCGGATGCCCTGCACCTCGGCTGCCTTGGGGTAGTAATAAATCGGCGGCTCGTTAGACACAGAAAAGAACATATTGCGAAGACGCGCCGTGCTTTTCTCACTGAGAAGTGCCGCGCTCTCGGCAGTTTTGGCAAACTGCATCGGGTCGGGCGCGGGGAGCAGATGTTCCATCTCGTATAGCTTTTTGTGGATATCGATGAGCCCGCGCTGCTCCAAACGGATGCGGTTCAAAAGTACGTCAGGATTCAAGCGCGGCCTCCTTTTTGTAGTAGCTGACGGTGCCGTCCTCGGCCACCGTGCAGAAACCGGCCACCTGCGGAATGTTCAGCAGCTCAATCTGGGCAGCATCATCTACCACCACGATGCGCTTGCCGGCATCTTTCTGTGGCTGGCGCAGTAGCTGGCAAATCATAGTTTCCTTGCCCTGCGGGATAGGCACGATTTCATACAGTTCTCCATTTGCAAAACAGAGAATAGCTGCCGGAAATTCTCCAACAGTGTGGTATTCCACCTGATCTATGAAGTCGAGCAAGACCCAGACACAGCGGGATAAGTCCTTGACTGCGTTGCCTTGCACTTCTCTATTTGCGTAGTAGCGGTCATTCCCGGAGCAGAAGATGCGCCCCTCTTTTAGCATATGGGCAAGCAAAGTTTTTGCTGCCGCTTCCTTTTCGGGGAAGAATCGGCAAAGCTGCTCTTCGGTCAGACCGGGGTACAGCGAGATGTTATGCAGCATTTCAGCGGCTTCCCGCTGATAGATCGCTGCGCGGTTTTTCAATAAAATCACCATCCTTATTGCGCATTAAGGACGCATAAAGACGTATTAGGTACTGTCGGCAGCATAGCCACAGGCCGCTAATACGCAATCAATACGTTCTTTTGCGTATTCGACTTTTTATTGAGTAATCATTGCGTCAAGGCGGACGTATTACGGCCAACTGCAAAACCTCCAAAATCAGAAATTGCCCAAAACAAAAAGAGCCGTGCCTGAAAAAAGTCAGGTACGACTCTAGGTGAAAATGTCCAACCTTTTTGGCTGAACCCTATTTTGAACATACTAATTGTAACATACGAGATTATACACGTATATACAATCACTGTGCGGATGTGGTGCAGATGTAATGCAAGTGCGGCAAAAAACTTTCAAGGCAGTGCATCCGGCGCAATCTTGATTCTTTGGTGTGCAGGCATTATAATGCAAAAGAAAGCAAAGAAAAGGAATCATGAATTTTATGGATGACCGGGTATTGCAGATACAAAACAGAACCTGCCGAGTCTATGGCACGGTCGGCGCCGAATACCTGCTGCTGCAAATGGCGGACGAGCACGACCCTGCAGGGATGGAACGGGAAGCGGAAGCCCTGCGACGGCAAACCGCACGACCGTTTTTGCTGGTCGCTGTCCCCGTGGAAAATTGGAACGACGACCTGTCGCCTTGGTCCGCACCGCCCGCGTGGGGCAAGCAGGGCTTCGGCGGCAGGGCAGAGGATACGCTGGCGTGGCTGGAGCAGGCTGTGCCGAGCATCCGTCGGCAGTATTCTATAAAGGAAGATGCCAAGGTTATTTTGGGCGGCTACTCGCTGGCGGGGCTGTTTGCGCTGTGGGCGGCAACCCGGACCGATACCCTGTACGGCGTGGCGGCGGCTTCGCCGTCCGTGTGGTTTCCCGGCTGGCCAGAATACGAAGCGGCGCACCCTATCCAAACGCAGCGCGTTTACCTCAGCCTTGGTGACCGCGAGGAACATACCAAAAATCAGACGATGGCGGCTGTGGGTGACAACATCCGCGCCCTGCACACCGCCCTGACTCGGCGCGGCGCAGATTGCACACTGGAATGGAACGCAGGCGGTCACTTCAAGGATGCCGACCTGCGGACAGCAAGGGCGTTTGCCTGGACTATGGAGAGCGAGAAATGACGATTCTGATAGATGCCGATGGCTGCCCGGTGGTGGATCTGACCCTTCAGACGGCCGCAAAATATAACGTTCCCGTGCTGATTCTATGCGATACTGCCCACCAAATTCAGCGCGACGGCGCACAAACCCTAACCTTTGGCAAGGGTGCCGACAGCGTGGATTTTGCACTGGTGAACCGCGTATGCGCGGGCGACCTTGTTATTACGCAGGACTACGGGCTGGCAAGTATGTGTCTGGCGCGCCGCGCCCGTGTGCTGAACCAAAACGGCTTAGAGTACACGCCCGAAAATATCGACGGGCTGCTGTTCCGCCGCCACGAAAACAAAAAGCTCCTCCGCGCCGGGAAGCACCCTAAAGGGGCATCCAAGCGAACGAAGGAGCAAGACATAACATATAGAAACACTTTAGGAAGAATTTTGCAGACTGTGTAAAGCTCTTTCTAAGGCATCTGAAAACGGTGTAAATTTTATTAAAAATAAAGCCTGCTCTTAATACAAGTGGCCGTAAACCTACATCTACACCCCGTCAGCTCGAATTTTATGCCAAACGGGAACAACGCTCTTTTTCTCTTGCATAAGTTTATACATCGTTTGGCGTAAGATTGGCGTAGGGCATGATTTCAGTTAGAAACCCGCCAAAAGAAAAAGCCTGAAATTTCTCGTATCATCAAGAAATTTCAGGCTTTTTTGTGCTTAAATTGACAATTTACTGGTCAATAGGCTTCATCGTCGGGATTGGGCCAGACAATTTTATGTAAGTCTTTATATCCCACCAAAACCCGTTGCAGCAGCATTTTTTCGTTTGCGGGGAGTTATGTATCTCTACATAACTTATTATATATCAATCCGAATCTGGTGTCAATATTGGTGTCAATGGTGTCAGACGCTTAGTAGACATCAAATTTCCCGGAAATGTTCTGCACGGAGCGTTCCTTCAATTCCTTCTGTGCTTCCGCATAG
Organism: Gemmiger formicilis; assembly: GCF_900167555.1. GTDB lineage: Bacteria > Bacillota > Clostridia > Oscillospirales > Ruminococcaceae > Gemmiger > Gemmiger formicilis. The sequence goes on along the minus strand of NZ_FUYF01000001.1, from coordinate 372,323 downwards.
ATTTCCATTGTCGTTTTGATGTCCTTGTGGCCCATGACTTCCTGAATCACTTTAATATTTGGTTCAATCTCGCAATAGCGGGTACAAAAAGTGTGCCGCAGTTGGTGGCAGCTGAAATCCGGCAGGATAACGGGAGTGCGGTTTTCTTCCGCTGCCTTTTCCATTTCCTGCGCATTGTAAGCAAGTACAAGCCGGTCAATTTCGCGGTTAATTGCTGCCGGATTGTGGGGTTGCCCGAAGCGATTGAAAAAGACGAAATCAGTATAGCCGTCAATTACAGTTGTACACCTAACACCTAATTCCTGCTGCCGAATCTTTTCATCTTCAAGTGCCCTGCGGACACCTTTCATCATCGGGATAGTCCTGCATCCAGCGCTTGTCTTTGGTGTCGTCACGGAAAAGTAGCATTTGCCATCTGTATGTTTCCGATAGACCAAGTTGTGATTGATGGAAATCGTGTTATTTTCCCAATCAATATCACACCAGCGCAGGCCGATAAATTCTGCAATGCGGCAACCCGTTCCCAGCAGGACGGCAAACAAAATACTCCAAGAGTAATACAGCGGCTTGGATTTCAGAAACTTTACAAATGCGTTCTGCTGTTCCAAAGTCAATGCCTTGCGTTTCGGACGTTCGTAATTATTTGCCTTCTTAACTTCCCGCAAAGCGCCCTCTGTCGGATTTTTACGGATGTAGTCATCATCCACCGCAACCTGCAAGACCTGCCGCAGCACGTTGTGAATAACTTCCAACGTGTTAATTGCCATCGTCTTGCCAATATCGCTACTCCTTGTCAGGTCATTATAAAGACCAAGGACTGTCGATTTACGAATATCCTTGATTTTCATCTTCCCGATTTTGGGGCCGATAAAGTGCTCATACATATACAGGTAATTAACATAAGTGGACTGTTTCAGACCGACCTTGTTCTTTTTCCAGAGATTGTACACATCATCCAAGCGCAGATTACTTCCGGCACTGCTGATGCCGTCACTTTTATTGCGGTTGATTTCCGCTTCCTTCTTACGCAGTTCGCGCAACGTCTGTGCATAGGTACAATGACGCTTCTTGTCGCTGTCAACCCACCTATACATATAACGATGCTCTTTTTCGCGGTAGCTTTCACCATCTTTCAGCACATGATTATTCTTATCCTTACGGCGTTCCATAGTAGGCTCCTTTTCTACTCTATAAAGCAGAAAAGGCTTTACATCTGTTATTATAACAGGCGTAAAGCCTTTTTGCCAGTCTATATATTACGTTTTTCTACGATTCTGGTGTCATGTGATATGTTCAGATAAATCCCTGAGTGGGCCGCAGGCCCAATCAGGGATCCATTCTGAATTAAATCACATCTGTATCAGCGAGACATTCTTCCAGTTTCTTGCGCTTGATAAGGCGCTTCGTTCCATTGAAGACCACAAACGTGCAGGTTGAATCATCCGTCATTTCCCGCAGTTTGTTGATGCCGATGCCAAAGTAGGCGGCGGCTTCATCCAGCGTGAGACAGTATTTTTCCCAGATAGGGACTTCGTACTTCATAAGTGTCCCCTTACTTCAAACGATAGCCGAGCAAAAGCGTCGTCTTCTCGCTACCGTCACGAGGACGCTTGCGGACAACAGTTCCAATCGCCTGCAAGGACTTCTTAAAGTTGGTGCTATTCTCCGGCAGACAACCGTTGACCTCACACCACACTTTATAGTGAGCATAGATTTCCGAAGTACGAACTTCACGATTTGCATCGGGTTCCAGATTGTCCTCTGCAAACAGTGCAATCTTGTTGCTATCGTGGCTGTATTCCTTGGTGGCTTCCACAACTGCTGCCGGAGAGTTCAGGCCTTCCTTCTGCAACAGCTGCCAACCGGCAATCAGCCAATTCAGGATAGCGCTCTTGGCATCTTCTTCCGCAAACACATGCTTCAAATTCGGGTCCTGCTCCTGCGGCTCAAAGTGGCGGTCAAACGGAATGACACGCACACGATTAGAAGAAAACAGGGACATATCATCCACGCTGGGCAGATAGTTGGTATTGATGTACAATTTGAACTGCGGACGGAAATCGAACGAATTGCAGTGCAGGAAGCGGGCATTGATGCTGTCATTGCCGGTCATACTCTTTACCTGCGCAGCGTTCAGCCGCATCCCGCGCGAGGGTTCGGAAATATTGGCAAGCCGTCTACCCGCAAGGCGGGCAAGGTCTTCGCTCGGCCCGGAACTGTTGCGCTGCTTTGCAGCAATCGTCTCCGGAGCCACGGTCAGACCGTAATCGCCAAACACGCGCAGAACGCTTTCCATCAGGGTACTTTTGCCGTTACGGGTCGTTGCACCATACAAGATGAACATACACTCGTACCGGGAATCGCCGCTAAGTGCGTACCCCAGTGCTTTTTGTAAAAATGCACTTTTATCTGCATCACCGCTCATGACTTCAGTCAGGAACTGCTCGAAGCGAGGGCATCTTGCATTGGGGTCGTAAACGACATCGGCAATCTTGGTGATTTTATCGTCAGGGTTGTGGCTGCGAAACTGCATGGTTTTCAAATCCAACGTGCCGTTTTTGCAGTTGAGCAAATTCACGTCTGCGTCAAACTCGCCCATGCCGATGTTGTAAACACTGGCGGCATCGTCAAGGATGGTTTTGCGATAATTGCGCGTCATCCAGCGCATGGTGTACTTCAGATACTGATTGCGCTCATTTTCATCCTGAATTGCAAAGGCGTAATGGGTCAGTGCATCGCCAATGGCCTTGCACATTTCCATCGTTGCCATGTTGCCTTCATCGGGTGCCCAACGAGCTCCGTCATAGATGAACCACGATTTGCGGCTTGCCACATAGCGAGCCTGCCCCCTGACGATGTCAGAAAAGAGCCGTCCGCTTCCGTTATCGGTAGTAGAATACTTGGGGTTGGAGTGAGGGTCAAATTTCTTGATGACAATGCAATAATCGATGTGGGTTTTCAGCATCAACGGGGCAGACGTGGCAGCTACCGTAACAGTCGCCGTGCTGCACTGCGCAGCGGGCACAGCCTTTACGGCCGGAGCCGGTTTCTTGTTCCGGGTCACGACATCGAGAGTTTCTTTCAGTTTTGCAACTGCTTCCTCGCCCTTTGCCGCTATATAGTCGGAAACATCGCCCTTTTCGGGGATTTCCGACCACCAGTTATTCAGCTGCATAATGCCCGTGTTGTAATTCGTGGGCTTAAGTGCCTTGAGTGCTGCTTTTGCGTAGCCACGACCTGCACCATCGTTGTCCGGCAGGATGATAATCACCTTGTCGGAAAAGTATGCGACATACTCATTTTCCCAATGGGCGCCATTCGGCAGGCTGACCGCCGGGAGACCATATTTCGTGAGCGTGTCAACATCCTTTTCGCCCTCAACCAGAAAGACTGCTTCCGTCTTTTCCAGTACTGTTCCATTATACAGGGGAACATTCTTCGGTTTATGGTAGTCGTAGCTGCCGTCAGTTTTTTTGCTGCGCCAGAAGAAGGTTTTGTTCGTATAACGGACTTTCTCTGCAACGAGTTCTCCGTTTGTGTCAAGGTACTGGTAGATGGCAGCAACCTTCCGTTCCGGGTCAGAGCCCTTAGGCTCTGATCCGGAACTCCCACCATCCGGGAACAGGATACGCATCGTCAGCCCAATGGCTTCGAGGATTGCTTTGGTGTCGCCGCCACCGTGGTCACACATAAGAATGGTGCCATCGGGTTTCTCGGTGATGTACAGGCTGGGTTCCTTCTCGTCACGGAGAGGGCTGTAAGCCCGATAGGTGTTCGGGCCAACCTTCTTCACGCCTTTCAGGCGAGAGAGGATGGTCTGGAGGCGGTCACTTACGTTTTCATATACGATTTTCATAATTCAATTTCATAGCGCGCCATGTTTTCCTTTCATAATTTCTGTGCACGCTAAAATTATAGTGCCATATAGGGGAAACAACTATTAGCGTATAACGGCAGTATGCTGTAACTTTACCCGTATAGTGCAGTATGCTGTTAAAGTTGCAAAAAATAAGGAGCAGCTGCTTTCACAGCCACTCCTTAAAAGTGTATTTTTAGTTTTACAGATGCATTTGAATGATGCTCAGGCGGTCAATTTTGTAATTGGTTGCCCTACACGCCGTTTACGGCTGCTCCCGCAGTTCCTTATAAACCTCATGCAGGAACACGCCCAGCACACGGTGCTTGATGTCGTCATTGCTCAGCAGCAGGCTGAAGAAATCCTGATTCTGGGAAAGTCCCTCAATCAGCGCGTCATCGGTATTGTCATAGAAGCTGAACTCAAAGTCCTGCTCGGTGTTGTTCTTGGCGGAGGTCTTCAGCTTTTCCGAATGCAGCAGCAGGTCCTTGATTTGCAGCATAACTTTCGTCATGGCGCTGCTATCATAGCCCTTGCCTGCGCGGGAGTTCACCTCGTCAATAATTTCCGACAGGTGCTTTACCTCATCCACGGTCAGACCAACATCGGCCCCGCTCAACTTTACGTTCGGGGCGCTGACATGGCGCTGCTTGTTGCCCTTATCGCCCTGACTTTCCTGCACAAAATTCGTAGCTTGAATCTTATCCTTCAAGCTGATGCCGCCGCTGTTGCCAACGACGAGATAGGTCAGCAGCAGGTTGACAAACACATATTTTTTGTGTAGTTCCGGGTCGCCAAAGCTGGAAGCCATCGACAGGAACTCATACAGGCGTACAAACCCACGACAGTTTTTGGTAAAAGCACGCTGGTGGTCCTCGTTGAACTGATTTTTCAGCACATTCACAGCACGCTGGATGCACTGGTAAACCAGACGGTCCTCTTTGGCTGTGGTGCGCTTCCCTTTCGGATTGTAGACGATGCTCGCAACCGTATCCACATCGCGGTCATCCAGAACATTGTAACCGTCAATCTTATTTTCCAGTTCGCGGAGCTGGGCAATCGTGGCCGTGTTGGACAAAACCGTAGTGGTATAGAATGGCGCAAAGGCATCTTCCATTTCCTCTGCATGGTTCACAAAGTCCATGACCACGACCTTTTTGTCAAAGGGCGGGCATACACGGTTCAAGCGGGAAAGCGTCTGCACCGCATTTACACCACGCAGCTTTTTCAGCACATACATGGCGCAGAGCTTCGGCTGGTCGAAACCGACCTGATACTTATTCGCCACCAGCAGAACGTTATACTCGTCCCCGTCAAACACCTTTGGCAGCTTATCCTCAGCAAAGCCATTCATGCTCGGTTCGGTGTATTCGGTATCGTCAATTTTCACTTTGCCGGAGAACGCCACCAGCGCTTTTACATCCTTGTAATTATGGCGGGTGACATAATCCTCAAATGCCTGACGATACTTCACCGCCGCCTCGCGGGATGCCGTGATAACCATTGCTTTTGCCTGCCCGCCGAGTTCCTGCATAACAGTGGAACGGAAATGCTCGACAATGATATTGACGCGCTGATTGATGTTATCGTCAAACAAATCAATATAGCGTGCAATCTGCCGCTTGGCGGCAATCGTCTTCATCTCCGGGTCGTCTTCGATGGTCTTGTTCAGCTTGTAGTAGGTCTTGTATTCGATATAATTTTGCAGCACATCAAGGATATACCCCTCCTCGATGGCCTGCTTCATGCTGTACAGGTGGAACGGCTGATACACGGGATGTCCGTCTGCATCAATACTTTCACGGCCAAACAGGCGCAGCGTCATCGGCTTGGGCGTGGCAGTAAAGGCAAAGACCGACACGTTGGGTGCCTTGCCGTGGCGCTGGATTTCATTCTCGATAGCATCCTGCGCATCGGCTTCTTCGGGGCCATCATTTTGCCCCAGCGTATTTTTGACCGCAATCATATCCTTGCCGGACGTGGACGAATGGGCTTCGTCAATGATAATGGCAAAGGTCTTGTTGTTCTGGTTCTGCGCCAGCTTCCAGAAATCTACATAGAGGAACTTCTGAATCGTGGTGACAATGATTTTATAGTTGCCTTTCAGCGCATCGGCAAGGTCGGCAGAGGTCTTTTTGTCATCAATGGTGCAGACAAGTCCACTCTTATGGTCGATACCCTTGATTGCATCCTGCAACTGGCGGTCTACCACCACACGGTCTGTAATGACCAGAACGCTGTCATAGACAATATGGTTTTGGGTATCATGCAGGGATACCAGCCGATGCGCCAGCCACGCGATGGTATTGGTTTTTCCGGAACCCGCGGAATGTTCAATTAAATAATTAAGCTGTGTGCCGTTGTACTCGGCATCCGCCAAAAGCTGGCGGACGGCATCGCGCTGATGGTAGCGCGGGAAAATCAGCTTTTCCTTGATGGACTTTTTCCCTGTCAGTTCGTCCACGACCTGTTCACGCTGGATGAATACGAACTTGGTAATCAGTTCAATCAGGCTGTCGCGGCGCAGAATATCATCCCACATATAATGCATCGGATAATCGTCCACGCCGTCATCCAAGGGGTTGCCTTCTCCGGTGTTGACACCCTCGCCGCGCCCACGGTTGAACGGGATAAAGCGTGTGCCCAGACCGTCCAGCTTGGTGGTCATATAGCAGGTGTCGAGGTCCATGGCAAAGTTGACCAGAGCGCCCGCTTTGAACAGGAACAAGCGGTTCTTCTGGTCGCGGTCCTCGGAATACTGCTTGATTGCCATGCGGTAGTTCTGACCTGTGCTCTGGCATTTCAGCTCAAAGGTCGCAATGGCAAAACCGTTCAGGAACACAACAAGGTCGATGCGCTGGTCATCGTTAATCCAGACTTCCTCCATGATGGAGAAAATGTTGGCATTGTACTTGGCGACAAGGTCGATGTTGTAATCGGTGGCGGGCTTACCGTACAGCAGGTCCAGATGCATATTGGAAATCTCAATGCCGGATTTCAGCGTTTCGATAAGGCTGCTGCCCTTGTTGTCAATGCTCTGGAGTATAAATTTGGCGACGGTTTCCTCGGTCTGCCCGTTATAGATTTTCCGCAATGCCGCCATTGTGTGCGGCTGTGTCGTTTCCAGAAAGCGAAACAGCAGTTTGCGGTCCATGGCCGTGGTGCGGTCATAATCAGTTTTGCATTTGCGCTCTATGTAGCCGTTATTATCAATTAAATAATCAATGATATAACGCTGATAGTCGCGTTCTGTTCCGATGCTTTTCACGGAAACACCTCCCAATTCATATTACAAAACAATGCCGAAGTTTGATATTTAGTCGTTGATTGTATTGTATGCATCTTTTGTTATTTCTTCGCAAACGGTATCCGTGCTATCGGCAAACAGAGATTCTCTACTGATTCCAAACAGCCGAAGGTCTGATAAAATTTGAGCCTTTGATGCACTATTGATTTGTATTTTCATTGTAATGCTGTTGTGGTCTTTGGGAATAGCAGCTATTTCTTGACTAATAATTACAGTGCCGTTATGGTCATAGCCAATTCTGTTTGGAAAAAGAATGTAACGCCCCTGCTGCATTTTTTGACGGATGCTTGTAAACGGAGCATAAATAAAAAGAGGCTCTTTCAGCAGACCATCAATCCAAATATCAAATTGGGTAGGAATCCCATTGGCAGGTTGTTCATCGAATTTCTTATCAAGAACTTGTGCCAAATATCGCTGTTCCGCAAAATAGTTGAAACTCATGGCCTTCTTAACAAAGTCTGTTGCAAAAGTCCAAGTTCCTTCGCATAACCTACATGAGTCTGCAACAGCCTGCAAAATCGGATAATTCGTTACGCTTTTGGAATTTTCCTTAAAGACAATAACTTCTCCATCCTTGTCACCACAAGATGCGCATGCAAAGTACAGTGCTACAAGGGCATTTTCCGTTACATCCAACAGTCTGGTAGGAATACCATGATGCTGTGCTAATGCTAATAACTCTATTGGCTTTAAGTCATCGGTAAAAATTGAAGGCAACTTATATTTTGCCATTTCCAGTAGATTTCGTTCTTCATTAAAAATTGTAATATCGATTTCACTATGTCTTCCACGAGCAATGGAGGGGAGCAATTCATACGAAACATCTGCTTGTCCGCGAAATAGCGGCACCTCGTTGACCATAGGATATTCTTTATGAAATGTTTTCCTAATATCGCAGATTGCTTTCACATATTCGTCTACGGTACTTATAGACATTTCCTGCATTAAATCACTTCCTTTTTACCCGTCACATATTCGTAGATAAGAGATTTTTTGTAGGCACTAAGCAATTCGAGTTGTTTTCTTTTTTGCTCAATAGAAAGTTCAATCTCTTTGCATTTATCATTCAAATAGCGTGCAATTTCTTTTTGTTCATGAAGAGGAGGAACAGGAACTTTGAAATTCATGAAGGCAGATGTTTGTAAGCGCCAACGTCCAAGTGTGGATACACCTTGACCAAGTGAATAGAAGATTCTGCACATATAGCAACATTGCATTACATATTTGTAATACTCGGTATCATTTTGAGTTTTATCCCTAAGTCTAAACACACGATAGTCTGGACTTGTAACACCAAATTGGTCTGAACAATCAATCCAACCAGTAAGTAAATCCATGTGGTTCATAACATAATCAGAGGGAAATACAAACTGATAACCGCTGTAATTTTCTGCAATTTGGCCCTGATTTCCTGAAATATCTTTTACTTTTAAGCCTTTTTGCGTGACAGAGAGAATATTATACCCCTCACGGCCCGCAATTCGTTTTACAATCTCAAAGAGATATTTAATGTCAACCAATTTCCAGCTTTGAGGAATTTCCTTCCAAATATCGGATGACGTATTGGCTGCTTTTTCTCCATTGATTCCTTTGGAAATCGCTTCAAATACAAGGGAACGCTTGTACTGCTCTAATGTTTCGATTTCTTTCTGAATGTCAGCAGAGATGGCATCAATTTCGGAGCATTTAGAATCGAGAAATGCAACGATGTTTTTCTGTTCTCCTAATGTAGGAAGTACAAAGTGCTTTTTCCCCAATTCTGAAAAATCCAAAGTTTTTCTTACGCCTGTTCCCATATTATGGAATGCTTTCGCGGCATCCCACGATTTTAGTTGATAGGTTGCATAAGCAGACAACACCTGATTGTTTGGTTCGATAGCTAAGTATGCTGATGTTATTGCGCCATAATCCTTAACAAGTCCAATTCGTTGGCTTACAAAGTCGTAATTTAAATTAAGACAGTTAATCATTATGACACCGGGATGCACAACGGTATAAGACATTATTGTATTGGCTACATAGTCATCCGTATTAGCATCAAAATTCGTTTTTGGAATAATCGTTCCATAGGTGAATTTTAGTGCCGTTTTTTCTTGCCCCAGTCTGTTCTTTGTGGTGCATTCTCTAAAGAGATACCTCATCGGAACCGATTTCCATGAAGCCGGGATATTGCCAATCCATTCAATTCCGCTATCTTTCATTTCACGCATAGTTCCACCACCTTACCCGAACAGCTTCGCAATGCGCTGGCTGACAGACTGTTCCAGTTCCATAAACTGCTTTGCCAGTTCCTCACTGGGTACAGGCTGCTCGTACTTGTAGAAATACTGCGTGAACGGAATCTCCGCACCCGTCTTGATAACAGGCTTCTTAGCATCGGCCTTTTCTTCCCAGAACGCCTTTGCATCCGGCACATGGGGCAAAACTTCCCGCGCCATGTAATCATCAATGGATTCCTCGTAAGACACACGCTCTGTATCTTTGGAATCTTTATCGTAGAGAATTTCGCCGTGCTTATCCCGCTGGATTTCGGCGTTCTTATCCATCACAGACAAGCCATCCGCGATTTTGTCCAGCAGCTTTTTATCATCGGTCACTTTTGCCAGTGCCTTGCGCAATACCGGCATAAACGCTTCCGGGGAAAGATAGATTTCATCCGAAGCAGCATCCTGCAAATCAGAAATAATAGCCTCGTAGACAGGCTTCTGCTCATACAGCTTGTCCAGCTTCATTTTGTCCTTGACGGAAATCTGCGAGCCCTGTTCTTCCAGTTCATCGACCTTGGCGGGGTCATATACGGAATTCAGTGTGCCGTCCGCCAGCATCTGCTGGATGCGCTCCTCCGTGATGGCATAGCTGCGCTGCAACGGCTGCATGACCGTATACTCACGATACATAAATTCTTCGTTTTTGAAGATTTTGCAGTATTCGTTCTCTTCAAACGCCGTGTACAGCTTAACGATTCTGTCGCGGTCCTCCGGCAGCAGTTCGTTTTTCTTGTTGCCTGCGGCTTTGCGCAGCTTGTGGAAGATGCTGGTGGCATCAATCAACTGCACATAGCCCTTGCGTTCCGGGCGCTTGTTTTTAGACAAAATCCAGACATAGGTGGCAATGCCGGTGTTGTAAAACAGGTCGGTGGGCAGCGCGATAATGGCTTCCAGAAAATCCTGTTCCAGAATCCAGCGGCGAATCTGGCTTTCGCCGGATGCCGTACCGCCTGTAAACAGAGGGCTGCCGTTCTCGATAATCGCAGCGCGGCCAACTTTGTCGTCCATCTTATCAATAGCCGACTGCATAAAAATCAACTGGGAATCGCCGCCGCTCGGCAGACCTGCGCCCCAGCGGCCATCCTTGCCGCGCTTGAACTCATTGCGGACGGCATCTTCCTGTCCGGCCTTGGCATCTTTTCCGGCCCACGGGGTCCCAAAAGGCGGGTTTTCCAGCACAAAGCGCATCTTGATGTTGGGGAAGCAATCCTCTTTGAAAGTATCGGCATTGCGGAAGTTCTCGATATTCTGCCCTTTAATCATCATCTCTGCCAGACCGACAGCATAGGACTGGGGCATAAACTCCTGCCCGAACAGGCGCACATCGGCGCTGGGATTGTAGTGCTTGATAAAGCTGTACGCCGTGCTAAGCATACCGCCCGTTCCGCAGGCTTGGTCGCAGACAGTTACGACCTTGCCATCATCGAAAATATCATCACAGCCTTCGCTGATAAGCACAGCCACAAGGCACTTGATAATGTCACGACCTGTGTAAAACTGACCTGCGTCTACATTCTGATAGAACTTGCCAATCAGATGCTCGAAGATATAGCCCATCTTGATGCTGTCGTAGGTCTTTGGGTCCAAATCCAAGTCGGCAAATGCCTGCACCACGCTGAACAGACAGCCGTCCTTATCCATCTTGTCGATGTGACTGAACATTTCAAGGCCATTAAAGATTTCCTGCACTTCGGCGGAGAAGCCTTGAATATACACTTTGAAATTGGATTTGATGTTGTCCGGCTCGTTGCACAGTTCTTTCAGCGTGTAGGGCGAGGTGTTATAGAACTGATATCCGGAAATGCGGTACATTGCCTTCGGCGGATAGTTCGGATTTTCTGCAAATTTGGCCAAAACAGCTTCCTTGTGCAGCTCCAAGGCACACTCCAAGCGGCGCAGAATCGTCATCGGGATAATGACATCGCCGTACTTATCCGGCATATAGGAGCCGCGCAGTTTGTTGGCGATGCTCCAAATAAAGTTCACTTCTGGGGTGACATCAATCGGGGATTCATCCCACAGTGCGTCAAAGGCAATTTTGTCCGACATTGTTTCCTCCGTCTGCTTGTTTCTCGATAGTCCGTCTTTTTTCAACGGTTTCAAATCCAACAATACACCCCTGTATTCTGTCAGACCGTAACTTAACAGGGTTGGATATATGGATAATGGGATTCTAAAATTATGGAGATAGATTTCCGGCGTGGTTTCTGCTTTAACCGCAGGTGTGTTAATTTTTGCAGTTGTTATGCGGTCAACCGTTGTAAAATACATTCCCTTATGTATCGCGTATTCTTCGTGAGATTTTTCGTTTGGTTCCTGCGCCGCAAAATAGTTTGCCATCATCGCAGCACCGTACAAAACGCGGGCACGAATCATCTGTAAAGACGCAGCCCGCGACCAAAGCGCAGATTTACTTGTGCCGGTCAGGCCGACATAACTTATCAAGGGGCTTTCCGCTTCTAATATAGCCCTTTCATATCTGCTACGGTCAACGCCATTGTACTGCACTGCAAAGCGTACAACTGGCTCCTGCGCCTGAATCATATATTGCTCTAACTGTTCATACGGCAGGATATTGTACTTGTCGCTGGAAATCCAATCGTTCACCAGCTTGCACTGGCCCGTAGTTTTACGGTAAATATCCATACCGGCTTCTTTCAGCCAGTATGCATCACCCACGTGGGGGAATGCATTCAGCACTTCCTTGAGAAAGACATAATCCTTACTGTTGGCCGGGATTGCCTCTTCCACATTTTTTAGCAACTTCCAATGCCGCCGCAGTATGGGGAAGTCTTGGCTGTCATCGTTGCCTTTTTTGACCGTTTCCAATCCGTTCAGCAAGCGCTTGCGAACATCCAGCCTATCTACCATAATTGTTTTGATAGGGAAATTGGTTTTGGCGAAATTAAATGCCGCGCTGTCTATGCTGATAAAAACACGTTGGATATTCTGCTTATTCTTTAGCTTGCTCAAAAAGTTTGCTGCGGCCTCTTTGTCCTCGTAGGCGAACAATTCAATCAGGCTTTCAGTATCCACGTCCGCGCATAGGCAAAAATTTGTTTGTTGCCCCTGCACATTCAGTGTTACAGTGTACAAACCGAGCGTAGAAATATCATCCCAATTGCGCCTTTTTTCATACTCCGCCAATGCTTTGTCAAAGCAATTTTTGACTGTATGCGGGGAAATATCAAATATTTCCGCAAGCGTATTTATCTCCATATGCATAGCTTGCTGCCCAAGATATTTCTTCAACTGCAAGGTCAGCTTTCTATCTTTCTCATCCACAAGTTGGGAATCATCCTGCATTTTCGCATTGTATGTCTTCCGCTTAGAATAGCAGTTATAGCACATCCATCGTATGCGGCGCAAATAAAGCGTTGCAGGGTGAGTATCGTAGGTGGGCTTTTCCCCCTCGTGCGGAATTGCTACTCTGCAATAATGCGTCAGCTTGGATTCCGACACGCTGGCAATCGCATCCTCCAGATAGGGTGTACCACATTCCGGGCATTCGCCAACACTTTGCTTACACACCCAGTAAGCAGCGGGTTTTCTCCCACTGGATGGTTCATAACCGTAAATGGCATAATCATCCGGCAGGTCGATTTCCTTCAACCTTGCATTGTATTTAGCGGTATCAGCCGCTTTAAGGAGCCGCTTATCACGGATAAAGTGAGCCGACAGTTCCGGCTTCGGCCTCTTGGTTGACATCCTACACCCCCAACTCCCGCATTTGGGTACACTTACACGATATTAGAATTGTACCATAAATCCATAAAAATGGGAACCTTTTTCCAGTTACATTGCCAAAAAACGTTCGTTGGGGCAGTATGTGGCAGGTATTTTCATAAAAACTAAAAAGCAATCTTTTTTAGAAATAAACTAAATCACTTGCCCCAAGCTGCCCCGGAAAGATTTACGCCAAAGAAAAGGGAGCAGCCCACTTGGAGAAATCCAAGCGAACTGCTCCCGGTTGCCGCTTACGAAACGTTTTTTGGCAACGTCATTTGAAGTAAAAGTTCTTGCACAGCCGTATTGCGCCGTCATCGCAGATTACAAATAGGTCTTGCTCCAAGTGTGCGAGGTCGGCGGGCTTAATGATTGGCTGCGGCTTCTGGCTGGTGTCGGCGGCCAGCAGTGTGTGCTTTTCGCCTATCATTTTAGAAAAGTATTCCTGCGTATCGGTATCCTTGCAGCCGAGCAGAACGGTAAACTTAAAGTTGCCAAGCATGGCTTTCCGTTCGTCCTTGCCGTAAATCATATCGAGGTCGGCCAGCGATTGGGTCAGCACCATAATACGGATGTGGCGCTTCCGCAGCTTGCGCAGGGCCTCTGTAATTTGCAGCTTGCCGAACGAGGCAAATTCGTCAAGACAAAATAGAATCATCTGCTTGTGTTCTGGCGGTCTGGATGAAAAGTATTCCATCGACTGCGCCGTAATAATGCGCAGCAGGTCGCCATAGATTTTGAGTTTTTCGTCTGGGATGAAAATATAAATGCTGTTCTGCTCCAATGTGGCCGGACAGATAGATTTTTCATAAGTTGGAACTTTTCTAAGTGCATTTTTAATTTTGCTGTTGGTTGCAAATAGTTTGAGCGCGTCATCTGCACTTTGCTTGCAGCCTGCGGTGTTCTGCTCACTGGCCCCGGCAAAGGAACTAATATGTGCGTTGGCTGCGGTGTTTTCCTGTTTGGCAATATCGTTCAGCAGGGAGCGCCAATCATGGCCGAGGAAAAACTCGCAGATTTCGATAAAGCCCCAGCCCATGCCATAGTAGCAGATAAGGGCTGCCGTTATCATCTTGCGCCCGTTCTTGGTGAAAAATACGCCTGCTTCGCTGTCGTTGGCCTTGTCCGGCAGCAGCAGATAGGCCAGCTGCTCCAAACGCTCTTGCCGCTCGGTATCGTCCGGGGCTGCGTCAATGGACGCAAACACATCATACGGAATACAGTCCGCCGCCGTAGGGTCAAAAATGATTTTGTTCTCTGTATGTACATTAGCCGATATGTCGCCGGATATATCTACCACAAGAGCCGTGCCCTGCCAACTCCGCAAAGTCGGAATCAACAGGGCACTTGTCTTGCCTGTGCCGGATGGCCCCATTACAAGAATGTGTCCCTCGTCCTGTTCGGGGGAATAAGCCAGCAGGCCGAATTTCTTCCCCAACAACACGCCCTGTGCCTTTTCTTTGGGGCGATAGACGATGTTCCTGCGGGCAAACGGGTTGGGCAGATGATTAGCCTGCCCACGCAGATACACCAGCAGTGCCAGCACAACCAGTAGAATCACCGTAGCGCCATATAGATAGCCGTTGATAATCCATACAATCTGCTTCATGGTTGCCCCTTAAAAGTGAAGTCCCTGTTCAATTTTGGATTCTCCAAAATACAATGCGGGACGCTCTACTTCCTGCTGGTATTCCTGCTCGCGCTCGGCTTTCAACTGCGCGACAGTGCGGTTGCCGCCCTGCCGCTTTGTCACGCCAGTCATAACATGGGCATCTTCCAAACCGTGCTCGTCCAGATAGCGTTGCAGGTCAGGGTGAAAATTGCGCAGTTCGCGGCGGTCAAGAACATCATTAGCACAGATTTTGCAGCCCTGTTCGTGCTTCAAATCTTCCTCGACAGGAATAAAGCAGAAATGCAAATGCGGCTGGCCGCCCTCGTCATCATGGACGATGGCCTGTACGACATTTTCTTTCCCATAGCGATTTGCCATGAAATCGTATGTGGCACAGAAAAAATCGTCATAGCGGGCAGGGTCTAAATCCTGCGGGGCGGTTACTATCCATCCTGCCATAACTTTCACATCATCGCGGTTATAGCAGTACAGTTCGGATTTGCGGTGTAAAAAATAGTCGTACTCGGTCATGCCCCTATCGGGGGACAGAACATAGTCCTGCCCCTGCCGAGACGGGTCTATGTCAGGATTGCCGGAATGTTCGATTTCGCGGCGATTGTGCCGCAGTTGATTGCGGACTGCACCCGCTGAAAACTTCTCTACACTTGCCATTGTAATCTCACTTTCCTATACGGGGTTCATGTCCCCTCTGCCCACACCTTGAAATGCCCTGCACAACGAAGCAGCTCATTTAGTCGCGGACTGATGTGCCATACAAGGTATGGCAGTTTCCCCGGAAACTCCCACCGCCCTTGCGGGCTTACCTTGCCAAAGGGGCGTGCCCCCTCTGGACTCCCCGCTGCCGACAAGGCCCGCTTGCCGTCAGTGGGGGCTGCGGCCCCCATCAGAACGACTTTCCGCCGTTCTTGCCCCCTTGGGTTTGCAGCCGTCTGCCGTGATGCACCATCACGCATCACACCACTGCTGCCATGCTGCAAAGTCAATGAGATGCAGCAATTTCAGACCGTCATACCAGTCAAAATCTTTTTTCGGCTCGTTGGTGTATACAATCGTGGCCAGCACATTGTATACGATGGCTTCGTTCCAGATGTACTCCCAATTTGCAAGAACATCTTCCACCAGCCCGTTATATCCGTTCTTCGCGGATACATAACCGGAAACACGCTCCTTCAGCAGTGCAACCACACTATCCATATCCGACTGCACACATTCGTTGCAGGTAGAGATTTTCCCGTTGTCTTTCGTGTCAAACGGGAAGTGTCCAAGAATCTGTTTCAGAATGGCGCAGTCACGGATAGGGTGCTTTCCCAGCCAACGGATTCCACGGGAGATGCTCTGTTTGACGAGCCACGCATTCAGCGTTCCGGCTTCATGCTCCTGAAGGATGAAGCCTGCTTCAATCCCCAGCTTTTCCGATACCGGCAGGAACTTGTCAAGGAAAGCGTTGTTGGCGAACTCGCTTGCGTCCACCTTTTCTTCCTTGACCACGCGGTTGAGCAGTGCATTGTTTGTTTCGGACAGTTTGATAGTAATTTTCATTGTTGTACCTCAACTTTCTTCTTAGCCCTTTGCAGGGTGCTTCTGGAAATGCCTGTCATGGCCTCTACCTGTTTATAACTATACTCACTTAGTAACCCAAGTGCGTGTTTCACCTGCAATGCCGTGAATTTTTGTGGGCGTCCATCCCGGAAGCCCGGTTTTGCCATTGCTGCCTGTCGGCCACTCTGAGTGCGCTCGATTATCTGCGCTCTTTCAAATTCAGCAAAAGCAAGCAGCATCGTTGCCACAAGCCGCCCCATAGGGGAGTTGTCCAACAGGCCCATATTGAGAATGTGGACGGCAACACCTTTATCCCGCAGCAAATCCACATACTGCAAGCCTTCCTTTGCTGACCTGCAAAACCTATCCATTTTGCAGACCACCAAAGTATCACCCGCCTGTAAGGTTTTGCACAGGTTATCAAATGCCTGCCGTTCGTGAGCGCCGGACGCGGCCTCTTTTACAATAGTCGCAGTCGGATAGCGCTCCTTTATCTGCTGCTCCTGCTCGGTCAAAGAGGTTCCGGGCACCTGCCCTTTGGTTGACACTCTGATGTAGCCATAATAGGCCATTTTGTACGCTCCTTTTGAACATAAGTTTTGACGCGGCCCAAATACCTGTTTTATACGGGGCCGCTTCTGCGCACCAAAAGTTCAAACTTTTGGGCTTTTTAAGGAAGGTTTGGACTTTGCGCCGTTTTCCGGCACAAACAGGGGAACGACGGGGGATTGTCCCAACCGCGCCCAGTATTATGGGCAACTCTCGGCTTTGGGCAAGGGGCTTTCGCGGCATATCCTCGCTCAGCTTCGGTATTCCACGTTCCCCTTGCCACAGCCTCTATTTGCCTCTCTTTTTGGTCGCCGGTTGGGGCCAATAATTCCCACCCCCGCCAAAGGCGATTTAAAAGTGAACTTTGAAAGAGAGGTTTTCAAAATGAAAAAGACCGTCAAGACCAGCCGCGTTGCAGGACAGCTTGAAAAAATGTACCGTCTGCTGAACGCCAGATTTTTCAACGGGGAACTGCCCGAAGTCGTCATCAGCCTAAAAAAGACCGTGGGTGCTTATGGTCATTTCACTTGCAATAAGGTCTGGCAGGCAGGAGACGAGCGGCGATATGAAATCAACATCAGCAGCGCCACACTTAGCCGCCCAATCGAGGAAACCTGCGCCACGCTTTTGCACGAAATGTGCCATTGTCTTGCGGCAGAAAAAGGTATCAAAGATACCAGCGGTTCCGGGAACTTTTACCACAATCGGAAGTATAAGGAGATTGCCGAAAGTCACGGGCTTTGCGTTGAGAAGCATCCAAAATACGGTTGGACGATTACAAGCCCCGGACTTCCGCTGCTGGACTTCATCGAGGAACAGGGCTGGCAAGACCTTCAAATGTGCGAGGCGGTCAGCTTGTGGGATGTAATTGGAACGCTCCCCAAAGGGGCAGGCAACGGAACAGCCCCCAAGACCAAGAAGCCCAGCAGCACCCGCAAATATATTTGCCCCTGCTGCCACCAGAGCGTGAGAGCCACAAAAGCCGTGAACATCCTTTGCGGTGATTGCATGGAGAAGATGGAACCCACCGAGTAAGTGACCATCAGACAGAGACAACAGCCGAGTGAGAGTAGGCAATTTTTATAATGCACATTTTAACAGGAGCTTTCAAAATGGATTGGAAATATGATTATTATAATTGCCCCGATGACCCGGATACCGGCGTTCCTGCCTGCGGTGACCTGCCGGAATGTAAAAGCTGCGAATGGTATCACCTCATTGCTTCCGCGCAGAAATGCACAACTACATAAACAAAAAAGCAGAGAGTCATCCGTAAAGAGGATAACTCTCTGCTTTCTTGTAAAGCCTTTTCTGCACAAGTTTGGTGTCAATGTGGTGTCAAATCAGCCAAACCGGGTTGATAAAAGGCGTGGAATCAATGCTTTTTAGTCAATCGGCTTCATCGTCGGGAACAGCAGCACGTCACGAATCGACGCGCTGTCGGTCAGCAGCATGACGAGGCGATCCACGCCGAAGCCGAGGCCGCCCGTGGGGGGCAGGCCGTACTCAAGGGCGTTGACGTAGTCGTAGTCGACCTGGGCCTTGCAGTCAGGCTCAATGGCCTTGCGCTCGGCGACCTGGCGCTCGAAGCGGGCCTTCTGGTCGATCGGGTCGTTCAGCTCGCTGAATGCGTTGCCGTACTCGGTGCAGTCGATGAAATACTCAAAGCGCTCGGTGAAGGCCGGGTCGGTGGGCTTGCGCTTGGCCAGCGGGCTGATCTCGACGGGGTAGTCATAGATGAAGGTGGGCTGGATGAGCTTATCCTCGACAAAGGCGTCGAAGAACTCGGCCAGGATCGCGCCCTTTGTCGGGACCTCGGGCAGCTCTACATGATGCTCCTTGGCGGCAGCGATGGCATCCTCGTCGGTTTTCCAGTCGTTGAAGTCAACGCCGGAATACTTCTTGACGGCCTCGACCATCGTCAGGCGTTCCCAGTGACCCATATCAATCTGCTTGCCCTGGTAGGTGATCTCCAGGCTGCCGCAGACCTTGAGGGCCAGGCGCTTGTACATTTCCTCGACCAGATCCATCATGCCGTGGAAGTCGGTGAATGCCTGGTACAGCTCGATGGTCGTGAACTCGGGGTTATGCTTGGGATCCATGCCCTCGTTGCGGAAGATGCGGCCAACCTCATACACGCGGTCCATGCCGCCCACGATCAGGCGCTTGAGGTACAGCTCGGTCTCAATGCGCAGGACCATGTCCATGTTCAGGGTGTTGTGGTGGGTGTAGAAGGGGCGGGCGGACGCGCCGATCTCGAACGGGGTCAGGATGGGGGTGTCGACCTCCAGGAAGCCCTTTTCGTCCAGATAGGCGCGGATCTCCTTCAAAATCAGGCTGCGCTTGACAAAAGTGTCCTTGACCTCGGGGTTCATGATGAGGTCAACGTAGCGCTGGCGGTAACGCGCCTCGCGGTCCGTCAGGCCGTGGAACTTCTCGGGCAGGGGCAGCAGACTCTTGGAGAGCAGTGTCAGCTCGGAGATGCGGACAGAAATTTCGCCCATCTTCGTGCGGAACACCTCGCCCTTGACGCCGATGATGTCACCGATGTCCAGCTTCTTGAAGGCGGCGTAGGCTTCATCGCCCAGCAGGTCGCGCTTGACAAAAATCTGGATGTCGCCCTTCTGGTCGCGCAGATGGGCAAAGCTGGCTTTGCCCATGATGCGCTTGGACATCATGCGGCCAGCCAGAGAGACGATCTTTCCGGTCTCAGCCTCGGCAGGAAGGTCAGCAAACTCATTTTTGAGGTCGGCCGAGTACGCATCCTGCGCATATTTGGTGATTTCAAAGGGGTTATGACCGGCTTCACACAGGTCTGCCAGCTTCTGGCGGCGCACAGCGGCCTGCTGGGTCAGCTCCTGCTCGGTCTGGGGCTTATTCTGCTCCATGTGAGATCGTCCTTTCGTGATTTTTAATTCTGTTGATATGGGTTGCTTGTAGGGGTCGATGCAAGCATCCGCCCCTTCAGAATTTATTGCGGGTTATTACTTCGAGCGGCTGACTTCCAGCAGCTTGTACGTGATGATGTTGCCGTTGGGCAGGGTGACATCAACGCTGTCGCCGACCTTGCAGCCAATCAGTGCCGCGCCGACGGGGCTCTCGTCGCTGATACGGTTCAGATCCATGTCAGCCTCGGTGGAGCCGGTCAGGTCGTACTCCTCGGCGTCCTCCAGGTCATCGCCCTCGGCCAGGATCTTGACGTGCATACCGATGGAGGCGGTGTCGTTGGACAGCTCGCTCTCATCCATGATACGGGCCAGCTTCAGGGTAGCCTCCAGGTCGGCAATGCGGGCCTCCACAGAAGCCTGCTCCTCCTTGGCGGCGTCGTACTCGGCATTCTCGCTCAAGTCGCCGTAACCGCGGGCGACCTTGATCTTGTCGGCAACTTCCTTACGCTTGACGGTGCGCAGGTTTTCCAGCTCCTGCTCCAGTTTATTATAACCCTCTCGGGTAACGACAACTTCTTTAGCCATACCAGTGTCTCCTAACGTAAAATGGATAGTAAAAGATGTGCGGCACCAACTGGGGAGCCGCACTAACTCATATATTATACGGGTTCAAAACGGATTTGTCAAGGCACAGCGTCATTTATCCAGCTGCAAAAGGCCAACCTTGCGGTAGACCTTGCTGACAGTGCGGTTGGCCAGGCGGGAGGCACGCTCCGCACCACTCTTGAGGACCTCGTCCACGTAGGCCTTGTCGGCCAGAATGCGGGCATACTCAGCCTGCACGGGGGCCAGCGCGTCGGCGGTGACCTCGGCCACGGCCAATTTGAAGTCACCGTAGCCCTTTCCCTCAAACTCGGCAGCGATCTCGTCGTTGGACTTGCCCGTGAAGGTGCTGTAAATGCACATCAGGTTGGACACGCCGGGCTTCGTCTCGCGGTCAAAGCGGACTACGCCGTCGGAGTCGGTCACGGCGCGCTTGAACTTGCGCACGATGGCATCCTTGTCATCGGTCATCAGGATAAAGCTGTTGATGTTCGTGTCGGACTTGCTCATCTTCTTGGTCGGCTCGGCCAGCGACATGATCTTGGCGCCCGCGGCGGGCACGTAGCCCTCGGGCAGGGTGAAGGTATCACCGTAAATGCCGTTGAAGCGGCCTGCGATGTCGCGGGCAATTTCCAGATGCTGGGTCTGATCCTGCCCCACGGGCACGAGGTCGGCATTATAGATGAGGATGTCCGCTGCCATCAGCACGGGGTAGGTGAACAGACCGCCGTTGACGTTGTCGGGGTGCTTGGCGCTCTTATCCTTGAACTGGGTCATGCGCGACAGCTCACCAAACTGCGTGTTGCAGGCCAGCACCCAGGCAAGCTCGGTGTGCGCGGGCACGTGGCTCTGTACAAACAGAACGTGCTCCTTCGGGTCGATGCCTACGGCCAGCAGCAGGGCGGCCAGCTCACGGGTGCGGCGGCGCAGGTCTGCGGGCACCTGGCGCACGGTCAGGCTGTGCAGGTCGGCCACCATGTACAGGCAGTCGTAATCGGACTGCAAGAGGGCCCAGTTGCGCACCGCGCCGATGTAGTTGCCCAGGGTCGGCGTGCCGGTGGGCTGAATGCCCGAAAGAATGCGTTTACGTTTTTCTTCTGCCATTATGATGTATCTCCCTTGTAAGCCGTTCTGCCCACGGCGGGCAGGTGGCTTCTTCCTTTATTTATATACTATAAAATATAATCAAACAGCGGACATTTGTCAATGTTTCTGCGCACGGAAGTCCGTAAAATTCACAGCTTCACCCTGATAAAGTCGTGCTCCACAGCGGGAAGGATTTTTTCAATCAAATCCTTTGTCCGCAGCCGCAGGCTGGACGTGTTGATGCAGGGGTGACAGCCCACAAACTCGCTGTTCAGCACATCCTCGTCGATCAGCAGCTGCACGCGGCGCCCGGTGTCATTCATCAGTCCCAGCACGCTGACCGAGCCGGGCGTAATATCCAGAAACTTTTCCATGTATTCCGGCTTGGCAAAGGACAGGCGCGCCGCGCCGATCTGCGCAGACAGATCCTTTGTATGGAAAACCTTCGTGTCCGGGATCATCAGCAGGTAAAAGGCTGTTTCCTGTCGATTACACAGGAACAGATTCTTGCAGATGACCGCCTGCAGCGTCTGGTCGATCTCCTGACAGACCTCCATTGTCATAGCCGGTGCGTGGTCGACCCTCTCGTATGCCACACCCAGCCGGTCCAGCAGGTCGTAGGTGCGGATCTCCTTTTCCAATCGGCCCGCCGTGTCCGCAGGCCGCCCCTTTTGCAGCTCCATTCCAAAGCCCCCTTGCGTTTTCTCCCATTATAGCAGTCTTTCCGCATTTTGCAAAGTGGGGAAAAATGTGTTATACTGAGCCGGATGCCAGACTGACCCGTAAATGATATTTTTAGGGAAATGGGATTTTGCTATGAAAAAGATTTTATTCATCTGCCACGGCAACATCTGCCGCAGTCCGATGGCGGAGTTTGTGATGAAGGATATGGCCGCTAAAGCCGGGGCAGGGGAGCGGTTCGTCATTGACTCTGCGGCGACAAGCACCGAGGAGCTCGGCAACCCGGTCTACCCACCGGCGCGGCGGGAGCTGGCGGCGCACGGCGTGTTCTGCGGGCCGCACACGGCGCGGCAGATGACGCGGGCGGACTACGACAAATACGACCTGCTCATCGGGATGGACAGCGCCAACATCCGCAATATGACGCGCATCTGCGGCGGCGACCCGGCGGGCAAAATCCACCGTCTGCTCGACTACACCACCCGCCCCGGCGACGTGGCCGACCCGTGGTACACGGGTGATTTTTCGGCCACCTGGCGGGACGTTGCGGAAGGCTGCCGCGGTCTTTTGAAGGCAATCACCTCTCTCACCTCGCAAGCCATGTAAAAACATTGCATTTATGTGCGATATGTGCTATGATATTAAAGGATTATTTCCATCCAGTCAAGTTCAATCCGAAAGGAAAGAGTGTATACAATGGGAAAATACTTTGGTACTGACGGCTTCCGCGGGGAGGCCGGTGTCACCTTGACCGCCGACCATGCCTACAAGGTTGGCCGCTTCCTCGGTTGGTATTACGGTATGCTGCGCCAGCGCAACGGCGAGGCCACCACGCCGCGCATCGTCATCGGCAAAGATACCCGCCGCAGCTCCTACATGTTTGAGTACAGTCTCGTCGCAGGCCTGACGGCTTCCGGCGCGGACGCCTACCTGCTGCATGTCACCACCACACCCAGCGTCGCATATATTGCCCGCGTGGACGACTTTGACTGCGGCATCATGATCTCCGCCAGCCACAACCCCTATTATGACAACGGCATCAAGCTCATCGACTGCTACGGCGAGAAGATGGACGAGGAAACGCTGCTGCTCGTCGAGGATTACCTCGACGGCAAGCTGCACGTCTTTGACCAGGATTGGCCCGAGCTGCCGTTTGCCAGCCGCGACCATGTCGGCTGCACCGTCGACTACGTCAGCGGACGCAACCGCTACATGGGATACCTGATCTCTCTGGGGATTTACTCCTTCAAGGGGGTCAAGGTCGGCCTGGACTGCGCCAACGGTTCCAGCTGGAACATTGCCAAGAGCATTTTTGATGCTCTCGGTGCAGACACCTACGTCATCAACAACAAGCCCAACGGCCTGAACATCAACCTGAACGCCGGCTCCACCCACATTGAGGGTCTGCAGAAGTTCGTCGTGGAGAACCACCTCGACATCGGCTTTGCCTACGACGGCGACGCCGACCGCTGCCTCTGCGTGGATGAGAAGGGCAACGTCATCACCGGCGACCATATCCTGTACATTTACGGCTGTTACATGAAGGAGCGCGGCAAGCTGCTGATGAACACCGTCGTCACCACCGTCATGTCTAACTTCGGTCTGTACAAGGCGTTCGACGAGCAGGGCATCGGCTACGCCAAGACTGCCGTCGGTGACAAGTATGTTTATGAGTACATGGCCAAAAACGGCTGCCGCATCGGCGGCGAGCAGAGCGGCCACATCATCTTCTCCAAGTACGCCAGCACCGGCGACGGCATCCTGACGAGCCTGAAGATGATGGAGGTCATGCTGGCCAAGAAGAAGCCGATGAGCGAGCTGGCCGCACCGCTGAAGATCTATCCGCAGGTGCTGAAGAACGTCAAGGTCACCGACAAGAAGGCCGCGCAGGATGACGCCGATGTGCAGGCCGCCGTCAAGGCCGTAGGCGAGGCTCTGGGCGACACAGGCCGCATCCTGGTCCGTGAGTCCGGCACCGAGCCGCTGGTCCGCGTCATGGTCGAGGCTCCCGAGCACGAGACCTGCGAAAAGTACGTCCAGCAGGTCGTGGACGTCATCAAGGCCAAGGGCTACGCAATTTAATTTGTTGTAAAAGTTTACACCGCGCTGTGGAGAATCCGCAGCGCGGTGTTTTATTTCACTCCCGGCAAAAAACGCCCGCACGTCACAAAAACATGACGTGCGGGCGTTTATTATGCCTTTACTTTAAGAGCAATCGCTCAGATTACAGCTGCGGGCCGGCAGAGACCAGAGCCTTGCCGTGCTCGTTGCCTTCGTACTTGGCGAAGTTCTTGATGAAGCGGCCGGCCAGATCCAGAGCCTTGGTCTCCCACTCGGAAGCATCCTTGTAGGTGTCGCGGGGATCGAGGATGGCGGGATCGACGCCGGGCAGAGAGGTGGGAACCTCAAAGTCGAAGTGCGGGATCTTCTTGGTGGGGGCCTCGTTGATAGCGCCGCTCAGGATCGCGTCGATGATGCCGCGGGTATCCTTGATGGAGATGCGCTTGCCGGTGCCGTTCCAGCCGGTGTTGACCAGGTAAGCCTTGGCGCCGGACTTCTGCATCTTCTTGACCAGCTCCTCAGCGTACTTGGTGGGATGCAGCTCCAGGAAGGCCTGGCCGAAGCAGGCAGAGAAGGTCGGGGTGGGCTCGGTGATGCCGCGCTCGGTGCCGGCCAGCTTCGCGGTGAAGCCGGACAGGAAGTAGTACTGGGTCTGCTCGGGGGTCAGGATGCTGACCGGGGGCAGAACGCCGAACGCATCAGCAGACAGGAAGATGACGTTCTTGGCAGCAGGTGCGGAGGAAATCGGGCGAACGATGTTCTGGATATGGTTGATGGGGTAGGACACACGGGTGTTCTCGGTGACGGACTTGTCAGCGAAGTCGATCTTGCCCTCGGCGTCGACGGTAACGTTCTCCAGCAGAGCGTTGCGCTTGATGGCGTTGTAGATGTCGGGCTCGGAGTCCTTATCCAGGTTGATGACCTTAGCGTAGCAGCCGCCCTCGAAGTTAAAGACGCCGTTGTCGTCCCAGCCGTGCTCGTCGTCGCCGATCAGCAGGCGCTTCGGGTCGGTGGACAGAGTGGTCTTGCCGGTGCCGGACAGACCGAAGAAGATGGCAGTGTTCTTGCCCTCCTTATCGGTGTTGGCAGAGCAGTGCATGGAGGCCATACCCTTCAGCGGCAGGAAGTAGTTCATCATGGAGAACATGCCCTTCTTCATCTCGCCGCCGTACCAGGTGTTGATGATGACCTGCTCCTTGCTGGTGATGTTGAAGGCAACGCAGGTCTCGCTGTTCAGGCCCAGCTCCTTGTAGTTCTCAACCTTAGCCTTGGAGGCGTTGTAAACAACGAAGTCAGGCTCAAAATTGGCCAGCTCCTCAGCGGTGGGCTTGATAAACATGTTGGTGACAAAGTGTGCCTGCCAGGCCACCTCCACGATGAAGCGGATAGCCATGCGGGTGTCCTTGTTGGCGCCGCAGAAGGCATCGACGACGAACAGGCGCTTGTTGCACAGCTCCTTCTTGGCGATGTCCTTCACGGCAGACCAGGTCTGCTCGGTCATGGGGTGGTTGTCGTTCTTGTACTCGTCGCTGGTCCACCAAACGGTGTCCTTGGAGTTCTCGTCCACGACGATGTACTTGTCCTTGGGGGAACGGCCGGTGTAAACGCCGGTCATGACATTGACAGCGCCCAGCTCGGTGACCTGGCCCTTCTCATAGCCGGTCAGCTCGGGTTTGGTTTCCTCCTCGAACAGCATCTCATAAGAGGGGTTATGCACGATCTCGGTCGTGCCGGTAATGCCATACTTAGTCAAATCCAGATTTGCCATGTTTACATATACCTCTTTCTCTATACTTTTGGCTGAATGGGGGACAAGGGGACTAAGTCAGCCTCCTAGTGCCCCATCCTGACATTTATTATACAAAGATTTCGGCATAAAAGCAAGTTCAAATTCTTTCAAAGATTGTGACATTATTGTAAAATAGTTTGAATTTTACATATCGTATCCCCGCAGGGGCGGATTCTATATCCGCCCCTGCGTTGCAGGTGTACCGGCAAAAAAGGACGCACCCTCCGGCACGTCCCTTCTCAATATCATTTACGCATCCGAGCGCGAATACGCATTCTTCATGCCGCTGCTCAGCTCAAACAGGACCTTATTCAGGGCGTCCGTCGTCTCGGCCTTGACCATAGCGGCCAGCTCCTCGTTGGCCTTGGTGCGCAGGGCGGCACGGGCGGCGGGGTCGGCCTCGCCGCGCTGGGCATCATCATAGGCGTTGATGATGCCGTTGGCTTTGCTGCCGACGCTCAGCGTGTAGCGCTCGATGTGGAACACCGATTTTGCGTAGGACGCATCGGCCATGGCGGCCAGCAGACGGCTGGCCCAGTAGAAGTTGTCGGTGGAGACATCGCCCGTCGTGTTGGACAGGTACTCCGGCGTCGTGTCCACGTTGGCGTAGAAGGGCACCATCGTGTTGAAGGCGTTGGACGCAAAGGCCAGCCACTCCACAGCGCGGAAGTCCTCCGGTACGTCGGGGCGCATTTGCAGCAGTGCCATAAAGTCGTTGCGGTTCACGCCGATGGGACGGTAGATGCCCCTCTCGGAAGCCGTGGCCGCATAGGGGTCATACGGCGTGCCCTGATAATGGCTCGACAGCACGTACTTTACGTCCTCGGGCGTGATTTTTTTCTCGGGCACCATGCACCAGGGCAGGTCGTCGGAGCGCGGCGTAAAGTCGGCGTCCGGGCCGTCCCAGGCGAACGTATTGGGGTTGAAATAACGCAGCATGTACCAGCCGCGGGGCGTGTTGTAGACATGGTCGGCATCGTCGTGGCTGCCGAAGGTGTCGCGCGGATTCAGCGCACCGTCCAGGGACAGGTCAAGATGGTACTTGTCGATAAAGCCGCGCAGGTCAGCGGAGCACATGAACTCCTTCTGCCCGCCCAGTGCGTCGTCCAGGTCGAGCGTGTCAAGGCCGAGCTGGTTCGGCATGACCACATAGACGTCATCAGGCACGCGGCGGGCCATCCAGTGGTGGCCGCCGATGGTCTCGAGCCACCAGACCTCGTCCGCATCCTGGAACGCGATGCCGTTCATCTCATAGGTGCCGTACTGCTCCAGCAGACTGCCAAGGCGCCGGACGCCCTCGCGCGCGGAGCGGACATAGGGCAGGACCAGATAGACAATGTCCTCCTCGCCGATGCCGCCCTTGACGAGCGGGTCAGCGCCCAGCACGCGCGGGTTGGAGGTAATGGTCTCGGTAGCCGTCATGCCGACGTTGGCCGCGTTGACGCCGCTGGCCGCCCACAGGCCCTTGCCTTCGACAGCGTTGGGCACCGCGGTAATACGCAGGCCGCTGTCGGGCAGCGGGATCTCGACGCCCGAAATGACGGATTTATAGACCGCGGGGTAGTCCTGCGGCTGAAAAACGGTAAACTTTTTGGCAGTAAAATGGCCGGAGCCGGAATCGTCGTTGCGGGCGATCATCGTGGACCCGTCGTAGGACGCATTTTTTCCGACCAGAATGGTGGTGCAAGCCATGGTTAAACATCTCCTTATCTCTCTTGGCCCTCTCTGCGAGGGGGCTCCGCCCGCAGGCGGTGGGGGAGAGAACCTTGCCATTGTCCGAAATATTCCGGATAACCGCAAGGTTCTCTCCCTCCGGCCCTGCGGGGCCACCTCCCTCGCAGAGGGAGGCAAGTATGGCATCCTTTACATTATAAACTCATTTTTTCAAATTTCAACCGTCACATTTCCTGCGCCACACCCTGCGCGATCACACCGCTCTGGTAGGCTTCGACCAGGGCTGTCAGGTCACGGATCAGCGCCTGCTTGCGCCCGCCCTCGTCGGTGTCGCGCACCAGAATGCGCTGGGGCGCAGTATAGATATACTCGCTCTTGCTGGCAATGTCCTCGTCCTCGTGGATGGCCTTGTCCACGCTCTCAAACGGCTGGTGGGTGCGCAAGATCAACCCGCGGGAGTTATAGACCAGTGTGTAGCCGGCTATGCCGGTGCGCCGGTGGTAGGCACGGCAGAAGCCGCCGTCAATAATGATGAGCCGTCCGCCGCCCTTGATGGGGCTTTCCCCCTCGATGGCGCGGACCGGGACATGGCCGTTCACGATGTGGCTGCCCTCGCCGGACAGTCCAAATTCGCGCAAAATATGCTCGGCGGTGCGCGGGTCGGCAATGTGCCTGTAGTAGGGGTCCTTGATCTCCACCTGGGCCGCCGGGTCGGCAATATAGAGCCGCTCAAACGTCGTCATGGCGCTGCGGCCAAACAGCGGCGATTTTGCCCCGCACCACAGGTACCACAAAAAGTCCTGTCCGGCCAGCCGTGCCGGGCTGCCCGCGGGCGCGCTGTAGCCCTGGCGGGCGCGGCGGTCACAGTAGTCGAACAGCTGCTTGCCGCTGCGGGCGGTGCCCTCAAACCGAATGGCCGCAAACGCGCCGTCCTCGGTCATCGGCACTGCGCCATGGTAGAGCAGATTGCCGTTGCACATTTTATAAAACGCGCCGTGGGCGTACAAAAATTGCACATGGCGCTGCAGGCGCTCGCTCTCGGCAAAGCTGCGCACCAGCTCGGCGGCGATCTTTTCCTCGTCGGCAGTCAGCGCGGCGGGGTTGGCCGGGTCAACGGTGGGAAAGTCGCAGTCCAGCAGGGGATAGGTCGTACCGAAATAGTCCACCGTGCCCGCGGCAAAGTCAATGTGGTTCAAAAAGTCGCGGCCCTGCAAATCAAAATCCGGGTTGCGGGCAATGACCTGCGCCTCCAGCTTGAGCATCATAACGGTCACGGCCTTGTGCATCCGCGCGGCGGCGGTCAGGTCGCCTGCCGCTGTGCGCTGGTCGGCGTGGGGCAGCCAGCGCGAAACATCGGAATCCGCGTAAGTATGCTGGGCAAAGCGCTCCAAGCGGCGCAGGCTGATGCCGTAGCCGCCCTCCAGCGTGTCAAGATTGTTGTAGGCCAGCGTTGTTTTCAGCACGGTCATAATGCAGAGCGGGCTGCCCGCTGCCGCGCCCATCCAGACCACGTCGTGGTTGCCCCACTGGATGTCCACCTGATGATGCGCCATCAGACTGTCCAGAATGCGGTCCGGGCGCGGGCCGCGGTCAAACAGGTCGCCCACAATGTGCAGACGGTCCACGGCCAGCCGCTTGATGACCTCGCAGAAGCGGATAATATAGGCGTCGGCGCGGTCATAGCGGATGATGCTCTCAATGATCTCGCCGTAATACTGGTCCTTGTCGTGGTCCTCAAAGTGGGCGTGAAGCAGCTCGTCGAGGATGTAGCCGCAGTTCTGCGGCAGACAGCGGCGCACATGGTCGCGGGTATGCTTGCTGGACACGAACCGGCACAGGTCGATGAGCCGCAGCAGCGTCATACGATACCAGGCGTGCAGGTCCCTCTGGCGGGCTTTCAGCTCGGGCAGCTTCTGATTGGGATAATAGACGAGCGTCGCCAGCTCGGCACGCTCCTCGGCGGGGACACCGTTGCCAAGCACCGTGTCGATTTTTTCACGGATGACGCCCGATGCGCTGTTTAATATATGTACGAACGCTTCGTGCTCGCCGTGCAGGTCACTCATGAAGTGCTCGGTGCCCTTGGGCAGACGGAGCAGGGCCTCAATGCGGATGATCTCGCTGGCCGCGGCGGCCACGGTCTGGTATTTCTGAGACAGCAGGCGCAGATAGCGCAGATGCTCATCGGAATATTGCACGGGCAGGACCTCCCTGTACTTTTCTTACATCTATATGGAAGTATAGCACACCTTGCGGCAAAACAAAAGGCCGCAGCCCGGAATTTTGGGCTGCGGCCTGATGATTTTTAGGGCAGGGACTCTGTAGGGGCGGTTTCTATATCCGCCCGTGGACGTTTACCCTGCGTTCATCTTTTTTCACAACGGGATGCTGCCAAGCGGGCGCATATAGAATGCGCCCCTACGGTGCAGCATGGCTGCACATTTTTTTGCAATCACTCGATCTCAATCAGCGTCTGCTTCGGCTCGAGCTTCTTGGCCTCGGCCTTGGGCAGATGCAGGGTCAGGATGCCGTTCTCAAACTTAGCGCTGATATCCTTGGGCTCCAACTCCTTGCCGACGTAGAAGCTGCGTGCGCAGCTGCCGGTAGCACGCTCCTGGCGGATATAGCGGCCCTCGTTGTCCTTGTCATCCAGCTCCTCATTGCGCTGGGCGCTGATGGTCAGATAGCCGTTGTCCAAATCCAGCTTGACATCCTCCTTCTTGAAGCCGGGCAGATCAACGAACACATCGTAGCTGTCCTTGTTCTCGCGGACATCGGTTTTCATCACATTGGCGGCACGTTTGCCAAACATGCCGCGGGGCGCAGCGGCCTTCATGGCGCGGTCAAAATCGTGCTCCCAATCGTTGCTGAACAGATCATCCATCAAAGCCTCATTGAACATATACGGAACCATCATCATAAGTCATTCCTCCAATTTTCATCGGCCGCCCGTTTTGTTTGTGAGCGGTTGACTTTTGATACACATTGTTGCGTTCCCTTTGGGGATTCGGTTCTTCCGTTCCTCTTTCCCTTGGAACGCCTCTATAATAGCACCGAACATTAGCACTGTCAATAGTAGAGTGCTAATGTTTACATGTTATGTAATGTTTGTTCACAAAATATGTAATAAGTTTTGTTGAATTACGATGATACGTCTGTTTTGCTAGCCCGTAGGGAGGGGTCTTGACCCCTCCGGGACGTTTGCGGCAGCCGCAGACCACCCCGGGACGCATGTATGCTGCCTGGGAAAGTGCATCACTGCCACAAGCCTCCTGCGGAGGGGTCAAGACCCCTCCCTACGACTTACCCGCAAGTGCCCGCTAATGGGAAGCCTGCGCTCCGGTCATGCGCGGGGCAGCCTTTGCTTTCTAACGCCTGCTCACGGGGGAGAAAGCTTCTCACCTTTACATTATGTCGTATTCAATCGGCGTCTCAAACAGCCGTGCCGCCTTCTCCCGGTCCTCGGTCTGGCCCAGCGCCCACATCAGCTTGACGGCGACAGCCTCGGGGGTCATGTCGCGGGCCTCCAGGACGCCGGGCAACTCACCGACGGCGCGGCCCACCTCGTAGACGGCAAGGTCGCAGCCCTCGTGCGGGACCTGCGTGGTAAACACCGCCAGCCGCCCGCTCTCACACCAGCGGCGCAGGGCGGCGAACATCTCGCCGTGCTCCCCGCCCGGCAGGCCGCCGACGCCGAAGCTCTCCAGCACCAGCGCGCGGTAGTGCGGGGCCAGCAGCGGGATGATGTCCGCCCGCATGCCCGGCACAAGCCGCAGCACAAAAACGGCGGGCTCAAGCCTTTCATAGAACCGCACGGGCGGCTGGTCCGTGGGGCGGCGCAGAAACGTCACCAGCCGCGTATCGCGGAACACCGCGGTCTCGGGGTAGTCGATGCTGGAAAACGCATTGAAGCTGCGCGTCCGCGTCTTGCGCGCGCGTGTGCCCAGAATGACCTTGTTGTCAAACACCAGCTGCACACCCCATGCGCCGTCGCTGACCGCGTAGACGAACGCGCGGTAGAGGTTGTTGCGCGCGTCGGTATCGCGGTTGTAGATGGACTTCTGGCTGCCGGTCAGCACAACGGGCTTCGCGCTGTTCTGCACCATGTAGCTGAGCGCCGCGGCGGTGTAGGCCATCGTGTCTGTGCCGTGGGCGATGACAAAGCCGTCGCAGGCATCATAATTTTCTTTGATGCAGCGCACAATGCTCTGCCACTGCACGGGGCCGACGTTCGTCGAATCCAGGTTGAACACCTGCACAGCGCTGACCTCGCACAGGTCGGCCAGCTCGGGCACGCAGGCCAGCAGCTCCTCTGACGTGATGGCCGGGGCCAGCCCGCCCGCCGCCGTAGGGCGGCTTGCAATCGTCCCGCCTGTGGCGAGAAGCAGAATTTTTTTCATCAAAGTACCTCACTTCCTTGGCCCCCTCTGCGAGGGGGCTCCGCCCGCAGGCGGTGGGGGAGAGAGCTTCACGGTTATCCGAAATATTTCGGGTCATGGCAAAGTTCTCTCCCTCCGGCCCTACGGGCCACCGCTCCCCTTCTGGCGCAAGCGCCACCTCCCCCGTATCGGGGGAGTCTGTCTCGCAGAGGGAGGCAAGAGCTTTTCATTCCGCCCACATCAGATGCCGCTCCGCGACGACCTGGGCGTCCAGTGTGCGCGGACCTGCCGTAAAGCGCACGGTCACACGGCGTCCCGCAACGCTTTCCACGGTGCCGGGGCCAAAGACGGCATGCCGCACATGGGCACCGACGGCGGTGATGCTGTCCACATCCACGGGCGGCAGCGGGGCGCGTGCCGCGGGCGGGGGTGTGCGGCGGCCCGCGGGCTCGGCGTCGTGGCGTTTGCGGTGGCCGGGCAGACCGGACAGCACCTCATCCACAAAGGTCGAGCGCTCCGCCGCGCAGTCAAACAGCACCAACTGCTGCCGCGCGCGGGTCATGGCCACGTAAAACAGCCGTCGGTCCTCCTCATACTGCTGTGTCTCACCGGGCGTGCGGCAGCACAGCTCCGGCTTGGCGGGCAGGATGCCGTCCAGCACATCCAACAAAATGACCCGGTCATATTCCAGCCCCTTGGCCGAATGGATCGTCGACAGCAAAAACCTGCACCCGGGCGGATTCTCATGGTTTTGTATGATGCTGCGCAGCTTTTCCAGCCGCCGCAGCAGGTGCCGCGGCGTCGGCTCCTGTGCGCCGAGCATTTCCAGCACAGCCAGCTTCGTGCGGTCCATGCCGCTTTTGTCCAGATATTTGCCGTAGCCCAGCTGGTCGGCCAGGAACCGCACCGCATCGTCCGCGGCCATTTTGGGCAGACGCGCCAGACCGTCCGCCACGTCAGCCATGGCGGCGCGGGTGCGCGGACGGATGCTGTCCTCATTCAGCAGGGCCGTCCAGCAGCCCTGCCCGTACTGCCGCGCCTGATTGCAGGCAAACAGCGCCTGTGCGCGGGTGACGGGCACGCCGAATTTGTAGTAGCAGCGCAGAAAAGTTTCCCCATCCGCGGGGTGTGCGGCCAGCGTGAAAATATCGGTCACATCGCGGACGATCTTGTTGGTAAAAAAGGTCTGGTCCACTGCCTTGCAGGCGTAGGGGATGCCCCGCCGCTCGCACAAGTCGATGATGGGCAGTGCGCTCTCGTGGTTGCGGAACAGCACCGCCGTCCCGGTATCGCAGTGCTGCGCCGTCTCAAACAAGAATGGCAGTTGGTCGGCACGGCGCGGCACGGTGACGATCTGCAGCGGTGCGCCGGGACCCTGCGTCGGCGCGATGGTCTTGGGGCGGCGATAGCGGTTGCGCGCCACAAAGCGGTTGGCAGCCTCCAGAATCGGCTCTGTGGAGCGATAGTTCTGCTCCATCAGCAAAATCTGTGCGCCGGGATAGGTCTTTTCAAAGTCCATAAGCGCCTGGGGGTAGGCGGCACGGAAGCCGTAAATGCTCTGGTCCTCGTCGCCGACCATAAAGATATTGCCGCTTTCCTGCGCCAGCACGCGGATAATTTCATGCTGTACCTTGGACGTATCCTGCGACTCATCGATGCAGAAATACTTGTACCGTTTGCGGAACGCCGCCGCAACCGCGGGCGCACCGCGCAGGATTTGCAGCGCAAAGCAGAGCTGGTCGTCGTAGTCCATTTTGTGCGCGGCCTTCAGCGCCTTCTGGTAGCCGCGGTACAGGTCGGGCAGATTCTCAATGTCGGTTTCCAGCTCGTCCAATTCCGCGTCGGTCAGGCACATATTTTTAATGTAGGTGATGGCCGTGCGCAGATCCTTGACCGTGCTCTCGGCGGGGTACTCGTGGTTTGTGTCCTGCCATAGCCGCATGAGCAGCGGCGTGGTCTCGCTCTCATTGCGGATGAGCTCCGGCGGGGTACGGCCATACATGCGGCTGTACAGCGCGATGATACGCGCCGCCACACCGTTGATGGTGCGGAACTCCAGCCGTGCGGCCAATTCGCCGCCGAACCGCGCCGCGAACCGGGTGCGCATCTCCTGCGTGGCGGCGACGGTGTAGGTCATTGTCAGGATGGCTTCCGGCGCAATGCCGCAGACCTCGGTCATATAGCCCAGCCGGGTGATGAGCACGGTGGTTTTGCCGCTGCCCGGCACAGCCAGCAGCAGCACCGGGCCGTTGACCGCCTCCACCGCCGCGCGCTGCTGGTCGTTCAGGGCCGCCAGATGGGCCGTTTCAAATATAGCCTTGTCCATGGCAGTTCCTTTCGTGCAGTATCAATTGCCGCGCAGTAGGGGCCGCACATGTGCGGCCCGCAGCTTCACGGGGGACGCCCGCCTATAGGCAGGCCGCGGGCCGGGCATGCCCGGTCCCTACAGTGTTTTCCTATTGTACCATACATCCCGCACAAAAGCAAAGCAGCCGGTCCATGCCCTCCTTGCCGAGCAGTAATTGCGCGCGTGAAAACCGGTTTA
This sequence comes from Gemmiger formicilis, assembly GCF_900167555.1. GTDB lineage: Bacteria > Bacillota > Clostridia > Oscillospirales > Ruminococcaceae > Gemmiger > Gemmiger formicilis. The sequence continues at coordinate 337,740 of NZ_FUYF01000001.1, read as the reverse complement.
ACATGTATCGTTCCTCTCTCGCCCGTAAACGAGTTCTATGGGCAAAGCCGCGGGCCGGGCATGCCCGGCCCCTACTTCTCTATATCCCTACTATGCAGATGTGATTATAAATGTCAACCTTGCAAAGTGTAAAAACCTGCAGCGTTTCAGCCCGCGTATTTTGTCACCCCCAAGTCTTGGATAAACGCGCACACTGTGGTACAATATGTAAGAAAGAGCAAACTCCCCATAACCAAAGGACGTCACCATGAAACAAGGCAATTTGAATATACGCTGCACCGAAGATTACGCGGTGCTGTACTGGGATAAACCCGCCGCCGCGCCCAGCGGGGCGGAATACACGGTCTCCCTGAACGGCGAGGCCATTGGCCGCACAGACCGCACCCATTTTACGATAGAGGGGCTGAGCTACGGCAGTGCCTTCCGGGTGGACGTGGTCAGCGGCAGCTACTGCATCGGCTCGGCCACGCTGCAGTTCGGCAGGGAAAAACGCCGCATCGACATTACCGCCGCGCCCTACTTCTGCAAGGGCGACGGCCATATCCTGAACACCGACAATTTACAGCGGGCCATCAACGACTGCGGCGCGGACGATATTCTGTACGTGCCGGCGGGCGATTTCCTGACCGGCGCACTGCGGCTGCACAGCGATTTGGAAATTTATCTGGCCAAGGGCGCGGTCCTGCAGGGCACAACGAACATTCACGACTATTCGCCCCGCATCCCCAGCCGGTTTGAGGGCACCGAGATGCGCTGCTACTCAAGCCTTTTGAACGCGGGCGACATGAACCACAAGACCGGCCCGAACTGCCGCAATATCATCATCCGCGGCAGGGGCACGATCTGCGGCGGCGGGCAGGAGCTGGCCCGCAAGATCATTGAGGACGAGCGTGCCCGCATCAAGAGCTTTCTGGACGACAACCGGGAGCTCGTCGAAAGCTGCGAGAACAGCGACACGCTCCCGGGCCGCGTCCGCCCGCGGCTTATCAATTTAAGCAACTGTGAGAACGTCTGGATCAGCGGTATCACGCTGAAAAGCGGCCCGTCCTGGAACGTCCACATGATCTACTGCGACGACATCCAGACCGACCACTGCACCTTTGTGTCCGAGGGCGTCTGGAACGGCGACGGCTGGGACCCGGACTCCTCGACGAACTGCACGCTGTTTGCGTCGGAGTTCTTCACGGGGGACGACGCTGTCGCCATCAAGAGCGGCAAAAACCCCGAGGGCAACGAAATCAACCGTCCCTGCGCGCATATCCGGGTGTTTGACTGCCGCAGCGACTGCGGCCACGGCATCTGCATCGGCAGCGAGGTGAGCGGCGGCGTGGAGGACGTGCAGATCTGGGACTGTGATCTGGCAAACTCGCTGTCCGGCATCGAGATCAAGGCTACACCCAAGCGCGGCGGCTATGTGCGCGGCGTGACCGTGCGGGACTGCATCACGCCCCGCGTCATGCTGCACAGCGTACCGTACAATGACGACGGTGTGCCCGCTGGTGCCCCGCCGAAGCTCGAGCACTGCTTCTTTGAGCGGCTGACCCTGACCGCCGAGGTACTGGACCATGATCGCAGCCGACACGATGCCGCCCCGATCGAGATCGCGGGCTTTGACAAGCCGGGCTATGAGGTCGAGGACATTGTCTTTAAGGATATTACCATCACCAAGCCGTCCGTCGCCCTGCCGCTGGGGCTGTGCAAGGGTGTGACGCTGAGCAATCTTGCGTGTGTGAAGGAATAAGCCTAAAGCCTCCCCACTTTATGAACAAATCTTAAAACTTCCTTACACCCTCTTGCACCGCGGTGCAGGAGGGTGTATTATTATCATGTTTTAATAATTAACACAAGCCAACTATTAACAGGAGGTGTTCACAGATGGGCACTGAAGCCCCTTATCTGAGCGGGGTGTTCCGCTTTGCGGCGCGGCTGCACACACTGTCCAAGCGCGGGATGCGCATGGCACTGGCCGGGCAGCCCAAATGCCGCTATGGCATGCTGCAAAGTCTGTACAATCTCATTGAGCAGCACGGCTGCGACGGCGCGATCTATGTCTCGGGCATTGCGCGGCAGATGCACCAGCCTATGCCGGCGATTTCCCGCGGGCTGCGTCAGATGGAGCAGGACGGCCACATCGTCCGCGAGACAGACCCCAAGGACCGCCGCAAGACGCTGGTGCGCATCACCCCGGCAGGGGAGCGCGCCCGCAAAGCCAATGAGCAGGCCATGAACGACTACTTTGCCCGCATCATGGCGCGGCTGACCCCGGAGCAGCTGGCGCAGGCCAACGCCGTAAAGGACGCTCTGCTCGCCGCCATCGAGGCCGAGAACGCCGCTATGAAAACCGATTTGAAAGGAGAACCCCCGCATGACGAAAATTTTTAAGCAGCTGGGGCGGCACTGGGCGGCCTGCCTGGCCGTCGTTGCGCTGCTCATCGTGCAGGCATACTGCGATTTAAGCCTGCCCGACTACACAAGCAAAATTGTGGACACCGGCATCCAGCAGGGCGGCATTGAAAGCCCCGTGCCCGACACCGTCCGCAGCACAACGCTGCAGGCGCTCGAGCTGCTCATGTCCGAGAACGACGCCGCACTGGCGGACGAAGCCTACACCGACCCCGATGCGGACGGTATGCGCACACTGAACCCGGACGCGGACACCGCCGCGCTGGAAAATGCGTTCACAACGCCGGACGTTGTGCTGTACATGGCCGCGGCGAAGAATGCCGCCACTGCCGCCGGTGCCACCGACACCGTGGTCCCCACGGCCTATGACCTCGACGCCGTCGCCACGCAGCTGGCCGCCGCGTCCCAGGCCCCCGGCGCACGGGAAATGCTGCAGAGCCAACTGACGGACGGTCTCGCCCAGCTGGACGAGACCGTCGCCGACAGCCTGTCCAGCCAAGCCATGCTGCTCGTCGCGCTGGAATATGACGCTCAGGGCATTGCCCATGACGTGCAAATGTCCTATCTGCTGCGCACGGGCGGCCAGATGCTGGCTTTAACGCTGCTCATGGTTGCCGTGGCCGTCGCCGTAGGCTTTATCGCGTCCCGCGTCTCCGCCGCCATTGGCCGTGACCTGCGCCGCGACGTGTTCAGGACCGTCGTCGGCTACTCCAACGCCGAAATCGAAAAATTTTCCACTGCTTCGCTGATTACCCGCACCACGAACGACATCCAGCAGGTGCAGTTCGTCTGCGTGATCCTGCTGCGCATGGTAGCCTACGCGCCCATTTTGGGCATTGGCGGCATTATGCACGTTGCCAGCGGCAACACGGGGCTGGAATGGATCATCTTTGTGGCCGTGGCCGCACTGCTGGCGCTCATCGCCGTTTTGATGAACGTAGCCATGCCGAAATTCAAGCAGATGCAAGTTTTGGTGGACCGGCTGAACCTTGTCAGCCGCGAAATCCTGACCGGCATTATGCCCATCCGCGCGTTCAGCCGCGAGGAATTTGAGGAAAAGCGCTTTGACAGGGCCAACACCGACCTGATGAAGACCCAGCTGTTCACCAACCGCACGATGGTCGCCATGATGCCGTTTATGACGCTCATCATGAACGGCACAAGCCTTCTCATCGTCTGGTTCGGCGGCAAGGCGATGGATCTGGGCAACATGCAGGTGGGTGAGATGATCGCGTTCATCACCTACACGATGCAGATTGTCATGTCGTTCCTCATGCTCTCGATGGTCGCCGTCATGCTGCCCCGCGCCGGTGTGGCTGCGGACCGCATTGACGAGGTCATCAAGACCCCCTCGACCATCCATGACCCCGATGCGCCCAAGGCACTGCCCGCGGACGGCACCCACGGCGTTGTGGCGTTCCATGACGTCAGCTTCCGCTATCCCGGCTCCGACGAGGACGCGCTCGAGCACATCAGCTTCACGGCCAGACCCGGCGAGACAACGGCCATCATCGGCTCCACGGGCTGCGGCAAATCTACGCTGCTCAACCTGATCCCGCGCTTCTACGATGTGACCGAGGGCAGCGTGACGATTGACGGCGTTGACGTGCGCGACATGACCCAGGCACAGCTGCACGACGAGCTGGGCTATGTACCGCAGAAGGGCGTGCTGTTCAGCGGCACGATCACATCCAACCTGAAGTTCGGCGGCGACCACATCACCGACGCCGACGCAGAGCAGGCCGCCGAGATCGCTCAAGCCACGGAGTTCATCTCCGCCAAGCCCGAGGGCTTCGACAGCCCGATTGCCCAGGGCGGCAGCAACGTCTCCGGCGGGCAGAAGCAGCGCCTTTCGATTGCCCGCGCCATTGCCAAGCACCCGCAGATCTATCTGTTTGACGACAGCTTCTCGGCGCTGGACTACAAGACCGACGTGGCGCTGCGCCGTGCGCTGAAGGCTAAAACCGACAACGCCACGGTCATTATTGTGGCGCAGCGCATCTCCACCGTGCTGCACGCGAACCAGATCCTGGTGCTGGATGAGGGGCGCCTCGTCGGCAAGGGCACCCATGCCCAGCTGATGGAAAGCTGCCCCGCGTATCAGGAAATTGCGCGCAGCCAGCTGAGCCAGAAGGAACTGAATTTGCAGAAGGAGGGTGAGTGATATGCCAAGACCCGGACGCATGACGACGGAGCGCGCCAAGGACTTCAAGGGCACGCTGCGCCAGCTGCTGGCCGCCATGAGCAAGTATAAGCTGTCGCTGGTCGTCGTCATTGTTTTTGCTGTTCTGTCAACCATTTTCAACATTGCAGGGCCGAAGATCCTGGCCAAGGCCACCACGGCGCTGGCCACCGGCTGGATCGCCAAGCTGCGCGGCGTGGGCGGCATCGACTTTGCCTACATCGGCAAGGTGCTGCTGTTCCTGCTGGGCATGTACCTGCTGTCCGCGGCGTTCAGCTTCATTCAGGGCTGGCTCATGTCCGGCCTGTCGCAGAAGGTCTGCTACGACTTCCGCGACCAGATCAGCAAAAAGATCAACCGCCTGCCGCTGGCCTACTTTGAAAAGCGCACCGTCGGCGAGGTGCTGTCCCGCATTACAAACGACGTGGATACGCTGGGCCAGAGCCTGAACCAGAGCGTGACCCAGCTGATCACCAGCGTTGCGACGATGGTCGGCGTGCTCATCATGATGCTGTCCATCAGCCCTAAAATGACGCTGATCGCCCTACTGATCCTGCCGGTCTCGCTGGCGCTGGTGCTGGTGGTCGTCAAGTTCAGCCAGAAGTATTTCAAGGCGCAGCAGGCGACACTGGGCGTTGTCAACGGTCAGGTCGAGGAGGTCTACTCCGGCCACAACGTCATCAAGGCGTTCAACCGCGAGGCCGCCGTGCTGGACGACTTCAACGCCGCAAACGATAAGCTGTACGAATCCGCGTGGAAATCGCAGTTTTTGTCCGGCCTGATGCAGCCCATCATGAACTTTGTGGGCAACCTGGGCTATGTGGCCGTTGCCATCGTCGGCAGCATTTTTGCCGCAGCGGGCGCCATCACCATCGGCGATATTCAGGCGTTCATCCAGTACGTCAAGAACTTCACCCAGCCTATCCAGCAGCTGGCGCAGGTGTCCAACATGCTGCAAAGCATGACCGCCGCCGCCGAGCGCGTCTTTGAATTTTTGAACGAGCCCGAGGAGGACCAGCTGGCCGACCCCGCCCGCCGCGCCGACCCCGCCTGCATCGACGGTCAGGTCACATTTGACCATGTAAAGTTCGGCTACACGCCGGAAAAGACCGTCATCCACAATTTCAGCTGCAATGTCAAGCCCGGCCAGAAGGTCGCCATCGTCGGCCCCACCGGCGCGGGCAAGACCACAATGGTCAAGCTGCTCATGCGGTTCTATGATGTGGATTCCGGCGAAATTTTGCTGAACGGCCACAACGTCAGGGACTTTGACCGCAGCGACCTGCGCGAGGGCTTCGGGATGGTGCTGCAGGATACCTGGCTGTTCAAGGGCACGATCATGGAGAACATCCGCTATGGCCGTCTGGATGCCACGGACGAGGAGGTCATTGCCGCCGCGAAGGCTGCAAACGCCGACCACTTTATCCGCACGCTGCCCGGCGGCTACCAGATGGAGCTGAACGAAGACGCCTCCAACGTCAGCCAGGGCCAGAAGCAGCTTTTGACGATTGCCCGCACGATTTTGGCGGACAACCGCATCCTGATCCTCGATGAGGCGACATCGAGCGTTGACACCCGCACCGAGCAGCGCATCCAGACGGCTATGGACCGCCTGATGCAGGGCCGCACGAGCTTCGTCATTGCGCACCGCCTGTCCACCATCCGCGATGCCGATTTGATCCTGGTCATGCGCGAGGGCGACATTGTCGAGCAGGGCACCCACGACGAGCTGATCGAAGCCGGCGGGTTCTATGCCGATTTGTACAACAGTCAGTTTGAGGATGTGACGGCTTGACAAATTGACGCAGGTTGGTTCTAAGGCTTCCCCCGCGGGGGAAGCTGTCCGCGAAGCGGACTGATGAGGGCAAAGCTCCCGCAGCCACCCATTTATGAGCAGTATCCGCAGGGTCGCCCTCATCCGACCCTGCGGGCCACCTTCCCCCGCGGGGGAAGGCTTTTCTTTTATTGACACCCCTGCTATAATAGTAACCAAAGGGGGCATTACCTGTGGATTATGCAAAACTTACGGCGCAGGCGCGGCAGGCTACGGAAGAACTGCTGCAGGCTGCGCATCTCGAGACCGGGGATATTTTTGTGGTCGGCTGCTCCAGCAGCGAGATCATGGGCGGGCGCATCGGCAAGGATTCCAGCATGGAGGCTGCCGCTGCCGTGCTGGCGGGCGTGCTGCCGCCATTGCAGGAGCAGGGCGTCTATCTGGCCGCCCAGTGCTGTGAGCATCTGAACCGTTCTATCGTCATTGAGCGCGAGGCCGCGAAAGCCAACGGCTATCAGATCGTCTCGGCCATTCCGCAGCCCCACGCGGGCGGCAGCTGGGCCACGAACTGCTGGCAGCGCTTTAACGACCCCGTCCTTGTGGAGGAGGTCAGGGCCGCCGCGGGCATGGACATCGGCGGTACGCTGATCGGTATGCACCTGCGCCGCGTGGCTGTGCCGGTGCGCTTGTCGATGGACCACATCGGGCAGGCAATTCTGCTCTGCGCCCGCACCCGTCCGCCGTTCATCGGCGGTTCCCGCGCCGTTTACAGTCAGGAGGAAGTGCGATGATTCCCGAAGCCCAGAAGCAGCAGATGGCCGAGGCCGTCGCGAAGATCCGTGAGACGATGGCCGCTGCCGCCAAGGCCGCAGGCCGCGACCCGGCAGAGGTGCGCCTTTGCGCCGCCTGCAAGACCCGCACGGTGGAGGAGGTGCGCTACAGCGCCGGCCTGCCCATTGACCTGTTCGGTGAAAACCATGTGCAGGAGCTGGTCGAAAAGACCGACGCGAACGCCTACAACGGCAAGCCCGGGCACTTCATCGGGCATTTACAGACGAACAAGGTCAACAAGGTCGTAGGCCGCGCCGCGCTGATCCAGAGCGTGGACAGCACGCGCCTTTTGGATAAGATTGATGCCGCCGCGGCCCGTCTGGGGCTGGTGCAGGACATCCTCGTCGAGATCAACATCGGCGAGGAGGCCAGCAAGAGCGGCGTGGACGCCGACAGCCTGTTCCCGCTTTTGGAGGCTGCCGCCGCCAGGGAGCACATCCGTCTGCGCGGCCTGATGGCGATCCCGCCCGCCGACGCCGACGACACCGAGACCCGCCGCTTTTTTGCACAGATGCGGGAGCTTTTGGCCAGAGCCGACGCCCGGCACTATGACCGGGCACAGATGGACATTCTGTCCATGGGCATGAGCCACGACTACGCCGCCGCCATCGCCGAGGGCGCGACCATCGTCCGTGTCGGCACGGCGATTTACGGCGCACGGGATTACAGCAAAAAGGCATAATTTCAGGCTTCCCCCTCGGGGGAAGCTGTCCGCGAAGCGGACGGATGAGGGCAAAGCTTCCGCAGCCACCCGTTCACGGGATTTCGCCGCAGACTCGCCCCTCATCCGGCCCTTCGGGCCACCTTCCCCCTCGGGGGAAGGCTTTTTTATTTTCTCCCCCTGTATTCCCGCGGCGTCATCCCGTACCGCTTTTTGAACAGACGGTTGAAGTAGGACAAATTCTCAAACCCGCATTGCTCCGCAATCGCCAGCACGGTGTCGCTGCCGCTGCGCAGGGCATCGGCGGCGGCGTTCAGGCGTTGCTCGTTCAGGTATTCGGTAAAGCCCTGGCCGGTCATTTTCTTGAACCAGCGCATAAAATGGCTGGGGCTGCATCCGCAGGCCGCCGCTGCGTCGGTCACATGCAGCGCCCCCGCGTAGCCCTCATTCACAAGCTGCACCACGGTTTTCAGCCGCCGGGTATCGGGGGTATCGGCAGGGGGCAGGTCTCCGGCGCGGCCCACCAGCGCCGCCAGAAACAGCAGCAGCTCGCCCTTTATACAGAGTTCATACCCCACGTCTTTGATCTTGTTGAATTCCTCCGCCGCGTGCAGGCACCGCACCGCCCAGTTGTAGCCCCAGTCTTCCGGGCCAAGGCGCATGGGCAGAGCCAGACGTCCGCTCTGCAGCGGCAGCAGGTACTTCTCTGCACAGATGTCACCGGCGCCGCCCAGCAGCTCCAGCTCAAAGATGATGTTCTCATATTCCATTGCCTCACCGTGCAGCTGGCGCAGGGCGTGCAGCACGCCGGGGGCAAACACGTAAATGTCGCCCGCCTGTGCCGTGTAGGTCGTCAGCCCGGCCTGCACGATGCCGCGCCCTTTTTTGACAAAGACCAGCTCCATACTGTCTTGCCAGTGCAGTGCCACCTGCGGGAAGTCCTTCGGGATCGTGCACGGGTAGATGTTGAACGGGAACCACGCGGCCCCGTGTTGCTTTGCTTCGCGTAAACGCTCTTGTTTCGCCATATTTTCACCTCGCATGATAGTATTGTACCATAAGTTGCGGGTATTTTGCAAGTCAGATGCACGTTTTGTGTGGTATAACCAAGTTGTACCCAAGAAGCCCATACACGAATGGAGGGAACCTCTTATGAATATGACTGCTGCGATGGAAGCCAGAACCAACAAGCCCCTGACCGCCTGCACGGATCAGGAAATCTATCTGGCCCTGCTGGACATCGTCCGCGAACAGAGCGCCGCCCGCGTCCGTCCCGTCACGGGCCGCAAGCTCTACTATATCAGCGCCGAGTTTCTGATCGGCAAGCTGCTGTCCAACAACCTTATCAATTTAGGGCTGTACGACGACACCCGCGCCGCGCTGGCCGCTGCCGGGAAAAATCTGTCCGATATTGAGGAGGTCGAGCCGGAGCCAAGCCTTGGCAACGGCGGGCTGGGCCGTCTGGCCGCCTGTTTCCTTGACTCCCTCGCCACGCTGAACCTGCCCGGCGACGGTGTCGGCCTGCGGTATCACTTCGGCCTGTTCCACCAGTCCTTCAAGGACGGCGTCCAGAACGAGCTGCCCGACCCGTGGCTGACCGCCCACTCCTGGGCGGAAAAAACGGATACGGTCTATCCCGTCGAGCTGGCCGGCAAGACCTACAACGCCCGTCTGTACAAGCTGGCCGTCACGGGCTACGAGGGCCGCACGAACACGCTGAATCTGTTCGATCTCGACACCATTGATGAGAGCATCGTCCACGACGGCATCACGTTCGACAAGACCGACATCGACAAAAACCTGACGCTTTTCCTGTATCCCGATGACTCCGACGAGGCCGGACGCCGTCTGCGCGTCTACCAGCAGTACCTGATGGTTTCCGCCGGGGCCCAGCTGATTCTGGCCGAGTGTGCCGCCCGCGGCTGTGATTACCACGATCTGGCCGACTACGCCGCCATCCAGATCAACGACACCCACCCCAGCATGGTTATCCCCGAGCTGATCCGCCTGCTGGGGGAGAAGGGCATCGACTTTGACGAGGCCGTCGAGATCGTCACAAAGACCTGTGCCTACACGAACCACACCATTCTGGCCGAGGCGCTCGAAAAGTGGCCCCGCACCTATCTGGACGCCGTCGTGCCGCAGCTCATGCCCATCATTGAAAAGCTCGACACGCTGGCCCGCACCCGCACCACCGACGAGAGTCTGGCCATCATCGACGGGGACGACCGCGTTCACATGGCCCACATGGACATCCACTTCACCCACTCGACGAACGGCGTTGCCTATCTGCACACCGAAATCCTGAAAAACAGCGAGCTGCACGGCTTTTACCAGCTCTACCCCGAAAAATTCAACAACAAGACCAACGGCATCACCTTCCGCCGCTGGCTGCTGGAGTGCGACCCGGCACTGACCGCCGAGATCGAAAAGCTCATCGGTTCCGGCTTCCGCAAGGACGCCACCGAGCTTGAAAAACTGCTGCCCTACACGGAAAATGTCGATATTTTGCAGCAGTTCTCCGCCGTCAAGGCGCAGAACAAGCGCGCTCTGGCCGACTGGCTGCACCGCACGCAGGGCATCACCGTTGACCCGGATGCCATGTTCGACATCCAGTCCAAGCGCCTGCATGAGTACAAGCGCCAGCAGCTGAACCTGCTCTACCTGATCCACCAGTATCATGAGATCAAGGCCGGGCATCTGCCCGCCACGCCGCTGGTCAGCATCTTCGGTGCCAAGGCCGCCCCGGCGTACACGATTGCCAAGGACATCATCCACGCCCTGCTGACCCTGTCTAAGGTCATTGCGGCGGACCCGGTCGTGTCGAAGTATCTGCAAGTTGTCTTTGTGGAAAACTACAACGTCACCGCCGCTGAGAAGCTCATCCCCGCCTGCGACCTGTCGGAGCAGATCTCGCTGGCCTCCAAGGAGGCGTCCGGCACCGGCAACATGAAGTTCATGCTCAACGGTGCGCTGACGCTGGGCACGATGGACGGTGCGAACGTCGAGATCTGTCAGCAGGTCGGCGATGAGAACATCTATATCTTCGGCCAGACGTCCGACCAGGTCATCCACCGCTATGAGATGGGCGACTATCAGGCCAGCCAGTGGGTGGAGGGTGACCCCAACATCCGCCGCGCCGTCGATTTCCTCGTCGGGCCGGAGATGCTGGCCGCCGGGCATGCGGAAAACCTGCGCCGCCTGCACGACGAGCTGGTCTGGAAGGACTGGTTCCAGACGCTGCCCGACTTCAACGCCTATGTGGTGCGCAAGGGTCAGGCCCTGAGCGACTACGCCTGCGACCCGCTGGGCTGGCGCAAGAAGTGCGTCATCAACATTGCCAAGGCCGGCCTGTTCAGCAGTGACCGCACGATTGCCGAGTACAACAAGGACATCTGGCATCTGGGCGAGTGATCCACCTCTATAAGCAACTGCATCCCCTGTCCGCACGGGCAGGGGATTTTTGCTTGTGTATGGCTTCTTTACATGGGATACCGGATGCAGAGGTCTCCGCTGGGCGTTGAAACGTTTCCCTTGCAAACTGTCGCTCTACCTGCTACAATAAATGCAGACTATTTGTAAGGAGCGATCACTCATGAACTGGCATCAGGCCTGTGAGCTGCCCTATTACCACGGCAGCGACCTCGGCGCAAATCCAACGGCGGAGGAAACCACCTTCAAGCTGTGGGCTCCCACTGCCTGCGGGGTCGTGGTCTGCCTGTATGCCACCGGCACCGACGCCGAGCCGGGCGCGAAAGAGCTGGGCGTACACGAAATGCGCCGCGGCGATGGCGGCGTCTGGGCCATTGTGCTGCCCGGCAACCTGCACGGGACGTATTACATCTACCGCATCTACTTCCCGGATGGCCGCGTGCATGAGGTCGTGGACCCCTACGCCCGCAGCGCCGGGGCCAACGGCACCCGCGGCATGGTGGTGGACCTGACACAGGCCGCCCCCGACGGCTGGGAGCAGGACCGGCGCCCCGACATCCCGGCCCACGCCCGCAGCGTGTGGGAGGTGCATGTGGCGGACTTTTCCGCTGACGGGCACAGCGGTGTGCGCCCGGAGTGGCGCGGCAAGTTCATGGGCTTCACGCCCGATGACACCACGCTGGACAACGACGGCGAACACCCGACCTGCCTGAACTATCTGAAAAATCTGGGCATCAGCCATGTGCAATTACAGCCCATCTACGACTACGCCACGGTGGACGAGTCTCGCCCCGACGGCGGCTACAACTGGGGCTACGACCCGCAGAACTACAACGTGCCCGAGGGCAGCTTTGCCACCGACCCGTTCCACGGCGAGGTGCGCGTCAAGGAGTGCCGCGCCATGGTCGCCGCGCTGCACCGCGCGGGGCTGGGCGTCGTGATGGACGTCGTCTACAACCACACCTACCACGGCGAGAGCAATCTGGAGCGCACCGTGCCCGGCTACTGGAACCGCCGCTGGCCCAACGGCATGATGACCAACGGCTCCGGCTGCGGCTGTGACCTGGCCAGCGAGCGCCCGATGGTGCGCAAATACGTGGTCGAGTCGGTGCTGTACTGGGCCACAGCCTACCACATCGACGGTTTCCGCTTTGACCTGATGGCGCTGGAAGACGTGGACACGATGAACGCCATCCGCGCCGCGCTGGACAGTCTGCCCGGCGGCGAGAGCATTTTACTGTACGGCGAGCCCTGGATGGGCGGCGGCACGAACCTTGAAGGCGGCGCACGCCCCGCCGACAAGCGCGCCCTCGACGCGCTGCATGAACGCATCGGATTTTTCTGCGATGACACGCGGGACTGCATCAAGGGCAACGTCTTTGACGCGGCCAACGCGGGCTATGTCAACGGCGCACCGCAGCATGGCTACGATGTGCTGCACTCGATCAGTGCGTGGCGCAGCGGCGCACACGGCTTCCGGCCCAAGCGCGCCGGGCAGGTCGTGCAGTACGTCTCCGCCCATGACAACTACACGCTCTGGGACAAACTGGCCGCCGTGGGCCGCCGCGGCGATTACGACTGCCCCGACGCCGATTTGCTGGCACAGAACCGCATGACGGCGGGCATCTACCTGACCTGCCAGGGTCTGCCCTTTATGCAGGCGGGCGAGGAGTGGGGCCGCACCAAGTACGGCGACCACAACAGCTACAAGGGGCCGCTGGCCACGAACCGGCTGGACTGGACCCGCGCCCACCGCCCGGAGTTTGCCGCGCTGACGGCGTTTTACCGCGGCATGCTGGCCATCCGCCGCGCCTATCCGCGGCTGAGCGGCGCGGCAGGGGAGCCGGAGCCGTTTATTCTGGCGCTGCCGGGCTGGCTCATCGGCTTTGTGCCGGAGAACGACGGCACGGCCACGGCGGGTCAGCTGGCCGTCTACTACAACCCCGAGCGCACCCGCCAGTGGGCCAGCCTGCCCGCCGGTACCTGGCGCAAAGTAAGCGACGGCGTCCACGCCGGTGTGACCCCCTTCGGTCCCTGTTTCCGGGATGCGTTGGAGCTGGCCCCGACGAGCGTGACGGTGCTGGTGGCGGAGTAAAAGTATAATCACGTTTCATGGGAGAGGGAGAGCCTCTCCCTTTTTGTTTGTCGCCCCTTTTATTGTGGCCTTGTAGGGAGGGGTCTTGACCCCTCCGCGGGGCGTCGAGGACGCCGCCCCTACAACCTTGTCATTTTGTTCACAAAAACTTTGTTTGACAGACTGTCCAATTTCCGTGTATAATAGACTTATACGTTATACGATTTGTAGAATAGCCCGCCGCTGCTACAAAGTGTTTACCACACACGGACAGAAAAGGGAAAGGGAGGCCGTCACCATGAGCGACTACGCAGCCATTGAAAAGGAAGCCCGCATTTTTACCGAGGAATGTGTCACCAACAACCGCATTGATCCCACGCTGTTTGCCCAATACGACATCAAGCGCGGCCTGCGCGACAAAAACGGCAAGGGCGTGCTGGCGGGCATCACGAATATTTCCCGCATCGACGCCTTTGAGGAGCGCGACGGCCAGAAGGTTCCCTGCGAGGGCAAGCTCTGGTACCGCGGCTACAATGTCTATGACCTGATCCGCGGTCTGCGCGGCAAGCGCTATGCGTTTGAGGGCGCGGCCTATCTGCTGCTGCTCGGCGACCTGCCGAACAAAGAGCAGCTCGAGAGCTTCACCACCTGCCTTGCCAAATGCCGCGACCTGCCGACAAACTTTGTGCGCGACGTCATCATGAAGGCCCCCAGTCACGACCTGATGAACTCGCTGACCCGCAGCGTGCTGACGCTGGCCAGCTACGATGACGACATCGGCAAGACCGACCTGCAGACCCAGCTGGAACAGTGCATCAAGCTCATCAGCGTTTTCCCGATGCTGGCGGTCTACGGCTACCACGCCTACAATTACTATGAGTGCGGCGGCAGCATGTACATCCACCGTCCAGACCCGAGCCTGTCCACGGCGGAAAACCTGCTGAAGATGCTGCGTCCAGACCAGAAGTACACCGACCTCGAGGCCCACGTGCTGGACATTGCCCTGCTGCTGCACATGGAGCACGGCGGCGGAAACAACTCGACCTTCACGACCCGCGTCGTCACCTCGTCCGGGTCGGACACCTACTCCGTCATTGCGGCGGCGCTTTCCAGCCTGAAGGGCCCCAAGCACGGCGGCGCGAACATCAAGGTCATGCAGATGATGGACGACATCCGCGCCCACGTCGCCGACCCGCTGGACGAGGAGGCCATGGCTGATTATCTGGGCCGCATTGTGGACCGCCAGGCGTTCGACCAGAAGGGCCTGATCTACGGCATGGGCCATGCGGTCTACTCGCTGAGCGACCCGCGCGCGGTGGTGTTCAAGAGCTTTGTCCACCAGCTGGCCGACGCCAAGGGCCGCAGCCGCGACTTTGAGTATTACAACACGATCGAGCGGCTGGCCCCGCAGGTCATTGCCGAGAAGCGCCATATTTATAAGGGCGTCTCGACGAACGTGGACTTCTACTCCGGCTTTGTATATGACATGCTGGGCATCCCGGTGGAGCTGTACACCCCGATCTTTGCGGTTGCGCGTATCGTCGGCTGGTCCGCCCACCGCATGGAGGAGCTTGTCAACGTGGATAAGATCATCCGCCCGGCCTACCAGAGCATCATGCAAACAAGGGAGTATGTGCCGCTGGAGGAGAGATAAAAGAGAAAAAAGAGAGAAGAATTTTCGCACAGGGCGAAGGTTCTTCTCTCTTTTTGGTTATAAAGCCCCTTTTGAGGCTGCTTTGCAGGGCAGAGTCTTGCCCCCTCCGCGGCGGGGTGAGGGCACCCCGCCCTACATTCTCCCGGAAAAGGGGGCGTAGGGGAGGGATTTATCCCTCCCGGGACGTGTACGGCATCCGCGGGGCGTCGGGGACGCCGCCCCCTACAACAGGTTACGTAAATCCGTCCAAAACCACCTTCAGTTCTGCCCAGATGTTCTCCTGCGAGGCACTGTAACAAAGGCTATCCGTATAGGGACGGCAATAGACTTGGTACAAAATGCCGTCCTGCGCAAAGTAGGCTCTGGACTGGATGTAGGGCCTCGAGTTCGGGTTGCTTGTACAGTGGGGGATCAGCGCGGTGTTGCCGTTGGCCATGGGGTAGCTTTCACATTGCCACGTCAACCCGGCACTTTTTTGCCAATACAAATCCGTTGCCATCTCCTTGGGCGCATCCCCAAGATAGGCAACTGCCATGATTTCTACATTGTAGCCATCCAAAAGCACACCCGTGCGTAGGTAGAGCTTGTCCGGTGTATCGCTGCGCCCGATGGGGATAAATCCGGCGGGATATTCCTGAAATTTCGGCGTATAAGGCATGCCATCGTCATATTCATCCGGTATGTCGATCATGCCGGACGGATACATGGCAATCGACGGGAAAGTGCTTGTATCTCCCTCATCCAGCAGCGTGTTCTGCGCCAGCGGCAGACCAGTCGCGGCGGTCATTTCCCCCCAGCTGTCGTACCCGCGTGCAGCCCGGGCGTACCAATCGGCGTAGTCCGCGTCGGTGGGGTGCAGCTGGCCGTTTATGTTGGCGTTCATCGGCAGCCAGCCATCGTCTGACATCTCCCCATTATGGTTTGCCACCATTCCCGCCAGCAAATCCTCATCCAGCGCAAAATACTGCCGCTCATACGTGATGGCGTACCCGGTGTTGGCCTCCGGCGCAAAGGACGGGCGCGGGTTTTCGCGCAGGTTCGTGAACTCTGCCGTGCCTGCCAGCACTCCAGCGGCAATCAGCAGCGGCGCGGCCAGGCAGATTGCCAGCTTCCAGCGCGGGTGCCGTGCGGGGGGCGCGTCGGGCAGGTGCTCAGCCACGGCGGGCCATAGGTCAACGCCTGCCGGGTGCAGGCCGCCGGTCAGCTTTTCGTGCAAATACGCTTCTTCGCGGTCATACTTCATAGTGCTCCCCCTCCTTCAATCGCTGCGCCAGCTGCTTTTTGGCGCGGTGGTAGCGTGTGCGCAGATAGGCGGCGGGCCGTCCGTGAATGCACGCCAGTGCGGCGTAATCCAGCCCGTCCAGCACACGCTCTAAGATCAGGGCCCGATCCAGCGGGGCCAGCGTGTTCAGCGCCGCGCGCAGCTCTTCGCTGATGCCGGGGTCCTGCTCCAACGGCTCCGGGGTGGGGTAGGCCGCCGCGCGTTTGGTTGCCCGCAGCATGTCCAGCGAGGTGCGGTAGGCGATGCGGTAGAGCCACGCGCGCTCGTTGTCGGTGCCGTCATGGCGCAGCGTGTGGCGCTGCTGCCACGCCTTGATGAAGGTTTTCTGCACAGCATCCTGTGCGTCGGCCTCGCACCCCAGCAGGCCGGTGCAGTACCGCAGCAGTGCAGCGGTATGGGCATGTACGAGCTTTTCTAAATCCTGTTCGTTTTGCATCGGCTCGCCTCCTTTCACCCTTATAACGCCGACGGGAGCAGGAATGTGTCACAAATCAAGCATTTTCTTGGCCCCTCTGGCGCAAGCGCCACCTCCCCCGTATCGGGGGAGTCTGTCTCGCAGAGGGAGACAAGAAAAAAGAGCCCCGCGGGGCTCTTTTTTTACATCAATGCGCTAAGACAGTATTTTTTATTTTCTTGTACACCGCATTTGCTGCCAGCGGCAGAACCAGGCCCGCGGCGGTGTAGGCAAGCCACCAGGCACCGCCCGTAAAGTAAATCGGGAATGCGGCCAGAAGATACGGCTCTCCGCCTGTGGCCAGCAGGCCAAGCCAGGTCACGAGCTTGAAGCTCAAAAAGTGCAAAATCACAATCGGCATCGTCGCACGGCCCAGATAGGCCAGCGCCGCCCGGACACAGGGCAGGGGAGCGGTCAGGCACGCGGCCTCCCGCACCAGCACCCAGCCCGCCAGGCTGGCAACCAGCAGGAAAATCGGGCTGCTGTATCCATTGCCCGCCAGACCCACAGAGCCGAGCCGCTCCAGAATCAGCAGCACCGCAAAGGCCGCCGCGGCAAAAATACAGCGCTGGTACGTCGGTATGCTTTCCCGCGTCGTGCGCCGCAGGACCGTGCCCAGGTAGAACAGGCAGTAGCAGCTGGCCGCAATGCCCAGCCCCCACACGTTCCATCCGGCCAGCCCGCAGCGCCAGCCCACCCACAGCAGCACGCCGGAAAAAAGTCCCTGCGGCAGCAGCGTATCGGCACCATGCAGCAGCCTTTGCAGAATAAATTCCACCAAAGCGTACAGAATAGATACTTGAAACAGTGCTTGGATGAACCACATCGCGCCGCCCAGCTGGGTGCCGCCGTCAAACACGCACCAGTGTACGGTGCGGCCAATCACATCCTTCACCGTCACGGGCGTTGTGACGGCATTGCCGGGAACCTGCAAAATGCGCTCATCACTCGTCAAAATATTCAGCTGTAAAAACAGGTTGTTCAGCACGGTAAAGGCGGTGTTTGCCAGCACAAAGGGCAGCCAGAGCGTGACGGCTTTGCGCTTGATAAAGTGCACCGGCCCGCCGCGCAGGCTGAAAAGCCAGCCGCTCAGCATAAAAAACAGGGCCATGTGGAACAGGTAGATGAAGTCCGTTCCGGGAAAGCCCGAATGCCCCAGCACCATAAGCACAATGCCGATGCCGCGCATACTATCTATTACAGGGTCACGCTGTTTTGCCATAAATCAGAACCTCACTGCGCGTTTTTGGCGCGGCATTTCGGGCAGATGTAGCGGATCGTCAGCGTGTAGCCGCGTACCTCGGTACCGATGGCGGACTCAATGTCGCGGATCAGCCCCACCACCGGCAGGTCGGCCAGGTCGCCGCAGCTGTCACACAGCAGGTGGCCGTGGGGGGTCGGGTTGGCGTCGTAGCGGTCCGGGCCGTCGGGCATTTCCAGATGACCGATCTCACCGTCCAGCTCCATCAATTTCAGATTGCGGTACACAGTGCCGCGCGCAATGTGCGGCATGGCCTGCCGCGCATGGCTGAAAATTTCGTCAGCGGTCAGATGCTCCGGGCATTTTTCACGCATGATACCCAAAATCAGGGCGCGTTGGCGGGTCATGGGCAGACCTCCTTTTCTGATTTAAGAATATATCTTATTCAGATAGTACACTAAAATGTATGCTTTGTCAACCGTCTGTACAAAATCGCCAAGATTCCATTCCGAAATTTTACTTGACAGGGGCTGTTTGTATGCTATAATAAAGTCATATTAAGACTCATTCCTATTTAAACGGAGGTATTCATTATGGAACTCAGAGGCAGCAAGACCGAGAAAAACCTGTGGGAGGCTTTCGCAGGTGAGAGCCAGGCCCGGAACAAATACACCTATTTCGCGTCCAAGGCCAAGAAGGAGGGCTATGAGCAGATCAGCGCCATCTTCACCGAGACCGCCAACAACGAGAAGGAGCACGCCAAGATCTGGTTTAAGCTGTTGATGGAAAACGGCGAGATCCCCGACACGCTGACCTGCCTGAAGATGGCCGCCGCGGGCGAGAACGAGGAGCACACCTCGATGTACCCGCGCATGGCCGCCGAGGCGAAGGCGGAGGGCTTTACCCAGATCGCCGCGCTGTTCACGATGGTCGCCGCGATCGAGAAGGACCACGAGGAGCGCTACAAAGCGCTGGCCGCCAACATTGAGGCGGGCAAAGTCTATGCCCGCGAGACCGAGCAGGTCTGGCAGTGCCGCAACTGCGGGTTCGTCTATATCGGTCAGCACGCGCCGGTTAAGTGCCCGGTGTGCGCACATCCGCAGAGCTATTTTGAGCTGAAGAGCAGCAACTATTAAGTTTAGAGAGGAGTGAGGAGATAGGAGAGAGGAGATAACATCCGTTCCTGCACATTGAGCGGTAACAGATGCACGCGCATAATGCGAAAAGTCCGTTAAGAGCTTTACCGCAGCGCAATCTCCTCACTCCTCTCTCCCATCTCCTCCCTTTTTTTGCTTAACCCCTTGACAGTTCGTGTGTGACATGCTATATTGTTAGCGTTAGTTAAGGCTAACCGCAGCAAGTATCCGACCTTCGGAACAACCATAGCCCGCCCGGTGCGGTTCTCTCCCCGTGCCGGGCGGTTTTATGGGACTGATGGTTAGCAGACACTAACCATTGTAGAGGTAAGGAGTCGTCTCATGCAGCAATCGCGTGTCATCCCCAGCCCGCGCAGCTTCGCCTGCGACCTGGCCACCCTATGCGCCCCCACACTGGCGGGGCTCAAGCCTGCCAGCCTGTTCCGCTACCAGCCCGCGCCCGGGCAGGATGCCGCCGCCATGGCCGCCGCCTGGCACGCCGCGCTGTCGCCCCGCGGGGTCACGGTGCGGGTGCTTAGGCAGTGCCCGCGCACCGGGGCTGTGCTGGTCTATGTATACCGCCCGGCCCGTGTGGCCAGGCTGTTGGCAGCGCCGCACATGCTGGACTTTCTGGCAGGGGAGGGCTACACCCCCGGCACCGCAGACGAGCTGCTGGACCAGCTGGCCGAAAGGCTCTGCTGCGAGGGAGATTTCCCGCATGAGATCGGCGTTTTTCTGGGCTACCCGCTGGCGGATGTCATCGGGTTCATCCAAAACCGCGGCAAAAACTTTACCGCGTGTGGCTATTGGAAGGTCTACACCGACCCCACCGCTGCGCAGGCAGAGTTTGACCGCTATAAAAAGTGCGAGCGCATCTACGCCCGCTGCTATTACAACGGCACCCCGATCAGGCGGCTGACAGTGGCCGCCTGACGATGCACCATAAAAATTATAAAAGGAGTAGTTATTTATGAGCAAGATCGCAGTTATCTATTGGAGCGGCACCGGCAACACCGAGGCCATGGCCGATTTGGTCGCCAACGCAGCTACCGCCGCCGGCGCTTCTGTTGACAAGTTCACCGCCTCCGAGTTCAACGTTTCCTCCGCCGGCGACTACACCGGCTTTGCGCTGGGCTGCCCCGCCATGGGCGCCGAGCAGCTGGAGGAGAGCGAGTTCGAGCCGATGTACCAGGATCTGCGCGGCTCTCTGAGCGGCAAACCCGTTGGCCTGTTCGGCTCCTACGGCTGGGGTGACGGAGAGTGGATCCGCACCTGGGCCGAGGACGCCGAGGCCGCCGGTGCCCGTCTGGTCGTTGAGCCTGTCATGGCCAACGGCTCCCCCGACGGCGACGCCGAGGCTGCCTGCGCAGCCCTTGGCACCGCTCTGGCCAATGCCTGATTTTCTCCATATCCATCCATACCGGGAGGGGCAGCGATGCCCCTCCTTCTTTGTTTGTGCGGCCCGCAGCCTTCCCGTAATTGCCCGGTTCCGTACAGTCCCGGAGCGGTCAAGACCGCTCCCTACAAAGCACCCGTGTCCGAAAGTCCGTAGGGAGGGGTCTTGACCCCTCCGCGGCCTTCCCGCCGGTGCGCAGCCTCCGTACAGCCGCGGGCCGCACATGTGCGGCCCCTACAGGGCAGTATCAAAAAAGATACTGCTTGACAAAAGGCGAAACAGAAGTTAGTATATTCTAAGTCAAATTAGAAATCACTAACCAGGAGGCTTTTATGGCAAACGTCATTATTGTTCTGATTCTGGTGGCTGCCGTCGGCTACGGCATCTACAGCTTTATCCACCATCTGCGCCACGGCGGCGGCTGCTGCGGTGAGCATGACGCCCCCGCTAAAAAGGTCAGGGCGGCGGACACCAACAAGAGCCACTATCCGCACCGCCTCGTCATGGGCGTGGACGGCATGACCTGCCAGAACTGCCAGCGCCATGTGGAAAACGCATTGAACACCCTGCCCGACACACTGGCCGAGGTGAACCTGAGCGCCCGGCACGTGACGGTCTGGACGAAGGCCGACGCCGACGAGGAGGTCATCCGCAAGGCCATCCGCGACGCAGGCTACCTGCCGCTGCGCACGAAGGAAAAGGTATGATTTTTCGGGTATGTCCCGGCCTCTACCGCACTATGTAAAAAAGGAACAACCGCTTATGATGATCAACAAACGCCTGATTTCGATGATGGGCGACTCCAAACAGTACATTGCGTGGAATGTTGTGCTGCAATTCCTTGCACTGCTGGCCAATATCGTGATGATCTTCGCCGTGTCCCTCTTTCTAACGGGACTTGTGCGCAGAGAGCCGGACCTGCCCACCGCACTTCTGTACATTCTCGGTGCGCTGATCGTGCGCTTTTTCTGCACGTGCGGCGCGGCGTCGGCCAGCTACAACGCCAGCTGCACCGTCAAAAAAACGCTGCGCGCCGCCATTTATGAAAAGCTGCTCCGCCTGGGCGGCAGCTACACCCAGGCCGTGCCCACCGCGGAGGTTTTGCAGCTGGCAGGCGAGGGCGTCGAGCAGCTCGAGACCTACTTCGGCGCGTATCTACCGCAGTTTTTCTACGCCATGATCGCACCGGTCACGCTGTTTATTGCGCTGGCCCCAGTCAGTCTGCACGCGGCGGTCATCCTGATGATCTGCGTGCCGCTCATCCCGGTTTCCATCGTGGCTGTGCAGAAATTTGCTAAAAAGCTGCTGGGCAAGTACTGGGGCCGGTACGCTGCGCTGGGCGACAGCTTTTTGGAGAACCTGCAAGGGCTGACCACGCTCAAGATTTATCAGGCCGACGGGGCCCGCCACGCGGCCATGAACCGTGAGGCCGAGCACTTCCGCAAGGTGACGATGAAGGTGCTGACGATGCAGCTCAACTCGATCATCGTCATGGACGTCATCGCCTACGGCGGCGCGGCGCTGGGCATCATCGTGGCCGCGCATGAGTTCAATGCAAACCGCGTAACATTGCCGGGCGCTCTCTGCATCATTCTGCTGTCGGCGGATTTCTTCCTGCCGATGCGCGCGCTGGGGTCGTACTTCCACGTTGCCATGAACGGCATGGCCGCCAGCGACAAAATTTTCAAGCTGCTGGACCTGCCCGAGGGCAGCGCCAGGACCGCCCAGCTCGGCGCGGACTGCGCGATTGCCTGCCGTGACCTGCACTTTGGCTACACGGCCGAAAAAGAGACGCTGCATGGCTTAAATCTCGACTTTCCGCAGGGCAGCTTCACCGCGCTGGTGGGCGAGAGCGGCTGCGGCAAGTCCACGATTGCCGCCGTGCTGACCGGGCGCGTGTCCGGCTACACGGGGCATGTGACCATCGGCGGGCAGGAGCTTTCCGCCGTCAGCGAGGCCAGCCTGCTCAAAAATGTAACACTCGTCAGCCTGGGCAGCCACCTCTTTAAAGGTACGGTGGCCGACAACCTGCGGATGGCCGCGCCCGGCGCAGACGACGGTGCGCTGTGGGGTGCGCTGGAGCAGGTGAATCTGGCGGACTTTCTGCGCTCGATGGACGGACTGGACACCCCGCTGACCGAGGGCGGCGGCAACCTGTCCGGCGGCCAGCGGCAGCGGCTGGCACTGGCCCGCGCACTGCTGCATGACAGTCCCGTCTATATTTTTGACGAGGCAACGTCCAACATCGACGTAGAGAGCGAGAACGACATCATGGCGGGCATCCACCGGCTGGCCGGGCGCAAAACGGTCATCCTGATTTCCCACCGCCTTGCCAACGTGACAAAGGCGGACAATATTTACGTGCTGGATCACGGCCATCCGGCGGGGCAGGGCACGCACGAGGCACTTCTGGCGCAGGGCGGGCTGTACGCCGACCTGTGGAACCGCCAGCAGGCACTGGAAAACTACGGGAAGGAGGCACAGTGATGGAAAACAAACGTACCCGCGGCAATTTCAACGTCATGTGCCGCCTTGTAGGGCTGGTACGCCCTCTCGCCCCGGTCATGGTCTGCGCCGTGCTTCTGGGCGTGGCGGGCTTCCTCTGCGCCATCTTCATCCCGGTTCTGGGTGTGTATGCGCTGCTGGACAGCCTGCATTTTTCTGTGCCCGTTGTACTCAAAACCGCCTGTATTTTGCTGCCGATTCTGGCCGTGTCCCGCGGCGTGCTGCACTACGCGGAGCAGGGCTGCAACCATTTTATCGCCTTCAAGCTGCTGGCACTTATCCGGGACAAGGTCTTCGGCGTGCTGCGCCAGCTCGCCCCCGCCAAGCTGGAGGGTCGCGACAAGGGCGACCTGATCGCCGTGCTGACCGCTGACATTGAGCTGCTGGAGGTTTTTTACGCGCACACGATCTCGCCCATCTGCATTGCCGTCATCGTAAGCGTCGTTATGGCGTGCTTTATGGGCAGCTATGCACCCGCGCTGGGGCTGTACGCGGCGCTGGCCTATGCGGTCATCGGCATCGGCATACCCGTGGCAGCCGCCAGAGGTGCGCGCAAATCGGGTGAGAGCTTCCGCGCGGAGTTCGGCGCGCTGAACGGCTTTGTGCTGGACAGCCTGCGTGGCGTGCGGGAGAGCCTGCAATACAACGACGGCGCGCATCGGCTGGCGCAAATCAACCAGCGCACCGACGCGCTGGCCGGGCAGGAGCGCCGCCTGAAGGAGGCCGGCGGCACGGCACAGGCCGTGACCGGGGCCATCATCCTGCTGTTGGACGCCGGTATGCTGGCGCTGGCTGGCAGCCTGTTCATGGCGGGTGCCATCGGGTTTGACGGTGCGCTCGTCAGCGTTGTGGCACTCATGAGCAGCTTCGGCCCGGTCATCGCGCTGGCGAATCTCGGCACCGGGCTGCAAAGCACCTTCGCCGCGGGCAACCGCGTTCTGGATATTCTCGATGAGCAGCCCGCTGTGCGCGAGGTCACCGACGGCAGGGACATTGTGTTCCGCGGTGCCGACGCCCGCCGCGTGACCTTCGGCTACCGCGACAGCGAGATTTTGAAGGAGGTCAGCCTGCACATCCCGGAGCACGGCATCGTAGGCATCACGGGCCGCAGCGGCAGCGGCAAATCCACGCTGCTCAAGCTGCTCATGCGATTCTGGGACACGGATTTAGGACAGGTCGAGATTTCCGGCGAGAACATCAAGGGCATCAACACGGCGTCGCTGCGCGCAGCGGAGAGCTTCGTCGAGCAGGACACCGTGCTGTTCCATGACAGTATTGAAGAAAATGTCAAAATTGCCAACCGGAACGCGACCCATGAGCAGGTCATGGCAGCCTGCAGGAAGGCGTCCATCCACGACTTTATCATGACGCTGCCGCAGGGCTACGACACGCCCGTCGGGGAGCTGGGCGATACCCTCTCGGGCGGCGAGCGGCAGCGGCTCGGTGTGGCGCGGGCATTTCTGCACGATGCACCGTTCATTCTACTGGACGAACCGACAAGCAACCTCGACAGCCTGAACGAGGCCGTCATCTTGCGCAGTTTGGCCGAGGAGCGGGCCAGCAAGACCGTGGTGCTCGTATCCCACCGCGCCTCGACGATGCGAATTGCTGACACGACGTACTCTGTGGAAAACGGGAGGATGAGCTGATGGCCGTTGCGAACACTGTAGGGGGCGGCGTCCCCGACGCCCCGGAGAAAAAGCGCCAACAGGAAAAGGCCACTGTCGGCCTGATGATTGAGCTATACTGCCGCGGCCATCACGGCACGCCCAAGGGCCGGCTCTGCCCTGACTGCGCGGTCCTGCGGGACTACGCCGATGCGCGGGTGGACCACTGCCCGCATATAGCGACCAAAACGTTCTGCAGCGTCTGCCAAACGCACTGCTACAAGCCCGAGATGCAGGAGCGCATCCGCCAGGTCATGCGCTGGAGCGGTCCGCGGATGCTGTTCCACCATCCCGTTTTGGCGGTGCGGCATCTGGCAGAGACGCGGAAGCAGAAAAAGGGGCAATAAGATATTGAATATGCCGGAAGGGGAGAGAGGTCCCTCCGGCTTTTTTGCTGTCTGTAGGAGCCGGGCACGCCCAGCCCGGCACCTTCCCCGCAAACGAGCGCCCACGTATAGCCGCGGGCGGGGCATGCCCCGCCCCTACAGACCGGCCCGAAAGCGGGTGGTTATCCAATCATCTGCCGTTCCTCCTTTCCTTCACAATTTGTTCAAAACTGCACAATTCAAGTTAGTAATAACTATCTACTTTTCACAAACCTGTTTGGTTAGCCTAACTTCCGTCTTGACATCGGGAGTTAGTGGTGGTAAACTACCATCGTAAGCGGTTAGAGCGTTCTAACCGCATGCTTTTGCTCCAAGCGTTAGCATAGGCTAATATATTGCAAAATTGCAAAAGGGGAGTGTGTGGAATGCCTTTAACGATGACTAAAGCAGGCGATACCGTTACCATCCGAAAGATCACCGGCAAGGATGAGGTCCGCCAGCATCTGGCCGAGCTTGGCTTTGTCGTGGGGGAGACCGTTACCGTGGTCAATGAGATCAGCGGCAACCTCATCCTTCAGGTCAAGGAAGCGCGCATCGCGCTGGATAAGACCCTGGCCATGCGCATTATCGTTGCGTAAAAAATTTGGAATCACAGCCCCTCGGCTGTTTGATTGATTGTACCAAGAGGAGGAACGAAGTATGAAGACTCTGAAAGATGTACAGGTCGGCGAGACCGTCACCGTTGCCAAGCTGCACGGCGAGGGCCCTGTCAAGCGCCGCATCATGGACATGGGCCTGACCAAGGGCACCAAGGTTTACGTCCGCAAGGTCGCACCTCTGGGCGACCCGATGGAGCTGACCGTCCGCAACTACGAGCTCAGCGTCCGCAAGGCTGACGCCGAAATGATCGAAGTTGAGTGAGTTCTGAAAAAGTAAAGAAAGGGGTTTAACCAAATGGCAATTAAAATTGCTCTGGCAGGCAACCCGAACTGCGGTAAAACCACCCTGTTCAACAGCCTGACCGGTTCTAACCAGTATGTCGGCAACTGGCCCGGCGTTACCGTCGAGAAGAAGGAAGGCAAGCTCAAGGGTCACGACGACGTCGTGATCCAGGACCTGCCCGGTATCTACTCTCTGTCTCCCTACACGCTGGAGGAGGTCGTTGCCCGCGGCTACCTCGTCAATGAGAAGCCCGACGCCATCCTGAACATCATCGACGGCACCAACATCGAGCGTAACCTCTACCTGACCACCCAGCTGATCGAGCTCGGCATCCCCGTGGTCATGGCCGTCAACATGATCGACCTCGTCCGCAAGAACGGCGACAAGATCGACCTGAAGAAGCTGTCCAACGAGCTGGGCTGCGAGGCCGTCGAGATCTCCGCCCTGAAGAACGAGGGCAGCGAGAAGGCTGCCGAGCTGGCCGTCGCCGCTGCCAAGAAGGGCAAGGCAGGCGAGCTGCCTCACGTCTTTACCGGCAGCGTTGAGCATGCCATCGCCCACATTGAGGAGTCCATTCAGGGCAAGGTCGATGGCCGCTTCCTGCGCTGGTACGCTGTCAAGCTGTTTGAGCGCGACGACAAGGTCCAGGCTGAGCTGAACCTGAACAAAGAGCTGCTGGACCACATCGACGCCCACATCACCGACTGCGAGAAGGAAATGGACGATGACGCCGAGAGCATCATCACCAACCAGCGCTACGCTTACATCAACGGCGTTGTTGACAAGGCCGTCAAGAAGAAGCCCCGCACCGAGAACCTGACTGTCTCCGATAAGGTCGACCAGTTCGTCACGAACCGTATCCTGGCTCTGCCGATCTTCGCGCTCATCATGTGGCTGATGTACGCCATCGCGATGGGCACCTCCGTTGCGGACGGCGGCATCGGCATCGGCACCTTTGCCACCGACTGGACGAACGATGTTCTGTTCGGTGAGATCGTCCCGAACGCCCTGGGCGGCCTGCTGGAATCCATCGGCGTTGCTGGCTGGCTGTACGGCCTGATCATGGACGGCATCGTCGCCGGTGTCGGCGCTGTTCTGGGCTTCGTTCCCCAGATGCTCGTTCTGTTCTTCCTGCTGTCCATCCTGGAGGATGTCGGCTACATGGCCCGTGTCGCCTTCATCATGGACCGTATCTTCCGCCGCTTCGGTCTGTCCGGCAAGAGCTTCATCCCCATTCTGGTTGGTACCGGCTGCGGTGTTCCCGGTGTTATGGCTTCCCGTACCATCGAGAACGAGCGTGACCGCCGTATGACGATCATGACCACCTGCTTCATTCCCTGCGGTGCCAAGATGCCCATCATCGGCCTGATCGCAGGTGCTCTGTTCGGCGGCAGCAGCTGGGTCGCCACCTCCGCTTACTTCATCGGCTTTGCAGCCATCATCATCTCCGGCATCATCCTGAAAAAGACGAAGTTGTTCGCCGGTGATCCTGCTCCGTTCGTTATGGAGCTGCCCGCTTACCATGTGCCCGCCTGGGGCAACGTCCTGCGCGCTACTTGGGAGCGCGGCTGGTCCTTCATCAAGCGTGCCGGCACCGTCATTCTGGCTGCCACCATCATCCTGTGGTTCCTGCAGGGCTTCGGCTTCGAGAACGGCGCGTTCACGATGGTCGAGGATCAGGACAACTCCATCCTGGCTATCGTTGCAAGCGCAATTTCCTGGATCTTCATCCCGCAGGGCTTCGGCAACTGGCGTGCAACCGTCGCTTCTATCTCCGGCCTGATTGCCAAGGAGAATGTCGTCGGTACCTTCGGTGTTCTGTATCACTATGCTGACGAGCTGTCTGACAACGGCGACGAGATCTGGCCCGAGGTTGCTGCCAGCTTCACCGCCCTCTCCGCTTACAGCTTCATGATCTTCAACCTGCTGTGCGCTCCCTGCTTCGCTGCTATGGGCGCCATCAAGCGCGAGATGAACAACGGCAAGTGGACTGCTATCGCCATCGGCTATATGTGCCTGTTTGCCTACTGCGCTTCTCTGGTCGTTTACCAGATCGGCGGCCTGATCACCGGTGAGGTCAGCTTCAACATCTTCACCATTGTGGCAATCGCCATCATCGCCTTCACGATCTACCTGCTGTTCCGCCCCAACAAGTACGAGGGTGTCAACGAGGTTTCGTTCGATTCCAAGAAGGCTGTTGCTTCCAAGTAATCTTAAATGTATAATACTACCGTATTCTTCCGGAAAGGAGCGGACTTTTTATGATGGAGTTTTTAGCTGCTAATTTTAACCTGCCTACGATCATCGTTTCGATTTTCGTGTTTGGCGGTACCGGCTGGCTCTTGTATCATGAACACAAGACCGGCGGCCTCGGCTGCTGTGACGGCTCCTGCGGGGGCGGTGGCTGCGGCAGTCACGGCGGCTGCACAGGGAACTGCAAAACCTGCGGCGGTGCCTGCCACAGTAAGTAAAGCATAAGTGCCTGAAGGGGGCGCGGGTCCGTTCGTGGCCCGCGCCCCCTTTTAGTTTGGTATAAGGAGAGATGTACCTTGACCCTGACCGATTCCAGCCTGCGTTATCTGCTGGCCATCCACCATCTGGCGCAGCAAAGCACCGAGGTCTCGTCGCTGGCACTGGCGCAGGCCATGGGCGTGACCAAGCCCAGCGTCACCAGCATCCTGACCAGCCTGATGAAGCAGGGGGTCATTGTGCGGCGGCGGTACGGCAAAATTTACATCACGGACCGCGGCGTGCTCTACGCGCGCTATTACGACGAGCTGGTCGAGAAGATTTTGCAGCACTTCCCGCTGGCGGGCGAGGGCTTCACCCCCGAGGAATGCTACAGCGCCGCGGTGGCCATGGCCGTGTCGCTGCCCGCAAGGGAGATCGACGAGAAGTGCGAGAGCCTGTACGGGGAGGATTGTAGGGAGGGGTCTTGACCCCTCCGCGGGGCGTCGAGGACGCCGCCCCCTACAGTAGGGGAGAGATTTATCCCTCACGGGAGGGTCAAGACCCTCCCCTACAAATCACCCATAAAAATTCCCTTTGCAAATTCTATTGCACACCGCCGCGAATTGTGGTAAAGTAAATTTATATAGGTATAAACGAGGGGGAACCATAATGCAGCTGAATCCGCATTACGCCGAGCTGAACGAGAGCTATCTGTTCAGCACCATTGCCCACAAGGTAGCCGACTACCAGAAGGCCCATCCCGAGGCAGACGTCATCCGTCTGGGCATCGGCGACGTCACCCTGCCTCTGGCGGCATCCGTGACGGAGGCCATGCACAAGGCCGTTGAGGAGCAGGGCCACAAGGGCACGTTCCAC
This sequence comes from Gemmiger formicilis, assembly GCF_900167555.1. Taxonomy (GTDB): domain Bacteria; phylum Bacillota; class Clostridia; order Oscillospirales; family Ruminococcaceae; genus Gemmiger; species Gemmiger formicilis. Next base: position 308,493 of record NZ_FUYF01000001.1, on the reverse strand, counting down.
GGCTATATTCCCAGCGAGCAGGGCTATGAGTTCTTGCGCGACGCTATCCGCAGGTATTACGCGGGCCACGGTGTCGAGCTGGATATGTCCGAAATTTTCATCTCCGACGGTGCCAAAAGCGACCTGGGCAACCTGCTGGACCTGTTCAGTCAGGACAACACGATCCTTGTTCCCGACCCGGTCTACCCGGTCTACGTCGATGACAACGTGATGGCGGGCCGCAAGATTCTCTACCTGCCCGCCACGGCGGAGAACGGCTTCCTGCCGATGCCGGACGAGGCCCCCCACGCGGACATCGTCTACATCTGCAGCCCCAACAACCCCACCGGCGCGACCTACTCCGTCGAGCAGCTCAAGGCCTGGGTCGCCTGGGCGAAGGCCAATGACGCGGTCATCCTGTTTGACGCCGCCTACGAGTGCTTCGTCTCCGAGCCGGGTCTCGCCCGCAGCATCTTTGAGGTCGAGGGCGCGAAGGAGGTTGCCATCGAGGTGTGCAGCTTCTCCAAGATTGCAGGCTTCACCGGCACGCGCTGCGGCTACACCGTCGTGCCGCAGGCGCTGGCCGGCGGCAAGCTGAACAAGATGTGGCTGCGCCGCCAGACTACGAAGTTCAACGGCGTTGCCTATGTTGTGCAGCGCGGTGCCGAGGCCGTCTTTACCGACGAGGGCATGAAGGAGATCCAGCAGAACCTCGACTACTACCGCGCCAACGCCGCTGTCATTGCAGCAGCGCTGGACGAGGCCGGTGTCTGGTACTGCGGCGGCAAGAACAGCCCCTACATCTGGCTGCGCTGCCCCAACGAGATGGGCAGCTGGGAGTTTTTTGACTGGCTGCTCGAGCACGCCCACGTTGTGGGCACCCCCGGCGAGGGCTTCGGCCCCTGCGGCAAGGGGTATTTCCGTCTGACGGCGTTCGGCGATGCCGAGCGCACCAAGGAGGCCGCCGCACGCATCAAAGCGGCGCTGGCCACACTGTAATATTGCGGGAGGGTTTACACCATGAAACCAAATGAAGAAATCATGGAATTTCTGAAAGAGAATCCCACCTTCTACCTTGCCACCGTCGATGGCTATCTGCCCCGCGTGCGTCCCATCGGTTTTGCCATGTGGTACAACGGCCACCTGTGCATTGCCCTGGGCAAGCACAAGGCCGCCTACAAGCAGCTTTTGGACAACACGAACCTCGAGATCTGCGCCGCCAATGACCGCGGCGAGTGGCTGCGCGTGCAGGGCACGGCAAACTTTGACAACAGCCCCGAGGCCCAGGCCGCCGCGTTCCAGGTCATGCCCCAGCTGGCCGACATGTATAATGAGGAGACGGGCAACAAGCTCGGCATCGTCTACCTCGACCATCTGTCCGCCAAGCTCTTCTCGATGTCCGGTGCTGTGAAGGACATTATGAACTACTGATACTTACGTAAAGCCAATGCCCCGGTGTGCGATTCTGCGTACCGGGGCATTTTTGCGTTGCCGAGAGCTGGCACGGGCGGATATGGAATCCGCCCCTATAGCCCCTTAAAAATCGGCTTGTAGGGAGGGGTCTTGCCCCCTCCGCGGGGCGTCGAGGACGCCGCCCCCTACACCGATTCAATGCTTGCTTTGGACTGCTTTGTAGGGGCCGGGCATGCCCGGCCCGCCAGTCTGCGCCGTTGCCCGTTCACGGTTCACCCGTAGGGGAGGGATTCATCCCTCCCGGGCACCTGCCTCCGCCGCGAACCGGCACGGGAGGGTCAAGACCCTCCCCTACAAACTGCCCGGAAACGTGCGCTTATCAAAACGCCGCGGGCCGGGCATGCCCGGCCCCTACCGCTCGGCAAACAAAAATCCCGGTACGTGCTATCACGTACCGGGAAAACTATTTTGCGCTTACTGCTCTTGCGCGGCAAACAGCTGCGGGGCTGCCTTGTAGATCAGCACCGCGGCCACCGTGGTCAGGATGGTCTCGGGCAGCATGTAGCTGCCGTTGTAGGTCAGGCTGTAGGTCCAGGCGGGCAGACCGTCGCTCAGGTTGCCCCAGATCAGCACGCCGGACAGGAAGCTGCACAGGAAGCGGATGCCGCACACCGCTGCCGTGCCGACGGCCACACCGACCAGACGGTTCTTGAACGGCTTGGCAATCGCACCGGCCAGACCCAGCAGGGTGAAGGCCAGCACGTAGTCCAGCAGGATCATACCCACCAGCGGCAGCAGGCCGGGAGCCGGGGGCGCGTAGAAGCCCAGCAGCATCTGCAGCAGGCTGTTGACAAAGCCCGTGAACAGTCCCCATTTTGTGCCGTGGCGGTAGGAGACCAGGATGAACGGCAGCATGCTCAGCAGGGTGATGGAGCCGCCGTTGGGCATCTCAAAAATTTTGATGTTCGCCAGCACGGTGCCCAGGGCGATCATCAGGGCGCACTCCACAAGAGTGCGAGTCTTGGAATAGGTTTTGGACATGGTATCCACTCCTCAAAAAATGTAACGTAAAAACAGGAAAGCGCCCGCAAGGTACACTTGCAGGCGCAAAAGCGTTATGACGTGTTGGGTCAAACTTCCTACGCCGGCATTGCCCGGATCAGGTTCAAGGCGACCCGAAACTGCGGTTTGTTTCGATCTCAGCCGAGGATGCCCCTCAGCGCCCCTGTTTTTATGTCCAAACCTATTATACACGTCCACCGCTGATTGTCAAGCCTTTCAAATTTTATCCACACGATTCCCCCCAGGTTTTACACGCTTTCTTCAATGTTCTTTCATCTGTACCGGGTATACTGCAGCTGTACTCAAAAAGCAACCCGACAGGAGTGATCGATAGGAAGAAAAAGCGTATTCTCTGCGGGGCTGCAAAATTCTAAAGCCTTCCCCCGCGGGGGAAGGTGGCCCCGCAGGGCCGGATGAGGGGTAAGCTACCGATTGCGAACCGCAAACGGGCAGCTATGGCAAGCTCTGCCCTCATCAGTCACCTTACAGTGACAGCTTCCCCCTCGGGGGAAGCCAAAAAGCGGACACCCAATCGGGTGCCCGCTTTTTTATCGGTAAAAATTTACTTGCTGATCTTGATCAGATCCGCGCCCGGCTCCACGGCGCCGGAGGCCACGACCTCGACGTCCTTGAAATCATCGGTGTTCGTGACGACGGTAATCACCACGGCGGGGTGAGCGGCAGCCGCAATTTTGTCCAGATCCATCTCCAGCAGCAGATCGCCCTTCTTGACCTTGTCGCCCTCCTTGACCTTCGGGCTGAAGCCGTCGCCCTTCATCTCGACGGTGTCAACGCCGACATGGATCAGCACCTCAACACCGGCAGTGGTCATGATGCCCAGCGCGTGGCCGCTGTCGGGGGCCTGGGTGATCTCACCGTCCGCGGGGGCGTAAATTTTGCCCTCGGTAGGGTCGATGCCGCAGCACTTGCCCAGGATGCCCTGTGCAAACACCTCGTCGGGGATGTTCTCCATCGCCACAACGGTACCCTTGGCATCAGCAGCCAGGGTCACGGGGAAGGCTGGGGCCGCGGGGGCGGCAGGCTCGGCAGACTTTTTCAGAAAATCAAAGAAACCCATCGTAAAGCTCTCCTTCATCAGCCCGGTCATGCGGGCGTACTTGTAGTTATATTATACCCCGTCTTGCCCCAAAAGGCAAGGCAGGCAAGGGAAACTTGCTTCGCTCACATCCGCCCCTTCACAGCGCGGATGGCCTGCCAGGTGATGCGGGCGATCTCCGCCGCGGGCGGCTGAAAACCGGCCTCCTGCCAGGCTACAATCGTGCCAAAGCAGCCGTTCACCGCAAAGGCCAGCATATATTTCTGCTCCTCGGTGCCGCCGTCGGGTGCAAACTCGCCCAGGCAGCGCTCCGCAATCAGCTTTTTGGCGTTGCGGGTGAACTCCGACTCCCAGCTTTTGCCGTAGAGGGCCTGACAGAGGTCGGGGTTCTCGGTCATGTAGGTGAACAGCGCCACCAGCGCGGGGGGCGCGTCCTCCTGCGAGATGCTGGGGATCAGGGAGTCCATCAGGTCGTTCAGCCGTGCCAGCTGGGCGGCCTCCATCTGGTCCATCAGGGCATAAATGTCCGCGTAGTGAAAATAGAATGTGCCGCGGCTGATCCCTGCCAGCTCGGTCAGCTCCCGGACTGTTATTTCCCGCAGACTTTTCTGCTGCAACAGCGTAATAAGCGCCTGGTAGAGCCGCTGCTTGGTCATGCGCACACTGCGGTTTGCGTCCCCTTTGGCGTTCATCGTATGCACCGCCTTCCTCGCGATTTACTACTTTAAGAATAGCGTTTTTTTGCCCCGATGTCAAGGATTTTTAAACCATTTGTCCAAAAATGTCATTCGTTGTGGAGTAAATTTTATAAACATTGCAGTTTACGCATTTTGCCGGATGTGGTACACTGAAACAGGGAAGTGATAGTATGAAAATTGACCGTGCCCGCGCACAAAAAGCCTTTGCCGACTATGCCGCGCACTACAACGCCGCTGACGCCAAGGTCAAATTGAAAATCGACCATACCTACCGCGTGGCGGCGCTCTGCGCCCGCATTGCCCAAAGCCTGGACCTGCCGCCGGAGGATGTCGATCTGGCGTGGCTGTCCGGCATCCTGCACGATGTAGGCCGCTTTGAGCAGCTGCGCCGCTACAACACATTTATCGATGCACAGTCGGTCAGCCACGCCGCGCTGAGCGTCGCGGTGCTGTTCGACGAGGGACGCATCCGGGACTATCTGGACGATGCCGGTGCCGACGCACTGCTGCGCACCGCTGTGGAATGGCACAGCGCGTTCCGTCTGCCGGAGGCGCTGGATGACCGCACGCGGCTGTTCTGCCAGATTTTGCGCGACGCCGACAAGATCGACATTCTGCGGGTCAACGTCGAGACACCGATGGAGGAAATTTACAACGTCAGCACTGCGGCGCTGCGCCGGAGCCCGGTGACGCCCGCCGTGCTGGACGCCTTTAACGCCCACCACTGCGTGCTGCACGGCTTAAAGCAGTACCCCGCCGACAACGCCGTCGGCCATGCGTCGCTTGTGTTTGAGCTGTGCTATCCCGAGAGCCTGCGCATTGTGGACGAGCAGGGCTGGCTGTGGCGGCTGCTGGATTTTAAAACCGATAACCCGGACACCGCCGCTGCGTTTGCCGCCATCCGGGACGAGCTGCACCGCTGGCTGAACGCGCAGTCGGCGTGAGCCGATACTCAAAAAGTTCAATTTCATGGTTTGACAACATAGAAGGACTCCTGCAATCGCATACGCAGCCCGCCCGCAGGCAGACAAAGGGCCGTAGAACGCCCTTTACTTTCCGTCATATCGTTTCTTCCTATTGTTATGCAATCTATTACATCTGTATTACAGATAAATATCAATATCTGCCTCCAAGATAACGATAATAGTCGTAAGGGGGTAGTCAACCTATGGAATATCCGAACATACGAAGCCTACGGGAAGATCACGATTTTCGTCAGTGCGATCTTGCCAGTGTCCTCCACGTATCCCAGAACACCTACTCTCAGTATGAAAACGGCGTTATTGAGCTGACCGCAGAAAGGCTGGTCAAGCTGGCCGACTTCTATAACGTCAGTATAGACTATCTGCTGGGGCGCACCGATAACCCGGAGGTAAACCGCAATTAACAAATGCCGCGCGGCTCACAGGGAGCCGCGCGGCATTTTGCTTCAGAGCAGGCCCTGCACCAGAATGACGGCGATCAGGACCGGCAGAACGTATTTAAAGTAGGGCTTGACCCACTGCGGCATTTTGGGGCCGCTGCCGGTGTTGCACTCGGCGGTGTATTTGTCGAAGCCCCAGCCCCATTTGGTGACACAGAACAGCAGATAAACAAGGCTGCCGCCCGGCAGCAGAACGTTGCTGACAAGGAAGTCCTCAAAATCCAGCACGGTGCTGCCCGCGCCCAGGGGCTGGATGCCGCTCCACACGTTGTAGCCCAGCGCGCAGGGCAGGCCCAGCACGACCAGGGCCGCCGCGCCCACCAGGCAAGCCCTGCGGCGGTCCCAGCCGAAATTTTCCCGCGCACAGGCGATGATGTTCTCAAACACCGCAATGACCGTGGAGAAGCTGGCGAACGTCATGAACAGGAAGAACAGCGCGCCCCACAGGCGTCCGCCCGCCATGTTTGTAAAGACGTTGGGCAGCGTGATGAAAATCAAGCTCGGTCCCGCGTCGGGCGAGATGCCGAAGGAGAAGCAGGCCGGGAAGATGATAAGACCCGCGCAGACTGCCACAATGGTGTCCAGCACGCAGATGCGGGCGGCCTCACCCGGCAGGGTAAAGCGGCGGTCCATGTAGCTGCCGAAAATCTCAATTGCGCCGATGCCGAGGCTTAAGGTAAAGAACGACTGGTTCATAGCCGCTGTAATGACGCTGCCCAGGCCCTGTCCGGTGGCGCGGGACCAGTCGGGCAGCAGGTAGAAGGCCAGGCCCTCGCCCGCGCCGGACAGCGTGAAGCTGTGCACAACCAACACAAGGATCAATACGAGCAGGGCGCTCATCATCCATTTGCCGACCTTTTCCAGACCGCCCTGCAGGCCGCGCCCGCAGACGACAAAGCCCGCCAGCGTGATGACGACCATCCAGAAAACCATCTCGACAGGGTTCGAGAGCATCTCGCCAAAGACGCCGGCGGCCTGCTCGGAGGTCAGGCCGTCAAAGCTGCCGGTCAGGAAGCGGAAGAAGTAGTCGACCATCCAGCCGGAGACGGTGGTGTAGTACATCATCAGCAGCACACAGCCCACCATGCAGAACCAGCCGTGGATATGCCACTTGCTGCCCCCGGGCTCCAGCGCCTTGTAGGCGCTGCGCGCCGCGCCGCGGCCCGCACGGCCCACGGCCAGCTCCATCGTCAGGACCGGCAGACCCATGAGCACCAAAAAGAGCAGGTAGAACAGCACAAAGATGCCGCCGCCGTACTGGCCGGTGACTGTGGGGAAGCGCCAGACGTTGCCGATGCCGATAGCACAGCCCGCGCTGACCAGAATGAAGCCAAGGCGTGAGCCGAAGCTTTCGCGTTGATTTTTGGGGTCCATACAATTCCTCTTTTCTATCCAAAAGTAGAATTATTATAGCGTACCGCGGCGAAACTTGCAAGTGGGGAATCACAGTGTTATAATTATAGCAACACCCGCGGCGTGGGTCGATTGGAGATTTGCCCGTACCTGTAGGGGCCGATGCTCGCATCGGCCCGCCAGCCTTGCGGCAGCCGGAAGGCTCCGCGGGCAAATACTGTCCGCCCCTGCAAAGCGTGCAATACTTTACTAAGGAGTCAAAAATATGCTTCGTTTTGAATGTGACTATGGCGAGGGCGCGGCCCCCGCGGTTTTGGAGTTTCTGCAAAAGACCAATTTCGACCAGACCCCCGGCTATGGCGAGGATGAATACTGCGCCAAGGCCGCCGCGCAGATCAAGCGCCTGTGCGACGCTCCCGACGCCGACGTACACTTTTTCGTCGGCGCGACCCAGGCGAATCTGACCGTCATTGCGGCGGCGCTCAAACCGTGGCAGGGTGTGCTGTGCGCCGACTCCGGGCACATCCATGTGCACGAGACCGGCTCCATCGAGGCCACAGGCCACAAGTGCCTGGCGCTGCCCGGCAAAAACGGCAAGATCACGGCCCGCCAGATCCGCAAAGCCGTGGAGGAGCACCGCGCCAACGCCAGCCACGAGCACGAGGTCCAGCCCGGCATGGTCTACATCTCGAACCCCACCGAGGTCGGCACCCTTTATAACAAGGAAGAATTGACCGACATTTCCGCCGCCTGCTACGAGCTGGGACTCTACCTGTTCGTGGACGGTGCGCGGATGGCCTACGGCCTGACGAGCCCCGCCAACGATCTGAGCCTGCAGGACTACGCCGCGCTCTGCGACGTGTTTTACTTGGGCGGTACCAAGTGCGGTGCGCTGTTCGGCGAGGCCGTCGTCATCACAAACGACGATCTGAAGCCCGATTTCCGCTACTGCCTGAAGCAGCACGGCGGCATGCTGGCGAAAGGCCGCCTGCTGGGCGAGCAGTTCCTGGCTCTGCTGGACGGCGAGGACGGCAGCGGCAGCAGCCTGTATTTCACGATGGCGAAAAAGGCCGACAAGCAGGCCCTGCGCATCCGCGCCGCCTTTGAGGCAAAGGGCTGCAAGGTGCTGCACGACTCCCCGACGAACCAGCAGTTCTTTGTCCTGCCCGACGAGTGGTACGAGAAGCTGGCCGAGACCTACGCCATGACCCACATGGGCAAGCCCGACAAGCACCACACCGCCGTGCGCGTATGCACCAGCTGGGCCACGAAGGACGAAGCCGTGGAGCAGCTGATAGCGGACGTGAACGGGTTGTAAGGCACCCGCCTCCCTTGTAGGGGCCGGGCATGCCCGGCCCGCAGCCTTCCCGCAAACGTTAGTCCGCCTTACCGTGGCGGGCGCACCAAAATAAAAGCCTCCTGCATCACAACCGATGCAGGAGGCTTTTTTGTATCTATTCAAATGGCTTCACGGCCTTGTTGGTTGTCTGCGCCGTGGCCGAAGCGATTGCTTCTGGCATGGCCAGGGCGGCAGTGTAATGTGTCTTGGGACGTTTCCCTTAACTCTGGTTATACTATACACTGCATTTATGTCCGCCCTGTCACGCCAATTTGAAAAATATGTTAAATCTCGGTTCCCTCAAATCACTTCTGGATGCGCTTATCGCACTTGATGGCCAGCTTTGTGCCGACGGTCTGCAAAATCTGTACCAGCACGACCAGCAGCGCCGTGGCAAAGAACTCCAGCACCACGTTAAAGCGGTAGTAACCGTAGTTGATGGCGATCTTGCCAAGGCCGCCGCCGCCGATGATGCCGGCCATTGCGCCGTAACCCATGATGGTCGTGGCGGCAATCGTCACGTTGGCAACCAGGCTCGGCATGCTCTCGGGCACCATGACCTTGGTGATGATCTGCAGCGGCGTTGCGCCCATGCTCTGGGCGGCCTCAATGACACCCGCGTCCACTTCGCGCATACTGGTCTCGACCAGACGCGACACAAACGGGAACGATGCGATGACCAGCGGCACAATGGACGCCACCGTACCGATGGACGTGCCCACGATGGCGCGGGACAGCGGAATGACAATGATCATCAAAATCAAAAACGGCACGCTGCGCAGCAGATTCACCAGGCCGTTCAGCAGCGCCATGAGCCAGCGGGGCAGGGGACGCACGCCGCCCTGTTCGCCCGTGACCAGGCAGACGCCCAGCGGCAGACCGATGACCAGCGCCAGCAGCGTTGCGACGACAGTGGACCAGACGGTCTCCCATGTTTCAAACGGAATGGTGGGCAAAATCTGCAAGAACGTCTGCCATTCCTTGCCTGCAAAAAGCTCTGCCATCAGCCGTTCACCTCCTCAAAAGTAATGCCGGGATAGTTCCTGATGTACTCCAGTGCCGCGGCGGCCTTGTCGTCGTCGGGCAGCGCCAGCAGCATGCTGCCCAGCGTCTGGCCGTTCACAATGCGGGTGTCCGCCGCCATGATCGAGACGAGCGCACCGCACTCAATGGCAAGGCTTGCCACCAGCGGCTTGTCCGTGGTCTGGGTGCCGCCGAAGGCCACACGCACCAGCTTGTGGCCGGGCAGGACCTCGGCCTGGGGCGCACCGGCGGGGTAGACGAGCCGCCGCGCCGCCTTGGACGTAGGATGGCTGAAGATAGCCTGCACCTCGCCCTCCTCGACGACAGTGCCGTTATCGAGAATGGCCACACGGTTGCAGACCTCCTCCACAACGCTCATCTGGTGGGTGATGATGACGACTGTGATGCCCAGCTCACGGTTGATTTTTTGAATGAGCTGCAAAATGGCGTGGGTCGTGTTCGGGTCCAGGGCGCTCGTCGCCTCGTCGCAGAGCAGCACCTTCGGGTCCGTTGCCAGGGCACGGGCAATCGCAATGCGCTGCTTCTGGCCGCCGGACAGCTGCGCCGGGTAGGCATCGGCCTTATCGGGCAGACCGACCAGCTCCAGCAGTTCACGGGCGCGGGCCTCGGCCTTGTCTCCGGGGGCCTTCGCCAGCTCCATCGGGAACATGATATTGCGCAGACAGGTGCGCTGCATCAGCAGGTTGAACTGCTGAAAAATCATGGTGATCTCACGCCGGGCGGCGCGCAGGTCGGCGGCGCGCAGGTCCTGCATCTGCTTGCCGTTGACGATGACATTTCCCTCGTCCGGGCGCTCCAGCATATTGATGCAGCGTACCAGTGTTGATTTTCCGGCGCCCGACATACCGATGATGCCGTAGACGTCGCCGTCCCGGATCGTCAGGTTGATGTCGTTCAGCGCGACGACCGTGCCGCCCTGCGTGGCAAAGCGCTTGGTCAGGTGTTGCAGTTCGATCATGGGTGATTCTCCCTCATTTACAAAGATAGCGAATGAGCGCAAAAACTCATTCGCTATAATTTTACGCTTTATTCTGACAGGTTGCAAGTTTTTTCTTTGCGTTCTGCCAGCGGGCGCATATGGAATGCGCCCCTACAATTTCGTTGCCTGCCGTACCGTAGGGGCGGATTCCATATCCGCCCGTGCCCGTTTACGGCGGTGCGAGGCTTTATCTTAGAAAATCGGCACAACCGCACCGTCGTAGGTGCTGTTGATGTAATCCTTGACCTTGTCGCCGGTCAGGGCAGCGTACAGCGCCTGAATGGCGGGGTCGTTCTCGCGGCCTTCCTTCACAACCAGTACGTTGGCGTAGGTCTGGGCAGCCTCGGAGGAAGCATCCTCGGTAGCAAGAGCGTCCTTGCCGACGGAGAAGCCGGCCTCCATTGCGTAGTTGCCGTTGATGACGGCGAAGTCAACATCCTGCACGGTGCGGGGCAGCTGAGCAGCTTCGATCTCCTTGATCTGCAGGTTGTGGGGGTTGTCGGTGATGTCGTTGACCGTAGCGGTCAGGCCGGCGCCGTCACGGACGGTGATCAGGCCCTGGGCGGCCAGCAGCTGCAGAGCGCGGGCCTCGTTGGTGGTGTCGTTGGGCACGGCGATGGTCGCGCCGTCCGCAATGTTTGCCAGATCATCGCTCTTGCCCGGATAGATGCCGAACGGCTCATAGTGGACCGCGCCGACGCTGACCAGATGGGTGCCGTTCTCCTCGTTGAAGCTGTCGAGGTAGGGGGTGTGCTGGAAGTAGTTGGCGTCAACCTCGCCGTTCTCGGTGACGAGGTTGGGCTGGACGTAGTCGCTGAACTCAACAACCTCGAGGTCGATGCCCTGCTCGGCCAGAATCTCCTTGGCCACGTTCAGGATCTCGGCATGGGGCGTGGGGGAGGCAGCGACCTTCAGGGTCGTACCGGCCAGTTCGCTGGTCTCGGCGGTGGACTCGGCAGCCTCGGAGGAAGCTGCGGTGCTCTCGGTGGAGGCAGCCTCAGAGGATGCGGCGACGGAATCAGTAGAAGCGGAGGAGCCGCAGGCGGCCAGCGACAGGGCCAGAGAAGCGGCGAGCGTTGCAGAAATCAGTTTTTTCATGGTAAATTCTCCTTTATATATCGTCAGGTGTGTTGGTTTTGAACGGTCAGCTTCCCTCAAAGCGTCACATTCGCACACCGGGCTGCTTGTAAACGGAACCTCTTTCCATAGTCACAAACTTCCTTTCCAAACAAAAGCGGGATGTCGGCTTTCCGGCATCCCGCTGCAAGTTTTCATTACGCGCTGTAATTTGCGCACAAGAAAGCTGGCACAGGACGCTTACGCATCATGCACATGCACATCATCATACCAAAGCAGACTGCATTCATGGTTCTGTACCCCTTTCTTGAATCTTTGGTCGGCGTTGTTTGCCTTCCATGGCTCACAGTATACGCCTGTGAACCGATTCTGTCAACACTTGTTTGCATAAAATTGCACATTTCGGCATTTTGCATATATCCTACTATTTTAATAGGTTGACAACTTGCAAAATTCCTAGAATTATGCTATGATTAGTGTTACTAATTCCGATAAAGGGAGCTTTACCATGAAATTTTCGACCCGTGACCGTTATGCCCTGCGCCTGATGGTGGAACTGGCCAACCGCCCCAACGACCTGATCCCGCTGAAGGACATCAGTGATAAGCAGCGCATCAGCTTAAAATATCTGGAGCAGATCGTCACCCCGCTGGCGAAGGCCGGGCTGGTATCCAGCGTGCGCGGTGCGCAGGGCGGCTACCGGCTTGCGCGCCCGGCAGGGGAGATCACCTCCGGCGAGATCCTGCGCGCCGTCGAGGGCGAGCTGACGGCCATCCCGTGTTTGGCGTCGTCGGTGGACTGCCCCCACCGCAGCCAGTGCCACACGCTGGACTTCTGGTCCGGGCTGAATGACCTGATCAATAAATATGTGGATGGCATCACGCTGGAGCAGCTGCGGACGATGCCCGAGGTGCCGGAGGAACAGGAAAGCTGTGAGTAACCGGGAACGGGCAGAGCCCCTCCGGTCTTCGCTTTGCTCGACCACCTCCCCGCGCTGCGAGGAGGCTTTCCCGCGGGCTTCGCCCGCGCAAAAAGGCGCCCCACGCAGTGGGGAGCTGGCCGAGCTTGTGAGGCCTGAGGGGCTCTACCCGTTTTCCATCACTTTCCACCAACAAAAAGGAGCCTACCATGCCCGAATACAAAGAACTCCTTTCCCGTGCCCGCAAGCTCCGTCACGATATGACTAAAGAGGAACGCCACCTCTGGTACGACTTCCTTCGCGGCTATTCTCCTCGATTCAGCCGTCAAAAGCTCGTCGCACCGTATATTCTGGACTTTTATTGCTGTGCCGCTGGATTAGCTGTTGAATTGGACGGCGGCCAGCACTATGAGGATGCGGGCAAGGCCTACGACGAACGCCGCACCGCCTATTTGCAGCAGCAGGGGATACAGGTGCTGCGATTTTCCAATTTAGATATAATACGGAATTTTGATGGGGTGTGCAGGCAGCTCGATATTGAGGTAAAAAAACGACTTGCCGAGAAGTCAAGGCAGCCGTAAACAGGCAGAGCCCCTCCGGTCTTCGCTTCGCTTGACCACCTCCCCGCGCTGCGAGGAGGCTTTCCCGCGGGCTTCGCCCGCGCAAAAAGGCGCCCCACGCAGTGGGGTGACTCCCCGCTGCGCGGGGAGATGTCGCGGAGCGACAGAGGGGTCTGGGTCCGAAGGACTGGCCGAGCTTGCGAGGCCTGAGGGGCTTTTGCCTTTTCCCGTTACCACCAACAAAAAATCCCGCCTGTACAACACGTTACAGGCGGGAAATTTTTATCGCACTATCTCAATTACAGATTAAAATACCGCTTCGCATTATAATAGCTGATGCCCTCGACGATCTTCTTCAGAGACTTCTCGTCGTTGGGGTACTGGCCGTTCTCGACCCAGTTGCCGATGAGGTTGCACATCAGGCGGCGGAACAGCTCGTGGCGGGTGTAGCTCAGGAAGCTGCGGCTGTCGGTCAGCATACCGATGAAGTTGCCCAGCAGGCCCAGACGCGCCAGCGTCTTCATCTGCTGGTACATGCCGTCGTCGGTGTCGCAGAACCACCAGGCGGAGCCCAGCTGGATCTTGCCGGGGATCTCGTCATCCTGGAACGCACCCAGAATGGTGCCCAGCATGTCGAAGTCGGCGGGGTTCAAGCTGTACAGGATGACCTTCGGGCAGGCGTCCTCTTTGGTCAGTGCGCTCAGCAGGCTGCTGATGGTAGCGCTGCAATCGGTCACGGCGATCATATCAAAGCCGGTGTCGGGGCCGAGCTTACGGTACATCTTGTCGTTGACATTGCGCAGGCAGCTGTAGTGCATCTGCATGACAACGTTGTGCTTCTTGTACAGGGCACCCAGCTTCAGCAGCAGGTAGGTGGTGTACTCGTCGCCTTCCTCCTTGGTCAGGGTCTCACCGGCCATGGCCTTCTTGAAGGCAGCAGTTGCCTTCTCAGCGTTCGTCTCAGCGAAGGGGATGTAGTCCAGACCGTGGTCAGAAGCGCGGCAGCCCATCTCGACGAAGAACTCCAGGCGTTCTTCCAGCGCACTGACAACGCAATTTGCGCAGGCAAACTTGCGGCCCACAACTTCCTCCAGCTTATGGATGTAATCGGCGAAGCCCTCCTTGCGGATGTTCAGGGCCTTGTCGGGGCGGAAGGACGGGGCGACGACGACCTTGATGGTCGGGTCTTCCTTGATCTTCTTGTGCCACTCGAGGGAGTCGATGGGGTCGTCGGTGGTGCCGACCATGGCAACGTTGCTCTGCTCAATCAGGCCGCGGACGGTCAGCTTCGGGTCATGCTGCAGCTTGTCGTTGCAGAGGTTCCAGACCTCCTCGGCGGTCTCGCCGTTCAGCACGCCCTCATAGCCGAAGTACTTCTTCAGCTCGAGGTGGCACCAGGTATACATCGGGTTGCCGATGGCCATCTCCAGGCTCTCGGCAAACTTCTGAAAGCGCTCACGATCCGGCTTGTCACCGGTGATGTACTCCTCGGGCACGCCGTTGGAGCGCATCACGCGCCACTTGTAGTGGTCGCCGAAATAGTAGTCGCTGCCGTCGGCCAGCACCTGATGGCCGCCCAGCCAGACCTGCGCGATGTTCTCAAAGCGGCGGTTCTCATAAATTTCCTGCGGGGGAATGTGGCAGTGGTAATCCACGATGGGCAGCTTGGCCGAATAGTCGTGGTACAGATGCTGCGCGGTAGGGGTCTCCAGCAAAAAGTCCTTGTCCATAAATGCTTTCATGTACAGACGCTCCTTAATGATGTTATAAATGATAGTCGGGGGAATGCCGCCCCGGGCCCTGATAGCACATACCTTGCGCTGTAAAGATGACCCAAAACAGCATGCTCTGCTATTATTATACATAACTATTTTACCTTGCACAAGTTGCAAAAATTGCTTGTTAATCGAAATTATAGCCAAAAAGTGCGGTTCTTTGTTGTGCAAGATGCGGAATCCCAAAATTGGCCTCAAAACTGCGCAAAATATGTGCGCTGTTTACGGAATGAATCTTGACGAAACGGCCTAAAGAAAATATAATGCAGGTAACAGAACGTGCTGCAGCCCCCCGCTGCGCACCAGATTTGTTCATGTTAAGGAGAAGCATATATGGATACCTTGAATTATGAAGTTCTTGCAAAATCCGGCTACAACGGCTATATTTTGAAAAACGCCCCGGAGAAGGTCCTGCAGTTCGGCGAGGGCAACTTCCTGCGCGCGTTCGTGGATTACTGGTTCGATCTGGCCAACGAGAAGGCCGACTGGAACGGCAAGTGCGTTCTGGTCCAGCCCATCGCCCCCGGCCTGGCCAAGATGATCAACGAGCAGGAGGGTCTGTACACCCTGTATCTGCGCGGCAGTGAAAACGGCCGTAAGGTCGATGACAAGCGCGTTATCTCCAGCGTCTCCCGCTGCCTGAACCCGTATGAGGAGGAGGGCTTTAAGCAGATGATGGACGTCGCCGCCAGCGACGATCTTGAGATCATCGTTTCCAACACCACCGAGGCAGGCATCGTCTACGACCCCGCCTGCAAGCTGGAGGACGTGCCCGCATCCAGCTTCCCCGGCAAGCTGACCCAGGTGCTGTACCACCGCTACAAGGCAGGCAAGAAGGGCATCATCATGCTGGCCTGCGAGCTGATCGACAACAACGGCAAGGAGCTGCTCAAGTGCGTCAACCAGTACATTGACCAGTGGGGCCTGGACGACGGCTTCAGGAAGTACGTCAATGAGGACTGCACCTTCTGCGGTTCTCTGGTTGACCGCATCGTTCCGGGCCGCATCCGTGACCCGAAGGAGGTCGCCGAGCTTGAGCAGAAGCACGGCTACGCTGACCCCCTGCTGGACGTCGGCGAGGTCTTTGGCGTCTGGGTCATCGAGGGTGACACCAAGCTGAACGACGTGCTGCCCTTCCGCAAGGCCGGTCTCGAGAGCCGCGTCTTTGTGACCCCCGACATGAGCCCGTACAAGAAGCGCAAGGTCCGCATCCTGAACGGCGCGCACACCGGCTTTGTGCTGGGCGCTTATCTGGCCGGTTTTGACATCGTCCGTGACTGCATGCACGACGCCACCGTTCTGGGCTACATGAACAAGATGCTGCTGGACGAGGTCGTGCCCATCCTGCCGCTGGATCAGGATGATTGCAAGAAGTTCGCCGCTGCTGTGCAGGACCGCTTCAACAACCCGTTCGTCAACCATGAGCTGATGAGCATCTCTCTGAACTCCACCTCCAAGTGGCGTGCCCGCAACATGCCGTCCTTCCTCGAGTACGTCGGGAAGAACGGCAAGCTGCCCACCTGCCTGACCATGAGCTTCGCCGCCTACATTGCCTTCTACAGCAATGATGTGCAGGAGCTGACCGACAAGGGTCTGGTCTGCAAGCGCGCCAAGGGCAACGAGTACACCGTCTCCGATGACCGCTGGGTCCTTGAATTCTACAACGAGCACAAGAACGACGATGTCCCGACGCTGGTCCATGCCGTCATGACCAACGAGCAGATGTGGGGCCAGGACCTGACCAAGGTTCCCGGCTTCGAGGAGGCCACCGTCAAGAATCTGACCAACATCCGCGAGAACGGCGCACTGGCCGCGTATGCTTCCTGCCTGTAAGCGTCCAAAGGCTTCTCCATCGGGAGAAGCTGTCGGCGCAGCCGACTGATGAGGGCCGAGTCTGCCGATATTGACCGTTTACGGTCTGCCCCCGCACACCCGCCCCTCATCCGGCCTTACGGCCACCTTCCCCCAAGGGGGAAGGCTTAAAACGTACCCCATTGGGGCCGGAGGTTGCCCTCCGGCCCCACTTTTATCAGAAGCTAAGGAGACATCTTATGCCTATCGCCATTAAGATCAACCCCAAGGACAACGTCGTCGTCGCCCTGCATTCCATCGCCAAAGGCACGGCAGTCCCCGTCGATAACACCACCGTCACCGCCATTGAGGACATCCCCCAGGGCCACAAGATGGCCATTGCGCCTATCAAAAGCGGCGAAAACGTCATCAAATACGGCTTTCCCATCGGCCACGCCACGGCGGACGCCGTGCCCGGCACCTGGATGCACACCCACAACATCCACACGAATCTCTCCGGTGAGATCGAGTACAGCTATCACCCCAATGTGCACCCGCTGACCCCCGCCGCGCCTGACACCTTCATGGGCTACCGCCGCAAGGATGGCCGCGCTGCCATCCGCAACGAGATCTGGATCATCCCGACTGTCGGCTGCGTCAACGACTGCGCCAAGGCGCTCGTGCGCGACAATCAGGACCTTGTGACCGGCAGCATCGACGGACTATATACCTTCACCCATCCGTTCGGCTGCTCCCAGACCGGCCATGACCACGCACAGACCCGCAAGCTGCTGGCATCTCTGGTGCGTCACCCCAACGCGGGCGCGGTTCTGGTGCTGAGCCTGGGCTGCGAAAACCTGACCCATGAGCAGTTCCTGGCCGAGCTGGGCGACTACGACCATGACCGCGTCAAGTTCCTGACCTGCCAGGACGTTGAGGACGAACTGGTCGCGGGACGCGAGATCCTGAAAGAGCTGGCCGCCTACGCCGCGCAGTTTAAGCGTGAGCCGATCCCTGCCAGCGAGCTGGTCGTCGGCATGAAGTGCGGCGGCTCGGACGGTTTGTCCGGCATCACCGCCAACCCGACGATTGGCCGCTTCAGTGATATGCTGTGCGCCCGCGGCGGCTCCACCGTGCTGACCGAGGTGCCCGAGATGTTCGGTGCCGAGGGCTTCCTGATGGACCGCTGCCAGAACGAGCAGGTCTTTGAGAAGGCCGTCAGGATGATCAACGGCTTCAAAGAGTACTTCATCAGCCACAATGAGGTCGTCTACGACAACCCGAGCCCGGGCAACAAGCAGGGCGGCATCACGACGTTGGAGGACAAGTCCTGCGGCTGCGTGCAGAAGGGCGGCTCCGCGCCGATCATGGATGTCATCGACTACGGCGAGCCCGTCACCACCAAGGGCCTGAACATGCTGTACGGCCCCGGCAACGACCTGGTCTCCGCCACGGCGCTGACTGCTGCGGGCGCGCACATGGTGCTGTTCAGCACGGGCCGCGGCACACCGTTTGGTGCCCCCGCGCCGACGCTGAAAATTGCCACCAACAGCCAGCTGGCCGCCAGAAAAAAGACCTGGATCGACTTCAACGCTGGTGTCGTCGCGGACGGCGAGCGCACGCTGGACGAGGCCGGTGCCGACCTGTACCAGCTTGTGCTGGATGTTGCCTCCGGCAAGCAGACCTGCGCCGAGAAGAAGGGCTTCCGCGAGATCTCGATCTTTAAGGATGGCGTTGTATTGTAAGCCTGTTTGTGGTATAATTAAACACGAAAAATCCACTACGCTGTAGGGGCCGGGCATGCCCGGCCCGCAACTTACCCGCAATCGGGTGCTTTCCACAAAGTTGCGGGTCGCACATGTGCGGCCCCTACGTGCATACAAAGGAGAGCCTTATCATGTCTACTCTGACTACCGGCACCTATGAAAAATACGGTGCTTCCTACAAGACCCTGACCCTGACCGACGGCGAGTACGCCTTCACCGTCACACCCGAGAAGGGCGGCATGGCCACATCCTTCACCAAAAACGGCGACGAATACCTGTGGCTGCGCGACAAAAACTTCGAGTCCACGGATCGCCCGCGCTGCGGCATCCCCATCCTGTTCCCGAACTGCGGCAAACCGGACGACGGCGTGCACCACTTCAACGGCGCGGCCTATCCCATCGAGGTCCACGGCCTGGCCGACCTCGTGCCGTGGCAGGTCAAGAGCGCGGACGACACCGCCATTGAGCTGACCCTGACCCCCAACGGTCTGACAAAGTTCGTCTACCCGTTCGATTTTTCCCTGACCATGCGCTACACCCTGACCGGCAGCACCGCCACGCTGGCCCTGACCGTCGTCAACACCGGCGACAAGGCCCTGCCGTTCAGCGTCGGCTTCCACCCGTACTTCGCCGCCAGCAAGCTGGACAACGTCGCGTTTGACATCGACGCCGCCACCTGCAGCGAAAGCGCCAAGGGCGAGCAGCCCGCCGCGCCCGAGACCATCACCCTGACCCGCAAGGAGGGGAGTGCCGACTCCATCCGCCTGATGACCGGCGTCAAGAGCCCGATGCGCTTCACCGACTCCGGCAACGGCCACAAGGTCACGGTCAGCTTTGACGAGAGCGTTTTCACCAACGGCGTGCTCTGGCAGCAGGACGCCGAGAGCTTCGTCTGCATGGAGCCCTGGAACGGCTGGGCCAACTCCGTCAACGAGGCAGGCCATCACATCGAACTGAACCCCGGCGAGAGCAAGGAGTTCAAGTGGAGCGTGACCATCGGGTAAAGCCCCCTTGCGGGTCGTTTTGTAGGGAGGGGTCTTGACCCCTCCGCGGCGGCCTGAGGGCAGGCCGCCCTACGTCTTACCCGTAAGCTGCTTCCCCCTGCGGGGCGTCGGGGACGCCGCCCCCTACAGGGCGGCAGAGGTGTAGGGGCCGCATATATGCGGCCCGGGAGATTCCCGCAAGCGTCCGTTTACCATACACTGCCGGGCCGGGCATGCCCGGCCCCTACCGTGCAACAAAAAAAGGACATCCGCCCTTTCACAAGCGGATGTCCTTTTTATTGTTTGAAAGTTTCTTTGTTTACTTTCTTCTCGAAGAAAGTAAATCAGCCGGGCTGCTTGCCGATGTAGGCGAGGATGCCGCCGTCAACGTAGAGGATCAGGCCGTTGACGAAGTCGGAAGCCTCGGAAGCCAGGAACACGGCGGGGCCGCCCAGATCCTCGGCTTTGCCCCAGCGCTCGGCAGGGGTCTTGGCGACGATGAACTGGTCGAACGGATGACGGCTGCCATCGGGCTGGATCTCACGCAGGGGTGCGGTCTGCGGGGTGGCGATGTAGCCGGGTCCAATGCCGTTGCACTGAATGTTG
The DNA here is from genome assembly GCF_900167555.1 of Gemmiger formicilis. Classification (GTDB taxonomy): domain Bacteria; phylum Bacillota; class Clostridia; order Oscillospirales; family Ruminococcaceae; genus Gemmiger; species Gemmiger formicilis. Next base: position 288,669 of record NZ_FUYF01000001.1, on the reverse strand, counting down.
TACTTGCCGTACTCGGAGGCGATGTTCTTGGTCAGCATCTTCAGACCGCCCTTGGCAGCAGCATAGGCGGAGACAGTCTCGCGGCCCAGCTCGCTCATCATGGAGCAGATGTTGATGATCTTGCCGCCGCCCTGCTCGATCATATCGGGAATGACAGCCTTGGCGACGATGAAGGGGGCGTTCAGGTCAACGTCGATGACCTGACGGAACTGGGCAGCGGTCATCTCGATCATCGGGATGCGCTTGATGATACCGGCGTTGTTGACCAGCACATTGATGTGGCCGACCTCGGCGGTGATCTTCTTGACCATCTCATTGACGGCGTCCTCATTGGTGACGTCGCAGACATAGCCGTGGGCTTCAATGCCGGCTTCCTTGTAGGCGGCCAGACCCTTGTCCACCAGCTCCTGCTTGATGTCGTTAAAGACGATCTTGGCGCCGCAGTTGGCCATAGCGGTGGCAATAGCAAAGCCGATGCCATAGGAAGCGCCGGTGACGAGGGCGACCTTACCGGTCAGGTCGAAGGATTTCGGGGTGCAAACAGACATGATGCAAAACCTCCTAAGTTTGTAACAGTCATATATTCCGGCGCCCATCACTGGGGCGCGAGAATTAAAGTAAATAGTTGCGCATATCTTGCGCAAGCCGGCGCAAAATATGTGCGTTTCTTGCGGTCAGCGCAAATCAGTCGTGGCGATATTATCCATATCATCGAACTCCATGTTCTCGCCGCCCATGGCCCAGATAAAGGTGTAATTCGATGTACCTACGCCGCTGTGGATGCTCCAGGACGGGCTGATGACCGCGTCATAGTTGTGCATGACAATATGGCGGGTCTCGGTGGGCTCACCGCACATGTGGAAAACGACCTGGCCCTCGGGGACCTCAAAGTAGGTGTAGATCTCCATGCGGCGCTCGTGGGTGTGGCTGGGCATGGTGTTCCAGTTGCTGCCGGGCTCCAGAGCGGTCATACCCATGGACAGCTGGCAGGTCTTGAGCACGCTGGGATGGATGAACTGGTTGATCGTGCGCTTGTTGCAGGTCTCGACGCTGCCCAGCGGGCGCTTGGCGGCCTGCTCGATGGTGATGAGCTTGTTCTCATAGCTGCAATGGGCCGGGGCAGAGACCATGTAGAACTTGGCCGGATGCTCCGGGTCGTCGCTCTTGAAGGTGACCTTCTGGTTGCCCTTGGTCAGGTACAGGCAGTCCTTGTAGTTCAGGTGATACTCCTTGCCATCCGCCGTGACCGTGCCGGCACCGTCACCAATATTGAAGATGCCGATCTCGCGGCGCTCCAGGAAGTAGTGGGTGCCGAAGTTGGCCCATACATCAATGCCCTTGTCGATGGAGACCTCCTCGTGCACAGGCATGCAGCCCAGCGTGACCATGCGATCCACGTGGCTGTAGACGGCGACCATCTCATCTGCCTTGTACAGGCCGGTGATGAGCATTTCGTTGCGGGTCTCCTCGGTGGTGTAGCGCTTGAAATCACGCTGGTTGCAGGAATAACGGATATCCATACGGGAAATTGCCTCCTCATAAAGGTGATTGTTAAAAAGCAAACATATTTTGCTATCTTTACATCTATTATACAGCATTCTGCGCCCACAACATAGTGGTAGAATTGTACAATTCTCGATTATAATTCTTGTATAATTTACCGATGAATATTTTTCACTTTACAAATTAGCAAATTTCAACTATACTCATGTCAGTGTCTTGGCCGCAACGGTGCGGCCCGGCCCGATCCGGCAAGCCCGGGTCGGGCCCGACTATTGTCAAACAGAGAGGGAACAGCCCATGCTTACACTGGATAAAATCTACCATGCTAAGTTCGTCTTGAAGCAGGTTGCCCGCAAGACCGACCTGATCGCCGCCACACGCCTGTGCCCCGGCACCGATCTGTACCTGAAAACCGAAAATTTGCAGGTTACAGGCAGCTTCAAGGTCCGCGGCGCATACTACAAAATCAGCCAGCTGTCCGCGGAGGAACGTGCGAAGGGCGTCATTGCCTGCTCGGCGGGCAACCATGCGCAGGGCGTGGCGCTGGCCGCGACCCGCATGGGCATCAAAAGCGTTGTCTGTATGCCGGACGGTGCCCCTATTATGAAGGTAGAGAGCACAAAGCGCCTCGGTGCCGAGGTCGAGCTGGTCAAGGGCACCTACGACGACGCACATGACCGCGCCGTGGAGCTGCAGGAGCAGACCGGCATGACCTTCATTCATCCTTATGATGACGAGCTGGTCATCGCAGGGCAGGGAACGATTGGTCTCGAGATCCTCGACCAGCTGCCCGATGTGGACGCGGTCATCGTGCCTATCGGCGGCGGCGGTCTGATCTCCGGCGTGGCGTTCGCCATCAAGAGCCTGCGCCCCGAGGTAAAGATCTACGGCGTGCAGGCCGCGGGTGCGCCCAGCATGGAGCACGCCTTCCACGACCACAAATATGAAACGCTGGACAGCGCCGTGACCTTTGCCGACGGCATTGCGGTCAAGACGCCCGGCGAGACGACGTTCGACATGGTCAGCCAGTACGTGGACGAGATCGTTACGGTCAGCGAGGACGAGATCGCCGCGGCCATTCTGGCGCTGATGGAGAACCAGAAGCTCGTCGCCGAGGGCGCAGGTGCCACGCCGGTGGCCGCCGCACTGTTCGGCAAGCTGCCGCTGGCGGGCAAGAAAACGGTCTGCCTGATTTCCGGCGGCAACATCGACGTGAACATTCTGTCCCGCGTCATCACCCGCGGTCTTGTTATGAGCGGGCGCAAGACGAACCTGATGATCGCGCTGGAGGACAAGCCCGGCCAGCTGAGCCTGGTCAGCGACATTGTCTCCGCCTGCGGTGCGAACGTCGTCAGCGTCCACCATGACCGCAGCGATGCGAACATGGCCATCACAAGCTGCTTCCTGAAGCTCGGCCTCGAAACGCGAGATGCCGCGCAGATCGAGACCATTAAGCAAAAGCTGACGGAAGCAGGGTTTAAGCTGGTGACGGAGCGCGCCTGATTCTCATGCTATGTAGGGGCGAACATTGTTCGCCCCTACAGGGTGGAGAAATTTTATACCTTGACGCCCGCCGCCAGCAGCTCTACAAACTGCTTGGCTACGCGCGGGCTGCGGCCACCGGCGCGCAGGGCAAAGGCGGCACCCTTGATAAAAAGCTGGTCGCTGGGCATCTGGACATTGTACTGCTTCGCCAGCTCCAGCAGGATGCGGTCATAGCGGTCCTTATCAGGCTGCTGGAACGTCACCGTCAGGCCGAACCGGGCCGACAGGCTCATAAGCTCCTGCCGGGTGTCCATCGCGTGCAGGTCGTCGCCGCTGCGGTCCGCCATCGTCTCCTTGACGAGGTGGCGGCGGTTGCTTGTGGCGTAGACCGCCACATTATGGCTGCGCCCGCCGACGCCGCCCTCCAGGATCGCCTTCAGCGCCGCAAAGTTGTCATCGTTGGAGGCAAAGCTCAAGTCATCAATAAAGAGGATGAATTTCAGCGGGTTCTTTGCCAGCTCGTCCATCAGGGCGGGGATCTGGTAGAGCTGGTTCTTCTTCACCTCGATCAAGCGTAGGCCGTCGGGCGCAAACTCGTTGGCAATTGCCTTGACCGTGCTGGACTTGCCCGTGCCTGCATCACCGTAGAGCAGCACGTTATTGGCCGGGCGGCCCTCCAGCAGGGCGCGGGTGTTGGCAATGACCTTCTCGCGCTCCTGCTCGTAGCCGGGCAGCTCGCTCAGACGCTGCGGGTCGGGGTAGCGCACCGGCACCAGATGCCCGTCCTCCAGCGCAAAGACATGGTGGCGGGCAAACATGCCGTAGCCCTTCTGGCCCATGGCCGCACGGCGCGCCTCATAGGCCGCGTGGTAGTCGGCGTCGGGCGTTGTCTCCCACCGCGGCAGGAACACTGCCGCGCCGGGGAACACCTCGTCCAGCGGCGCACGGCCAAGCGTCTGCAAAAAGTCCAGCTCGCTGTTCAGCGCAGTCTCCAGCACGGGCCCGGCATCCTGCCCGGCTGCCACACGCAGGCAGAGATTTTCCTCCTCGAGCACGGCATCCAGCAGGGCCTCGGTCCAGTTGGTGCCGCGGGCAAACAGCGCCGCCTCAAACGCGGCGACAGCGCCCGTCAGGGCGTCCTCATCCGCCGCCAGCGCCGCGTGCAGAGAGCGCAGCGGCTCCGCCGCCAGCAGGCCGCGGAACACCACAAGCCCATCCAAATGGGCCAGCCATTCATTACGAAGCATATTCATATTCCTTTCCCAAGAGATACACTCTTTACCACCAGTATAAACGCCGTGGCAAAAAGTTGCAAGATTTGTTGCGGAATTTTCAAACAAGTCTTGACAAATCTGCAAAAGTACGGTATAGTTTATCACACATTCAGACAATGCGTGGATGGGAAGTTAGTAACGGTCCCGCACCCTGCAGAGAGCTGCCGGTTGGTGCAAGGCAGCAGGGCAGCAGACCGCGAACTGATTCCGGAGCAGACCGTCCGAAATCACAGTAGGGCGGTACGGGCGCACCCGTTACAGTGCCGGGCCTTGTTGGAGGCCCATGAGGTGGGGGCACTGCCCCAATAAGAGTGGTACCGCAGAGCTATACACAGGCTTTGTCTCTTGGAATACAGGGGGCAAAGCCTGTTTTGTTTTATCCTTTGCCCCTCTTACGGGAGGCCGCCCTACAGACCCCCGGCAGGCCGTGCTAAAACCAGGAAGGAGCAGAAACATGAAATTGACCGGTTCACAGATCTTCGTCGAAGTGCTGGTCGAGCAGGGCGTTGACACCCTGTTCGGCTATCCCGGCGGCGCAGTGCTGAATCTGTACGATGAACTTTATAAAAACTCGGACCGCATCCGCCATGTGCTGACCGCCCATGAGCAGGGCGCGTCCCACGCGGCAGACGGCTACGCCCGCGCCACGGGCCGCACCGGCGTCGTGCTGGCCACCAGCGGCCCCGGTGCCACGAACCTCGTCACCGGCATTGCCACAGCCTACATGGACAGCGTGCCGATGGTCGCTTTCACCGGCAACGTCGCCACAACGCTGCTGGGCAAGGACTCCTTCCAGGAGGCCTACATTGAGGGCATCACGATGCCCATCACGAAGCACAACTACACGGTGCGCCGGGTCGAGGACCTGGCCGACACGATGCGCGCAGCCTTCCGCATTGCGCAGTCGGGCCGCAAGGGTCCCGTCCTCGTCGATATTCCAAAGGACATCACGGCTGCCTCCTGTGAGTTCACCCCCAAGGCGCCCGAGCTCATCCGCACCGTGACCCGGTATAATGAGGAGGACGTCAAAAAGGCCGCTCAGATGATCAACGAGTCGGAGCGCCCGATCGTCTACTTCGGCGGCGGCGTCCGCAGCGCGGCGGGCTGCCAGCCCCTGCGCGATTTGCTGGAAAAGACCGGCATGCCCGCCACCTACACCCTGATGGCCGCCGGTGTCCTCAGCTACGGTGAGCCGCACAACTTAGGGCTGCTGGGTATGCACGGCTGCTACGCCGCCAACAAAGCCATTGACGAGGCCGATTTGGTCATTGCCGTGGGCACACGGTTCAGTGACCGCGTGGCGCTGAACCCCGACAGCTTTGCCAAGCGCGCGAAAATCATCCAGATCGACATTGACCCCAGCGAGCTGGGCAAGAATGTGGACGTCGATTTAAGCCTGACCGGCGACGCCAGCTACATTTTGCAGGCCATTCTGCCCTACGTCGAAAAGACCGAGCACAAGCTCTGGATGGAGCAGATCCGCGGCTGGCAGAAGGACGACTACAAGCCTGTGGACAGCGACACCGAGCTGAAGCCGCACCAGATCATTGATGAGATCTGCAATCAGGCAGGCCCCGAGGCCGTTTACGTTACCGACGTCGGCCAGCACCAGATGTGGGCAGCGCAGTATCTGCACCACACGAAATCCCGCGGCTTCCTGACCAGCGGCGGTCTGGGCACAATGGGCTTCGGCTACGGCGCGGCCATCGGCGCACAGATGGCGCTGGGCCGTGACGCCCGCGTCATCATGCTGACGGGCGACGGCTCGTTCCACATGAACCTGAACGAGGTCTGCACTGCCGTCAGCTACGACCTGCCCATCATCACGGTAATTTTCAACAATCAGGTGCTCGGCATGGTGCGCCAGTGGCAGACGACCTTCTACGAGAAGCGCTACTCCGACACAGACCCGCACCGCAAGACCGACTTTGTCAAGCTGGCCGAGGGCTTCGGGGCCAAAGGCTACCGCGCTGCGACGCCCGCCGAGTTCAAGGCGGCGTTCGCCGACGCGATGAAGCAGAAGGGCCCGAGTTGGATCGACTGCCGCATCGGCAAGGACGAAAAGGTCCTGCCGATGATCCCCGGCGGCGGCACCGTCAACGACATCATCATGGAATGAGGTGACACGCATGGAACAGAACAACAACACCCGGCGGGTCATCAGCCTGCTGGTTGACAACAGCAACGGCGTTCTGGCGCGCATTTCCAGCCTGTTCTGCCGCCGCGGCTTCAACATCGACAGCCTGACGGTATCCGCCACGAATGACCCCTCGGTCAGCCGCATCACGGTCACACTGCGCGGCACCGAACAGGCGCTGAACCAGCTGATTTTACAGACCGAGCGCCTTGAGGTCACCCGACAGATCTTTGAGCTGGACCCCGACAAGAGCCTGCAGCGCGAACTGCTGCTTTTAAAGGTAGAGTGCGACAACCAGAACCGCGCCGAGCTGCGGGAAATTTCCAGCATTTACAAGGCAAAGATCATCGACCTGTCGCCCGACAGCATGATTTTTGAACTGACCGGCAAGCCGGATAAGATCGACGCCTTTTTGACCATGTTCAAGGGCTACAACATTCTGGAGCTCTGCCGCACCGGCGTCACCGCGCTGGAGCGCGGCGGCAAGCACGAGCACATGCAGAAGCTCGCGCAGGAGGTCGGGGAGGCGCAGCTGCCCCTGCCGGGGACGCATTGCCCACAGTGAAAGGCGGAGACCTTTCAAATAAAAAATAATAAATAAGAAATAATAAATGTGGTGGACCGCGCCACTGTCGCGCCGCTCAAAAAAATTGTTTTTGCCCTGCGGGGCAAAAACTCCACATTCTTTATTATTTATTATTTTTTATTTATTATTTGCCCAGTTTCCCATTAAAAATTTAAATATAAACTTAAAACGTCAAAAGGAGACACCACCATGGCTATCAACAAGTACTATGATTCCGACTGCAACCTCGGCGTGCTCGACGGCAAGACCGTTGCCGTTATCGGCTTCGGCTCCCAGGGCCACGCTCATTCCGAGAACCTGGCCGAGAGCGGCGTCAATGTCGTTGTCGGTCTGCGCAAGGGCTCTGCCCACTGGGAGAAGGCCTCCGAGTTCGCTGCCACCCATGAGAACTTCAAGGTCATGGAGGTCGAGGAGGCTGCCAAGGCCGGTGACGTTGTCATGATGCTGGTTCCCGACGAGCTGTGCGCCGACATCTACAACGCGCAGGTTGCCCCCTACATGACCGAGGGCAAGGCACTGGCCTTTGCCCACGGCTTCAACATCCACTTCAAGACCATCACCCCGCCGAAGAACGTTGACGTCATCATGATCGCTCCCAAGGGCCCCGGCCACATCGTCCGCCGCCTGTACACCGAGGGCGAGGGCTGCCCGTCCCTGATCTGCGTGGAGCAGGACTACACCGGCAAGGCCAAGGAGATTGCCCTGGCCTACGCCTCCGGCATCGGTGCCGGCCGCGCCGGCATCCTCGAGACGACCTTCAAGGAGGAGACCGAGACCGACCTGTTCGGTGAGCAGGCAGTGCTCTGCGGCGGCGTCTGCGAGCTGATCCAGGCTGGCTTCGACACGCTGGTCGAGGCCGGCTACGCCCCCGAGATGGCCTACTTTGAGACCTGCCACGAGATGAAGCTGATCGTTGACCTGATCAACGAGGGCGGCTTCTCCAAGATGCGTTACTCCATCTCCAACACCGCCGAGTACGGCGACTACCGCACCGGCAAGCGCCTCATCACCGAGGACACCCGCAAGGAGATGAAGCAGGTCCTGAAGGAGATCCAGGACGGCACCTTCGCCTCCGAGTTCCTGACCGAGATGAGCCCGAAGGGTGGCCGCAAGACCCACTTCCTCGCACAGCGCCGCATCGCCGCCAACCATCCCATCGAGAAGGTCGGCGCCGAGCTCCGCAAGATGATGAGCTGGCTGAAGAAGTAATTGTAAAATAGCCCCAAGCTCTGTAGGGGTCGATGCGAGCATCCACACCTACAATATTCGCATTACCGGCATCTCTGTAGGGGCCGGGCATGCCCGGCCCTCAACCTGACGGCGGCCACCCGTCACCGGATTTCTGCCGCAAGGTTGAGGGCGAGGCATGCCTCGCCCCTACTGGTGCCATGAGTTGAAAACGGAGAAAACCTATGAACAGCGATAACGTCAAAAAAGGCCCGGAGCGGGCACCAAACCGCAGCCTGTTTTATGCGCTGGGCTACACGCCGGAGGAGCTGGACCGTCCGCTGATCGGCGTCGTTTCCGCCTACAGCGAGATCGTCCCCGGCCACGCCCATCTGGATAAGATCGCCGATGCCGTCAAGGCTGGCGTGCGCATGGCAGGCGGCACCCCCATCCTCATCCCCGCCATCGGTGTCTGCGACGGCATCGCTATGGGCCATGTGGGCATGAAATACTCCCTCGCCAGCCGTGAACTGATCTGCGACAGCGTTGAGACGATGTTCATGGCCCACCAGCTGGACGGTCTGGTGCTGGTCCCCAACTGCGACAAGATCGTGCCCGGCATGGTCATGGCCGCCGTCCGCATGGATGTGCCCGCCGTGGTCTGCTCCGGCGGCCCGATGCTGGCAGGCCGCTACGGCGGCGAGGAGGTCAGCCTTTCTAAAATGTTCGAGGCTGTCGGCGCGTACAAGGCCGGTATGATCGACGACGCTCAGCTTGAGGACTGCACCTGCAACTGCTGCCCGGGCTGCGGCTCCTGCTCCGGCATGTACACGGCCAACAGCATGAACTGCCTGTGCGAGGCCATCGGCATCGCGCTGCCCGGCAACGGCACGATTCCCGCCGTCTACGCCAAGCGCCTGCAGCTGGCCAAGCACGCCGGTATGGCCATCATGGACCTGGTCAGCCGCGGCGTGACCGCGCGCCAGATCATCAACGAGCGCTCCATCCGCAACGCCCTGACCTGCGACATGGCGCTGGGCTGCTCCACCAACACGGTGCTGCACCTGCTGGCGATTGCGCAGGAGGCAGGCTGCCCGATTGACCTGAAGCTCTTTAACGAGATTTCCGCCAGAACGCCGAATCTCTGCCATCTGGCCCCCGCCGGCCCCACCCACATGCCCGACCTGTATGAGGCGGGCGGCATCCCGGCGGTGCAGGCTGAACTGGCGAAGAAGAACCTGCTCGACCTCGATGTTCCCACCGTCACCGGCAAAACGCTGGGAGAGAACATCCGCGGTGCGAAAATTCTCAACGACAAGGCGATCCGCTCCATCGACAACCCGTACAGTCAGACCGGCGGTCTGCAGATTCTGTGGGGCAACATTGCGCCGGACGGCTGCGTCGTCAAGCGCAGCGCCGTTGCGCCCGAAATGCAGGTCCACAGCGGCCCCGCGCGCGTCTTTGACAGCGAGGACACCGCGATTGCGGCTATCTACGCAGGTGACATCCACCCCGGCGACGTAGTGGTCATCCGCTACGAGGGCCCCAAGGGCGGCCCCGGTATGCGCGAGATGCTCAACCCCACCAGCGCACTGGCGGGCATGAAGCTGGATACCACGGTGGCACTCATCACGGATGGCCGCTTCTCCGGTGCGTCCCGCGGCGCGGCCATCGGCCACGTCAGCCCCGAGGCAGCCTCCGGCGGCCCCATCGGTCTGGTCAGGGAAGGGGACACCATCGAGATCGACATTCCGAATGCGTCCATCCACCTGGCCGTCAGCGACGACGAGCTTGCCGCCCGCAAGGCCGCCTACGTCCAGCCCGAGCCGAACATCAAGACCGGCTGGCTGGCACGGTACGCAAGGTTGGTCACCAGCGCCAATCTGGGTGCGGTGCTGAAGTAAATTCCAAAATAAAAAAGTGCTGCTTTCCGCAATGGATTGCAGCACTTTTTTGTTGCCCTGTAGGGGCGGCATATATGCCGCCCGCGGCCTTGCCTTAACCGCCCGTTTGCCTTACACGCCCCTTTAACGGTTCACACTGTAGGGAGGGGTGTGGGCACCCCGCCCTACAGTTCTCCCGTTCACCTTACTCGCTCATCTCTCCCGGGACACGTGCGCCGCCTGCGGGGCGTCGGGAACGCCGCCCCCTACAACCATCCGGAGAACAGGCAATGACGGCAAGGCCCCGCGGCGGCCAGAGGGCTGGCCGCCCTACGTCTCCGGCAAAAGCGCATACCGCGGTTATTTTGCCTCTGCGTGCGCCCTCGCCAATTCCAGATATTCTTCTTCGTTGGCCTTGATGGCGGCAGCCTGTGCCGCGCTGACGGGCCGCACGACCTTGCCGGGTATGCCGATGACAAGGCTCCCCGCGGGCACCTGCATGTTCTCCGGCACAAGCGCCCCCGCGGCGATCAGGCAGCCGTCCCCGATGACCGCGCCGTTCAAAATCGTCGCGTGCATCCCAATCAGGCAGCCGTCGCCCACCGTGCAGCCGTGCACAACGGCCCCGTGCCCGACGGACGTTCCGCGCCCCACCGTCACATCCAGCCCGGGGCCGGTGTGCAGCACGGCGTTGTCCTGCACGTTGGAGTTTTCCCCAATGGCAATGCGCCCGGTGTCCGCCCGCAGCACCGCGCCGTACCAGACGCTGCTGTTTTTCTCAAGCCGCACGCTGCCCGCCAGTGTGGCGTTTTCGGCCACAAACGCCGCGCCGTTGTCGGCAGGGGCATGGTGGTTTATTGTGATGAAAGCCATACTATTGCATCTCCGTTCTTTTCGCGCATTTCCGCACGTTGTAGGGGTCGGCGTCCTCGACGACCCGGGCCGTTCACGGCCACCGTCAGGTTTCGCGGGCGAGCACTGCTCACCCCTACGAATTTATTATAACGCACCCAAACAAAATTGCAAACACCCTGCCAAATGTGCTACAATATTCCCGTAACCACAAAGGAGTTGTATTATGGCAATCAAAATGATCTGCAGCGACATTGACGGTACGCTGCTGCAATATGGCCGCAAAAAGCTGGAGGGCGAAATTTTCGACCAGATTCGCGCCCTGCATGACCGCGGCATCCTGTTCTGCCCGGCATCCGGGCGGCAGTACACCAGCCTGCGCCTGCTGTTTGCGCCGGTGGCCGACTGCTGTGTTTTCCTGTGCGAGAACGGCGGCGTGCTGTTCAAGGACGAGCACTGCATTGCCGAGAACCCAATGCCCCGCGCACTGGCGGAGGAAATCGCCCACGACCTGTGGGACCGCAGCGACGGCCAGGGCGAGGTCATGCTCTCGGGCCAGAACTGCGCCTATCTGATGGAGCGCGGCCTCGGTATGCTGGACCGCATCCAATTTATCGGCAACCGTTACAAGGTCATCTCCGACCCGTCCGAGATCCCCGAGGAGATCGTCAAGGTGTCGGTCTACCTGCATGAGGGCGTGGAAAAGTACACGAACCGCTTTGTGCCGCGCTGGCAGCAGGCCAACTGCGCCGTGGCGGGCCCGTACTGGATCGACACGACCACCGCCAACAAGGGTGTCGGCGTCGAGTCGCTCTGCCGCGTGCTGGGCTTCGCCCATGACGAGGTCATGGCCTTCGGCGACAACTACAACGATGTGGCGATGCTTGACCTTGTCGGCACGCCTTACATCATGGACGGTGCCGCCGCGCCGCTGCGCGCACGCTACCCGCTGCACACGCCCCGCCCGGAGGATGTGCTGCGGGAATTTCTCCGGAAATGATGATTCAACCCATTTATGGACGAATCGTACACATTCCACACAATTTTTTATTCGAAATAACCAAAGATTCAGCTCGTTTTTGGAGCTTTTTCCGTTGACGTTGGCGGCAGAGTATGTTATTATAATAACAGCTTAATTATTTGCGCTGCGCCCTACCGCACCGCATCTATGGGAGGAAAAAGCTATGAAAGAATTCACCTATACAATCAAAGAGCCCGTTGGCATCCACGCACGTCCCGCCGGCATGCTGGCCAAGGAGGCCAAGACCTGCCAGAGCACCGTCACCATTGTTGACAAGAACGGCAAGTCCGTTGACGCCACCCGTCTCATGGCTCTGATGGGCATGGGCATCAAGTGCGGCGACACCGTCACCGTCAAGATCGAGGGTGCCGACGAGGACACCGCCGCCCCCGCTCTGGAGAAGTTCTTCAACGAGCATCTGTAATTCCGGCATCATGTACGGCCGCGGCCGCCGCAGCAAGACGGCAGCCGCGGTTTTGATTTGAAGGAGGCTCCCCAATGATCACGATTCAAGGCAAGGGCGTTTCCGCCGGTGTCGGCGTTGGCCCGCTTTACTTTTACCGCCGTGCCACGGCGGAGATCAAGCGCTACACGGTGGAGGATACCGACGCCGAGTGGCACCGCTTCAAGGGTGCGCAGACCGGCGCAATCGAGCAGCTGGGCGTGCTGGCCGAGCAGGCCCGCAAGGAGGCCGGCGACGAGGCCGCCATGCTGTTTGAGACCCACCAGATGATGGCCGAGGACCTCGACTTCGAGGAGGCCATTGAGGATCGCATCGTCAACCAGAAAATGAACGCCGAGGCCGCCGTCTCCGACACGTCAGAGCAGTTTGCCGAGATGTTTGCCTCGATGGACGACGCCTATATGCAGGCCCGCGCCGCCGACGTCAAGGATGTCAGCCAGCGCATTCTGGGCATCCTGTGCGGCATCGTGCAGGGCGGCATTGCGTCCGATGTGCCGGTGCTGCTCTGCGCTGACGACCTGGCCCCGTCCGAGACGATCCAGCTGGACAAGTCCAAGGTCCTGGGCTTCATCACGGCGGGCGGCTCCGGTTCGAGCCACACGGCCATTCTGGCCCGCACGCTGGGCATTCCCGCCATCGTCGGCATGGGCGACGCGCTCAAGCCCGAGCTGGAGGGCCGCGCCGCCATCGCGGACGGCAGCACCGGTGCGCTGGTCATCGACCCCGACGACGACACCCGTGACCGCCTGCTGAAAAAGCGCGACGAGCAGCTGCGCCTGCAGCGCCTGCTGGAAACGCTCAAGGGCCAGGCCAACGTAACGAAGGACGGCAAGACCATCCGCATCTACTGCAACATCGGCTCGCCCGAGGATGTGCATGCCGTGCAGGTCAACGACGGCGGCGGCATCGGCCTGTTCCGCTCCGAGTTCCTCTACCTGAACACGACGGACTATCCCACCGAGGATCAGCAGTTTGAAGCCTACAAGCAGGTGCTGTCTGACATGGACGGCAAGGAGGTCATCATCCGCACGCTGGACATCGGCGCGGACAAGCAGATCGGCTACTTTGACCTGCCTAAGGAGGATAACCCCGCCATGGGTATGCGCGCGCTGCGCATCTGCCTGACCCGGCCCGAGATCTTCAAGACCCAGCTGCGCGCCCTGTTCCGCGCGTCCGCATTCGGCAAGCTGGGCATTATGTTCCCGATGGTCACCTCCGTCTGGGAGGTCCGTGAGGCCAAGCGCATGTGCGAGGAGGTCCGCCGCGAGCTGAAAAACGAGGGCATCCCCTACAGCGAGGATGTGCAGATCGGCATTATGATCGAGACGCCCGCCGCGGCCATCAACAGTGACCGTCTGGCAAAGGAGGTCGACTTCTTCAGCATCGGCACGAACGATCTGACCCAGTACACGCTGGCCTGTGACCGTCAGAACAACGACCTGGGCCGCTTCTACGACCCGCATCACCCCGCGGTGCTGCGCCTGATCCGCCTTGTGACCGAGAACGCCCACAAGAACGGCATCTGGGTCGGCATCTGCGGTGAGCTGGGCGCAGACCTGACTCTGACCGAGACCTTCCTCGCCTTCGGCGTGGACGAGCTCTCCGTCACGCCGCGCTCCGTTCTGCCCCTGCGCAACGCCGTCCGCATGACGGACACCCGCGAGAGCAGCGAGCGGATTCTGTCTGACCTTGATTCGGATTATACGGCACGATAAAACGACAAAAGCTATAAATAGCGCGGACACCCGATGGAAATTGGGTGTCCGCGTTTTTATGTTATGCTTGTGGTAAACGGGCAAAGCCCCTCAGGCCTCGCAGGCTCGGCCAGCTCCCCGCATAGCGGGGAGCCTTTTTGCGCGGGCCTTGCCCGCGAGAAAGCCGCCCCACACAGTGGGGAGGTGGTCGAGCGCCAGCGATGACCGGAGGGGCTCTGGCCGTGTGCCTTTAGTATCGGTCAACCTTACTCCAGCTCAAAATCCCCAACTACCAGCAGTTCCAGGCTTGCGTCCGGGTCGGCAACAAGCCGCTTGGACTGGTTCAGAATGGCCTTTTCCAGCGTGTTGCGGGCCATGCGTCCGTTGCCGTTCGTGGCGGCGTCCTCGGCCTGCTTGCGGTCAAAGTAGGTGACCAGCGGCAGCTCACAGGCAGCGTCCAGCGTGTAGCCCTTGGATCTTGCAATCGAGCACAGAATCTTATACAGCTCCGCGCCCGTGTAGTCCGGGAACTCGATCTGATTCGGGAAACGGCTGGCCAGGCCGGAGTTCGCGCTCAAAAACAGCTGCATCTCCTTCGTGTAGCCCGCCAGAATCACGACGAGGTCGTCGCGGTGGTCCTCGATCCCCTTGACCAGCGTGTCAATCGCCTCAAGGCCGAAGCTGTCCTCACCGCCGCGGTAGAGGGCGTAGGCCTCGTCAATGAACAGCACGCCGCCCAGTGCGCTCTGGATGACCGAGTTCGTCAGCGGGGCCGTGTGGCCGACATAGCGGCCCACCAGATCGGCGCGGGTGACCTCCACGAGCTGGCCGCCGCGCAGTGCACCGATGGCCTTCAGGTACTTGGCCAGTATGCGGGCAATCGTCGTCTTGCCGGTGCCGGGGTTTCCGGTAAAGATCATGTGCATGTTGACCTCGGCAACCTTCAGGCCCTGGGCCTTGCGGCGCTGCTGGGCCTGCACGTTTTTAGCGATGTCACGCACATAACTCTTGATTTCATCCAGACCGATGATGCCGTCCAGCTCAGCCTCCACCGCGTCCACATCGCCGCGGTACTGCTGGGGCAGCAGCGCCAGCAGGTCAAAGGAGTCGCCGCCGTTCACGGCCATGCACAGCCTGCCGTTCTCCGCCGTCAGCGCGGCGGGCGTGCCGTCGGCGGGCGTCTCGTCGGCATCCAGCACGTACTCGGCAATCGCGCGGTAGACTGTCTCGCAGTAGTCGCGCATAGCCTGCATACCGCTGGTCTTGCCGTACTGCGACGCCAGCAGGTCGCGCACATCTGCGCCCATGGTCAGCGCCAGTCCGCACTGCCTGCGGGTGCGCTGGGCCAGATAATTCAGCTCCCGCGCGGCCACGGCGGCCAGCGCCTCGGGGGTGAACGCCTCGGTGCGGCAGATGTCGCCCGCAACGGCGTCCACAAACTTTGCCCCAAAGTGATCGGCCAGCGCGGTCTCGCCCTTGTTGGAGTAGAACACAAAATACTTGCCGCCGGCCTGCAGCTCGCCGATGGCTCCGGGGGCCAGCGCCGTGCCGACATCCACGAGGATGCCGCGCTGCAAAACGTACCGGCTCGACAATGCCAGCGTACCGTCCATCGCCAGCGTCGCCAGCATATTCAGGTAGTTGGCGGCACAGCTCTCGTAATGCTCAAAGGTCAGCACCTCGGCGTCGGACTGCAGCGCCGCGTAAAGGTCCTGCAAAAACAGCTTCTCCTGCGCGGGGCCGGGGTAGAGCGCCAGATCCAGCGTCTCCACGGCAGCGCTGTGCAGCACACCGCGGGCGGCCAGCTCGTCCACCACGCATTGCAGCGCATAGTGGCGGCCCGTGCCGTTGGGGCCGCAGAGCAGCATCACGCTGCGGGCGTGAGCAGTGTCGTCCGCCGTGCCCAGCACAAACGGGCGGCGGAACGCCTTGACCAGCGCCGAGACAAAGGCATCCTGCCCCAGCACCTGGGCCTTGATCTTTTCGGTCACTCCGGCAAAATCCGCCTTGGCGGGCACAGCCGGGGCAGGGGAGGGCGCGGCCACGGTGCCGCCCAGCAGACCGTCCTGCTTGAGCGACTTCGTCAGCTCGCTGCTCATCCTGCGCACGCTCTCCGCCGTGGCGGCCCCTGCCTTCTGCACGGCGTTCAGTGCGCTGCCCGCGGCAGTCTGGCGCTTCTGGGCCTCGGTCAGGGCGTCCAGCTGGGCCTGCATCTGCTGCACGGCGTCGTTGGCGTCCTCAGCCTGCTTCGGGGTCGCGGCGTACCTGCCGCCGCCCATCAGGCCGCGGACCCAGGCATCGTATTGGTCTTCCAGGCTCATCGTTTATCCTCGGTTTCCGGGCCGATGCAAGCATCGGCCCCTACAGATTTTTTAGGGAGCTTCACGGTGTAAAAATCCTTGACGCTGCACCCGGCGCGCCCGCCGCCTGCACAGGCGCAGGCACACGCGCAGCTGGACGCACACGCGCAGGCACAGCTGCTGGCACAGCCGGAATGGTTGCTGTGGTGGCGGCTCACACCGCCGCCGCGGGTCTTGCCGCCGCCCGCCCTGAACTCCGGCGGCGGGTCCGTGCGGTGGTAGCCGCTGGGCGGGGGTGCGGAGCGGGCGCAGCGGATCGTGTGAACGCCGTTCGTGTACCAGAACCAGTCGTCGGGGTCGATCCCGCTGCCGAAGCCGCCGCCCCACTCGGGGGACTGGGAGGCTATCGCAATGATGATGATGGCAATTGCCAGCAGGATGACGATCACCGTTGCCAGCACCCCGATGATCTCGTCCAGGTCCTCGCCGCTGTCATAGTCGTCGGTGGTCATGGCTGCGCCGGGGTCAAACGCCGCGGCGTTCGTGACAGGCACCGTCACATGCACCATGGCCTGCTGGCCGTGGCCCATCGCGCCGAAATCCCAGGTCAGGTAATCGCCGTCCACGCCGGTGTTATCGGCGACAAAGCCGTCGTAATTGTGCCAGCGCACCTGCATATTTTCAACGCTCAGGTCGTCGAACCAGCCGGGTGTAAACGCGAAGTTTGCCGTACCGTCATCGTTTTTTGTGAACAAATGGCTCTGGTGCACGCTGAATGCAAAATGTACGCTGCTCTCCCCGCCGTTGGCGGCGGCCACATCGGGCGCGTAGTAACGGTGACGGAACACGACCTTGGCGTAGCTGCCGCCGTCGCTCGTGTACTGTAAATCAGAGATCGTATCGGTCAGCGGGGTCAGCTCGTCCACGCTGGAATTGGCCAGGCCGATCTTGACCCAGCTCAAATAATCGGTCTTATCGCCGTCGATGACCTGCCAGTCGATGTCGTAGGTGATGTCGACGGAGCCGTCCTCCCGCGGGTCAACGGTCACAACATAGCTGCGGATGTAGTCCATGTCGCCGTCCTCGGCATAGGGGGCATCAGCCTCCGCGGCAGCGGCGGGCAGGGCCAGCAGCATACCGCAGGTCAGCACCGCGCACAAAAGCGCCAACCGGCGCAGAAAGTTCATCTTCATCAGCAGCCCTCCTGCATCGGGGTGGCCCCCAGCTGGCAGCGGCGCTCCATTTTGGCGCTCTCGCCGCGGATGGCGCGGCAGGCACCGCTGTGCCAGATGCGCGGCCAAGGGGTGCGCAGCATATTGCCCAGTCCCTTGCCGGTCAGCCAGCTCTGGCAGGGCAGCACCGTGCCGTCCGGCGCCACGGCCATGTTGGACAGACAGGCGCCGCAGCTGGGGATCTGGGTAAAGCCCAGCGTGCGCAGCGTCTCCTCGGGCAGCCAGCCGGGGCTTGTAAAGTTGATTTCCATGCCGTTTGCGGCGGCGTACTCCATGGCGGGGCGCAGTACATCCTCCAGCTCGGCGGGAGTCAGGCGCACGGCGCGGCTGGCGTCGCTTTCGGCATTGCCAGCAGGGATCAGCCCGCTGCAAGTCAGGTAGCGGACGCCCAGCTCATGCGCGAACCTGACCACCGACAGGTAGTCCCTGTTCAGGCTGCAAAGCGGTGTGTTCAGGCTGACGTTCAGGTCCGCAGCCAGCGCATTTTTGATGCCGTTCACCGTGTCGGTGTAGCCGTCCACGCCGACCAACGCGTTGTGGATGTCGGCATCGGCGGAGTAGAACGTGATCTGCACCGCGTCCAGGCTGGCGGCGTGCAGGTCCTTGCACATCATGCTGGTCAGCATCCGGCCATTGGTGTTCAGGCGGGTGACAAACCACTGTGCCGCCTGCACGAGCTTGACCAGATCGTGGCGCAGCGTCGGTTCGCCGCCCGTAAAGGTCAGCTGCGGAATGCCGGCGTTGCGGCATTTTTCAATGACGGCCAGCCACTGGTCGGTGTCCAACTCCGGCACGGCGGAAAGCGGCTGGTTGGCGGCGTAGCAGTGCAGGCATTTCTGGTTGCAGTGCCACGCGCCGTCCTTGACCATCGAGCTGACCATCAGGTCCATGCGGTGGGGCGCGGCCATCCGCGGTGCATAATCGGCCAGACTGACCGGTTCAATCGAGAGCGGCGGCTCGCCGCCGCGGGCAATCGTGCACAGGCAGTCCACAAGCGTTTTCAGGTCGCTCTCGATCTGCGCGTACTCGGTCTTGCGGTAAATCTTGCGGGTCGCAGCCACGGCCTGCGCGTTGATGGCGCTCCACTCCTCCGGGCGTATCTCCTTCCCGGTGTAGGGCTTTAAAGCCTCGATGAAGTTGGTCAGCAGAATGGCCCAGCTGACGTTGAGCGGCAGGATGTCCTGCCCATTCAGAATGGCCGTGAACGGCGTCTCGCGGTCCGGCTTATGGCAGGGCACAAGATGGATGCGCACAACGCCCGGCCCATCCGGGTCGAGCGTGATATGCCGCACCCGGTTCAGCCGCGCCCGCAGGAACATACGTTCCGCGTAGGTAAGGTGTTTTGAATATCTCATAAAGAGGTTCCCCTCGTAAATTTTGTTTGTAAGCAGCATGGTGATACTTATAGAAAGTATACCATATTTACGGAGTGATTACAACTGTATGCACAGAAAAAGCACCCGCCCAAAAGAGGACGGGTGCGATGCAAAGGCTTCCCCCGCGCAGGGGGAAGCTGTCCGCAAAGTGGACTGATGAGGGCCGGGTTTGCCGCAATTGCCCGATAGCGGGGTTGCTGCTTCGTAGGGGCCGGGTATGCCCGGCCCGCGGCCTTCTCGCGGAGGGCCTTGGCCCCCTCTGCGAGGGGGCTCCGCCCGCAGGCGGTGGGGGAGAGAGCCTCGCGGAAATCCGAAATATTTCGGGTAATGGTAAGGTTCTCTCCCTCCGGCCCTGCGGGGCCACCTCCCTCGCAGAGGGAGGCAAGGATTTTTCAAATTGCCCGGAAGCCCTTGCCCACGATCTCGCTGCTGTTCACAATCGTGATAAAGGCGTGGTCGTCCAGACCGCGGACGTGCAGGCGGAGCTTCTGGGCCTGGCCGCGGGTCAGGACTGTGGTCAGCACCCATTTTTCATCGTGGGTGTAGGCACCCTCGGCCTGTTCCATCGTGGCGGAACGGTGCAGGTCGTTCACGATAAAATCGCGCACCGGCTGCGGGTTGGAGGTGACCACCGTGCAGACCTTGCGCAGATTGATACTTTCAATCGCGCTGTCCGCGACGGTACTTTTCAAGATCATGCCCAGGATGCAGTACAGCCCTGTGGCAGGCCCGTAGAGATACGCGCCCACCAGCACAATACCAAGGTCACTGACCATCAGCGCGCGGCCAACGGGCATACTTGTGTACTTGTTCAGGATCATCGCCACAATATCTGTTCCGCCCGTGGACGCGCCGATGTTGAACACGATGGCCGCACCGACGGCGGACAGGATTACCGCGAAGCAGAGCTCCAGAAACGCATCGCTCGTCAGCGGCGCGGAAAGGGGGCAGACCCGCTCACACAGGCTGACGTAGAACGACAGCGCGAACGACGAGTAGATCGTCCACCCCATGGACCTGACGCCCAGAAAGACGAACCCCAGCACGACGAGCGCCGCGTTGATGAACCACATGAACGCGCCGACATTCCACCGCGGGAACAGCGTCGCCAGCACAATGGAGAGACCCGATGTGCCGCCGAACGCAAAGTGATTGGGCGTTTTGAAAACGGCGATGCCCACCGCCGTGGCGACCAGCCCCAGATTCAGCAGGAAGAAGAATTTCGCATCCTCCCACAGTTCGTGCAGGGTCAGGTGCTTTTTCAGCTGCGCCAGCATTGGAAACGCCTCCCCTTAAAATGTCAGGTTGCCGAACTCGGAGAGCTTGAGCGCTTCATTGTGCTGCTCGGCCCAGTTGATGCTCCACGGGCTGCCAAAGAGCAGCAGCGGGTTGCCCTTCATATCCTCGATGGCGCGGGTGTCGCTGGTCACGTCCAGATGCTTGATGTCCAGCTCCTCCGGGTCGTTCAGCACCCAGCGCAGATGCTCGTAGGGCAGGGTCTGCATACGGATGTCTACATTGTACTCGTTTTTCAGGCGGTACTCCAAAACCTCCAGCTGCAAAACGCCGACGACGCCGACAATGACCTCCTCCATGCCGGAGCCGAGGTCGCGGAAGATCTGGATCGCGCCCTCCTGGGCGATCTGCTCCATGCCCTTGACGAACTGCTTGCGCTTCATCGTATCGACCTGGGTCACACGGGCGAAGTGCTCGGGGGCGAACGTCGGGATGCCCGCAAACTGCACATGCTTTTTGCCGGTGCAGAGTGTGTCGCCGATGGAGAAGATGCCCGGGTCGAACAGGCCGATAATATCGCCCGCGTAGGCCTCGCTGACGATGGCGCGGTCATCGGCCATCAGGCTCGTGCCGGTGGCCAGCTTGATGTTCTTGCCCTCCTGCACGTGGAACGCCTCCATGCCGCGCTCAAACTTGCCGGAGCAGATGCGCAGGAACGCAATGCGGTCACGGTGGTTCTTGTTCATGTTGGCCTGGATCTTGAAGATAAAGCCGCTGAACTGCTCGCTGCACGGCTCGACCAGCTCACCGCTCTGCGCGTCCTTGCGGGGCAGCGGGGTGGGGGTCAGACGCAGGAACTCCTTCAAGAACGGCTCGACGCCGAAGTTCGTCAAAGCGGAACCGAAGAACACGGGGGACAGCTCGCCGTGCTGCACGGCGTCGAGGTCAAACTCCTCGGCAGCGCCGTCCAGCAGCTCGATGTCCTCGGCCAGCTTTTCATGGTTGGCAGCGCCGATCAGGTCGTCCAGGCGGGCGTCGCCCAGCTCGGCCTCGACCTCCTCGACCATCTTGACGCCGTTGGCGCGGCCATCGCTCTCAAAGGCCAGCACGCGCTTAGCATTGCGGTCATAGACGCCCTTGAAGTCCTTGCCGCAGCTGATGGGCCAGTTCATCGGGTAGGTCTTGATGCCGAGGATTTCTTCAATGTTCTCCATCAGCTCAAACGGGTCGCGGGCCTCGCGGTCCATCTTGTTGATGAAGGTGAAAATCGGGATGTGGCGCAGCGTGCAGACCTTGAACAGCTTGATGGTCTGGGCCTCAACGCCCTTGGCGGCGTCAATGACCATGACGGCGGAGTCCGCCGCCATCAGGGTGCGGTAGGTATCCTCACTGAAGTCCTGGTGGCCGGGCGTGTCCAGAATGTTGATGCACTTGCCCTGATAGTTGAACTGCAGAACAGACGAGGTAACGGAAATACCGCGCTGCTTTTCAATGTCCATCCAGTCGGACACCGCATGCTTGGCGCTCTGCTTGCCCTTGACCGAACCCGCGGTCTGGATGGCCCCACCGTAGAGCAGGAGCTTTTCGGTGAGTGTGGTTTTACCGGCGTCGGGGTGCGAGATGATCGCAAATGTGCGCCGGGATTCGATTTCTTCGCGCAATGATGCCATGATTACTCCCTTGGTGTTAAATGGTAAAAATCAGCTTGGCCAAAAGGCAGAGAATGTAGGGGCGAGCATTGCTCGCCCGCCAGCTTGACGGACACAGCGCCTTTCCGGGAAAGTCCCTGGTCTGATAAGCGGCCAGCGGGCGAGCAATGCTCGCCCCTACAAAAATCGCATGGCCGTTTGGGGTTATACAGTTATGAGGTCGTCACATCGGGGCACACTCCTCTATAATAATCCAATAGTATATAATACACGGTTTTGCGCAGAAATGCAACGGAAATTTTGCAGAGAGACATCGTCGTTTTGTATTATACCACCACATTATACAAAACGTATTGTATTTGCCATGTATAAAGCCGCGCGGGACGTCCACACTAACGGCATACACAACACCTTCACAAGTAAAGGACGGGGGAAGATGAACCACATCAAACAGTTTTTCAGGGAAAAAGGGCTGTATCTGTTCTGTCTGGCCATGGTGTTTGCAGCCACCGCGGCGGGCATTCTGGCGCTGCGCACGGTTGTCAGCAACGTGGCCGACCTGACGCGCACCCGCAAGGAAGCGCTGCAGAATGATTCCGCCTGGACACAGCCCGACACCGCCATCGACAAGCCCGCGCAGGACGTGCCCAAGCCGACGACCACACCCGCCGCAACGGAAAAGCCCTCGGCCACCCCTGCGCCTGCTGCAGCGCAGGCCCCGAAGGCCACTGCTGCGCCGCCCGCACAGACTGTCACCAAGCCCGGTTTCTGGGACGCGAAGCCGCTGGCGGCGTTCAGCGGCAATGAACTGGTCTACAGTGCGACCTTAGGCGACTGGCGCACCCACAACGGCGCAGACTACGCCGCCCCGGCAGGGGAGAGTGTGACCGCCGCCAAGGCGGGCAAGGTCGTCTCGGTGAGTGAGGACGCGCTGTGGGGCGGTGTGGTCGAGGTCGAGGACGCAAACGGCGTGACGTGGCGGTACTGCGGCGTCGCTGCCCCCGCCGTGAAGGCAGGGGACAGCGTGACAGCCGCCGCCGCGCTGGGCACCGCCGGCAGCATTCCCGCGGAGACCAGCGGTGACGCGCACATTCATTTGGAGTGCGTGAAGGACGGCGCGTATCTTGACCCGGAGGGGCTGATGTAATGGGAAACGGGCAGGAACCCTTCCGGTCTTCGCTGGCGCTCGACCACCTCCCCTGATGGGGAGGCTTTCACGCGGGCAAAGCCCACGCTAAAAGGCGCCCCATCAGGGGAGCTGGCCGAGCTTGCGAGGCCTGAGGGGTTCCTGCCCGTTTTCCGCTGCCCGCAACCTAAAAAGGCGTGCACCCACCCACGGGCACACGCCTTTTCTATTGCAATTTTACTGATACTCTTTCACATTCAGCATCCGGGTCGCGTTCAGCACGGCCAGCACCATGACGCCGACGTCCGCAAAGACGCCCCACCACATGTTGGTGATGCCAAGCGCGGTCAGGATCAGGCAGAGCGCCTTGACCGCCAGCGCAAAGACGATGTTCTGGTAGACAATGCGCATGCACTTGCGGGAGATGCGCATGGCCAGGCTGATCTTGGCCGGGTCGTCGTCCATCAGCACGATGTCGGCGGCCTCGATTGCGGCGTCACTGCCAAGCGCGCCCATCGCAATACCGATGTCGGCACGCATCAGGACCGGCGCGTCGTTGATGCCGTCGCCCACAAAGGCAAGCTCCTTCTTCTCGGGCTTCTGGGCCAGCAGCTTTTCGACCCACGCGACCTTGTCGGCGGGCAGCAGTCCCGCGTGCACCTCGTCGATGCCCAGATCCTTTGCGACCAGCTCAGCCACAGCGGGGGCGTCACCGGTCAGCATGACGGTGCGCACGCCCTGTGCCTGCAGGCCCTGCATGGCGGTCCTGGCGGTAGGCTTTTCCTCATCGGAAATCAGGATGGAGCCAAGGAACTGCCCGTCGCGGGCGACGTAGACAATCGTGCCTGCGCCCTCGGCGGCGGTGTAGTCAATATGCTCGCTCTCCATCAGGCGGGCGTTGCCGGCCAGCACGGTGCGGCCATCCACCTGCGTTTTCACGCCGTGACCCGCGATCTCCTGCGCGTCGGACGCACGCTTGGCGTCCAGACCCGGGCAGGCCTCGCGCAGGCTCTTGCTGATGGGATGGTTCGAGAAGCTCTCGGCCAGCGCCGCACTCTCGAGCAGGTCGGCCTCGGTCACGCCGTCGGCGGGGGTGGTGTGCGTGACCTTGAAAACTCCCTTCGTCAGGGTGCCGGTCTTGTCAAACACGGCCACGCCGGTCTTGGACAGGGCCTCGAGATAGTTGCCGCCCTTGACGAGGATACCGCACTTGGACGCGCCGCCGATACCGCCGAAGAAGGTCAGCGGGATCGAGATGACCAGTGCGCAGGGGCAGCTGATGACCAGGAAGGTCAGTGCGCGCATGAGCCAGTCAAGCCAGTTGCCCAGCAACAGCGGCGGCACAACCGCCAGCACCAGTGCGCCGATGCAGACAGCGGGGGTGTAGCAGCGGGCGAACTTCGTGATGAAGTTTTCAACCGGCGCTTTCTTCAGGCTGGAATTTTCCACCAGGTCAAGGATTTTTGCAACGGTGGACTCCCCATAAATCTTCGTGGTCCGGATGCGCAGCACACCGTCGGCGTTCACACAGCCGCTGATGACCTCATCCCCGGGGCGTACGGTGCGCGGGCGGCTCTCGCCGGTCAGAGCTGCGGTATTCAGGGTGGACTCACCGGTCAGGACCACGCCGTCCAGCGGGATCTTCTCACCGGGCTTGACGACGATGGTCGCGCCAATGGGCACATCATCGGGGTCAACGACGGAGACGCTGCCGTCCCCGGCCTCCAAATTCGCGCTGTCGGGACGGATGTCCATCAGCGCGGTGATGCTCGAACGGCTCTTGCCGACGGCGTAGGACTGGAACAACTCGCCGATCTGGTAGAACAGCATAACGGCCACGCCCTCGGCATACTCGCCGCAGCCGATGGCGCCGACCGTGGCGACGGCCATCAGGAAGTTTTCGTCAAAAACTTCGCCGTTCTTGATGCCCATGAACGCCTTGCGCAGGACATCATGGCCAATGACTAAATAGGGCACAAGCCACAGCACAAGCTGAACGAACCAGGGCAGCTCCACAAAATGGAACAGCAGTGCCAGCAGCACCGTGAGTACCGCCGCAGCGATAATGCGCTTCAGCGTCTTTTTCTGTTTCTTTGTCATGAGGGTAGCCTCCGTTTGGGGTATAAAAAGCGCCCATCGGCAGGATGGGCTGCTTTATGGCAGAACTTACAGCTCGATCTCGAAATCGGGCTCGACCTTCTTGGCGGTCTTGACGGCATCCTTCAGCACGGCGTCGAACTTGTCGTCGTCGGCCTCCAGCAGCAGCTTCTGGGCCATGAAGCTGACGCTGGCATTCTTGACGCCGGGCAGTGCCTTGATGGCGGTCTCAATTTTGGCGGCGCAGTTCGCGCAGTCGACTTCGATCTTGAATTTCTTCTGCATGGTGGCAGTCTCCTTTATATATAGTAATTTTTAATATGGGGTAACGTAGTTTGAAGGCTTCTCCCCGGGGGGGGAAGCTTTCAACAATTTTATTCCTCCGTATGCTCCATGCCCAGGGCGATCATGCTGCGGACGTGGTCATCGTCGAGGGAGTAGTACATGGCCTTGCCCTCGCGGCGGAACTTGACGAGCTTGCTGGTTTTCAGCAGCCGCAGCTGGTGGCTGACGGCACTCTGGGAGATGCCCACGACCTGGGCAATATCGTTGACGCAGAGTTTGCTCTCAAACAGCGCATACAAAATTTTGATGCGGGTGGAATCGCCAAAGACGCGGAACAGCTCGGCCAAATCATAAAGCACCTCGTCGTCGGGCAGGTCGTCCTGCAAACGGCGGATGGCGGCCTCGTCCAGCTGGGCGGACTCGGGGGAGCGTTCGGGCGTTTTTTCGCTCTCTGCCAATGTCATCATCCTTTCATATGTTTATTTGTTCATATGATACATCCTGAAATAGGTTTTGTCAAGCGAAAAACGCAAAAAAAATCCCCCGGATGCGAAAATTCTCGCATCCGGGGGGGTGCTTAGTCGGTAATGGGGGTAAAGCCTGGCTCGCCGGGCAAAATCATGGCGTTGTCTGCCAGCATTTTGCGGAATTCTTCTTCCGGGAAGTCGAACACGACTTCTTTGATCATGCTCGGCTCATGGACGAGGATCTTCCACGGTGCGCCGTCCGGCTGCTGCAAAAACAGGATGCCGGACACGCCGTCCAGGCTTTGGACGCCCTCGTCCGCCCAGAAGGCAGGGGAGGGGGTGACAAAATAGTGGTCGACCATTCGTCCGCCGGGGAAATCATGCTCAATGACCGCCGGGACCTCGCCCTCGGCCTGTTCGGCCTTGTATTGAAGATGCAGGTTGGAAAAGTCAGCAGCAGTCATAAGGTATTCCTTTCCGTTTCCTTGCCTCCCTCTGCGAGACAGACTCCCCCGACACGGGGGAGGTGGCGCTTGCGCCAGAAGGGGAGCGGTGGCCCCGCAGGGCCGGAGGAAGAGAGCTTCGCCATTGCCCGAAATATTTCGGACTGCCGCAAGGTTCTCTCCCCCACCCGCTGCGGCGGGAGCCCCCTCGCAGAGGGGGCCAAGGAGAGCACTATTTATCAAACACGCAGGCTGGCGCTCTCCGGCTCGTTGCTGCCCTCGTCGAACTCGTAGTCGTTGCCGGGCAGGATAGCGTTCAGCAGGATACCGGCGATGGCGGCGATGGCCAGACCGGACAGGTTGATGTTAACGCCCGCAATCGCAAACGT
Organism: Gemmiger formicilis; assembly: GCF_900167555.1. GTDB lineage: Bacteria > Bacillota > Clostridia > Oscillospirales > Ruminococcaceae > Gemmiger > Gemmiger formicilis. The sequence goes on along the minus strand of NZ_FUYF01000001.1, from coordinate 262,004 downwards.
GATGCCGCCCACCGAGTTGAAGCCCAGGGCGCAGACCAGAATGACCGCGGCAATGATCAGGTTGCGGGAGTTGGTGAAGTCGACCTTGTTCTCGACAACGTTGCGCACGCCGATGGCGGAGATCATGCCGTACAGCACAAAGCTGATGCCGCCGACGATGCCGGAGGGGATCGTGTTGATAACGGCCTCAAACTTCGGGCAGAAGCTCAGGATCAGCGCAAACACAGCAGCAATGCGGATGACGAGGGGATCATAAATCTTCGTCAGGGCCAGAACGCCGGTGTTCTCGCCGTAGGTGGTGTTGGCGGGGCCGCCCAGCAGACCGGCCATGGCGGTAGCCAGACCGTCGCCCAGCAGGGTCTTGTTCAGGCCCGGGTCACGGATGTAGTTCTTGCCGGTGGTGGCGGAGATAGCGGCGATGTCGCCGATATGCTCCATCATGGTTGCCAGCGCGATGGGCACGATGGTGAACACAGCGCTGATGAAGGTCTCGCTGCCGTCAATAGCGAACAGCCCCATGGAATCCTTATGCAGGGGGATGCCGAACCAGGCCGCCGCACCGATGGTCTGGAAGTCAACAGCGCCGGTCACGAGCGCAACCGCGTAGGAGACCAGCACACCGATCAGGATGGGCAGGATCTTGACCATGCCCTTGCCCCAGATGTTGCAGACGATGACGGTAGCCAGCGCCACAAAGGCCAGCAGCCAGTTGGACTGGCAGTTGGAGATAGCACTCGGGGCCAGGATCAAGCCGATGGAGATGATGATGGGGCCGGTGACAACAGGCGGGAAGAAGCGCATCATCTTGCGGATGCCGAACGCGGTGATCAGGCCGCTGAACAGCACGTAGACCAGGCCGGACAGCGCCACAGCCGCACAGGCGTAGGGCAGATTCTCGGGATTGGCACCGCCGTTCGTCACGATGGTGAAGCCGCCCAGATACGCAAAGCTGGAGCCCAGGAACGCGGGCACCTTGCCCTTGCACAGGAAGTGGAACAGCAGCGTGCCCAGACCTGCGCAGAGCAGTGTGGTGCTGACGCTCAGGCCGGTCAGCAGAGGCACCAGCACGGTTGCGCCGAACATTGCAAACATGTGCTGTGCGCCGAGGATCAACAGCTTGGGCGTGCCCAGCTGTTTGGCATCATAGATGCCTTTCGAGTAATCGATTTTTTCTGCCATGAATGAAATCCTCCTCATAATGGCCGCAAAAAAAGGGGAGACCGCCGGTTTATCTTCAAACGCTACAGCCTCCCTTGCTTATCCTTAATAGTATAGCGGACTTGAGGGGAAAGTGCAAGATGCTGGGAAAAATTTGTCGCTTTGTTCGTGGGGACCGCCATGTAGGGGCCGCACGTGTGCGGCCCCTACTATCTTTTTGCCTAGAAGTATGCTATATTATAAATAAAAACCAATTTAGGAGAATGTTATATGCTGACCCCCGGCATCAAAGGACACGCGGCGCTGCGTGTCACCACCGAAAACACCGCGCTGGCCATGGGCAGCGGTGAGCTGCCCGTGCTGGCCACACCCGCCGTGGCGGCCCTGATCGAAAGGGCCTGCTGGCAGTCCGTTGCGGCAGAGCTGGAGCTTGACCAGGGCACCGTCGGCACGGCGCTGACGCTGGCCCACACAGCCCCCACGCCCGTGGGCATGGTCGTACACTGCGACTGCGAGCTGACCGCCGTCGAGGACCGCCGCCTGCACTTCACCGCCCGCGTCTACGACGACGTGACCGAAATCGCCGCCGCGACCCATGAGCGGTATATTGTGGACAACGAGCGCTTCACCCGCAAGGCCAACAGCAAGCTGACGGCACAGTCCTAAAGCCTTCCCCCGAGGGGCTGCGCCCGCAGGCGCGTGTCGGAGCGCAACCGCCGTAGACGGCTCTTGGCGCGTAGACTGAAGGTGGCCCCGCAGGGCCGGATGAGAGGTAAGCTCACCATAGCCGCCTTTTATAAGGAATGCCGCCGCGTAGGGGCCGGGCATGCCCGGCCCTCAGCAAAAAGGCAAAATCGCGTCTGTGGGAAGGCCGCGGGCCGGGCATGCCCGGCCCCTACCGTGCGGCCATTCGGCAAACGGGCTATACTGGCGCACCTGCCCCTCATCAGTCAGTGGTCGGGGCCACTGACAGCTTCCCCCAAGGGGGAAGCCGCCCTCAATAAATTGCCTCCTCCCGCCACTTTACCAGCTCTTTCACCGTCTCCTCACTCTCCACCCAGCCCTGTTCCGGGTCGGCGTGGGCGTCGGGGGCGTAGCGCTGCATCGTGCCGGGGCTGCGGCCCTGCAGATATTCCTGTGCCTGCTTCTGGCGGCTGGGTGCGGTGCGGCGCAGCAGCGTCTCTTTTTCAGCCTTGTTCATACAAATCACCTCTTTCGTCACTATTTTGCCCGGGGCTGCCGCTGGTCAAACCCGGAAAATCGTGGTATAGTATTTTATATTGCCATTTTTAAGGAGCTATCATTCTATGGAAGTCAAAATCAATCAGGTCGTTCTGCATCTGCTGGACCCCGGCGCATCGGAGCCGGTTCTGTCGGACCGCGCCATGGACATGGACGCTGACCTGTACGAGTATTACACCGCCACGCTTGAGCGCGCGTTCGCCAGCGACGAGGTAAAGAACTGCCGGTTCCTGCCGGACTCCGCTTTTGCCGCGGAGATGGCGCAGAATCAGGATTTCATCGACCTGTCCCGCCGCATTGCGGGCGTCATCTTTGAGCAGATGCTGCAATATCAGGCCATCCCGGCGGGCGATCTGGCCGTCGTGGACTTTACCGCCGACGGCGTGCCGTTCTACGGCGTGCTCAAGCTCAACTACCGCCCCGGCTACACCCACCACACCGAGCTGATGGGCAATGGCCGGTTCAGCAGCATGGTGCCGCAGCGCACGCTGCTGCCCGGCACGCCCAAGGCCGACGAAGCCGCGCTCATTGACCGCGCCAACGGCACGGTGCGTTTGATCGAGAAGAAGTTCACGCTGGACGACAGGAAGGACTTTTACCTGTCCACCCGCGTGTTCGGCTGCACGGAGGCTTTGCAGGAGAAAGCCAAGCTCAAGGCCGTCTGCGAGACCGCCGTGGCCGCCGTGAAGGAGGCCTACCCCGAGCCGGAGGCGCTGGACGATGTGCCCCCGTTTGACGGCGGCACCGAGACTGCCGTCGAGCTGCTGGTGCGCAACCAGGCCGTGGACAACCAGATCTCCGTCGAGGACGTGCGCGAGCGCATCCGGGAGAATTTTCCCCTGGCCGCCCCCAGGTTTGAGGAGGCGCTGGCCGAGACCGGCGTGCAGGAGAATGACCGCGTGACCGTGACCCCCGCGCGCATCAAAAAACTGGAAAGCCGCAGCTTCAAGACCGAGTCCGGCATTGAGATCAGGATTCCCGCCGAGCTGTGCAGCTCGGACGACGCCGTGGAGTTTATCCATTCGGCAACCGGCGGGCTGAGCTTATTGATTAAGGACGTATTGGTGTAAACATACGGCACTTTGCGGGCGGATATGGAATCCGCCCCTACGAATCACACCCGCAGGGGCGCATTCTATAGGCACCCGCACTCTGCCGCTCAGGATATGGGTATAGAGAAAGCAAACTATGGAAACAAAACAAAAAACGACCCTGACCCAGGGCAGTGTTGCCAGGGGAATGCTGCTGTTTGCGCTGCCGATTTTTATCAGCAACCTGTTCCAGCAGCTGTATAATGCCGCCGACTCGCTGATCGTCGGCAACTTTCTGGGCGGCGAGGCGCTCGCCGCTGTCGGCTCGTCAGGCAGCCTGATTTTTCTGCTGACCGGCTTTGTCAACGGTGTATCGTTGGGCGCGGGCGTCGTGGTCGCGCGGTATTTTGGCGCCAAGGACTGGGACAGAATGCGCCGCACGATCCACACCACCGTGGCGCTGGGCCTGGTGGCCGGTGTCGGGCTGACGGTGATCGGCGTGATCTTAACGCCGCAGATCCTGCGCTGGATGGGCACGCCGGACGACGTGCTCGTCAACTCCATCGCCTACTTCCGTATGTACTTCATCGGCTCAATTGCCGTTGTCATGTATAACGTAGGTGCAAGTATTCTGCAATCCGTCGGCGACAGCAAGAGCCCGATGCGGTATTTAATTGCTGCCTCTCTCATCAACATCGTGCTCGATCTGATCCTCGTCGGCTGGCTGCGCATGGGCGTGGCCGCGGCGGCGTTCGCAACGATTGCCTCCCAGACGGTCAGCGCCGTTCTGGCATTTGCCAAGCTGACGCGCTCCCAAGAGGCGTGGGCCGTGCATTGGAGCGAGGTAAAATTTGACGGTCCGTCGCTAAAGGCTGTCATCGTGCAGGGCCTGCCGTCCGGCATCCAGAACTCGGTCATCTCGATTGCCAACGTCATTGTGCAGTCCAACATCAACTCGTTCGGTGCACAGGCCATGGCCGGGTGCGGCGCGTACAGCAAGGTGGAGGGCTTCGCCTTCCTGCCCGTGACCTGCTTTGCCATGGCACTGGCGACGTTCGTCAGCCAGAACGTCGGCGCGGGCCAGCCGGACCGCGTGAAGAAGGGCATGAAGTTCGGGTGTCTGTGCTCGGTGCTCATGGCCGAGGTCGTCGGCGCCACCATCTACGCTGCGTCGCCGTGGCTCATCGGTGCTTTCAGCCGCGAGGCCGACGTCATCGCGTTCGGCGTGCGGCAGGCCCACACCATCACGCTGTTCTACTGCCTGCTGGCGTTCAGCCATTGCTGCGCGGGCATCCTGCGCGGTCTGGGCCGCCCCGTCGTGCCAATGATGGTCATGCTGGCGGTCTGGTGTCTGCTACGCATCACCTACATCACGGTCACGCTGCACTTCATCCGCAACATCGGCGTTGTGTTCTGGGCCTATCCGCTGACCTGGAGCATCTCGTCCGTGCTGTTTGCATGGTATATCCTCCATTGCCCCATCCCCAAGCTGGGCGGCGGCGCACCGGAGGTCAAGGCGTAAATTCTGTTTATAGAATAAAGATACCCCCGTCAGGTATGTGCGCCTGACGGGGGTATCCTTTGTTATTGCGGCGAACGGGCAAAGCCCCTCCGGTCATCGCTGCGCTTGACCACCTCCCCTGTAAGGGGAGGCTTTCCCGCGGGCAGGGCCCGCGCAAAAAGGCGCCCCTTACAGGGGAGCTGGCCGAGCCTGCGAGGCCTGAGGGGCTCTGCCCGCTTGCCTTAACGTACAGCCTTTACTTTTTGATCACAAAGCACGGCAGCGGCGCTGTCTGCGCCCAGTTTGCAAACTCGCAGACCAGCACGGTATACTGCGTCAGCGGCAGGGCCTTAAAAAACGCCAGCGCGGCCTGCTTCTCGGCGTCACCGATGACCTTTCCGCTGTAGAGCACCGCGGCCAGCACGCCGCCGGGGCGCAGAGCCTCCAGCGCCGCACGCATGGCGGGCACACTGCCGTCCGCCGTGGAATGCACATCATGCTCCGCACCCGGCAGCCAGCCGAAGTTGAACAGCACGCAGTCCGCCGTGCCGGGCTGCACCAGCTCAGCCAGGCGGGCGTGGTCGTGCAGCACCGCACGCCCCACTGCGCCATAGCCTGCCGCTGCCAGCCGCGCGTTTGTGTTATCAACGGCCTGCTGTTGAATATCCAGTCCCAGCACGTGCCCTGCCGGGCCAGCCAGCGTACACAGGAACTGCGTGTCGTGGCCGTTGCCGCAGGTGGCATCCACGTACAGCCCGCCGGGGGCGAGCCGTGTGGTCAAAAACGCATGGCAGAGCTGCACGGCGGACAGGTCGGGCACGCGGCGGCGCACCAGCTGGCTGCCGTCCGGGGCAAAGCCATATTTTTGCGCCAGCGCCCTGCCCGCGGCATCCCGGGGCAGGGGAGCCGTGAACCGCGTGGCCTGCTTTGGGTCCAGTCCGCCGTTTTGGCGCAGAAGCTCTTTCAACAGATAACTGCCGTAGCCGCGCCCGCGCCACCGGGGCACGACCTCCAACCGCAGGATGGTCGTGCCGTCCACGACGGCTGTGCCGATGGCCTCGTTTTCCTTATATAGAGTGTAGCAGCCTTTTTCCTGCCTGATCTGCATAGCATTACCCGTCGATTTCGTTGGTGTTCAGGTCGTAGTGTATCACGTCGCCCCATTTGCGGCGGATGACGATCTGCGCGGTCAGGTCGGTGTCGTCATAGACCAGCGACCACTGGGTGTTGCTGGTCACATCGTTGGGGCTGGGGTCCTGGGCGGCTGCCTGCAACGCCTTCCATGCGATATCCGCAGGAATATCCCCGTCGGGATCGCGCATTGCCAGCACTTCCATAATAGCGTCATAGCGCTCTTTTCCGTGGCCGTAGATGCCATTTCTCTGGTTTGGCTGCACCATGTAGGCATAGCAGCCGTAAAAATTCGTGATGGCCTGCATCGCCGTCCAGCGCAGCGGGCGGCCCTCCTGCTCCGGGTCATATTCCAGCACGCGGGCATCGCCGCTTGCATCAACGACAAAGAAGTGGTAGTCCCGCCCGGAGGTCGCAAACATATCGTAGCTGTCCAGCAGGTCAACGGCCTCCTGCGTCGTGGCGGCGCGGTCCAGCACCAGACGGATAGCAAGGGTGGTAAAAATCTTCTGCTTGCCGGTGCTCTGGTTGACCGGCTCGCTGTCCAGCGTCAGCACCGCGATGGAAACACCCTTTTCATTCATGCCGTCCAGACAGATGAACGGAGCGGTCAGGCAGGCGAGCTTTTTCGCCATGGATATGTCCGGCTGGTTGGCCGAGATATTATCCAGCGCGGCCAGCGCCACGGATTTGTAGCCGTCCTTCGGCGTACAATAAACCAGCATGGCCGAGGTGTCGCGCTTGAAATCATAGTTGCGGCCCATCAGGATATTCCCATCGGACACTGTCGCAAAGGCGCTGCATCCATAGTTCGGGGCTTTCATGCGGACCGGCAGCAGGGGAAGCGTTTCCTTTAAAATCGCGTCGATCATCGACTGGTTGTCGGTGATGCCGTAGTTGATGACATCGTCGATGGAATAATCATACGTGACATCCATGCGGTAAAGGTTATAGTCGTCATACGCGGTGATCTGCTCTATGCTGTTTACCGTGCGCAGCCGCCCGGCGTACAGCACGCCGAAGCCCGCCACTGCCAGCAGGATCAATACCAGAAGCACAACCAAAATACGCTTTAACATCCTTTTCATAGAAAACGCCTCCTTTATATGTGTTTTATGATTTGATTATATCATATTTTATTGTGCGGCGCAACGCTGCAAATTGTCATAATCTTCACCGTTTTTCACATACTTTTCACTCTCTGACGAAACCTATTTCACAATTAGCCTGTATACTGTAGGCATAGAAAGCGAAAGGAGACGACCACTATGAGCAACGAATACGATTACTCCGGTCTCTATAACAATACATCCGGCAGCGGTCAGCCGAACGGCCAGAACCCGCAGCCCGAGCAGAGCGCCCCCGCGCAGAACCAGCAGCCCCAACAGAGCAGCTACCCCAACGTAGGCTCCAGCGGTGCCAACACTGCCAACACGGCGCGCACAGATTATTCTTCCTACAATTCCGGCAGCACGTCCGGCCAGAATCCCCAGCAGGATTCCAACGGCTACACCAGCAGCTTCAGCGGCGGCAATGGCAATAACGGCGGCTACAACGGCTACAGCTATTCCAGCGCCCCGCAGCAGCCCCCCGTGCCCCAGAAGAAAAAGGGCAGCAAGGTCCTGCTCCGCGTGCTGGCCTGCGTCGGCGTGGCTGCGCTGGGCTTCGGCGGCGGTCTGGGCGGCGCTGTGGTCGCCAGCCGTGCGGGCCTGACAGGCAACCAGGTGGTCGTCCAGCAGGTAGAGCGCAGCACGGATGCCACCGCCGCAGGCAGCACCGATGGCACAAGCATGAGCGTGCAGCAGATCGCGTCTGTCGTCTCGCCCAGCGTTGTCGCCATCACCACCGAGCAGATGAGCAGCAGCCAGACCTGGTTCGGCGGCTACTACGTCCAGAGCGGTGCCGGTTCCGGCGTCATCATCAGCCAGGACGGCTACATCCTGACCTGCGCCCACGTCGTCAGCGGCGCGACCAGCGTAAAGGTGCAGCTGAACGGCAGCGACGAGAGCTACGACGCCACCGTCGTCGGTCAGGATTCCACCTCCGACATCGCGGTGCTGAAAATTGATGCTACGGGCCTGACCCCGGCAGTCATCGGCGACAGTGACGCCCTGGCCGTGGGCGAGGTCGCCGTCGCCGTCGGCAACCCGCTGGGCACGCTGTCCAACACTGTCACCGATGGCATCGTCAGTGCGCTGAACCGTCAGGTCACCGTGCAAAACAACGATATGACGCTGATTCAGACCGATGCGTCCATCAGTCCGGGCAACTCCGGCGGCGGCCTGTTCAATGCGAACGGCGAGCTGATCGGCATTGTCAATGCCAAGTCCAGCTACAGTGAGGCCGAGGGCATCGGCTTTGCGATCCCCATCAACACAGCCATGGAGATCGGCCGGCAGCTGATCGAGAACGGCAGCGTGGCTCGTCCCGCGCTGGGCGTCAAGATCATGGATGTGACCGACGCCCAGACCGCCCAGCAGCTGGGTGTCTCCACAATGGGCGTCTACGTTGTCGAAGTCACAAAGGGCAGCGGTGCCGACGCCGCCGGTGTACAGGCGGGTGACCGCGTGCTGGCCGTCGATGACACCGCCGTCAGTGATTCCTCCGCGTTGAAGAATTACCTGAAGGACAAGAGCATCAGCGACACCGTCAACCTCCAGGTCGAGCGCGACGGCAAGGTGCTGACGCTGGCTGTTACGCTTGGGTCCAGCGCACAGTAAAAACAATATAGAAACAGGGATGCAGACCGAAATCTGCATCCCTGTTTTTTGTTTGAATGGCTTCCCCCTCGGGGGAAGCTGTCAGCGGCCCCGCCCGCTGACTGATGAGGGGAAACCGTGCCATTATGGCCCGGCAGCGGGTTGCCGCCGGAAGTCTGCCCCTCTCAGGGGGGCGGCGTCCGCTCCTGACTCCTCACTCAGTTCTGATCTTTACTTTTTCCCACCAGTGCAGCCAGCACGCCAAAAATCAGGCTGGCCGCTATGCCGCCGGACGCCGCCGTCAGGCCGCCGGTAAACGCACCGGGCAGGCCGCACTCGTCCACGGCATTCTGCACGCCCTGGGCCAATAAATGCCCGAACCCCAGCAGCGGCACGCTGGCCCCCGCCCCGGCAAAATCCGCCAGCGGCTTGTACAGCCCGACAGCGCTTAAGATTACGCCCGCCACGACATACCCGGTCAGGATCCGGGCAGGGGAGAGCTTCGTGTAATCAATAAAAAGCTGCCCTACGACGCAGATCGCGCCGCCGACCACAAACGCCCAGACGTAACTCATACCGCACCTCCCAGCTCGACACAGTGGGCGATGCCCGGGATGCTCTCCCCCTGCAAAAACGTGGTCTGGCTCATCAGCGCACCCGTTGCCAGAAACAGCACGCGGCGCAGCTGCCCCGCGGCCAGCATCGGCAGGATCTTCCCGCACAGCACCGCCGCACTGCATCCAGCCCCGCTGCCGCCCGCCTGTACATTCTGACTGTTTGTATCATATAATAAGCAGCCGCAGTCCTTATGGTTGTCCAGCGGCAGCCCCTCTTTGGCCATCTGCTCATGCAGAAGTGCCGTACCGACCTCGCCCAAATCGCCCGTAAAGATCGCGTCAAAGTCCTGCGGGCTTGTCCCTGTGGCCGAAAAATAGCGCAGCAGCGTCGAGGCTGCCGCAGGCATCATCGCCGCACCCATGTTGTTGATGTCATGCACCGCAAAATCCTGCACGCGGCCAAACGTCACCGACAGCACCGGCACGCCCGCGCTGCCGTGCGCCCGCACCAGGCAGGCCCCCGCGGCGGTGGCTGTCCACTGGGCCGTGGGGGTGCGCTTGGCACCGTACTCCAGCGGCGTGCGGAATTGTCGCTCTGCCGCGCAAAAATGGCTGCTTGTCAGCGCCAGGACCCGCTCGGCCATGCCGCCCGCCGCAAACACCGCGGCAAGGCCCAGCGTCTCCGCCATGGTCGAGCACGCGCCGTAGATGCCCGCAAACGGGATGCCCAGTTCCCGCATCGTGTAGTTGCTGGCCGTACACTGGGCCTGCAGGTCGCCCGCAAACGCAATATCGACTTTGGAACGCGGAATATCCGCCTTGCGCAGACAGAGCTCCACGGCCTTGCGCTGCAAGAGGCTTTCGGCCTGCTCCCAGTTTTCGCAGCCCTGCTCGCCAAAAGCCGCGTCCTGCGTCACAAAGTCAAAGGCCGACGCCAGCGGGCCCTCGCTCTCCTTTTTGCCGCCTGCCGCGGCCCAGGCCGCCACGGTGGGCGGCGCGTCAAACAGCAGGGTATCGCCTCTGCGCGTCATCGGTCACCCCACCTTTCCCAGCAGCCAGTAGAGCACGCCCCACACAAAGCTGGCCAGCGTCCCAAACGCGATGACCGGCCCCGCGATACCGAAAATCCTCGCGCCTACACCGGTCACCCAGCCCTCGGCCTTGAATTCAATCGCCGGGCTGACGACGGAGTTTGCAAACCCTGTAATGGGCACCAGCGTCCCCGCGCCCGCCTTGGCGGCCAGCTTTTGGTACCAGCCCGGCAGTGTGAAAATGGCGGACAGAAAAATCAGCGCAATGCTCGTCAGCGTGCCCGCCAGCGTTTTGTCGTACCAAATCAGGAAAAATTGCCGCAGTGCCTCGCCGAGGGTGCAGATGGCCCCGCCGACCAAAAACGCCCACGCGCAGTCCCGCACCACGGGCGACGGCGGCGACGCGCGGCTGACCATCTCATCATATTGCCTGGGATCCAGTTTCACATTTCATTCCTCCCCTTTTTGGGGGTAGTATGTGCCTAGCTGCCGTAAAATATGACCTGCCCGCGATAATACGGGTGCGGCACCATGACCTTGTACAGCGTGCGCAGCTCTTTGCAAAGCACCGCGTCGGGGACCGTACCACCGCAGGGCAGGGCCAGCACGGCGTACCGCGTGCCGAACACCCGGCTTTCCAGCGCCGTGGCCCGCGCGCCTGCCCGCAGGTAAAACCCAATGCGCCGCCGCGCGGTGGACGGGTCGGGAGCCTCGGCGGGGTGCTCACATTCCAGCACCAGGTCGTGTACCCGCATGGCATCGTAGTCCCGGACCAGCCCCAGCGCCGCCGTGCCCACGCCGCTGCCGCGCAGGTCGTACCGCACGGCAAAGTAGTCCAGCAGCGCCGTGCGCTGGCCCGGCAGCACGACCTGCCACGCATAGGCCAGCCGTGCGCCCGCGTCATCGGTCAGAAGGAGCGGCTCGTAGACGCCGGACTCCAGCAGGCGTTGGATCTCGGCAAACGGCTTCAGCTCGGCGGCAGGGAAATCCCGCGGCAGGGCAGAGCGGTAGAGGTCCTCACATTCAGCAGCAGACAAGCGTGTGATTTGCATAGGGATTTCTCCTTTCTGTGATTGAATTATGGGGGAAAATACGGTATAATAGGTAAAAATGGGGTTATGGCGCAGTTCTCGGGCGGATATGGGATCCGCCCCTACGGGCATGTAGGGGCGGGCATTGCCCGCCCGCAGGCACATTGCGGCAGCCACCGCGTTCCGCGGGCGGCCATTGGCCGCCCCTGCAACGCGCCCGTTATTCGTAGGGGCGCATTCCGTATGCGCCCGCAAGCAATTTATAAAGGAGCCACCCACATGGAATGGACTGACATCAGCATCACCGTCGCCAAGCGCGACGCCGACACTGCCGAAGCCATCGCAACGATGGTTGCCAACGGCGGCATTTATATTGAGGACTACAGCGACCTGGAGCAGCAGGCGTGGGAGATCGCCCACGTTGATTTAATTGAACAAGACCTGCTGGACAAACCGCGTGACATCGTGATCGTACACATGTACCTTGCCCCTGACGAGAACCCCGCCGAGGTGCTGCCCCTGTTTGAGGAGCGGCTGAAAAACAGCGGCATCGGCTACCAGCTCAACACCACCGGCGTCGAGCAGGAGGACTGGCAGAACGCCTGGAAGAAGTACTACCACGCCATGGACATCGGCGAGCGCCTCGCCATCGTGCCCGGCTGGGAGGATTACCGGACGGACCGCATCAGGATCGTCATGGACCCCGGCATGGCCTTTGGCACCGGCACGCATGAGACGACCTCGCTCTGCCTCGAGACGCTGGACAGCCTTGTCAAGGGCGGGGAGCGCGTGCTCGACATCGGCACCGGCTCCGGCATTCTGGCCATTGCCGCGCTGAAATTAGGCGCAGACTCCGCCGAGGGCGTGGACATCGACCCCATGTGCGTGCGCACCGCGGGCGAGAACGCCGCGCGCAACGGCGTGGCGGACCGTTTTAAAGTCCTCGTCGGCGACCTGTCCGACAAGGCCAGCGGCCAGTACAACATCATCACGGCCAACATCGTGGCGGCTGCCATCCTGTCGCTGGCCCCGCATGTGCCGGTGCTCATGGCCCCGGGCGCACGGTTCATCGCCAGCGGCATCATCGACGAGCGCAAGGACGAGGTGCTGGCCGGGCTGAAGGCCGCAGGTCTCGAGCCTGTCGAGGTCAAGGAGAAGCGCGGCTGGGTCTGCATCATCTGCGAAAAGAAAGAGGCTTGATCTATGCCGCATCGTTATTTTACGCGGGAGCTGGCCGATGGCCGCGCCGCGCTGACCGGCAGCGACGCCCACCATCTGGCCGACGTCATGCGCGCCAGAATCGGTGAGGAGGTCGTGCTCTGCGGGCCGGACGGGCTGGAATACCTCGGCACGGTCACGGCCATCGAGCCGGGGCGGGTGGAGTTTTCCGTCACCGACGGCACGACGAGCAAGGCCGAGCCGGACTGCGCCGTGACGCTGTTTGCGGGCTACCCCAAGGCGGGCAAGCTGGAGGAGGTCATCCGCCACAGCGTCGAGCTGGGCGTGACCGAGGTCGTGCCGTTTTTCAGCCGGTATTGCGTAGCCACGCCAAAAAAAGAGGATGTCAAGAACGAGCGCTACAACCGCATTGCCGCCGAGGCCGCCAAGCAGGCGGGCCGCGCCATGCTGCCCCACGTGGCCCTGCCGTTGAACGATTTTGCCGCGGTTTGCAAAGCATTTGCGGATTTCGACGTTGTGCTGTTCTTTTACGAGGGTGGCGGCGCACCCCTGCGGGAGGTGCTGCACCCCGGGCAGTACAAGCGCGTTGCCATCGTGACCGGCAGCGAGGGCGGCTTCTCCGTCGAGGAGGCCGAGGCCGCGAAGGCCGCCGGGGCTGTGACCGTAGGGTTAGGCCCCCGCATTTTGCGCTGCGAGACCGCACCGTTAGCCGCGTTGACCTCTGTCATGCTGCTGACCGGGAATTTGGAATAACCGCAGCAAGCCATACTATGTAAAAAAGAACAGGAGCGTCACCGTGCGTGGTGATGCTCCTGTTTTTGTTGGTTGTATTGTAGGGGCCGGGCATGCCCGACCCGGGACGTATAAGGCAGGCGGGCGTTTGCGGGATGGCTTGTAGGGGCGGCATATATGCCGCCCGCGGCTTTCCTGGAACGGGTGCTGACGGGCAGGCTGCGGGCCGCACATGTGCGGCCCCTACGGCTCTATTGCCTTTTTACGGGCGCTAAGCGAACACGGGCGCGGAGGGGTCAAGACCCCTCCCTACGGAATGCCGTTCACGGCCGGTTTGTAGGGAGCGGTCTTGACCGCTCCGGGGAGGTGTGTGGCTGGCGCACAGCCCACGGGAGGTCATACATAGCGGCAAACGAGCAGAGCCCGCGAAAAAAGGCGCCCCACGAAGTGGGGAGCTGGCCGAGCCCGCGAGGTCTGAGGGGCTCTGGCCGTTCATGGCCATGAGAAACTCACCCTCACTTCGCCTTCACATACGCCCCGAACGCATTCGGCACGGGGTACACCTCTGCCAAATCCTCCGGCGCGGCCCAGACATACCCGTCGGGCAGAGCACAGGCAGGGGCGGTGCCCTTCCAGCCGCCGAGTTCCCAAATCTTGTGCGTAAATACGTGCTTTGCGGGGGGCAGAGGCTCGTCCAGCGCGGCCTGCACACCGATGCCCGCCAGTGCGGCGGTCAGCTCGTCCCGCGTCAGCGCTTTTTCCCACGCTGCGGGCTGCCACAATCCGGCCAGCAGTCCCCGTGCGGGGCGGCGCTGCAAAAGCAATCCCTGCTCACTTTCAATCAACGCCACCGTCACGGGCACCTTGCCCTTGGCCTTGGGCGCGGGCTTCACAGGCAGCTGGTCCGCCCGGCCAGCCGCATAGCCCCGGCACAAATCGGCCAGCGGGCATTCTTCACAGTGGGGCGTGCCGGGGATGCAGACCAGCGCACCCAGCTCCATCAGGGCCTCGTTGTAGGGGCCGGGCGTGGCCTTGGGCATCTGGTCCAGCACCCGCACGGTAAAGGCTTTCTTCGTTGCCGGGGCCATGACGTCCGCGTCGTCGTTGTACAGCCGCGCAAAAACGCGCAGGACGTTGCCGTCCACCGCGGGGACGGGGATGCCAAACGCAATGCTGGCCACCGCGCCCGCCGTGTAGTCACCGATGCCCGGCAGACTGCGCAGGGCGTCGTAGTCGGCGGGCAGGTCGCCGCCGTACTGCTCGCAGACGATGCGGGCAGCCTTCTGCATATTGTTGACGCGGTTGTAGTAGCCCAGCCCCTGCCACAGCTTGCGCAGGGCGTCCGGCTCACAGGCCGCCAGCGCGGCGGGGTCCGGCAAAGCCGCGATAAAGCGTTCATAATAGGGGATGGCCGCTGCCACGCGGGTCTGTTGGAGCATGATCTCGCTGACCCAGATATGGTACGCAGAAGGCTCCTGCCGGAAAGGCAGGAGCCTCTTGTTTGCGTCAAACCATTGCAGCAGCGGTGCGGCAATGGGCTGCATCAAAAACCACCGCAGGTACGGGGGAAGGGGATGACGTCGCGGATGTTGGGGATGCCGGTGACGTACATCAGCAGGCGCTCAAAGCCCAGTCCGTAGCCCGCATGCTTGACGCTGCCGTAGCGGCGCAGGTCGAGATACCAGTCGTAGTCGGCGGTGTTCAGGCCCAGCTCCTTCATGCGGGCTTCCAGCACATCGAGGCGCTCCTCACGCTGAGAGCCGCCGATCAGCTCACCGATGCCGGGAACCAGCATATCGGCGGCGGCCACGGTCTTGCCGTCCTCGTTCTGGCGCATGTAGAATGCCTTGATTTCCTTCGGGTAGTCGGTGACGAACACGGGCTTCTTGAAGATCTGCTCGGTCAGGTAGCGCTCGTGCTCGGTCTGCAGGTCGGTGCCCCACTCGACTTTATACTGGAAGTTGTCGTTGTTCTTCTTCAGCAGCTCGATGGCGTCGGTGTAGGTCACGCGGGCAAAGTCGCTGGATGCGACCAGCTCGAGGCGCTCGATCAGGCCCTTGTCAAAGAACTGGTTGAAGAAGGCCAGCTCGTCGGGGCAGTTGTCCAGCAGGTAGCGGATGACGTAGCGGGTCATGGCCTCGGCGGTCTCGAGATAGGTGTTCAGGTCGGCGAAGGCCATCTCGGGCTCGATCATCCAGAACTCGGCGGCATGGCGGGTGTCGTAGCTCTTCTCGGCGCGGAAGGTGGGGCCGAACGTGTAGACGTTGCCCAGCGCCATGGCCATGGCCTCGGCCTCCAGCTGGCCGGAAACGGTCAGGTTGACAGGACGCTTGAAGAAGTCCTTCGTGTAGTCAACGCCGCCCTCGTCGTTGCGGGGGATATCGTTGAGGTCAAGGGTGGTCACTTGGAACATCTCACCGGCACCTTCACAGTCAGAGCCTGTGAAAATCGGCGTATGCACGTAGGTAAAGCCGTGCTCATGGAAGAACTGGTGCAGGGCGAACGCCGCCTGGCCGCGCACGCGGAACGCAGCGTTGAAGGTGTTGGTGCGGGGGCGCAGGTGGGTCATGGTGCGCAGGTAGTCCATGCCCATCTTCTTTTTCTGCAGCGGATAGTCGCCGCCGCAGGGGCCGAGCACGGTGATTTCATCCGCATTGATCTCAAAGGGCTGCTTGGCACCCGGGGTCACAACAACGCTGCCGGTGACCTCAAAGCTCGTGTACAGACCGCACTTGGCGATCTCGGCATAGTTGGCGAGCTTGTCGGCCTGAAAAACGATCTGGACGGGCTTATAGCAGCTGCCGTCGGACAGCGAGATAAAGCCGATATTTTTAGAATCGCGCACAGTCTTGGCCCAGCCGCAGACGGTGACCTTGGTGCCGTCTGCAGGGGTGGCCTTGTACAGCGATGCAAGTTCCGTTCTCTGCATGGATAGTCCACTCCTCTTTATATATGAATGTTCCTATTGTAACAGGTATTTTATAAAAAGTAAAGAGCCGATATTTGCAGAGTTGCAGGGTTGCAGGGGTTGTAGGGGCCGGGCATGCCCGGCCCGGAGGTATCCCGCGGGCAGGCGTTTATGGGAAGGTGCAGGGCCGGACATGTCCGGCCCCTACCGCGCGGCGATGATGTTACGTTTGCGATGCTATGAAGGTCTGCGGGGCGTCGGGGACGCCGATTCCTACCGTAGGGGCGGATTCCATATCCGCCCGTGGGAGTGTGCGGCGGCGCAAGCTGCCCGGGAGGGATGAATCCCGCCCCTTGATTAAAACTGTAATAAGAGATTTTGAGATTTACCCTCCCAGCACCGCCGCCAGCGCCTTGGCGGCGTACTCTCCGGCGCGGAGGGCCTCGTCCAGCGTGTTCGCGTGGCCGCCGATCTCTATTAAAAGACTGCCTGTCGTTAAATCCTGATTGTAAAACCGATACCCGCACAGCACGGGGCGGGTCAGGCCCGGGTAGGCACTTTCCATAGCGGCCTCCCATTCGGCGGCAAAACGCAGATTGAGCCGCCAGTTAGGCAGGGCAATGCTGCTGCCGTTGCCGCACCCGGCAATGACCATGACCTGCGCCGTGCTCTCGCCGTCGATCTCGCACACGGGCTTGACCCGCGTGCCGTCGCTGTCCTCGATGGCATCGCGGTGGACATCCAGCACGACCTTTATAGAAGGGTAGCGCTCCAGATACGTCTGCACGCCCGCGCGGCTGCGCTTATAGCTGTCAGTGTAGCCGGGCGCGTCGTAGAGCGTTTCGTCGTGCAGCGTGCGGATGCCCGCCGCGTTGAGCACCTGCGCCATTTTCTCTCCGACGGCACACATATTCAGCGCCGTGCTTTTGCTGCGGGCCGTGTAGCCGGGGTCAAACACGGGATCCGGCCAGGTCTGGTAGCTCTCGGTGGCATGGGTGTGCATGATGAGCACCTGCGGCAGGGCACTATTCTTTTCAACGGCAAACGGTAAATTTTGCGTCGTCACGGCGGCGCGCAGGTCAGCGTCGGTGTGTTCGGTGCTGTTTCGGATGCTGCCTGCGGCCAGTGCCACATAACCGTCGCCGCTGCCCTGCCTGAGTGTCACGCTGCGGATGCGGCCCGCGTCGTCCAGCTCCGGCGCGGCGCTGGGCAGCGGCGTGGAAACGGGGGACGGCTCCGGCGTGGGCGTTGCCGCAGCTGTCGGAGCCGGGGAGGGCGTCGCCGTGGGCACGGGCGTGGGGCGGCGGTCCGGCTTCTGGGGCTTGTAGGCGGCCCGGGCGGCATCCGCTGGCCAGGCGATGGCCGCAGCCGCCGCGGGGTCCTGCAAAAACAGCGCCCCGCGCACGATCCACGCCCGCCCGGGGCAGACCGCACACGCGGCCAGAACCGCCGTCGCACTGCCCGCAAATGCGGCCCCGCACAGTGCAGCCGCCGCCCACCGGCGCAGCTTTTGCATGGCACACACCCCCTTGTACCAGAATTTTATGCGATTTTTTTGGTTTCTATGAAGTTTTTTTCAAAAAGCCCTTGCAACTTTGCAAAAAGTGTGGTAGGATAACTTGTACTGTTATGGGGAACCAAGGAGGTGGAACGAATGCCTAATATTAAATCTCAGAAGGATCGTGTTGTTCAGGCCAAGAAAGAGGCTCTGCACAACAAGGTCGTCAAGTCCAACCTGAAAACAGTGGTCAAGAAGGCAAACGCTGCCATCGACAGCAATGCTGCTGACAAGGAGACCGTCGTTAAGGTTGCTGTCTCTGCCATCGACTCTGCTAAGAGCAAGGGTGTTATCCATAAGAACACCGCTGCCCGCAAGATCAGCCGCATGGCTAAGCGCGCCAACAAGGCTGCCGCTCAGTAATTGATCGCATGAACAATGCCCGCCGTGGAAACACGGCGGGCATTTTCATTTTTTAAGTAGTAGGGGAGGGATTCATCCCTCCCGGGGCGTTTGGTGCTGCCGGTAGGTACACGGGAGGCATGAATGCCTCCCCCACAAGCTGCCGGTAGGGGCCGCACATGTGCGGCCCTGCACCTCGCGAAATCGCCCTGCTTATGGGAAGCCTGCGGGCCGGGCATGCCCGGCCCCTACAGCGCTACTGCGTCAGCTCCTGCTCCATCAGCAGCTTCTTCAGCGGCAATAGCGCCGCGGGCTCGGCGCTGAAGGTGCGGATGCCGAGCTTTAAATAGGCCGGCATGGCATCCACGGCGGCCACGGTGATACCGCAGAGGTAGACCTGTGCGCCGTGCTCCTGCGCCTGCTCCAGAATGCCGCTGACAAGGCGCAGCACGGCGGGGTTCGTCAGCTGGTTCACGGCGGCGGTGGGGTTCTGCACAAGGCCCAGCGTGTAGCGGGTCAGGTCCTCAATATCCACAGCCATCAGCTGCGCGCCGTGCTCCATCATATCCCCGGCCATGACCGCGGCGGACGGCATGTCCACAACGCAGCCCAGCATCATCGGGCCGGTCTCGCGGCCCTCGGCCAGCAGCTCGTCGCGGCAGGTGTTGACCTCCTTCACGCAGCGATCCCAGTCGGCCACATCTTTTATCATCGGGAACACGACCCGCAGGTCGCCGTCCGTGGCGGCGCGCAGCAGCGCCCGGATCTGCGGCTTGAACAGTCGGTTGCCGCGCAGGCGGTCCTGTGTCTCCCCGGCCCAGGGGGCGTCGTCGGCGGCGCGGGTATCGCAGGTGCGCAGCAGCACAGGCACGCCCTCGGCGCTTTTCAGCAGCTCGCGCAGACGGGTGGTCTGCACCTCGTCGCTCTGGTCGTACAGAATCGCGGTCTCGGTGCGCACAAGGCCGATGCCCGCCGCACCGCGCGTATGGGGCACGTCGCTGTCGCTGATGTTGCAGGTCGGCATCAGGCGGAAGGCCGTGCCGTCCTTCGTCAGGCAGGGCAGGGCGGCCACGGGGTCGGGCTTCTGGCCGTGCAGGCGGCTCAATGCAATTTTACAGTCCGCCTGGGCGATCTGCGTACCGTCCGGCTCCACAATAAGCGTGCCGTTGTCGGCGTCAAGGATCGCACGGTGGCCCACGGCCATGGCCGCAGTGCCGCCGCCCAGCTGTACCACCGCCGGGATGCCCATGCTGCGGGCCATGATGGCGGCATGGCTGACCGTGCTGTCCTGGTCGCTGGCCAGGCCCAGCACCATGCGGCGGTCCAGACTGAACAGGTCACTGGGGAAGAAGCGGTCCGCCACCAGGATGCTGGGGCGCTTCAGATGCAGGCGGCGGCGCGGGCGTCCGTCCAGAATATCCACCACGCGGCGGCAGACGTCGCAGACATCGACGCTGCGCTCCCGGATGTACTCATCATCGACGTTTTTCAGGCGGCCCGCAAAAATCTGCTCGGCGCGCTCGACGGCGGCAGCCCCGCCCGCACCGGCGGCGATATAGTCACCGATCTCGTTCGTGAAGGACTCGTCCTCCAGCAGGGCGATCTGGAACAGCAGAATATCCGCGTCCGGCCCCTTGGCGCGCTGGCTCAAACGGCGCAGCTCATCCTTGGCCAGCACGACGGCGACGTCGTAGAGGGCACGCTCCCGGAACGGGTCGCAGACGATGCGGTGCAGGCCGGTGGTGCCGTGGTCTATCTGCTCAACCGGGCCGACCACAATGCCGGTGGACGCCGGTACGCCGGTATAGGTGTGCATAGGATGCCTCCTTTTTTCTTCTTGGCCCCTCCGGGATGGGCTCCCGCAGGGTCGGATGAGGGGCGGGTTCGCCGCAGACACCCGTTAAAGGCTTACCGCCCGGTAGGGGCCGCACATGTGCGGCCCGCAGCTTTACGGCGGGCGCTCCTCTGCCATACACGCGCGGGGCTCCAAGGGGGAAGCCTTTTTACAAAATCGGCAGCTCGCCCAGGGTCTTGCTGACCAGGGCGGTCACGAATTCCTCGGGCACGGCGGCGGCGATGGCACGCTCGGTCACGAGGGTGTTGTCCCTGCCGTCCAGCAGGGCGGGGAAGCGGTCTGCCGGGTCCTTGTCAAAGCTGCCCATGAAGGTCGCGGCCAGCAGCTTCGGCGTGTAGGGCACATCCTCGGGCACGCCGACGCGCTCGGCGGCCAGCTCCAGCGGGGCCAGTGCGCCGCGGGTGGGCGCACTCGGGTTCGGTGCATAGGGCGCCGGGTAGTTTGCGCGCAGCCGCGCGTTTTTCTCCACAAGGTCAATTTCCGGTGCGCGGGCGCAGACCTCGGCCAGCAGCTTTTGGTATTGCTCGGCAAAGCGAGCCAGAAATTCCTCATTGTCGGGCAGCATGGCGTAGGCCGTGCCGCCACAGCGGCCAAACAGCCGCAGCGTGTCAAAGTAGCCCAGCGCAATGTTGCGCCCGGCGCGGGCGGGGTCAAAGTCCAGCGTCGGGCCCAGATCCCAATGGCTGCGCACGATGCGCGTCGGCAGGCCGGTGGTGTTGGGGCGTACAATGCCGATGCCGTCCACATCGACGCCGAGCAGCTCCGCTGCGCCCATTTTTGCGGCCAGATCCAGCGGCATATTGTCGCGCCAGCCGCCGTCAATGTACTTTACACCGTCAATTTCCCGCGGGCGCAGGGCCGGGAAGCAGGCACTGGACGCCAGCATATAGTCCTTTAACTGCCCTTCGGGGATGTCCTCGATGGGGCACTGCACGCTGCGCAGGCTGCCCAGCTCGGTCATGACAAGGCCGAAGTGGATAGGCGATGTGCGCACGGCGTCCTCGTCGATCAGACGGTCGATCATCTCGGCCAGCGGTTCAACGTTCAGTCCGCCGCTGCGGATGATGTCGAGGAAGAACGCGCGCAGCTCCTCGGGCTTGAGCGTTGCGGGGACTTCGAGAACATCGTGAATTTCCAGGCTGCGCCACAGGTCCTCGGCCTCCTGGATCTTGCCCATCGTGAACAGGCAGCCGTTCAGCGTGCCGACGCTTGCGCCCGTGATGATGTCAGGCGTCCAGTCCAGCTCCTGCAGAGCGCGCCAGACGCCGATCTGATAGCTGCCCTTGGCCCCGCCGCCAGCCAGCACCAGCGCACGTTTTCCGGTATGTTCCATCGGAAAAAAGCCCTCCTGTTTTGTAGTTTTATTCATTATAGCATTTTCTGTTTTAAGTTGCCATAGCAAACCGGGTCACAATCTGCGGAAATTGCGCAGTTTTTTCTAATTTTATAAGGTGCTTGCAATAGCAGGAGAAATGGAGTAAACTTAAAATACGCCCGTAGGGGAGGGATTCATCCCTCCCGTGGACTTAGCGACGCGGCACACGTCCCGGAGGGGTCAAGACCCCTCCCTACAGAATGACGTTTACGGGTGCTTTGTAGGGAGCGGTCTTGACCGCTCCGCAGGTACGCCGCGGCAGCCGCTGAATACCCGGGAGGGATGAATCCCTCCCCTACAAATATTGGGAGAGTGCAAACTATGCAGACCAAACCGATCCTCGTTGTCATGGCCGCCGGTATGGGCAGCCGCTACGGCGGACTCAAACAGATCGACCCCGTCGGCCCGTCCGGCGAGGCCATCCTCGACTACAGCCTGTACGATGCCCGCCGCGCCGGGTTCAAGACCGTCGTCTTTATCATCAAGCATGAGATCGAGCAGGCGTTTAAAGAGGCCGTCGGTGCCCGTGCCGTGCGCGCCGGGTTCGAGGTCCGCTACGCCTACCAGCAGCTGGAAAAGCTGCCCGAGGGCTTCACCGTGCCGGAGGGCCGCGTCAAGCCCTGGGGCACCGCCCATGCCATCCTCGTGGCCGAGGAGGCCATCGGCGACGCGCCGTTTGCGGTCATCAACGCCGACGACTACTACGGCCCGCAGGGCTTCAAGCTCATCTACGACTACCTGAGCACCCACGCCGACGGGGACCGCTACGCCTGGGCCATGGTCGGCTTCCTGCTGGGCAACACGGTCAGCACCAACGGCAGTGTCAGCCGCGGCGTCTGCGTGACCGACGAGAGCCGCAACCTCGTCAGCGTGACCGAGCGCACCTGCATCGAGCCCTACGCCGACGGCATCCATTACAGCGAGGACGGCGGCAAGAGCTGGGCCGACCTGCCCGCCGACTGTGTTGTCTCGATGAACCTGTGGGGCTTCACCCCCGCCTACGTGCAGGAGGCCAAGGCCGGTTTTGCCGCGTTCCTGCAGGCCAGCCTGCCCGTCAACCCGATGAAGTGCGAATATTACCTGCCCACCGTCGTGACGAACGCGCTGGAGGCCGGTAAGGCGGACGTCCATGTGCTGACCAGTGCCGACAAATGGCACGGCATCACCTACCGCGAGGACAAGCCCGAGCTGGTCGAAGCCCTGAAAAAGATGAGCGAGGATGGGCTGTACCCGGTGGATAGGCTGTTCTGAAAATCGTATAAAAATGCGGCCTCCTGCGCGGAGACCGCATTTTTGTTTTGCGTAGGGGAGGATTTATCCCTCCCGTGGAGTGGATGGCAGCCGCACACTTCCCCGGAGCGGTCAAGACCGCTCCCTACAAAGCACCCGTGAACGGCACATCGTAGGGAGGGGTCTTGACCCCTCCGTGAGGGTTTCCGGCCACGCAAACATTCCGGGCGGGATAAATCCCTCCCCTACAACCTTCCCATATACCTCATGCCGCCCTTGGCTCAAATGTACCCTTTGTCCTGCAGCAATCCGCGTAAAAACAGCAAAAAAATACCTTTAATATTTTACAAATGTTCGGGTTGTAATTGCCCTCTGCGTCGGGTATAATAAGGTTAGCACTATTGCTTTGTATGCACGCCCGCTGCGGCGTTTTTCACGAAAGATGCGTTGCAGCGCAGCATTTGCAAAAGGAGAACTACTATGATGAAGAAAACCACCTTCGGTGCCGTTCTGGCGTTCCTGTTTGCCGCTGCCGGTGCCCTGACCGCCGCCGCTCTCTATCTCTACCACCGTGAAAAGGAACTGGACGAGTACGAGCGCCTGCTGTTCAGCGACGACTACGAGGATGACGATTACGACGACGAGGATTCCACCACCTACGAGAACATCCCCTCCGCCCCCGCAGAGGAGAAGGAGTAAATGATCCTCAAGGCTTCCCCCGCGTGGGAAGCCTTTCTGCCACCACAACCCGGCTGGGCACCGACCTGACGGCGTCCGGCTTTTTGGCAATGCCATACTGCCACGGAGAAAACACAATATGCGTAAACTGCTGCTTTGGCTTGTGATGGTCGCCGTTATGATTGCCGCCATCCTGGGCGGAACGGCGGCTTTTCTTTACAGCCGCACCGGGACGGACGCCCTGCCGCAGGAGGCTGTCACCTTCGGTGAGCAGACCCTCGAGCCCAACGGCTGGAGCTGGGTCATCCCGGTGCTGGGCGATAAGGTCAACAAAACCTACGAAAGCCCGACGAATCTGACCGTGCAGAAGCTGGGCACCTTCACCGATACCGTGCCGCAGCTCGTCCTGCCCGACTGGGTCACCGCTGCCGAGCTTCAGATCACCGCGCCCGACGGCACGGTCTGGACCGGCGCACTGGCCGACTGCAATACCTATACCTATACACAAAACGGGGACTATCAGATCATCGTGACCGCGCACCACAGCAGTGCGGACAACCCCGGCGACCCCGTGGGCTGGTACGCCTACCGCGCCGGCTACACGATGGCGATGAACCCCAAGGTCACCCTGAGCACCGAGCGCGCGCCGCAGGGCAGCATCGTGGCTGTGCAGCTGTCCGGCATTCTGGACGGCGAGCCGAGCCTGGAGACCGATCTTGGCACCGTCTGGTTCCGCAAGACCGCCAGCGGCTACATGGGCTATATTCCCGTGACCTACAACGCCGAGGGCGGCGACCATACGCTGCACCTGACCTGCGGGAGTCTGGAAAAGGACATCACCCTGACCGTCACCCGCACCATGTATGATACGGTCACCGTCCCCGCCGAGGAGGACACCGGCGGCGGGGAGGAGTTCCGCAACGCTATATGGCCGCTGTACACAACGGGCAGCTCCGCCAAGCTCTGGAATGGCCGCTTTGAGGCCCCCAGCGCGGGCGCTGTCGCCATGGAGTACGGTGTCACCCAGATGGTGGACGGCCAGCGCAGCGGCCAGGCCACCGGCCTGACCTATGCCGCCGCGGACGGCGAGACCGTCACCGCCCCGCAGGCAGGCAACGTTGTCTTTGCGGGCACACTGACCCTGACCGGCGGCACGGTGGTCATCGACCACGGCTGCGGCGTAAAGAGCTACCTGTACGGGCTGGAGACTGTCGGCGTGGAGCGCGGGCAGAGTGTGTCCGCCGGCGACCCGCTGGGCACCGCCGGGACGGCCCACAACCTGATCTACGAGCTGCGCATCGGCAGCAAATCCACTGACCCGCAGACCGCGCTGGACGGAAACAGTGGTCTGCAATTCCGCGAGGCTGAATAAAATAGCTGCACACGGCACACCCGGCCTGCCGTGCCGCTGCCGTTTTGCCGGGCATCCATAAAGGTCCCTAAAAGAGTGAGTGTGAGTATGGAAGAAGATAAGAAATCCACTGCGGTACAGCCGGAGGAGGCCCCCAAGCCGAAGCCCCGGCGCCGCAAGGCAGCCAGCCCCCAGTCTGCCGCCGACACGCCCCCTGCGCCGACGGACAGCGCCGAGCTGCCCGCCGCAGACGGGCAGACCACGAAAAAGCCTGCCGCGTCCCCCAAGAAGCCGCGGGCCAAAAAAAACACAAAGACAACAAAAACCGCAAAGTCCAAGACGCCGAAGGCTGCTAAGACGGCGAAAAAAGCCCCGGCTGACGAGACCCCGGAGCACAAGGCTCCCGCACAGGACAGCCCCGTTCCCGCCGCGCCGGAGCTTGCCGAGCCCAAATCCGAAAGCAAGCCCGAACCGCCGGAGACCCCCGCCCGGGAGGACGCTGCCGCACCCACCGTGCCCGACGTCCCGAGTACCCCGGAGCTGCCCGAGCCTGCGGAAAAGGCCGAGCCCGCCGGGACGGAGCCCGAACCGACAGCGGACGCCCCTGCCGCCGACGATACGCCTGCGGCAGAAGCGCCCCCCGAGGCCGCCGCGGCAGACACAGCCGTCACCGACACGCCCGAGCAAACCGGGGACGTCCCCGCGGAGGACGCTGCCGAGCCGTCCGGCCTTGTTTTCAGCGATGACCTTGCCAACGATAAAGCCCTTGCCGCCGAGGCCGCCCGCATGGCGAACATCTCCCGCACGGCGCAGCTTTCGATTGCGCAGATCATGGCCGGGCTGGAGGAGGACCCCGCGCCGTCTGCGGGGCCTGCCCCGGCGCCCGAGGCACCGCAGCATGACAGCGCCGCCGCCGACGAGGACGACGAGCCGCAGGATACGATCCCGCAGGCCCTCGGGCGCGGTGTGTTCGGCATGTTCAAGTGGTTGCTCCTCGTTGTGCTGTTCGTGCTCATCATCGCAGGCGGCGGCGTAGCATGGCTTTACCGCAGCGCCACGCCTGACATGCTGCCCGAAGTCAAGGTCACCTTTGACGGCCAGGAGCTTGCTCCCACGGCCTACAAGTGGCACGTGCCGGTGGTCGGCAGCTTTTTCAGACGCACCTACGCCGAAACGCTCAATTCCTCTCCCGTTGTGCTCGAGGATGCCATATCCGACGCATCGCCGGATATTATCGTGACGCCGTCCGACTACAGCACCCAGCTGACCATCACCGACGCCGACAAGGAGACCGTGTACGAGGGCAGCGTCACCGGCTTCCGCAGTTATCTGTTTGCGGAGAACGGCACGTTTGACGCCAAGCTCGTCGTCACCGCGTCTGACAGCGCCGCCGAGGACCGCTCCAGCGTCACCGGCACCGAGACCTGGCAGTTCCGCTTCACCGTCGGCATCAAGCCGTCCGTCACGCTCTGCACACCGACGGTGCAGCAGGGCAGCGTGGCCGCCGTGCGTGTCGGCAGCACCATGAGCCGGACCGAACCGACGCTGACGGGCCCGCTGGAAAGCACAGGCTTCGTCAGGGCCGCCAACGGCTGGATCTGCTACCTGCCCATCCCGTGGAACGCCGAGACCGGAAACACCGAGCTGACCGTAACTGCCGACGGCTATACCGAAACGCTGACGCTGTCGGTCCGCGCGGCCTCCTACTCCTATAAGGATTACAGCGCCAAGTCCCAGCTGATGTCGCCCTACATCGGCGCGGACGACGCCCCCGATGCCGTCCGCAGGCTGCTGACGAATGACGGCGGCGAGATCCAGTGGGCCACGGGCGGCTTTGTGCAGCCGTTCCTGGACAGCTTTGACACGCCGCTGCTCTACGGCATGACCGAGTACGTGGGCCGTTCCTACAGCGAGCGCAGCACGAACTACGGCTACGGCGGGCGCACCTCGACAAATGTCGTCATCAAGCCGAAGAAGTCGAAGGATTCTATGATCGTGCCCGCCAGCGGCCATGTGCTGCTGGCCGAGGACCTTGGCGGCAGCTACGGCTACACCGTCGTCATCGACCACGGCGCGGGCCTCAGGAGCATCTTCTACGGCCTGACCGCACTGGACGTCGAGGCCGGGGACGATGTCAAGCAGGGCCAGCTGCTGGGCACCAGCGGCAGGACCGTTGTGGCCGAGCTGCGCATCGGCACCGTGCCCATCAACCCGCTCCTCGTCTGGCGCGGCCAGTGCGACGGGCTGAAATATTATTGAGTAAAAAGGCATCCATCTTTTAAGAAAAGGTGGGTGCCTTTTTTGCGTGCCGTGGCTTCCCCCTCGGGGGAAGCTGTCGCTGAAAGCGACTGATGAGGGCAGAGCCGCCGCAATTGCCCGTGAATTGGCAATAGGGCATACTCTGCCCTCATCCGGCCCTGCGGGCCACCTTCCCCCGACGGGGAAGGCAGAAGGCACAGGTACACGCGCCCCGGCATAGTATGGCGCAAATCAAACCGAGGTGAGCGCCTATGCCGAAAACATTTTGCGTGGTCGGGCACGATGCCCGCCAGCAGGCGGCGGCGCGCGTGCTGCGCCGTGCGGGTTACGGCGTGACCGCCGCCGACAATGCCGCCGCAGCCGATTACATTTTGCTGCCCATGTCCCAAGGCCGCGTCAGTGACGAGGTCGCCCGCGCACTGCAGGGTGCGGGGCAGGGGACGCTGATCTTAGCTGGCCGCCCCGGGATGCCGGTGCGGATGGCCGCGCGGGAGGCCGGGCTGCCGCTGATCGACTATTTTCTGCGGCCCGAGCTGGAATGCCTGAACGCCGTGCCCACCGCCGAGGGCTGTCTTGAGCTGCTGCTCCGCCTGCGGGAGCGCACGATCTGGGAGAGCGGCTTTCTCGTGCTGGGCTATGGCCGCGTCGGGCGTGCCGTAGCACGGCGGCTGGTGCTGCTGGGCGGGCGCGTCACCGTGGCCGCCCGCAGCCCCGAGCAGCGCGCCAATGCCCGCTGTGCCGGGTGCCGCGCCGCGCCTCTGACGGCCCTGCCCACACTGCTGCCCAGCTTTGACGCCGTCATCAACACGATCCCCGCGCCGGTGCTGCCCCGGGCCCTTCTGCAGCAGCTGCCGGGCGGGGCGCTCATCATTGACCTGGCCAGTCTGCCCGGCGGCACCGACTTTGCCGCCGCCGAGGAACTGGGTCTGCACGCCGAGCACGCCCTGGCCCTGCCGGGCCGCTGCGCGCCGCAGACAGCCGGGGCACTGATTGCACAGACCGTGCTGGCGATCCTGGAAGAACGTGATCCCGACGAAAGGAGCACCGCCCCATGACCACCCAATCCAAACGCACCATCGCCTTTGCGCTGTGCGGCAGCTTTTGCAGCTTTGCTGCGGTGCTGCCCCAGCTGCGTGTCCTGACTGCCCGCGGGTGGGACGTCCTGCCTGTTTTGAGTGCCAGCGCCGCCGGGCTGGATACCCGCTTCGGCACCGCGTCGGCCCTGCGGCAGACCTTATATGAAGTGACCGGCCACAGACCGCTGACGACCCTGCAGGCCGTTGAGCCGCTCGGCCCGCAGCGGCTTGCCGAGGCGCTCATCATCGCCCCGGCCACCGGCACCACGATGGCGCTGCTGGCCGCAGGCATCAGCTCGACCCCCGTGACGCTGGCCGCAAAAAGCCTTTTGCGCGGCGGACGGCCCGTGATTATCGCGCCGTCCACGAACGATGGGCTTTCGGGCAGTGCCCCGGCGCTGGGCCAGCTTTTGCAGCGGCGCAGCTACTATTTTGTGCCCTTCGGCCAGGACGACAGCTACAAAAAGCCGTGCAGCCTGAAAAGCGATTTCACGCTCCTGCCCGACACATTAGAGGCCGCGCTGCGCGGCGTGCAGATCCAGCCGCTGCTGCTGTAATAAGAGGGAGGGAGCGCGGCATATAACGGGGTAGAGATACCCCTTGCCTTCCCCCTTGGGGGAAGGTAGCCCCGCAGGGCCGGATGAGGGGAGAGTATGCGGCGGCCCGTTGACTGACAATGCCGCCCGGCCCGCGCGTGTAAGGCAGCCGGCTGTCTGCCGGAAGGCTGCGGGCCGCCTATATGCGGCCCCTACCGCGCATCCTCCCGCTTTCTGGCAATATCATAGGTTTAGGAGGCCCCGCTCATGCAGACGATCACCATCCACGGCAGACGCACCCTGCACGGCAGCATCCGGCCTGCCGCCGCCAAAAACAGCACCCTGCCGCTGCTGGCGGCGACGCTGCTCTGCGACGGCCCCTGCCGCCTGCAGGACGTCCCGCGTCTGGCCGACGTGGACACCAGCCTGGCGCTGCTGGACGCAGTCGGAGCCCGGGTGCGGTGCTGCGGGGCGGACCTCTGCACCCGTCCCGCGGACCGTCTCTGCGGTGACATCCCGGAGCATCTGGCCGGGGCCATGCGCAGCTCGGTATTTTATCTCGCGCCGCTGCTCTGCCGCGTCGGCTATGTGCGCCTGCCGCTGCCCGGGGGCTGCCGCCTCGGCCCGCGGCCCGTGGACATCCACCTGGCCGGGCTGGCCGCCATGGGGGCCGAGGTCGAATTGGAGGGCATTGCCGTCACGCTGCGGCGCACGGGGCCGCTGCATGGGGTGGATTTTACACTGCGGCTGCCCAGCGTCGGGGCCACAATGACCCTGCTGATGGCCGCCTGCTGCGCCGCGGGGCAGACCGTGCTGCGCGGCGCTGCGCAGGAGCCGGAGATCGGCGACATGATCGCGTTTCTGTCTGCCTGCGGGGCGGATATTCAGGGCGCGGGCACGCCGGTGCTGACCGTGCAGGGCGGCAGACCGCTGGGCGGAGCCTTTCACCGCCCGCTGCCGGACCGCATCGCCGCCGCGACCTACGCCGCCGCACTGGCGTGCGCGGGCGGACAGATCGAAATTGCGGGCTGCGACCCGGCCAGCTATGACTCGTTTCTGCGCTTTCTGGCCGGGACCGGCGTGCAGGTCAGCCGGGTCGGAGACTGCGTGCGGCTGGCCCGTGACCCCGCCGCGCCGCTGCGGGGCGGGGCGCACCTGCGGGCCGACGCCTGGCCCGCCTTTGCCACCGACACTGCGCCGCTGGCCGCCGCCGTGCTGCTGACGGCAGCGGGGGAGAGCGAAATTTACGACAGCCTGTTTGCCAACCGCTTTGCCTGTGCCGCGGGCTTTGCCGCCATGGGCGCGGCCTGCACGGTCAGGGGGCGGCAGCTGACGCTCCCGGGCGGGGCCGTCCTGCACGGGACGGACGTCACCGCGCCAGACCTGCGCGGCGGAGCGGCGCTTCTGGCGGCGGCACTGGCCGCGGACGGTGAGACCCGCCTGCGCGACCCCGGGCACATCCCCCGCGGGTATGAAAATTTACCCGCCGCACTGCGCGGGCTGGGGGCGGAGATCTCCTGAGACTGCCCGCAGACTGCCGCTCACGTTACACCACCGGGCCGGGCATGCCCGGCCCCTACGGGGGAGCCGCCCCGGCACATGGCCGATCACAGCAGCTCCGCTTCTCAATTTTTTCACATCCTTACACAAAGTATGTAGCTTTGCACTAAAAATACAGTCTCTATCGCGGTCTGCGTTGTCCAAAAGGGCAGGGCAGGCCGTATTTTTTTATGAATTTCTCGCTAAGGTATTGAAATTGCGCGGAAAATTTGCTATTCTTATAAACAGTTATATGTAAAAAATCACGGATTAGTGTGCCCATGCGTGGGTGCACCCCAGGAATCCGGTTTCACAACATCACTTTTAGGGGGATACACTCATGGCATTCGTTCTCGACGAAGAAATGCAAAATGTAACCAATATCAAGGTTATCGGCGTAGGTGGCGGCGGCGGCAACGCCGTCAACCGCATGGTGGAGTCCGGTCTGTCCGGGGTCGAGTTCGTCGCGATGAACACCGACCAGCAGGCTTTGCTCAACTCCAAGGCCACCCAGAAGGTCCAGCTTGGTGCCAAGCTGACCAAGGGCCGCGGTGCCGGTGCTGACCCGGAGATCGGCCAGCGCGCCGCCGAGGAGAGCAAGGACGAGATCACCAACGCGCTGAAGGGTGCGCAGATGGTCTTTATCACCGCCGGCATGGGCGGCGGCACCGGCACGGGCGCTGCCCCTGTCGTGGCCGAGACGGCCCATGACCTGGGTATCCTGACCGTCGGCATCGTCACGAAGCCCTTCGCCTTTGAGGGCAAGCGCAAGATGGCGCAGGCCGAGCAGGGCATCGCTTCCCTGATGATGCACGTTGACTCCCTGATCGTCATTCCCAACGAGCGCCTGAAGCTCATCAGCCAGGAGAAGATCACCCTGATGAACGCCTTCGAGGCCGCTGACAACGTGCTGCGCCAGGGCGTTGAGAGCATCTCCAGCCTGATCAACATTCCTGCCTTCATCAACCTGGACTTCGCGGACGTCCGCTCTATCATGAAGGACGCCGGCTTTGCCCACATGGGCGTCGGCGTTGCCAAGGGCGCCGGCAAGGCCGAGAACGCCGCCAAGGCTGCCATCTCCAGCCCGCTGCTGGAGACCAGCATTGCCGGTGCACGCGGCGTCATCATCAACATCACCTCCAGCCCCGACATCGGCCTGGAGGATGTCGAGACCGCTGCCAGCATGATCACCCAGAGCGCGCATCCCGATGCCAACATCATCTGGGGTACTGCGTTCGACGAGCGCCTGAGCGACGAGATGAGCATTACCGTCGTTGCCACAGGTTTCGAGAGCACGCCCGAGGTCGACGAGCCCATTCAGGCCCATGTTGACGCCAAGCGTGCCGCACAGGCCGCTACCCAGCCCGCCGCACAGCCTGCCGCTGCTCCGGTCCAGCCCGTGCAGCCTGTCCAGCCGCAGGTCAACCCCGTCATGCCCAACCCGATCTTCACCCAGTCCTTCAGCACCGGCATGGACACGCCTGTGGCCGCACAGCCCGCAGCCCCTGCCGAGGAAGAGGATGACGGCGATTACTTTGACGACCTGCTCAGCATCCTGAACAAGCGTTCTTAATGATTTTTTTGCGAGAGGATGTAAAAAGCCATGCCGTCTGAACCGATGAACATTCAGGAACAGGGTTTTCGTTCCAGCTTGTTCGGCTTTGATAAAAATGACGTGCTGGCTTACATGAACGCACTGGCCAACGAGGCCCAGCAGCACGAGCTGGAGTACAACCGCCAGCTGCAGCAGCTGCAGTCCAAGCTGGACGAGCTGCGCAGCGAGCGGGGCACCGCCGACAGCCGCATGGAGGCCCTGAAGGCCGAGCTGGCTGCCGCGACCCAGCGTGCAGACACGGCCGAGGCCAAGCGCCGCGAGGCGGACGAGCAGCTGGAGACCATCAAGAAAAAGACGGCCTCCTTCCAGTCCACCCAGCGGGAATCCCAGAAAAACGCCAACATCTGGCAGCTGAAATGCCACGATCTGCAGCAGCAGGTGGACGAGCTGCAAAAGCAGCTGACCGCCGCGCGTGCGCTGAACACTGCCGCCGCCCCGGCTGCCCCCACATCCGATCTGGTGCGGGAGGCCAAGCTCGAGGCCGGTAAGATCCTGGCCGATGCCCGCCTGTACGCCGAGAGCGCAGAGCGGGAGCTCAAGCAGCAGGCCGAGACCCAGAAGAACCGCATGGCGGAGAATGCCCGCAGCATTGCGTCGGGCGTCATGCTGGTGCGGGAGCGTCTGGCCCGCGTGGACGAGCGCCTGAGCGCCGCCACGCTGGATTTAGACGGCCTGACGCAGGCCATCTATCAGGCGCTTGACCAGACCGAGGCCGAGCTGAAGGATCTGGGCACCGATATGCGCAGCTTTGCACAGGGCACACCGGAAACGGATATTCCCGAACCGGTGCCGCCGCGCCCCGCCGCCAAGCCTGCCGCCCCGTCTCCCGAAAAGCCCGCCGAGCGTCTGCGCGTCAAGGCCAAGGCACAGCCCGTGCACCACACGGCCCCTGCCGCCCCGGTCCACCGTCTGCGCAACACCCGCCGCCCGATCTCCCAGCTTTTGCAGGATCAGATCGACAAATTGGGCCGGGAGGAGCAATAAGTTTGTACATAGCCACTCGGTTTTGCGCCGGGTGGTTTTTGTTTAGAGCGGCTCCCCCTGGGGGAAGGCTTGGTTTGTTCACAAACCCTTCTTAATTTGTTGAATTTTCCTTCACGACTTTAACACAAATGGCGGGTATACTATAAGTGTTCTCAGGAAGGGAGCAGGGACCCGGGCCTGAGAACAGAACCCCAAGTTTTTCATCCATACTCCTCTTTTCTTTTGATGCCGAAGCGGTGCAGGACTTTCCTGCACCGCTTCGGTGTTTTTTTTAGGACAGATTTCTGCATTTGACAACGTGTTTTCCTGCACCGTACTCTTGCCGAATCGTGCAGAACCCTGTATAATATAATCTGATATTGTATCGCCGCGGGGCAGACCCGGCGCACATATCCCGCAATTTCACTCCATCCGCAGGAGGCAAAATCCTATGAGAGTTGGTCTGGACATTGGTTCCACCACCATTAAATGTGTTGTGCTGAACGACGCTGGGCAGATCGTCTATTCGACCTACGAGCGCCATTTCAGCCATATTTTAGAGAAGGGCAGGGCGCTGCTTGAGAAGGTTGCCGCCGAATATCTGCCCGATGGCCGCGCCTACTTAGCCATCTCCGGCTCCGCCGGTATGGGCCTGGCTGACAGCTGCAAGGTCCCCTTCGTGCAAGAGGTCTTTGCCACCCGTGTGGCCGCCAACCGGCTGGCCCCCGGCACCGACTGCATCATCGAGCTGGGCGGCGAGGACGCCAAAATCCTTTTCCTGACAAACGGCACCGAGGTCCGCATGAACGGCAGCTGCGCCGGCGGCACGGGCGCGTTCATTGACCAGATGGCGACCCTGCTGAAGATGGGCGCCGACGAGATGGACAAGGCCGCGCAGGCCGCGACCCGCACCTACACCATCGCCAGCCGCTGCGGCGTTTTTGCCAAAAGCGACATCCAGCCCCTCATCAACCAGGGCGCACAGGCGGGCGACATCGCGGCGTCGATCTATCAGGCCGTTGTCAACCAGACCATTGCAGGTCTGGCACAGGGCCGCCCCATCAAGGGCAATATCCTGTATCTCGGCGGCCCGCTGACCTTCTCCGAGACGCTGCGCCGGAGCTTTGACAAGACTCTGGGTGTCACCGGCACCCTGCCGGAGAACAGCCTGCTCTTCGTTGCGATGGGCGCGGCGTTCTATGCCGACGAGGAATCCGACCTGCGCGAGGTTGCCAAGCGCCTCGACGACTACAGCGCCACAGCGACCTACGTCAGCCTGCCGCCGCTGTTCGCAAACAAACAGGAGTACGAGGACTTCCACGCCCGCCACTTAAAGGCCACCGTGCCCTGCCTGCCCTTTGGCGCAGACTGCGGGCCGGTACATATCGGCATCGACTCCGGCTCCACCACCATCAAGCTCGTCGTCATCGACAACGACGCGAACATTCTGTTCGAACGCTACCGTCCGAACCTCGGCAACCCGATCCCGCTCGTCAGGGAGACGCTGCTTGGTCTCTACAGGGATCACCCGGGCCTGCAGATCGCCAGCGTGACCACCACCGGCTACGGCGAGGAGCTCGTCAAAAATGCGTTCCACTGTGACCGCGGTCTTGTCGAGACTGTCGCGCACTTTACCGCCGCCAAGCACTTTTTGCCCGACGTGGATTTCATCATCGACATCGGCGGTCAGGACATGAAGTGCTTCAAAATTGAGGACGGTGCGATCAGCAACATCTTCCTGAACGAAGCCTGCTCCTCCGGCTGCGGCAGCTTTTTGCAGACGTTCGCCCAGGCGCTGGGCTACGATGTGAAGGAGTTTGCCGCGCTGGGCCTGTTTGCCGACAAGCCCGTTGACCTTGGCAGCCGCTGCACTGTGTTCATGAACTCGTCTGTCAAGCAGGCGCAGAAGGACGGTGCCTCGATTGAAAATATCAGCGCCGGTCTGTCCATCTCCGTCGTCAAGAACGCGCTGTACAAGGTCATCCGTGCGTCCAGCCCCGAGGAGCTGGGCCGCAACATCGTGGTACAGGGCGGCACCTTCTACAATGAGGCTGTGCTCCGCGCCTTTGAGAAGGAGATGGGCGTCAACGTCATCCGTCCCGACATTGCGGGCCTGATGGGCGCTTACGGCGCGGCCCTGTACGGCAAGGCCAAGGCAGGCGCGCACGCCCGCAGCACCGTGCTGACCCAGCTGGAGCTGGAGCATTTCAGCCAGAAGGTCAACACCGTGCAGTGTCAGGGGTGCGGCAACCACTGCCAGCTGACCGTCAACGTTTTTGCCGATGGCAAGCGCTTTATCTCCGGCAACCGGTGCGACAAGCCCGTGACCGGCAAGGCCAACAACGAGGACCTGGACCTCTACGCCTACAAGCTCAAGCTGCTGGACGGCTACCGCAAGGCAGCAGCCCCCGCGAACAGCCGCGGCAAGATCGGCATCCCGCTCTGCCTGAATATGTACGAGCTTTTGCCGTTCTGGCACACGCTGTTCAGCCGCCTCGGCTTTGAGGTCGTCGTCAGCCCCTTCTCCAACCGCAAGCTGTACCAGAGCGGTCAGGCGACGATCCCCAGCGACACGGCCTGCTTCCCGGCCAAGCTGAGCCACGGCCACATTCACTGGCTGTGTGAGCAGGGCGTGGACGCGATCTTCTACCCCTGCATGAGCTACAACTTGGACGAGCACCTGGGCGACAACCATTATAACTGCCCCGTCGTGGCCTACTATCCCGAGGTCCTCGAGGGCAACTGCCCCGAGCTGAAGGCGACGAAGTTCATCTACGATTACTTCAACCTCGAGCGCCGCAAGGATTTCTACAAGAAATTCCAGCAGACGCTGGACCATTATTTCCCGGGGCTGGACCGGAAGGCCGTGCACGAAGCCATTGATGCGGCCTACGACGAGTACGCCCGCCACATGCAGCAGCTGCGCGACAAGGGCACCGAGATCATTGCGCAGGCCCGCAGGGAAGGCCGCCGCATCATTGTGCTGGCGGGCCGCCCCTACCACGTTGACCCTGAGGTCAACCACGGTATTGACCAGCTCATCATCCGGCAGGGCGCTGCCGTCATCAGCGAGGACTCCGTCAGCTGGCACGAGCAGAAGTTCCAGACCTCCGTCCTGAACCAGTGGACCTACCACAGCCGCCTGTACGCCGCCGCGAAATACTGCACCGAGAACCCCGACATGGACCTTGTGCAGCTCGTCTCCTTCGGCTGCGGCCTGGACGCCGTCACCACCGACGAGACCCGCGAGATTCTGCAGGCGGGCAGCAAGCTGTACACCCAGCTGAAGATCGACGAGATCACAAATCTGGGCGCGGTGAACATAAGACTGCGCAGTTTGTTTGCGGCGCTGGAAGAACGCAAAGAGGACAAAAAGTAAGAGGCAATTCCATGGAATACATGACCCCCAACTTTACCAAGGACATGGTAAAGACCCATAAAATCCTGATCCCGAACATGGCCGTGACTCAGTTTCGGCTCATGCAGGCGGCACTGGCCAGCGAGGGCTACCAGACCGAGGTGCTCGGCAACTGCGGCAGCGAGGTCGCGCAGCTGGGCCTGAAATACGTCCACAACGACACCTGCTACCCGGCGCTGCTCGTCATCGGGCAGTTTCTCGACGCACTGAACAGCGGCAAATACGATTTGGACCACACCGCGCTGCTCATCACCCAGACCGGCGGCGGCTGCCGTGCGTCCAACTACATCAAGCTGCTGCGCAAGGCGCTCGTCAAGGCGGGCTACGGCAATATTCCCGTAGCATCGTTGAACTTCTCCGGTCTGGAAAAGGGCAGCGGTCTGCCGCTGACCGTGCCGCTGCTGCGCAAGGTCATTGCGTCGATCTTTTACGGCGATATGCTGGTCGCCCTGCGCAGCCAGACCCACGCCTACGAGAACCACAGGGGCGACGCCGACGCCATGACCGAGAAGTGGATCTCTACGATACAAGGCTGGATCCGCGACGACAAGAACTACTCCGCCCATGACATAAAGCGCCGGTTCTACGACATTGCCGCGGACTACGCGACCATTCCCATCACCCGCGTGCCGAAGGTCAAGGTCGGCGTCGTCGGCGAGATTTATGTCAAATACTCGCCGCTGGGCAACAATGATCTGGAAAAATTTCTGGAAAGTCAGGACTGCGAGGTCAACCTGCCCGGCCTGATGGGCTTTGTGGAGTACTGCGTGGCCAACTACAAACTGGACATCGACCTGTACGGCGGCAACAAGCTGGTGGCGGGCGGCGCGGACGCGTTCTTGAGCTGGCTGGACGGCATCGGCTGCGCCAGCTATGACGCCATGCGCAAGTACGGCTTCTACGCGCCCGGCTCGTTCCGCGAGCTGATGAAAAAACCCGAGGGCATCATCTCTCTGGGTGCCAAGATGGGCGAGGGCTGGCTGCTGACCGCCGAGATGATCGAGCTGGTCGAGGGCGGCTACGGCAACATTGTCTGCGCCCAGCCGTTCGGCTGTCTGCCGAACCACATCGTGGGCAAGGGCATGATCAATAAGATCCGCGCCCTGCACCCGGACGCGAACATCACCCCCGTGGACTACGACCCCAGCGCGACCCGCGTCAACCAGGAAAACCGCATTAAGCTGATGCTGGCCGTAGCCCGCGAGAAGCTGGACCAGCCCGGCGAGGTACAGCCTGTCACCGCGGAACAGCTGGCAGGCGGCGCACCGCAGGTGGAGACGGTGGTACGATAAATGTATAAAAAAGCCGCTGGCATAATTGTCAGCGGCCTTTTTATACAGACTTCAAGCCTTCCCCCTTAGGGAAGCCCTGCGTGTCAAAAAATTGCATTCTTATCTTATTGCGTGTGTAGGGGCGACCATTGGTCGCCCGCCAACTTACCGCAGCAACGCATTTTCCGGGAAAGTTTCTTCCAAGGCAAACAGGCACGGGCGAGCAATGCTCGCCCCTACAATGGACTTTTTCGACAGTTTGAGCTTCCCTCACATCTCCTCCACCTGTTTCAGCTCTACCTCCCGCTTATCGATCACCAGCAGTCCTTCCTTCTGCATCTGGCTCAGCGCATTGCTCAAGGCGCTGCGGTCCACACCAAGGTGGTCGGCCAGCTGCTGGCGGTCAAAAGGGAGCGTAAACCGCAGGCTGCCGTTTTGCCGCGCCAGCACCGAAAAGTACGCTGTGATCCGCCCGCGGATCGTTTTGGGGGCGGTGTACAGGCTGCGCTGCGCCAGCCCCAGATTTTTACGCGCTGCAATGCGCAAAAGATTTTGCGTCAGCTTCCAGCGCCACGGCTCGCAGCCGCACTGCAAAAGCTGCCCGGTCTCCAAAAACAGTGCCTCACCGTTTTCTGCGGCCACAACGCTGACCCGCAGCGGCTCGTCCGGCAGACAGGCGTAGGTCTCGGCAAACAGGTCACCCGGCCCGGCCTGGCCCAGCAGCGTCTTGCTGCCCCAGACGTCCAGGTGCTCCATGTGCACCCGCCCGGCCAGCACCACGCCCAGCGCCGGGGCTCTCTGCCCGGCCTCCAGCAGGATCTCCCCTTTGGTAAATGCCCTGCGGCGCATCCGCAGCGCGGTTACGGCTGCCTCGGCCTCGTCGGCGGTCAGGCCGCGGAACAGTGGTACATCCGGCAATTCCATAATTATGCACCTCACATGTTGTTGCTACAACAGAACTCTTGCTGCCATTGTAGTAAAATGACAGCACAAAGTCAAGGAGGCTGACCATGAAACGACAAATCATTCACATCGACCAGGAGAAATGCAACGGCTGCGGGGCCTGCGCCGCCGCCTGCCACGAGGGCGCGATCGCCATGATCGGCGGCAAGGCCACGCTGATGCGCGACGACTACTGCGACGGCATGGGCGACTGCCTGCCGCACTGCCCCACGGGGGCCATCACGTTTGAGCAGCGCGAGGCCGCGCCCTACAACGAGGCCGCCGTGCAGGCCGCCAGGCAGCACAAGGCCGCCCACACGCCCGGCTGCCCCGGCAGTGCGCCCAAAGCGATGCACGTCTGCCCGGGCAGCATGGCCAAGGCCCTGCACCCCGCCGAGGCAGGGGAGAGCGCCCCGACGACGGCCCCCAGCCGGCTGCGCCAGTGGCCCGTGCAGATCAAGCTGGTGCCTGTGAATGCACCCTACTTTGACGGTGCGCGGCTGCTGATCGCTGCCGACTGCACGGCCTACGCCTACGCCGCGTTCCACGAGCGGTTCATCCGCGGGCACATCACGCTGGTGGGCTGCCCCAAGCTGGACGACGTCGATTACAGTGAGAAGCTGACCGCCATCATCCGCAGCAACGACATTCAAGAGGTCACCGTTGTGCGCATGGAGGTGCCCTGCTGCGGCGGGCTGGAAAATGCCGCCAAGCGCGCCTTGCAGGCGTCCGGCAAGTTCATTCCGTGGCAGGTCGTAACGATCTCCACCGACGGGCGGATTCTGGACTGATTTTTTTTGCAAAAAGGGCTTGCATTCCACAAAGCAGTATGCTATAATAACATACGTCGCTGAAACGCAGTGACGTATATGCGCGGTTAGCTCAGCTGGTAGAGCATCTGCTTGACGTGCAGGAGGTCACAGGTTCGAGTCCTGTACCGCGCACCAGAGAAAGCCCCTTGCCGATACGTTCGGCAAGGGGCTTTTCTTTTGTTTCCGCGGATGCGAGCATCCGCTTCTGCATGTAGGGGTCGATGCTCATCATCGACCCGGGAGCTGAACGACTGCCGCAGGGCCGGGCGTACTGCGCCCCTGCCCCTACAATGCACTTTTTGTGTCCCCATTGACGAACCTGCGCTGGTACGATATACTTATATTTTACGGCATTTTGTCGTACTTTGTTCAAAGCAGAAATAGGGCAATACCGCACAATTCTAAGTGCCGATACGGCGAGCGAGGCACGGCAGCTGCTAAGCCAAAAGCGCAGATAATACTTTGTGTATTATCGAGCATTTTGGCAACGCAGATGCCGTGCCGCAGCCGCCGGAGCGGTGCTTAAGCCGTCAGGCGGGAATTGTG
Organism: Gemmiger formicilis; assembly: GCF_900167555.1. Classification (GTDB taxonomy): domain Bacteria; phylum Bacillota; class Clostridia; order Oscillospirales; family Ruminococcaceae; genus Gemmiger; species Gemmiger formicilis. The sequence continues at coordinate 222,438 of NZ_FUYF01000001.1, read as the reverse complement.
CGGTGTTGCCATAGGAAAAGGAGGGAGGATCGCCGTGATTTTCGGCAAAGCGATCAATCGATACTATCTCAAGCACGCGCCGGTGCTGCTGCTGGGCATTCTGTCGCTGCTGACGGTGGACTACATTCAGCTGCTCATCCCGGAGCTGTACCGGCTGGTCATCAACGGCGTAAATCTGGGGCAGGTGGTCGTGGACGACCAGACGCTGCCCTTTACCAGGGAGGTGCTGTTTCAGCACATCTGTCTGCCAATGATCTGGATCGTCGTGCTCATGGTCATCGGGCGGTTCCTGTGGCGCGTCTGTTTCTTCGGGTCAGCGGTCAGCGTGGCCGCCGATTTGCGGGAGCGAATGTTTGACCACAGCCGCCGCCTGTCCCAGCAGTACTATCAAGTCAACAAGGTCGGCAACCTGATGAGCCTCTACACCAACGACCTCGACACCATTCAGGAGTGCTTCGGCGACGGCATTTTGATGTTCTTTGACGCCGCCGTGCTTGGCATTATGGCGCTGGTCAAGATGTGGCGGATGGACTGTAAATTAACACTTCTGGCGCTGATCCCGGCGGCGGTCATGTTCGTACTCGGCACCGTCATGAGCCAAGTCATGACCAGACGGTGGGAGGAGCGCCAGCAGGCGTTCTCCGACCTGTCCGACTTTGCACAGGAGAACTTTTCCGGCATTGCGGTCATCAAGGCGTTTGTGAAGGAACTCAAGGAGCTGATTGCCTTCCGCCGCCTCAACAAGGAGAACGAGGAGGTCAACGTCGCCTACACCAAGATTGCAACACTGCTCGAGGTGCTGGTCACGCTGTTCGTCGAGTCGGTCATCTGCGTGATTTTGGGCTACGGCGGCTGGCTCGTCTGGCGCGGGCAGTTCAACGCAGGTCAGCTTGTGGAGTACATCGGCTACTTTGAGGCCATCGTCTGGCCCATCATGGCCATCTCGATGCTGATTGAAAAGACCTCCCGCGGCAAGGCATCGCTGAACCGCATTACCGAGCTTCTGGATGCGCCCATCGACGTGGCGGACCGCGACGGCGTCGCCGACCTGCGCGACCCGCACGGCGGCATTGAGTTCCGCCATCTGACGTTCCGCTACCCAGACGGCGAGTACGACGTGCTGAAGGACGTATCGTTCACCATCAAGCCCGGCGAGAGCGTCGGCATCGTCGGCAAGACCGGCGCAGGCAAGACCGCGCTGGTGGACCTTTTGCTGCGTACCTACAATGTGCCCGACGGCACGCTGTTTGTGGACGGGCAGGACGTGAACGCCGTGTCCATCCATTCGGTGCGCGACGCCTGCGCCTACGTGCCGCAGGACAACTTCCTGTTCTCGGACACGATTGCCCACAACATCGGCTTCGGCGTGGACGACGCCAGCCAGGCCGACATTGACCGCGCCGCCGCGCTGGCCGATGTGCGGGACAACATCGTGGACTTCAAGGACGGCTACGAGACCGTACTCGGTGAGCGCGGCGTGACCGTCTCCGGCGGACAGAAGCAGCGCATCTCGATTGCGCGTGCCCTGCTGAAAAACGCGCCGATCCTGATTCTGGACGACTCTGTCTCGGCTGTCGATACCCGCACCGAGAAAATCATCCTCGACAACCTCAAGACCAGCCGCGCGGGCAAGACAACGCTGCTGATCGCCCACCGCATTTCGACGGTGGAGCAGCTGGACAAGATCGTCTTTATCGAGGACGGCAGGGTAGAGGCCGTCGGCCCGCACGATGAATTGTATCGCAGCTGCGCCGAATACCGCCGCATGGTCGATCTGCAGAAGCTCGAGGACGAGGAAGGAGGCGGCAGCCATGGCTAACGTAAATCCGCTGTTGCTGGTAGGCGCAGTCATCGGTGTCGTCACGGCGCTGCTGGTGCTGGCCTACGCCCTCGTCAAGGACAAAAAAGAGACGATGAGCTTTGAGCGCACGATGAACGACGGCGAGATTCTGCGCCGCCTGGCCGGGTACGCCAAGCCGTACCTGGCGAAATTCGTCGTTGTGCTGTTTTTAATGCTGTTCTCGATTGCCTATGACATCATCTCGCCGCTGATCGTCGGCGCACTGGAGGAGCTGGTTTCAGGCGAGTTCGAGCTGCCGCGGCTGTTCGCGGGCGTCGCTGTCTATGCGGGCGTGCTCGTTTTCTCGATGGCCAGCACCTACTTCCAGGCCGTCATTCTGCAGCGCGTCGGCCAGCGCATCATCTCCGACCTGCGCGAGGACCTATTCACCCACATTGAGTCGCTGTCCCACGAGCAGCTGAACGAGATTCCCGTCGGCAAGCTCGTCACCCGCGTGACGAACGATACGAACGCCATCTCGATGATGTTCACGAACCTGCTGGTCACGCTGACCAAGAACATCTTTGTCATCCTCGGCATCCTGGTCGCCATGCTGGCGCTCAACTATGAGCTGACACTGATGGTGCTCTGCTTTGTGCCGTTCATCGTGATTTTTACGGTCATCTTCCGCAAGTTCTCCCGCCGGGCCTACCGCAAGGTCAAGGACGCGACCACCGACATCAACACCTACCTGTCGGAGAATCTGTCCGGCATCAAGGTCACGCAGATCTTTGGCCGCGAGGACGAGAAGATGGCGGAGTTCCGCGAGAAAAGCCAGCGCCTCGCCCGCGCGAACCGGGAGCAGATCTTTGTGTTCGGCGTGTTTCGTCCTCTGGTCTACATGCTGTATATCTGCTCGATCCTGTGTCTTTTTTATCTCGGCGGTATGGGGCATCTGAACGGCGTGACGTTTCTGGGCCAGACCATCACGGGTGGCACCATCGTCACGTTCTACATGTACATTTCCAAATTCTTCACGCCCATCCAGAATCTGGCCGAGCAGTTCAATTGGCTGCAGTCGGCGCTGGCCTCGTCGGAGAAGGTGTTTTCCATCATGGACATTGCGCCCAAAATGGTGGACGCCCCCGACGCCGTCGAGTTGGACGAGGTAAAGGGCGAAATCGAGTTCCGCGACGTCTGGTTCAGCTATCTTCCGAGCGAGTGGGTGCTGCAGGGCGTGTCCTTCCACATTGACCCGCACCAGACCGTGGCGTTTGTCGGCTCGACGGGCTCGGGCAAGAGCACGATTCTCTCGCTGATCTGCCGCAACTACGAGTTCCAGAAGGGCGAGATCCTGATTGACGGCATCGACATCCGCAAAATCAAAATTTCGTCGCTGCGCCGTCACTTCGGGCAGATGCTGCAGGACGTGTTCCTTTTCTCGGGCACGATCCGCAGCAACATCGTCCTGCGGGAGGAGGGCATCTCCGACGAGGAGATCCTACAGGTCTGCCGCTATGTCAACGCCGACAAGTTCATTGACAAGCTGGACCACGGTCTGGACGAGGAGGTCCGCGAGCGCGGGAACAACTTCTCCGCCGGGCAGCGCCAGCTGTTGAGCTTTGCGCGGACGATCATCCACAAGCCAAGCGTCATGATTCTGGACGAAGCCACGGCGAATATTGACACCGAGACCGAGCTTTTGATTCAGGATTCGCTGGAAAAGATGCGGTCTGTCGGCACGATGCTGATCGTCGCGCACCGGCTGTCCACCATCCAGCACGCGGACAACATTATTGTGCTGTCCCACGGCAAGATCCTCGAGCAGGGGAACCATCAGGAGCTTCTGGCGAAGCACGGCAGATATTACCAGCTGTACACGCTGCAATATCATAAGGAGCAGCTGGAGGGGTAAGAGCCCAAAGCCTTCCCCCTTTGGGGGAAGGTGGCCCCGCAGGGCCGGATGAGGGGCAAGCCTGCCATTGCAGGCCTTTCACGGGCAGCCCCGTAGGGCGGCATGCCCTCATGCCGCCGTTGCTGCCACTCCGCTTACGGTCTATTGCGGAAGCCTGCGGCGGGGTGAGGGCACCCCGCCCTACGCACAGTGATACACGTACAGCCGTCATTTCGCCCCGGCACTTGCATTTTCCCTTCCACCCATGTATAATAACTGCCGCGCAGTTTTCCCTGCGCGGTAGTTTTATTTGAACATAGAGAGGGAATTTCCACATGAAAAAACTTTCTGCACTGATTTTGTCCCTGGCGCTGTCCGCCGCAAGGCGCTAAAGGCGGCAAAACGGCAGATTGGGTACTGATCTATCAAAGCCTTCCCCCGAGAGGGAAGCCGCTCGTTCCCAAAAGTCTCTCTTTCACACGAAAGGGAGGCTTTTTTATTTACAACCTATGGACGTAACTGCAATTTTATGGTATACTATATCGGTTAAAGTGGGGAGGTATAGGACTATGCGCGTTTTGGGCATCGACCCGGGGTATGCCATTGTGGGCTGGGGCGTTGTGGAGTACATCAGCAACCGCTTTGCACCCATCGGCTACGGGGCGGTCATCACCGAGAAGGACACGCCCTTTGAACAGCGCCTCGTTGAAATTTATGAGAGCGTATTCGACATCTGCAAGCGCTACCAGCCCGAAGCCCTCTCCATCGAAAAACTGTACTACCAGCACAACCAGACCACCGTCATCGGCGTGGCCGAGGCCCGCGGCGTCATTCTGCTGGCCGCGGCGCAGTGCGGCGTGCCGATCTACGAATACACACCCATGCAGGTCAAGCAGGCCATCACCGGATACGGCAAGGCCGTGAAGAAGCAGATTCAGGAGATGACCCGCATAATGCTGCACCTCGAGTCCGTCCCCAAGCCCGACGATACCGCCGACGCCCTCGGCATGGCTATCGCCCACTGCCATTGCAGCCGCAGCCGGTTGATGGGGACACCGGTGAGATAATCCCTTGCCTTCCCCCAAGTGGGGGAAGGTGGCCCCGCAGGGCCGGATGAGGGATGAGGTTTCCGCAATCACCCATTTGCGTGCGGTACCCGACAAGCTGCCCCTCATCCGCCCTCGGGCACCTCCCCCAAGTGGGGGGAGGCTTTCCACCATACAAAAGAAGGATACACCATGATCTACTGCCTTACCGGAAAAATCATCAAGAAAACGCTGGATTCCGTCGTCATCAGCTGCGGCGGGGTCGGCTATTTTGTCCAGATCCCCGCCACCACCGGCGAGGCCCTGCCCCCTGCCGGGCAGGAGGGGACCGTTTATACGATTATGAACGTCACCGAGAACGACGTCTCGCTCTACGGCTTTGCTGCCGAGGAGCAGCGCGACTGCTTTAAGATGCTGACCGGCGTCACCGGTGTCGGCCCCAAGGCCGCGCTGTCTATCCTGTCCATCATGACGCCGGAAAAAATCGCGCTGGCCGCGTCCAGCGGCGACCACAAAGCGTTCACCAAGGCCGCGGGCGTCGGGCCGAAGCTGGCCCAGCGCATCACGCTGGAATTGAAGGACAAGGTCGGCAAGGGGCTGGCCGCGGGCACGGGCTTCTCCGGCAATGTTGCCGCCCCGGCCCCCAGCTCTGCGCCCGCGCAGGCCGTCGCCGCGCTCGTCAGCCTGGGCTATGCGCCGTCGGACGCTGCCGCCGCCGTGGCCCGCGTCGACGAGACCCTCTCCGTGCAGGAGATCATCACCATCGCGCTGCGCAGTCTGTCGCGCGTGTAACAGAAGGGGAGTGCCGAATTGAACCAGGAATACACCGTGGACCCCAGCCGTCTCGTCAGCCCCGATATGACCCCCGCCGACACGGAGGAAGTCAGCCTGCGCCCGAAAACCCTGGACGATTACGTCGGTCAGGAGAAGGCCAAGGGCAACTTAAAGGTCTATCTGCGGGCGGCGCAGCAGCGCGGCGAGCCGATGGACCACATCCTGCTCTACGGCCCGCCGGGCCTGGGCAAAACCACGCTGGCCGGCATCGTGGCGCAGGAGATGGGCGTACAAATTCGCATCACGTCCGGCCCCGCCATCGAGAAGCCCGGCGACCTGGCCGCCCTGCTGACGAACCTACAGGAGGGCGACATCCTCTTTATCGACGAGATCCACCGCCTGTCGCGTCAGGTCGAAGAAGTCCTGTACCCGGCTCTCGAGGATTTCGCGCTGGACATCATGATCGGCAAAGGGCCGAGTGCCCAGAGCATCCGCATCAATCTGCCGCGGTTCACGCTGGTGGGCGCCACGACCCGCGCGGGCCAGCTGACCGGGCCGTTGCGTGACCGCTTCGGCATCCTGCTCAAATTAGAGCCCTACAGCCCCCGGGAGCTGGGCCGCATCATCCTGCGCAGCGCGGGCATTCTGGGCGTGCCCATCACCGAGGAGGGCGCGCTGGAGCTGGCCCGCTGTGCCCGCGGCACGCCGCGTATCGCCAACCGTATGCTCAAGCGCGTGCGCGACTTTGCCACCGTGCAGGGAGACGGCACGATTGACGAGGAGACCGCCATCGCCGCCCGCAAGTGGATGGACATTGACGAGCTGGGTCTGGACGAGCTGGACCGCAGTGTCCTGCGCGCCATCATTGAGATGTACGGCGGCGGCCCCGTCGGTCTGGAAACGCTGGCCGCAGCCTTGGGCGAGGAGAGCGTCACCCTGGAGGACATCTGCGAGCCGTACCTGATGCAGATGGGCATGCTGACCCGCACGCCCCGTGGCCGCTGCGTGACCCGCCTGGCCTATGAGCACCTGCACATGGCCGTGCCGAAGCGCTTTGACGACGAGGATTCCGGCCAGACGAGTATGTTTTAAATAAGGAAACGGGTAGAGCCCTTCCGGGCTTCGCTTCGCTCGCCCACCTCCCCACGAAGTGGGGAGCTGGCCGAGTTTACGAGGCCTGAGAGGCTCTGCCGCTTGGCCTTAACCACAAAATTCATCGAACCAACACATATAGCAAAGGAGAATCGCCTATGCGCCCTGCTGATTCCTGGCAGGATTATGAGCTGCTGGACGCTACCAACCACAACCGGTTGGAGCGCTGGGGCCAGACCCTGCTGATCCGTCCCGACCCGCAGGTCATCTGGAAAAACGACGAGACCAGCCCGCTGTGGGCCAAGGCCGACGCTGTCTATTACCGCTCTGCCAAGGGCGGCGGGCAGTGGAATTACCACAAAAAGCTGCCGCAGAAATGGCAGATCCACTGGAACGATTTGACGCTGATCGTCAGCCCCACGGGCTTCAAGCACACCGGCGTTTTCCCGGAGCAGGCCGTGAACTGGGCATGGTACCAGGAAAAGATACGGCAGGCTTGCCGTCCCATCCGCGTGCTGAACCTGTTCGGCTACACGGGCGGCGCAACGCTGGCGTGCCTGGCCGCGGGCGCGTCCGTCACCCATGTGGACGCCAGCAAGGGCATGGTCGCCTGGGCGCGGGAGAACGCTGCCGCCAGCGAGCTGGCAGACCGCCCCTGCCGCTGGATCGTGGACGACTGCGCCAAGTTTGTGCAGCGTGAGATCCGCCGCGGCAGCCGCTATGACGCTGTCATCATGGACCCGCCGAGCTATGGCCGCGGCCCGGGCGGCGAGATCTGGAAGCTCGAGGACAACGTCTACGACCTCATCACGCTGACTGAGCAGGTGCTGAGCGACGACCCGCTGTTCTTCGCCATCAACTCCTACACCGAGGGTCTGAGCCCCGCGGTCATGGAATACATCGTCAAAACGACGCTTTGCCCCGTCAAGGGCGGCCACACCCACTGCGACGAGATCGGTCTGCCGGTCTCCGCCACAGGCGGCGTGGTGCCCTGCGGCGCAACGGCCATCTGGGAGAAATAAGTCATGCCGAATCAGGAACCGATGATCAAAGTACAGGACGTCCGCTTCCGCTACGACCCCGAGCAGCCCAAGTACGCTGTGGACGGCGTGAGCCTGGACATCCGCCGCGGCGAGTTCGTCGCCGTGCTGGGCGCGAACGGCTGCGGCAAGTCCACGCTGGCGAAGCACTTCAACGCCATTCTGCTGCCCGAGGCCGGTACCGTGCTGGTCGAGGGCATGGACACCCGCAACGAGGACCATCTCTACGATGTGCGCCAGAAGGTCGGCATGGTGTTCCAGAACCCCGACAACCAGATCGTGGCGACCATCGTCGAGGAGGACGTGGCCTTTGCGCCGGAGAACCTCGGCGTGCCGCCCGAGGAGATCCGCACCCGCATCGACGAGGCTATGAAGCTGGCGGGCATCTATGAAAAGCGCGAGGCTGCGCCGTACAAGCTGTCCGGCGGCCAGAAGCAGCGCGTCGCGATTGCGGGCGTTATCGCCATGCGGCCCGACTGCCTTGTTATGGACGAGTCCACCGCCATGCTGGACCCCCATGGCCGCGCGCAGGTCATGAAAACCATCCGCCAGCTGCGGGCGGCGGGCATCACGATCGTGTCCATCACCCACTACATGGAGGAGGCCGCCCAGGCAGACCGCGTGCTGGTCATGAGCCGGGGCCGCATCGTCATGGAGGGCACACCCGAGCAGGTGTTCAGCCAGACCGAGCGGCTGCACGGGTATCACCTCGATGTCCCGCAGGCCGCCGAGCTGCGCGACGAGCTGGTCAAGGCCGGGATTCCGATGCCAGAAAATGTCATTACCCCCGACGCCTGCGCGGAGGAGCTGTTTAAGCTGCTGAAATAATAAATAAAAAATAATAAATAATAAATGCGGTGGATCGCGGCCTGTGGCCGCTCAAAAATTTCTCAACACCTGTAGGGGCGCATTCTATATGCGCCCGTGCAGCTCCCGGGAATGCCGCGGGCGGATATGGAATCCGCCCCTACAGATTTTGTTTTTGCCTTTCGGCAAAAACTCCACAATCTTTATTATTTCTTATTTATTATTTTTTATTTGTAAAACATCCCACCACAGGCCAAAATTGCACCCTCTGCGGGCGATATTTGGCGGGAAAGGAACAACTATGTCCGAAATCATTCGTGTTGAAAACCTGAGCTACATCTATAACCAGGGTATGCCCGACGCGACGAAGGCGCTGGATGACGTGTCCTTCACCGTCGAGGAGGGCGACTTTGTCGGTATCATCGGCTCGACGGGCAGCGGAAAATCCACGCTTATCAGCCATTTCAACGGCCTGAACCGCCCGACGTCGGGCCGCGTCCTTGTGGACGGCAGGGACCTGTGGGAGCAGGGCGCAGACCTGCGCAGTTTCCGCTTTCTCGTCGGCCTTGTCATGCAGTACCCCGAGTACCAGCTGTTTGAGGAGACCTGCGCCCGCGACATCGCCTACGGCCCGCGCAACATGGGCCTGGACGAGGCCGAGGTCCAGCGCCGCGTCAGGGAGGCCGCCGCGTTCGTCGGTCTGTCCGATGAGTTGTTGGAAAAAAGCCCGTTTGAGCTTTCGGGCGGGCAGAAGCGCCGCGTTGCGATTGCGGGCGTCATGGCCATGCACCCCCGCGTGCTGGTGCTGGACGAGCCCGCCGCCGGTCTGGACCCCGAGGGCCGCGACACGATCCTGAGCCAGATCAGGGACTACCATGAGAAAACCGGCATCACGGTGCTGCTGGTCAGCCACTCGATGGAGGATATTGCCAAGTACGCCAACCGCGTGCTGGTCATGCACCACGCCAAAATTGCCATGTATGACACGGTGGAAAACGTCTTTGCCCGCGCGCAGGAGCTGCTGGAGCTGGGGCTTTCGGTGCCGCAGGTCACGCAGATCTTTTTAAAGCTGCGCCAGATGGGGCTGGACATCCCCGCGGACGTCTACACGATCCCCTATGCGGTCAAAACGATTCAAAAGGCGCTGGCCGCCAAACAGGGAGGTGGGGCAAATGCTTAAAGATATTACGATAGGTCAGCATTTTCCCGGGCATTCCATCCTGCACCGCTGCGACCCGCGGCTCAAGCTGGTCGCGACGATTGCCTATATCGTCGTGCTGTTTGTGGCCCCGAACCCGCTGGGGCTGGCACTGTCCATCCTGCTGCTGGCCGCGCTGTACAAGGTAGCACAGATTCCCGGCAAGATGATTTTGAAAAGCCTAAAGCCCATCGTGCCCATCGTGATTTTTACGGCGGTGCTGAACCTGTTCTTCGTCACGGGGCAGGGGAAGCCGCTTGTACACTTCTGGGTTTTGAACATTTACGCCGAAGGTGTCAAGTATGCCATCCTGCTGGCGGTGCGCGTCTGCGCACTGATTGCAGGCACGAGCCTGCTGACCTACACGACCAGTCCCATCGTGCTGACCGACGCCATCGAGAGCCTGCTGCGCCCGCTGGCGAAGCTGCACTTTCCCGTGCATGAGCTGGCCATGATGATGACGATTGCGCTGCGGTTCATCCCGACCCTGATCGAGGAGACGGAAAAGATCATGAACGCCCAGAAAGCCCGCGGCGCGATGCTGGACAGCGGCACATTTACCCAGCGCATCAAGGCGCTGGTGCCGATCCTGATTCCGCTGTTCATCTCGGCGTTCCGCCGCGCCGACGAGCTGGCCATGGCGATGGAATGCCGCTGCTATCACGGCGGCGAGGGCCGCACCCGGCTCAAGCAGCTGAAATTCACCGGCGAGGACTTCAAATGCCTGGCGGTCATTGCCGTGGCGCTGGTGGCCATTGCCTGCACACGATTCTTTGTGCCGGGGCTGGCGTAAGAATCAGCCGCCTTGCGGGCGCATATAGAATGCGCCCCTACGAATTCAGGTGAACTATGACCTATCTACTTTGGATTTCCTACAAGGGCACCCGCTATGCCGGGTTCCAGGTCCAGCCAAATGCGCCCACGGTCTGCGCGGTTTTGCAGGACGCGATGCAGGCGGTGTTCGGCTGCCGCCCCGACGTCAAGGGCTGCTCCCGCACCGATGCCGGCGTCCATGCGCGGCGTTTCGCGCTCAGCTTCTGCTATACTGGCAAAGTGCCGATGCAAAAAATCGTGCCCGCGCTCAACGCCCACCTGCCGCCGGACATCCGCGCAGTGGACATCCGGTCCGTGCCGGACGGCTTCCACGCGCGTTACGCCGCCCACGCCAAGACCTACCGCTACTACATTTTGAACGCGCGGGTGGATGATCCGTTCACCTACGACACCTGCCACAGGGTAGGGGCCGCGCTCGACTTGGCCGCCATGCAGGCCGCTGCGGCGCAGTTCATAGGCACGCACGATTTTTCCGCACTCTGCGCGTCCGGGTCCAGCGCCGCCGCCCACGGGGATACCGTGCGGACGATTACGGATTGTACTGTTGTACAGAACGGCGATTTGTTTACAATTTCCGTGACCGCCGACGGCTATCTCTATAATATGGTGCGCATTCTGGCGGGCACGCTCGCGGACGCGGGTCTTGGCAAGCGGACGCCGGAGAGCATCCCCGCCCTGCTGGAAAGCGGAGACCGACGCCGGGCCGGGCCGACGCTGCCCGCAAAGGGGCTGTTTTTGGAGAAAGTAGACTATCCCGGGTTGGATGACGTTTAATGGCGTACCGTAGGGAGGGGTCTTGACCCCTCCGCGGAGCCTGACCACCGCCGCTAACGGCCCGGAGGCGTCAAGACGCCTCCCTACAAACCAACCCATACGCACAAATTTTTTCCGGAAAGGAGGGGGCCCACCTATGAGTAAGGCGGACAGAGATCGGCAGGCATTGCTGCAGCGGCTGGCGCGTGAGCAGAGGCGGGCCCTGAGCGCCGCCGCCCGCGACGCAGACCGCGCCCGCACGCTGCGCACCGCTCCCACACCGCGGCGCGATGACAGCCCGCCGTCCCGGACGTCCGAGCAGCCGTCCGCGCAGAGCGCCGCGCGGCTCAAATCCCTGACGCCGCTCTACAAGCAGCGCCAGCAGCGGCGGCTCACCGTCCTGATCGTCATTATCATTGCGCTGGCGCTGGCGCTCACCGTTGTGACCGGCACACTGTCGGCCTCTCTGGCGCTGCTGGGTGATGCCGTGGACAGCGCGTCGCTCTACCTGAACCGCACTGCCGGCGGCTGGCCGGCCACCACCGGCATCACCGAGCCTTTGCAAATCGAACCGCTGGCGGACGGCTTCGTCGAGCTGGGCAATGAGGATGTGCTCGTCTACTCGGCCTACGGCTCCAAAATTCTGAGCCTGCAGCCGTCCTATGCGCGGCCCGTGCTGGCTGTGGGCGGCACCCACTTTGTGGTCTACAACCGCGCGGGCAGTGAGCTGACCGTATGCAGCCGCACCCGCACGCTCTACACACAGCGCTTTGACGAGGACATTCTGCTCTGCGCCATGTCAAACAACAACTCGCTGGCCGTCGTGACCGACGCGGACCGTTTTGCCGGCTGGGTACACATCTATGACCCTTCGATGCGGGAGCTGTACAGCTGGCGGATGCCCCAGTCGATGGGCACGCCGATTGCGCTGGACTTTGCCCCCGACAACCGCAGGTTTGCCTCGGGCATGATTGCCGCGCGGGACGGGCAGCTGAACTGCTCGGTCTACTTTATGAGCCTCGACTCCGACACCGAGGGGCTGCTCTACACCGCCGACGCGGGCAGCATGCTGCTGCGGCTGGACTGGCAGAGCGAGAACCGCGTCATGGCCGTGTTTGACACCTACATTGCGGTCATCGACCCCCGCACCGCCGCCGAGGTCGCACGCTACGACTACGGCGGGGCCGCGCTGCAAAGCGTTGCGCCCGGACGCCGCCAGACCGCGCTGCTTCTGAACGTACACGGCGGCAACAGCCTGGTCACCCTGTCTGAAAGCCTCACCGTTATGTCCGAGATTCCCGCACGGCAGGCGTTTGCGGTCTCGGCCACCGACACCGACATTTATCTGCTCTGCCCCGATGCCGTCGAGTGCTACGGCTACGATGGCGTGCAGAACTGGGTGCAGACCGGCCTGCCGTCCCGCCCGCTGGCGGTCCTGCACGGCAAGCAGACGCTGGTCTTTACCGGCAGTCAGGCGGACGTTTTGGCGAAGCCAGCCGAGTAGCTCCGAAGCCTTCCCCCTCGGGGGAAGGTGGCCCCGCAGGGCCGGACGAGGGGCTGCCTTGCCGCAATAACCAATTTGCGGGCAATAATGGCAAGGTTCGCCCTCATCAGTCAGCGGGCGGGGCCGCTGACAGCTTCCCCCTCGGGGGAAGCCGTTCGACCCGCAAGTAATCTAACAGAAAGAAGTACCCATCTATGTCTTTTTCTCCCGCACTTGTCTATGATTTTATTTTTCTGGCCGTATTTTCCTTTGCCGCTGTCAAAAGCTGGCAGAAGGGCTTTCTCGCCGGGCTGACCGAGCTGATCGGCGCGGTGTTGGGCGTCGGCATTGCCTCCTGGGGCAGCCGCACGCTGGCCCCGGAAGTCTACCTTAGCTTTTTCAGCGACTCCGTCTCCACCCGGGTCGAGCAGGCCGTCGCGCAGTCGGGCGGCGATATTGCCGCTGCGGTGCAGGGGCTGGACTTTCTGCCGGAATCCATCCGTGCCGCGCTGGCCGCGGGTCTGCAGACTGCCGGGGACCAGCTGCCCGAAAAGATCAACGCCCTGCTGGAGCCGCTTTTCCTGCCGCTGGTGCAGGCGTTGCTGTTTGTGCTGCTCTGCATGATCGTGCGCTGGGTGTTCGCCCTGCTGGTGCGGCTGATGCGCGGCGTCAATCTTATCCCGCTGGTGGGCGGCGCCAACCGGCTGCTGGGTCTGGTGCTGGGCCTTGTGACCGGCGCGTTCGACTGCTGGCTGCTGGCGCTGCTGCTCTGGTTCGCCGCCAGCATCACCACCGGCCAGATCGACTGGCTGACCACCGGCGTTTTGCAGCGCAGCGTCGGGTACAGCCTTTTTGGTGCGTTCAACCCGTTTTTGCTCCATTATTAAACAAATTCTGAACAAGCCCCGCCAAAACTTGCAATTTGGCAGGGTTTGTTTAATAATAGTAGTGTAGCTGCGGTGCGGCGGGCAGGGGACTGCCCACCCTACGTAGGGCGGATTTCCTATCCGCCCGCCGGGCGTCGAGAACGCCGTCCCCTACAACAATTTATCGCAATCCCACGTGCCTCTTATCGGGCACTTTTCATAGAGGTGAAGTAAATGCTTTGTGTTAAATGCCAAAAACGCCCCGCTGTCGTGTTTGTGCAGCGGCTTGAAAACGGCAAGACCGTGCAGGAGGGCTACTGCCTGACCTGCGCCCGTGCCATGCACATCCAGCCTGTGGATGATCTGATGAAACAGTTCGGCATGTCCGACCAGGATCTGGAAAACATGGAGGAGCGGATGTCCAGCTTTTTGCAGGAGGCCTCCGACTCCGGCATGCTGGCCCCCATGATGAACGGCGACGACACCGACGCCGGTGACGAGCCCGCCCCGCAGGACGATTTTGTCCCGGGCGGCAGCCCCGTGTTCCCGTTTGGCTTTGGTGCGCGCCAGAATAAGGACGACGCCAAGCCCAAAAACGGCAAGAAGGAAAAGGCTCCCCGCCGCAAGTTCCTTGAGACCTACTGCGAGAACCTGACCCAGAAGGCCCGCGACGGCAAGACGGACCGCATCATTGGCCGTGACCGCGAAATTTACCGCACGATCCAGATTTTGTGCCGCCGCCAGAAGAACAACCCCTGCCTGATCGGCGAGGCCGGTGTCGGCAAGACTGCGATTGCCGAGGGTATTGCCCAGCGCATTGCCGAGGGCAAGGTCCCCGCGCGTCTGCAGGACAAGGAAATTTACCTGCTCGACATGACGTCCCTCGTCGCAGGCACCCAGTTCCGCGGCCAGTTTGAGCAGCGTGTCAAGGGCCTCATCAGCGAGGTCAAGGCTGCGGGCAACATCATCCTGTTTATTGATGAGATCCACTCCATCGTCGGCGCGGGCGACTCCGACGGCTCTATGAACGCCGCCAACATCATGAAGCCCGCACTGTCCCGCGGGCAGATGCAGGTCATCGGCGCAACGACGTTTGCCGAGTATCGCAAGTATATCGAGAAGGATTCCGCGTTGGAGCGCCGTTTCCAGCCCGTCAAGGTCGAGGAGCCGTCGCTGCTGGACACCATCGAGGTCATCAAGGGCATCCGCGTCTACTATGAAAAGCACCACTGCGTCCGTGTGTCCGACCCCATCGTGACGAGCATCGTCAAGCTGTCGGAACGCTACATCACGGATCGTTTCCTGCCGGACAAGGCCATTGACCTGCTGGATGAATCCTGCGCCTGCTGCAACCTGCGCCATCCTGAAATTACAGAGCTCATGGAGACCCAGCGCACCGTGGCCGATTTGGAGACCCGCGAGCACGAACTGGAGAACCCCGAGCCGCAGAACGGCCAGGACGCTGCCATCGACTACGAGGCACTGGCCGCGGTCAAGACCGATCTGGCGAAGCAGCGCGAAAAGCTGCCCGCCCTGCAGCTGAAGGTCGCGGAAATTGAAGTGACCATGGACGACGTCGCACAGGTCATTGAGCTTTGGACCGGTGTGCCTGCTGTGAAGATCAAAGAGACCGAGTATGGCCGCCTGCAGGGGCTGGAGGATGCCCTCAAGGCTCACATCATCGGCCAGGACGAGGCTGTCCACGCCGTGGCCGGGGCCATCAAGCGCGCCCGCGCCGACCTGTCCGGCCGTCACCGCCCGGCCAGCTTTATCTTCGTCGGCCCCACCGGCGTCGGCAAGACCGAGCTGGTCAAGCAGCTGGCCAGCCAGCTGTTCGACACCGTTGACCCGCTCATCTCCATCGACATGAGCGAGTACATGGAAAAGTACGCGGTGTCCCGTCTCATCGGCTCGCCCCCGGGCTATGTCGGCTACGACGAGGCCGGGCAGCTGACCGAGAAGGTCCGCCGCCATCCCTACAGCGTCGTGCTGTTTGATGAGATCGAAAAAGCACATCCTGACGTTATGAATATCCTGCTGCAGATTCTGGACGAGGGCAAGATCAACGACGCGCAGGGCCGCACGGTGGACTTCTCGAACACGGTCATCTGCATGACCTCCAACGCGGGCTCCACCGACCAGAGCGGCGCGACGGGCTTCGGCAAAAAGGCCGAGGTCGCCAGCGCGGACCGCAGCATGAAGGCGCTGCAGGAGTTCCTGCGCCCCGAGTTCATCGGCCGTGTGGACGAGATCATTACGTTCAAGCCGCTGAGCGAGGAAAACCTTGAGAAGATCGCCGCGCTCATGCTCGACGAGTACAAGCCCGGTCTGGCCGCGCACGGCATCACGCTGCACTACACGCAGCCCGCGCTGGCGGACATCGTAGCCGAAAGCTCCACCAAATACGGTGCGCGTGAGCTGCGCCGCACGATCCGCAAGACCATTGAGGACCCCGTCTCCGATGCGCTCGTCGATGGCCGCCTGGATGGCCGCGAGGTCACGCTGGAGCTGGCCGACCACGACGGCAGGGCCGTGCTGGAAATTTAAGGGGCGCACCATGTACAGAAAACTGGCTGCCCTGGTGCTGGCCGCGGCGCTGCTGTGCAGCTGCTCGGCCCGCGTCACGGTGCAGCGTTATCCCGCGGAGCTGCCCCGGGCCGAAAGCCCCGCCGCCACCCCAACGCCGGAGCCTGTGCCCACCTTTACCGAGGAGCAGAAGTCCTACGGCAGCGCCGCACTGTTGACCGATGCCACCGTGCTCGTCAACGTGTTTTTGAACGACGCCGCCCACGGGCAGACCTGGGACGCCGAGAGCCGCGCTGCCGCCGTGCAGCGCACCCAGCTGGCCGTGGACTGGATCACCGAGCAAGCCGCGGGCTACGAGGCCGCGGTGAATCTGATCTGTGATCGCAGCGCGGACGGCAGCGATTCAACGCTGACACGCAGTTATCTTGTGCAGTCTGCCATGCAGGGCGGCGAAAATTCCGAGGAAAGCTCCGCTTTTCTCGACGAGATGGATACGCTGTGCGCGTCGCTGGCCGCCGACAGCCGTCTGGCTGCCTACGGGGCCCGGCACATCGCATTTTTGTTCTTCCTGCCCATCAGCGGGACATCCTTCACGATGGCTCACTACGCCGACGACGGCGACAGTTTTTATTATGAATACAGCTGCCTGTACAAAACCGACGCCTACACCGACGGCGAGGCGGAATCCCCGGCGACCTACGCCCACGAGATCCTGCATCTGTTCGGCGCGCCCGACCTGTATGAGGGCAGCAGCGACCCCTACGTCGACGAGGCACTTGTCAGCTATGTGGCCGACACCTACCCCGGCGATATTATGCTGAGCACCTACGAGGACGACGGCTCAAGCCGGTTTGACGCCATCACAAAGGAGATCAGTCCGCTGACGGCCTACTGTCTGGGGCTGACCGACACCTGCCCCGAGCTTGCGCAGTTCCCCCTGCTGGCCGACATGACCCCCGGCGTTTTCTCTTACGGCGCCGACGGGGAAGCGGGGAGCGCGGAGACCGGCGAGAGCTGGCCGGGCGCGGTAGCGGTGTAAGGAAAGTAAGCACCGCCCGAAGGGAGAGAGCCTTCCCGCAGGCAGCTGGTCGCCATACACATGCGGGCCGGGCATGCCCGGCCCCTACAGCGGTGTCAAGCCGGGGAAGGGAGGTCACACCCATGCTGAACGATACCTTTCCGCTGCGGGTCGAAGCGATCCCGGCGGCACATGCGTCGGAGTGGCGCGCGGACGACTCATTCCCGCCCAGCGAGACGCAAGCCTGGCAGCTGGTCTTTGTGCGCAGCGGCACCATTGAGGAACGCTGCGATGCCCGCCACGTGCTGCTGCGGGCAGGCGGACTGCTGTTCCACCAGCCGGGGGAGGTCTTTGCTATGACCACCGTCGGCGAGGTCCCGCCCGAGACGCTGCGCATCGACTTTTACTGCACCGGCGCAGCCATGGACCGTTTCCGCGGCGCGATGCTGCACATGGAGCCTGCCGAGCAGCATGACCTGAACTGGCTGGCAAATGCCGCCAACGAGCTGTTCGACGCCGCCCCCGTGCCGGGCGGACGGCCTGTCTTAAAGGAGGAGCTGCCCTTCGGCGCGATGCAGCAGTTCATCATCCATCTGGAAAATCTGCTGATTTTGCTGGCCCGCCGCTGCCGCCGCACCAAGCGCCCCGTGGCCCGCGTCCGGCGGGAGCGCCGCCAGAACGCGCTGGTCGAGGACGCCCGCGCCTATTTTGCCGAAAATCTTGCGCATGAACTGAAAATCGACGACATCTGCACGGCGCTGGGCTGCACGCGGCCCCAGCTGCAGCAGGCGTTCCGTGCGCGGCTCCACCGCACGGCCATGGAGGAATTTTCCGCCATGCGCATCGAGTACGCGGCCCAGCTGCTGGCCCGCGGGGCATCCCCCGGCGAGGTCGCCGCGCAGATGGGCTACTGCTCCGGCGCGTATTTCAGCCAGAAATTCCGCGCTGCCACGGGGCACACGCCGTCCGCCTACCGCCGCATTCAGCAGGGGCTGCCCGCCCGGCGGCAAAACAGGCAACAAAAAGGCAAATCAGAATCAAAAACTCCTATTGCAGAAACTCCGCAGAAAGAGTAGAATACAAGCAAAGAGAGGCGAACCGCCCGGTTCGCACGCAACAATATCATATAACATAAGGAGACGACTGTTATGGCAATTCTGGTTAGCGGTGGCGCCGGCTACATCGGCAGCCACACCTGTGTGGAACTTCTGGCCGCAGGGTACGACATCGTTGTAGCCGATAACTACTACAACTCCTGCCCCGAGGCCCTGGCCCGCGTCAAGAAGATCGCCGGCAAGGACTTCCGTTTTGTCGAGGCCGACATGACCGACAAGGACGCCGTGGAGAAGATCTTTGCCGAAAACGAGGACATTGACTGTGTTATCCAGTTCGCCGCCTACAAGGCCGTCGGCGAGAGCGTTTCCAAGCCCATCGAGTACTACTCCAACAATCTGGCCTGCACGCTGAACATTCTGGATGTCATGCGCCGCCACAACTGCCACAACATCATCTTCTCCTCCTCCGCCACGGTCTACGGCGACCCCGCCAGCGTGCCCATCCGCGAGGATTTCCCCGTCGGCGGCACCACGAACCCCTACGGCACCACGAAGGTGTTCACCGAGCGCATCCTGACCGACTGCTGCCACGCCGACCCCGAGCTGAACGTTGCGCTGCTGCGTTACTTCAACCCCATCGGTGCGCATCCGTCCGGCCTGATCGGCGAGGACCCCAACGGCATCCCCAACAACCTCGTGCCCTACATCGCCAAGGTCGCTGTCGGCAAGCTGGAGAAGGTCCACGTCTTTGGCAATGACTACCCGACCCCCGACGGCACCGGCGTGCGCGACTACATCCATGTTGTCGACCTGGCCCGCGGCCATGTTGCTGCCATCAAAAAGCTGGAGCAGAAGCCCGGCCTGTTCATCTGCAACCTGGGCACCGGCCACGGCTACAGCGTGCTGGACGTCATCAACGCCTTCAGCAAGGCCTGCGGCAAGGAAATCCCCTATGTCATCGACCCGCGCCGCCCCGGCGACATCGCCGAGTGCTGGTGCGATCCCTCCAAGGCCAAGCGTGAGCTCGGCTGGGAGGCCCAGTACGGCATTGAGGAAATGTGCGCCCACAGCTGGAACTGGCAGAGCCACAACCCGGACGGGTATAAGACTGCGGAATAAAATTGCATAAAAAAGCCTCCTGATGCTCTTGCATCGGGAGGTTTTTTATGTCATCGCGCAGTAGGGGCCGGGCATGCCCGGCCCGGATGTGTATAGAAAGCGGATGCTTGCGGGAAGGCTGCGGGCCGGACATGTCCGGCCCCTACTGCTCCTGCCATATTCTTTTACACATACATTTCCTGGCTTCGCGGCGGGAGCTTGGGTACGGCGGGCAGGGGTGCGGCGGCGGTGCGCCAGGCCGCGGGGGAGAGGCCCACCTCCCGCTTAAAGACGCGGCACAGATAATTGGCCCCGGAAAACCCCGTCAGGCCCGCGATCATGTCCAGATTGTACTCATCGGTCAGCAGCAGCGTCTTGACTGCCTCGATGCGCACATTCGTCATGTACTTGCCCGGCGGCACCCCCATCTCCTGCTTAAAGACGCGCACCAGATGGCTTTTTGTCACGCCGAGCTGCTCGCTCAGCTCCTCGACGCCGTAGAGCGCCATGTAGTTCTGGCGGATGGCCGCCACGGCCTCGGCCACAAGCGGCGGCAGGGGACGGGCGGTCTCGTCGGCCTTGGCTGCGGCGCAGAGCAGCGCGTAGGCCATGGGGGCCGTCTGTGCGCCGCACAGCTGTGCGATCAGCTCCGCCGCGCCGGGGCAGGCAGCGCCGTCCGCCCAGCGCGCCGCCCCCAGTTGCAACAGGTAGGCGTCCGTGCAGTGGCCGGTCAGCCGCACGGCCAGCAGGTGGCAGTCGCTCTGCGGCGTCAGCACCAGGGGGGCAGGGCCCAGCAGAATATCGCCGCTTTGGCCCGGGCGGTCAACGCCGTCCAGCAGGCACGCCCCGCGGGAAAGCACCCCCACCCACAGGCCGTCTCCGGCCAGAGCCAGCGGCGCTGTGCCGTCCAATTCCGCCGTTTCGGCAGCGGTGCAGTAAATTTCCGGGTCAAATATCAATTTCGACACCTCTATATCAATAAAATGCTATTTTCAAATAGATTATAACCTGTTATTATAATCATGTCAACAGAAACAGCCCCCTCTACACGGGCTGAAACCACTGAATACATTTGGAGGATGAGCATTATGGCTTCTATTAGCTGCCGTCACGTTAAGAAAGTTTACCCCGGCAATGTTACTGCCGTTCCCGATTTCAACCTGGAAATCGCGGATAAGGAATTTATCGTTTTCGTCGGTCCTTCCGGCTGCGGTAAGTCCACCACCCTGCGTATGATCGCCGGTCTGGAGGAGATCTCCGGCGGCGAGATGTACATCGGTGACCGTCTGATCAACGATGTTCCCCCGAAGGACCGCGACATCGCGATGGTCTTCCAGAACTACGCTCTGTACCCGCACATGACCGTTTACAAGAACATGGCCTTCGGTCTGGAGCTGCGCAAGATGCCCAAGGACGAGATCGACAAGCGCGTCCGTGAGGCTGCCAAGATCCTGGAGATCGAGCACCTGCTTGACCGTAAGCCGAAGGCTCTGTCCGGTGGTCAGCGTCAGCGTGTTGCCCTGGGCCGTGCAATGGTCCGTAACCCGGCGGTCTTCCTGCTCGACGAGCCTCTGTCCAACCTGGATGCCAAGCTGCGTACCAGCATGCGTACCGAGATCATCAAGCTGCACAAGAAGCTGGCTACCACCTTCATCTACGTTACCCACGACCAGACCGAGGCTATGACCATGGGCGATCGCATCGTCGTTATGAAGGACGGCATGATCCAGCAGGTCGATACCCCGCAGAACCTGTACGATTATCCCTGCAACATCTTTGTTGCCGGCTTTATCGGCAGCCCGCAGATGAACTTCCTGGACGGCACCCTGAAGAAGGCCGGCGATCAGTTCATCGTTGATCTGGCCGGCACCGAGGTTCCGCTGCCCAAGGAGAAGACCGCTGACGGCAAGCTGGACGCTTACGTCGGCAAGACCCTGAAGGTCGGCATCCGTCCCGAGGACATCAAGGACGACGAGGAGTTCCTGGAAAAGCATCCCAACAGCCACCTGAGCGCTGAGGTTGAGGTTTCCGAGCTGATGGGCGCTGAGATTTATCTGTACCTGACCTACCAGGGCCAGAACCTGATGGCTCGCGTTGCTCCCACCTCCAAGTCTCGCCGCGGCGACAAGATCACTGTCGCTATGGATACCCACAAGATCCACCTGTTCGATCCCGAGACCGAGAAGACCCTGCTCAACTAATTTTTACAGCATTCATAGCGGTTCCGTTGCGGCGGAACCGCTTTTTTACTAATACTGCGCCGCAAAAGCCGCGCTGCATCGACAGCTGACGGAGCACAGCGGCACCAAACGGAGGCTCAAACCATGCGCATCGCCAACTACCTGCGGCCTGACTGCGTCGCACTGCGCCAACAGGCGGACTCGCTCACCGGTGCAGTGCAGCAGATGGTTACACTGCTGGACGGGACTGACAATCTGACTGACACCGCTGTGTTTGCGGCGGACGTCCGCGCCCGGCTGGCGCTGGGCGGCGTCTGTGTGGGCAACGGCCTGGCCATCCCGCACGCCAAAAGCACCGCCGTCAGGCAGCTGCAGCTGGCTGCGCTGACACTGGACCCGCCGCTGCCCTGCGACACACCGGACGGCAAGCCGCTGGACCTGCTGGTGATGATTGCCGCCCCCGCCGAAGCCAACGACCTGCACGTACAGGTGCTGGCCGAGCTGGCGACGCTCTTTCTGGACACCGATTTCTGCGCCCGCCTGCGGGAGAGTGAGACCCCCGAGGCATTCTGCCGCGCCATCTCCGCGCGGGAGGAGCAGGACGCGCAGGAGCCGCCGTCTGCCCCGTCTGACGCAGCGCCGGGCGCCGCCAAGCCCGGCTATCAGCTGCTGGCCGTGACGGCCTGCCCCACCGGCATCGCGCACACCTACCTGGCGGCGGAGGCGCTCCAGCAGGCCGCGCAGGCCCGCGGCCTGACGCTCAAGGTCGAGACGAACGGCGCTGCCGGTGTCAACGACGAGCTGACCGATGATGAGATCCAGGCCGCAGAGTGCGTGATCGTGGCGGTGGATCGCTCGATCCCGCTGGCGCGGTTCGTTGGCAAGCGGCTGGTCTATGCCTCGGCGGGGGATGCCGTGCGCGACGCGGACAGACTGCTGGAAAAGGCCGTTTCCGGCAAGGCTCCCGTCTACCGCGGCGGGCACGCCTTCCGCACCAGCGACTGGAAGGAGCTGGGCCGCGAATACTACGGCCACCTGATGAGCGGCATCTCCCACATGCTGCCGTTTGTTGTGGCGGGCGGCGTGATGCTGGCGCTTTCCCTGCTGCTGCAGCACCTTTTTGGCCGCAGCGACATCACCACCATGATGACGAACGTCGGCAACGCTACGTTCAGGATGATGTACCCCGTGCTGGCTGCGTTCATCGCTTACAGCATTGCGGACCGCCCCGGCTTTATGCCCGGCCTGATGGGCGGCTACCTGGCACAGCTCGGCACAACCACCGCCCCCCGGTTGGGCTGGATCTCCAGCGGGTTCTGGGGGGCCATTGTCGCGGGCTTTGCTGCCGGTCTGGCTGTGCGGCTTCTGAATTACCTGTTCCGCCGCATTCCGCAGGAGCTGGATCACATCAAAACCGGGCTGCTGGTCCCGCTGTTGAGTCTGCTGTTTGTCGGTGCCCTGATGGTCATGGCCATCAATCCGCCGCTCGGGCGTTTCAATGCCTGGCTTTCCATCCAGCTGGATGGGATGCAGGGCGGCAGCCGTCTGGTGCTGGGCACGCTGCTGGGCGGCATGATGGCCACCGACTACGGCGGGCCGATCAACAAGGCCGCCTACGTCAGCGGCACGCTGGCACTGGTAGACCAGCAGTATGACCTGATGGCCGCTGTCATGGCGGGCGGCATGATTCCGCCGCTGGGCATTGGGCTGGCCTGCCTGCTGTTCCCGACGCGGTTCACCAGCACCGAGCGCTGCTCTGCGCCGCAGACCCTGCTGATGGGCGCGACCTTCGTGACCGAGGGTGCGCTGCCGTTTGCACTGCGCGATCCGCTGCGGGTCAGCCTCGCCTGCATCGCAGGCAGTGCACTGGCCGGGTTCATAACGATTTTGCTGGGCTGCGGGTGTCCCGCGCCGCACGGCGGGTTGTTTTTGCTGCCGGTCATGGAAAACCCGCCGGGCTTTCTGATTGCGCTGGCTGTCGGCACCCTGACCACGGCCCTGCTGCTGGGCATGCTGAAAAAGCCGCTGAAGCATTGATTTTCTCTTTACTTTTCGTATTTTTCAGCAGTCTTATACAAATTGTATTTACATAAAGCCCCGCTGTGCGTTGCGCACAGCGGGGCTTTATGCTATAATTTAGTATATATGTGATTTTTGTGGAGGAGGGCCCCGTCCCTATGGAACAGGTCAAATCATTTTGTCGGCGGTACCGTCGGCTGCTGCTGGCTGCGGCCTATCTGGCTATTTTTGCCGTGGGCGTGCTGTATCTGCGCGTCACGGTCAACATCCCGCCGGAGGGCGACGATAAGCTGACGCTGAACCTCTGGCTGTATGACTTCCAGCGGATGCCGTTCTGGCAGTATGCTCTGCAGGACCTGCAGGGGCGGCTGCGGTACTTTACGCTGCAGGAGGTCCGTTTTTTCCCGTTCCATTACCCGAACGCCGTCGACCTGCTGTTTTACACCAGCCTGACGCACTACCGGCTCTACATCATCGCCTGGACCGGCGCGGCGGCCTTCGCTGTCAGCCGCGTGGCGGCCAGACTGGGCAGTGGGGATGCGCTGGCGCTGGGCGGCTTTGCGCTGGCGCTGGCCGCGGCCCCCATCTGGAACGAGGGCATGTACAGCTACTACGCCGTACCGCAGCGGGCGTTGTTCTGGGCTATGACGGCCTGGCTCTGCCTGTTTGCGTGGCAGGGGACACGGCACCGCCGCTGGGCTGTGCTGGGCGCGGTGCTGTCCTTTATCGCCTGCGGCACCTATGAGATCGGCTATGTCTTTGCGCTGCTGGCGCTCGTCGTCTGGCTGCTGCGCCGACGCAGCGTCAAAAACGCCCTGCTGGACACGGCTCCCGCGCTGGGCGGCATGGGCGCGGCGCTTGTGTTCCACGTTCTGTGCGGGCGCAACGGCGGCACCGGCAACGAGCTTTCTCTGGATATTCCCGCCGTGCTGCGCGTCACCGTGCAGCAGATGGCCGCGTCGCTCCCTGGGCTGAACTCCCGCCTTTTGCAGGAGGACGCCGGGGTCATCACGAACGGGGATCGGCTGTGGCCGCTGGCGCTGGGTGTGCTGGCCGGGCTGTTGATTTTCTTCGGCGTGCCGTTTAAAAAGCTGCGCGGCAGAACGCTGGGCGCACTGGCCGGGTTCGGCCTGGCCGTCTGGGCACTGCCCGCGCTGCTGCTGGCTTTGTCCGCCCGCTATCAGCAGCCCGAGGCCATTACCTGGCAGTGGGGCTACATTCCCGCGGCGGCCAGCTCCATCGGCTTTACGCTGCTCGTCGCAGCGCTGCTGGCGCTGCTGGCGGGGCTGTGCTGTAAGCTGCCGAACGTTCTCTCCGTGGTATCACGACTGGCCCTGACGGCGGTGCTGGCGGCGGGTCTCTGCCTGAACGGCGGCTATCTGCGCGGTGTCGTGCGCACCCACCATGCCGAGAACCTCGCTGCCTATCAGTTCTTTGTCCGCACGATTGAGGCAGGTCTTGCCGATGCCGTACAATCCGACGACCTGATTCTCTGCAACGAGAACGTCTGGGACAGCAACGCGGAGGCCGAGTCCGCCTTCTTCAGCCGGTTCACCGGGCGTGCCCTGCACGCACAGGTCCTTTGGACCGAGAACCCCGCCACCGACGGCGACGCCTACGCCTACCAGACCTACCGCAATTACGGTGGCTACGATCTGGCGTGGTGCGGCAGACTGCAAAGCGCCGACAGTGACCTGATGGACGGGGTACAGGTCTACGTGCAGAGCGCCTATGTTCCCGACAACGCTGTCATCAAGTATAAGGTCCGTTTGGCCGACGGCACCGAGGAGGCCCGCGCCATCTGCCTGCTGGACTGCACCCAGACCCCGCGGGACCGGAACGGCGACTATCTGGCCACTGTTGAGGACACGTCCATCGTGAACGCCAAGCTCATGATCTGGGACGGCTGATAAACTGTGAGGGAGCCCCGGATGAAACACTTTATTGCCTTTTGCCGCCGCAACCGGCTGTTTGCGGCGCTGCTGGCCGCCGAGCTGGCCGTTGTCTGTGCGCTGGCAGCCGGGCTGTTCGGCGCGCCGTATAAGCTGGCGCTGACGCCCGGCGACTTTACAAATACCCTGCCCGACATTGCCGCCGCGGACGACGACGGCTTAAAAATCTGGAACCAGATCGGCTATCACAGCGACGACCCGATGACCTTCTCGGCAGACAATATCGCTTTGCCCTCCGGCGCGTATGAGGTCACAGTCCGTTATTTTTCCTGCCAGACACCCGACGCGCCCACCTTTAATATGCTCAACGCTGCCGGGTCGCTGACCTTTGCCAGTGAACGCAGCCCCGCCGCCGTGACCTTTGACGCGCTGCGGCTGGACGACTGCCACCGCAGCCTGACGACCCGGCTTTGGGTCGGCTTCGGTGCGCGGATGCAGGACCTGACCGCCACCGTCACCTACGACCAGGGCCAGCTGTACATTTACAGCATCACCCTGACCGAGCAGCCCATCTACCGCGCGGCGCGGCTGCTCTGCTTCCTTGTGCTGTTTGCCGCCGCAGACGCCGCACTGCTGCTCCTGTTTGCCCATGTGGGGGAGCGGGGCGCTGCCCGCCGCCGTGCGCTGCGTCTGCCGCTGGCGCTGGCGGGCATCGCGCTGCTGGCCTGCCTGCCGCTGTTCAGCAACTATCTGTACTTCGGCCATGATTTGGAATTTCACATGCAGCGCATCGCCGCCATGGCTGCGGAGCTGTCCTACGGGCAGTTCCCGGTGCGGCTGACCACGACCACGCTGAACGGCTATGGCTACGCCAGCCCGCTTTGCTACTGTGAGCTGTTTTTGCTGCTGCCCGCGCTGCTCTACAATCTGTGGCTGCCGCTGCGCACCTGCTACCAGGTCTACCTCTTTGCGGTCACGCTGGCGACCTGCCTGATCGCCTATTTCAGCTTTGCCAAAATCACGGCCAGCCGTCGGCTGGGCCTGCTGGGGGCACTGCTCTACACGCTGTCCGCCTACCGGCTGACCTGCGTCTACACCCGCGCCGCCGTCGGCGAGTTCACGGCCATGGCGTTTTTCCCGCTCGTGCTGCTGGGTCTGTACGGCATCTACACCAGCGACAGGCCCCGCTTCGGGGACTGGCTGCCGATGGCGCTGGGCATGGCGGCCATGGTGCAGAGCCATCTGCTCTCCTGTGAGCTGACGGCGCTGCTGCTGATTTTGTTTTGTCTTTTGCGCCTGCGGGAGACTCTCCGCCCCGCGCGGCTGCTGGCCTGGGTCAAGGCCGCGCTGCTGGCTGTGGGGCTGAGCGCGTGGTATCTTTTCCCGTTTTTTATTTCCACCCGCTCCATCCCGTTCCTTGTCAACCGCAGTGATCTGGTCGGTAAGCTGCAAAAGCACGGCCTGTACGCCGTGCAACTGTTCAGCTTCTTCGGCACGGCGGGCGGCTCCTCCGCGGAGGGCACGACCCACGACATGGCGCTGACCCCCGGTCTGCCGCTGCTGCTGGCGCTTGCGCTGGCGTTTTACTGCCTGTGGCGCACCCAGGCCCGCGGGGACACACGCCCCGCGGCAAAGCACCTGTACACCACCACCGGCTTTGCCGTGCTGACGCTCGTGCTCTCGCTCCACGCCTTCCCGTGGGATTTTGTCGAGGGCTGGTTCGGCCCCGCCGTCGGCAAGGTCGTGGGAATGTTCCAGTTCCCGTTCCGCTTTCTCTCGCTGGGCACGCTGCTGCTCTGCGCCGCTGCGCTGTTTGCGCTGCAGCTGCTGCCGGAGCGCCGCGCCGCACTGGCCGCCGCGGGGCTTGTCTGCGCCGCGCTGCTGACCGCCAGCATCACCGAGACGAACATCATGAGCGCCCAGGGCGAAAGCTCCTACGCGACCTACAACCAGAACGCCACCATCAACTCCGTCGGCACGGCGGAATACCTCATCGACGGCGCCAGCTCCTATGAGGCCATCTGGGCACAGCCCAAGCCCGCCAGCGGCGACCTGCACCTTATCAGCTATGAAAAGCGTGAGGGCGTCGCCTATGTCAGCGTCGAGAACGACGGCGGCGAGGCGGCCATCTCGCTGCCCATCTACAACTACGGCAATTATTATGCCGCCGACGAGAGCGGCGCGCCGTTTGCCATCACCAGCGGCGAGAATATGCGCATCGTACTGACGATCCCCGCGGGCTACACCGGCACGATCCATGTCCGGTACCACGCCCCCGGGTATTGGCGCGCGTTTGAGGTACTCTCCGCCGTCAGCCTGCTGGGGGTCATCGGCTGCGGCGCTTTTGCCCGCCGCAAGCGCCGCACCCCTGCCACTGTGTAAACGAGGTCACTACCCATGCCCAACCGCATCAACTATCAGCTTGAAATGGAAAAGGTCCTGCGCACGCTGGACGGCACCCGCCCGAAGCTGCTGCTGCACGCCTGCTGTGCGCCGTGCTCGAGCGCGACACTGGAGCGCCTGTCCGCGCACTTTGACCTGACCATTCTTTACTACAATCCCAACATCTACCCGCCGGAGGAATACCACCGCCGCGAGGCCGAGCTGGAACGCTTTGTCGAGCAGGCCGGGTATCACTACCCCGTGGTGGAGCTGCCCTACGACCCGCAGGAGTTCTATACCGCCGTGAAGGGGTTGGAAAACGAGCCGGAGAAGGGCGCACGCTGCACGGTCTGCTATCGGCTGCGGCTGGAGCAGGCCGCCCGCTATGCCGCCGACCACGGCTTTGACTGGTACTGCACAACGCTCTCGATCTCCCCGATGAAGGACCCCGTGCGGCTGAACGAGCTTGGCACCGAGCTGGGCAGGCAGTACGGCGTGCCGTTCCTGCCCAGTGAGTTCCGCAAAAAGGACGGCTACAAGCGCAGCTTACAGTTGAGCGCCGAGTACGGCCTGTACCGGCAGGATTACTGCGGGTGCGTGTTCAGCAAGCGGGAGAGGGAGAAGCAAAACTCTTAAAGTCTTCCCCCCTGGGGGGGAAGGTGGCCCCGCAGGGCCGGATGAGGGGCGAGTCTGCCTCTGCCACCCATTTACGGGCAATATCCGCAAGGCTTTCCCCTCATCAGTCAGCGGGCGGGGCCGCTGACAGCTTCCCCCTTGGGGGAAGCCATTCCACCCGATAATTTTCTCACTTACAGGAGAGCCCCCTATGACCTTCTATCAAATTGTTTTTCTCTTCTTCGCCTACTCGTTCCTCGGCTGGGTGGGGGAGGTCCTCTTTACCGCCGTCGTACACCGCAAATATCAGGACCGCGGCGTGCTGAGCGGTCCGCTCTGCCTTCTGTACGGCGTCGGCGGGCTGGTCATCACCTTTGCCCTCGGCGACATCCGTGAGGGCTGGTTCTTCCTGCTTGTATTCAGCGCCGTCTATGCCACGGTCATCGAGTGGATCGGCGGGCACATTCTGGAGTACACGACCCATACCCGGTGGTGGGATTACAGCGCCATGCCGTTCAATCTGGACGGCTATGTCTGCCTCGGCGCGTCGCTGACCTGGGGTGCGCTCGGCGTTGTCGTGCTCAAATGGGGCAACCCGCTGCTGCTGGCGCTGTACAGCCTTGTGCCGCGCGGCGTCTGGGTTGTTGTGCTGCTGGCCGCGCTTGTCGTGTTCTGCGTCGATCTGGTCGGCACCCTGCTGGCCATGGCCGGTCTTCGCTACCGCTGGCCCGCCGCCGCGGCTGTAGAAAACCGTCTGGCAAACCTAACCGTCCGCGGCGGCATGTGGATTCTCGACCACGTCGAGCGCCGTATGGCGAAGGCTCATCCCGCACTGACCTTTGTGCGCCCCAAACGGCAGCAGACCGACACGTTTGCCGCCGGGTGCAGCCCGTATAAAATTATTTTACTGTTCTTCATCGGCGCGTTCCTCGGCGACATCACCGAGACGATCTTCTGCCGCGTCACCGGCGGCGAGTGGATGAGCCGCTCCAGCGTCGTGTGGGGCCCGTTCTCCATCGTGTGGGGCCTGGCCATCGCCATGGTCACCCAGCTGCTCTACCGCTACAAGGACAAGCCCGCCAGCTGGCTGTTCGTCATGGGCACGCTGCTGGGCGGTGCGTATGAGTACCTGTGCAGCGTTTTCACCGAGGTCGTTTTCGGTGCGGTGTTCTGGGACTACAGCGCGATCCCGTTCAACCTGGGCGGGCGCATCAACCTGCTGTACTGCTTCTTCTGGGGCTTTGCGGCGATTGCCTGGTTCAAGGTGTTGTTCCCGCCGATCTCCGCCTGCATCGAGAAGCTGCCGCCCCGCGGCGGCAGAGTGCTGACCTGGGCACTGTGCATCTTTATGGCGGCGGACATTGCCGTCAGCTCCGCCGCACTTGTGCGGTACAATGACCGCCTGAACGGCGTACCTGCGTCCAACAGCGTCGAGGTCTATCTCGACGAGCACTACGGCAATGACCGGATGTATCAGGTCTACCCCAAGGCCGTGCATACCAACTCTTAAGCCTTCCCCCTGGGGGGGGCTGCGCCCGCAGGCGCGTGTCGGAGCGCAACCGCCGGAGGCGGCTCTTAGCGCGTAGACTGAAGGTGGCCCCGCAGGGCCGGATGAGGGGCGAGTGTGCCATCATAACCCGTTCATGGGCAATATCGGCAGGTACAGCCCTCATCAGTCACCTTCGGTGACAGCTTCCCCCGATGGGGAAGCCTTTTAAAATTCTTTGTATATTCCGCACAGATGTGCTATAATAATTTTGTAGCTAATGTATAAGTTTTGAGGAGGCGATGGGTCGTGAACCGTGCAGATGGAATCGATTGCTACCAGAAAGCCCTTCGACAGGGCCAGCGCGATTACCGCGAGAAGATGAACGCTGGGCAGTCGCCGTTTTTGCCCGTATTGGACGATATTCTGCAAAACGTCCCTGTGGAGAACCAGATCCCGCTCGGCCAGGTAGAGATCCCGCTGGAGCTGCTCGTTGGTACCAAGACCTCGGGCCGCACAGCGGCGTTTGCGTCCAACTTTATGCCGCTGCTCGGTCTCAAGACCGAGTTTGCCACCAAGTGGATCAACCTGTGCGTGTCCCATCTGGATGAGGGCATCCGTGACCCCATCACCTGCTATGAGTACATGGGCCGCTTCTACGTGCAGGAGGGCAATAAGCGCGTCAGCGTGCTGAAGTATTTTGACGCCAGCAGCATCACCGGCAATGTCACTCGCGTCGTGCCGCAGTACAGCGACGACCCCGCCGTGCAGATGTACTACGAGTTCATGCACTTTTACCCGGTCATGCAGAACTATCTGCTGACCTTCACCAAGCCCGGCAGCTATGCCCGCCTGCAAAAAATACTGGGCAAGGCGCCGGACGAAAAGTGGACTGGCGAGGATCGAACCGAGGTCTTATCGCTGTACAACTGGGTCAAGAAGGCGTTTCTGGCCCACGGCGGCGCACGGCTGCAGTGTACCGTCGGCGACGTGCTGCTGCTGCTGCTGCGCGTCTACACCAAGGAGGAGCTGGCCAATTTAAGTCCCAGCGAGCTGAGCGAAAAGCTCGACGCCCTGTGGGACGATGTGCTGGCCCTGCAGAAATCGGACCCCGTGCAGGTCAGCGACAAGCCCGCCGCCCCGAAGCAGACCGGCCTGCTGGATTTTATCCTGCCCGGCAAGCACACCGCGCCCAGCCATTTGAAGGTTGCCTTTGTGCATGAGCGCGCCCCCGGCACCAGCTCCTGGACAAGCCAGCATGAGTTTGGCCGTACCCAGCTGGACACTGTGTTTGAGGGCAAGGTCGAGACGGCAGCCTACTTCAACGCCGTCCCGGGCAAGAACGCCGATGCCCTTGTCGAGCAGGCCATCACCGACGGTGCGGATGTCGTCTTTACGACCAGCCCCAAGCTGGTAGGCGCGTCCCTGCGCGCCGCCGTCCGGCACCCGCAGGTACACATCCTGAACTGCTCGATGGAGATGCCCTACGCCAGCATCCGCACCTACTACACCCGCGTGTATGAGGCCAAGTTCATCACCGGCGCGATTGCCGGTGCCATGGCGGGCGGGGACCGCATCGGCTATGTGGCCGACTACCCCAGCTTCGGCGTGCCTGCCAACATCAACGCATTCGCGCTCGGCGCGCGGATGACGAACCCCAACGTCCGCATCGACCTGCAATGGACCTGCCTGCCCGACCAGATTGACCCGCTGCACGTCTTTACCCAGAAGGGCATCACGGTCATCTCGGGCCGCGACGCACCGATGCCGAACCGCCCGCAGCGAGAGTTCGGCACGTTTCTGGTGCGCCCGGGCGGCGTGCTGCAGGACCTGGCCACGCCGTTCTGGCACTGGGGCCAGTTCTATGAGAACGTCATCCGCACCGTTTTGAACGGCGGCTGGGTGCGGGACAAGTCCGGCACCGATGGCCGCGCCGTCAACTACTGGTGGGGCATGAACAGCGGCGTCATGGACGTTCTGCTCAGCCGCGAGCTGCCGCCCGATGTGACCCATCTGGCGCAGATCCTGCGCACCGGCGTCACCTCCGGTATGATCGACCCGTTCCACTGCCGGATCACCGGGCAGGACGGCAGCGTCAAGAACAGCGGACGCCACGGGCTGGACCTGGAGCAGATCGCCCACATGGACTGGTTGTGCGACGCCGTTGACGGCCACATCCCCGAATATGACGAGCTGGCCGAGGTCTCGAAGCCGATGTACCGGATGCAGGGCATCCACCGCGATCTTCTTCCCGTCGAGAAGGAGGCCGAGCTATGAAGATTCTGGCCGTTGCGGACGAGGAGTGCAAGGCCCTCTGGGACTACTTCACCCCCGACAAGCTCGAGGGCGTCGAACTCATCATTGCCTGCGGCGATTTGAGCCGCCATTATCTGGAATACCTTGCCACCATGGCACCCGTACCGCTTTTGTACGTACACGGCAACCATGACGAGAGCTACGACACCCGCCCGCCGCAGGGCGTCATCTGCCTGGATGACGACGTGTACGTACACAACGGCCTGCGCATCGCCGGGCTGGGCGGCAGCTGCCGCTACCGCACCGGCGCCTGGCAGTTTACCGAGGCCGAGATGAAAAAGCGCATCAACCATCTGCGCGGCAAGATCGACCGCCATGGCGGCATTGACATACTGGTCACCCACGCGCCGCTGCACGGCTACGGCGATATGACCGACCTGCCGCACCGCGGCTTTACAGCGTTTTCGGTCCTGCTGGACCGCTACCATCCGCAACTGATGCTGCACGGGCACATCCATCTGAACTACGGCTGCTCCATCCCGCGGGAGCAACAGTACGGCGCGACCCGCATCGTCAATTGCTATGAGCGGGTGTATCTGGACGTGGACGCCCCCGCCCCCAAGCCCCGCCCGCGGCTGTTTGCTTCGCTGCTGGGGCGGAATGCCCTGTAGGGGCGAGGCATGCCTCGCCCTCGGCCTTCCCGTGGGCATTCTTCTGCCTTTCACGCTGAGGGCCGGATACGTCCGGCCCCTACCAAGCGGCACGGCTAACTTCATCAAACAAGGAGAACTATTCCCATGACAAAAATCGCAGTATTCGGTGCAGGCACCTGGGGCATTGCGCTGGCGCGGCTGCTGGCCGCCAACGGGCGCGACGTCACCGTATGGAGCGCCATCCCCGCCGAGCTGAAGTCTTTAAGCACCACGCACCGCCACCCCAACCTGCCCGGTATGGAGCTGCCCGCCGCAATGCACTACACCGCCGACATTGCCGAGGCCTGCACGGGCCGCGACATCCTGCTCTTTGCCGTGCCATCCCCGTTTGTGCGTGCCACCGCAAAAAAGGCCGCGCCGCACATCCCGGAGGGCCAGCTAATCGTTGACGTCGCCAAGGGCGTCGAGGACAAGACCCTGATGACGATGAGCGAGATCATCGAGGATGAGCTTGCCAAGGCCGGGCGCAAAGCGCGCGTTGTGGCACTGTCCGGCCCGACCCACGCCGAGGAGGTCGCCCGCGATATGCCCACCGCCATCGTGGCCGCCAGTGCCGACGAGGACGCCGCCAAAGCCGTGCAGAAGGTCTTTACCACACCGACCTTCCGCGTCTACACCAACGATGACCGCCGCGGCACCGAGCTGGGCGGTGCGGTCAAGAACGTCATTGCGCTGGCTGTCGGCATTGCGCTGGGCCTGGGCTACGGTGACAACGCCAAGGCCGCGCTCATCACCCGCGGCAACGCCGAGCTGTCCCGACTGGGCATCGCCATGGGCTGCAAGGCCGAAACCTTTGCGGGCCTGTCCGGTATGGGCGACCTGATCGTCACCTGCACGAGTATGCACAGCCGCAACCTGCACGCCGGTATGCTGATTGGCCGCGGCAAGTCGGTGGAGGAGGCCAAGACCGAGGTCGGCCAGGTCGTTGAGGGCATCAACGCACTGCCCGCCGCCTGCCGCCTGGCCAAGCAGTATAAGGTCGAAATGCCCATCGTCCAGGCTGTGGAGGCCATTCTGGACGGCAAGCTCGAGGCCCGCAGCGCGCTGATGGCGCTGATGGGCCGCAGCCTCAAGCGCGAATAAGGAACACCGCCATGACACAAATCAAGGCCGCATTTTTTGATATTGACGGCACGCTGCTTCCTTTTGAGGCCACGCACCTGCCCGCCTCAACGGTGGACGCGCTGGCCCGGCTGCGCAAAAACGGCGTCAAAACGTTTATTGCTACCGGCCGCCCGCCGGTACACCTGCCGTACCTGCACGCGCTGGACGGCATCCCGTTTGACGGCTATGTGACGATGAACGGCCAATACTGCTATCTGGCCGACGGCGAGCTGCTGTACACCAAGTACATCCCGGCGGCATCGCTGCAAACGCTGCTGCCGTACATTGAAAAAGAACAGCTGTCCGTCGGTTTTGTAGGAAAGGACTTCTGCCGGTTCAACCTTATCAACGATTTGAGCCGCGACTTTGCCAAAAAGCTGGAGCTGGGGGCCGGGGATGTTGCCGCGCTGATCCAGCACGAGGATATTTACCAGCTTAGCGCGTTCCTGCCGCCGGAGAAGGAGGCCGAGTTCCTGCGCCGCTGCCCCGGCTGCCTGGCTGTGCGCTGGGAGGATGATTTTTGCGATATCCTACCCGCGGGCGGCGGCAAGCCCAACGGCCTGGCCCACACGCTGGCCCATCTGGGCCTGACGCGGGAGCAGTCCATCGCCTTTGGTGACGGCGGCAACGACGTGACGATGCTGGAATATGCCGGGATCGGCGTCGCCATGGGCAACGCCTGCGATGCCGCCAAGGCCGTCGCGGATTATGTCACCGACGACATTACCGCAGACGGCCTTGCAAAGGCACTGGCGCATTTTGGGCTGATTTGAATAAATTGTCCCCCCCCCAGAGGGAGACGCCCTGCAGAGGTCGCATATATGCGGCCCGCAGCTGTACGGCAGATGACCTCTTGCGGGAAAGCCGCGGGCCGGGCATGCCCGGCCCCTACCGCTATCTATAAGGCAAGCCCCTGACCATCACTCGGTCAGGGGCTGTTGCCTTTACACTTTTTTCCTCACAAACGCCTTTGCCGCAACCACACACGCGGCGTAGACCACGCCCGCAATGGCCCAGATGAACCAGCTGTACTGCGGCTGGCCGTTGCCGTTGGGGCCGAAGGTGTACCACAGGAAGATGGCAACCACCACCAGCCAGTAGGCCGCAGTCAGCGCGGTCAGCCGCCCTTTCACGGCCTTGTGCCCACGGGTAAAGTCCCCGTCCTCCAGCAGCCGATCCATGGCGTCCTGCACCGTGCCCACCCGCACAAAGGCGTACACACCGCAGGCGACCAGCACCAACAGCAGACAGATGGACATCGACATCAAAAACGACACACCGACCATCACAGCCGTAAACAGGGGCACTGCCGCCAGAATGCAGAGCGCCGCACCAATGCGGTTGGCCCGGTCATACTCCGGCGCAAAGGCGGCGCGGCGCTCCCTCACCAGCGCTGTCACGCCGTGCTCGGTCTCGATGGGCTCCTTTTCCAGAAACTCATATTCCCGCACCGCCGCGCCGCACTGCATAAACAGCACAACAGCCACAGCCACCAGCACCACCAGCGCGATCATCCCCAAGCCGCCCGCCAGATCGTCAGCCAAACCAAGCAGCCCGAGCTCCCTCACCGTACCCAGCGCCAGCAGCGGAATGGGGCTGACGATGCAGAGCGCCGTCGCCAGCGCCATCTGCGGCGCGTTGGCCTGTGCCTTGGTCAGGTAATCCTCCGCCTGCGCCAGCGTCACCCGGGGCAGGGGAGAGGGCGTCTGTGCCGCGGCAGGCTGCGTGTCGTCCTGCGTGTCTTTTAAAAGGCAGTCCGTCGTCACACTGAACAAACTGCTCAACTGTAAAATTTTGTCAATGTCGGGCATCGACTGTGCGCTCTCCCACTTGGAGACCGACTGGCGGCTGACGTTTAGCCGCTCGGCCAGCTCCTCCTGCGACCAGCCCGCCTTTTTGCGCAGAGCAATGAGCTTATCGGAAAATGTCATGGTGTGCCTCCTCCTTGGCAGCCTTATGGCAATCGTAGGGGCGCATTCTATATGCGCCCGTCAACGGCTGCCGGCCTTGCGGGCGGATATGGAATCCGCACCTACGGGTTTTCGGAAATTTTCTGACCTTATCTTACCAAATTCCCCGGTTGCGCACCATACAGTTACCCCGTCAATCTGTCAACCGTGGGTTGCGTTTGCGGGCAGACGCCAGTCGATTTCCGCTGCACCGTTGTTTTTTAAAAACGCATTCACCTTGCCGAACGGCGCCGAGCCGAAGAACCCGCGGTAGGCCGACAGCGGGCTGGGGTGGGCGGATTCCAGCACCAGCACCGGGCGATGGGCGGCAGCCCTGTTGAAAATCGGCGCGTACTTCTGCGCGGGCTTGCCCCACAGCACGGCGGCCAGCGGGGCGGTGCCGTGGGCGGCGGCGTATTCCAGCGCGGCACGGGTAAACGTCTCCCACCCGCGGCCCGCATGGGCGTTGGCCGCGCCCTGCTCCACGGTCAGCACCGTGTTCAGCAGCAGCACACCCTGTCGCGCCCACAGCGTCAGGTCGGTGTGTGCGGCACAGCCGGGGCCAAGCTCGGCCTCCAGCTCCTTAAAAATGTTGCGCAGGCTCGGCGGAGCCTTGCAGCCGTCCGGCACCGAGAAGGACAGCCCCATGGCCTGACCCGGCTCATGGTAGGGGTCCTGCCCCAGAATGACGACCCGCACCGCCGACACCGGGCAGGCGCGGAACGCGGCGAAGATGTTCTCCGCCGCGGGGTAGACGGTTTTTTCCGCCGCAGCCGCCGTCACAAAGGCATCCAGCTCCGCAAAGTACGGCTTTGCGCGCTCCTGCGCAAAAAACAGCTGCCAGTCGGTGCCGGACAATTTGTCGAGTTCAGTGGTCAAAAGCATAGTGGATCTCCTCGGTAGTTTTGTAGGGCCCGCTCGTGTAAAACAGTCGGCCTTTCACGGGAAAACTGCGGGCCGCATATAAGCGGCCCCTACATAGGTGCCCCCACACATTTTTCACAAGTATATCACACCCCCGCGGGGCTTGCAATAGCGGCAAAAATGCGGTATAATAGCATTTATGCTGCGGCGTTGTGCCGCAAAGCCAATCATAAAGGGGAGAACCAATTCATGCGTTCCATTAAAACCAAACTGTTCAGCCTTGCTATGGCTGTTTCCATGGTGCTGGCGCTGGCTGGCTGTGCCATGTCCGCGCCGTCCACCGTCGGCTCCATCGGCGGGGTCGAGATCCCGGCAGGCATCTATCTGCTGGCCCAGTACAACTCCTACAACACCGCCTCCGGTGTTGCGGAGCTGGCCACCGGCGAGACCGCGTCCGACGTCAAGGCCGTGCTGAAGGCCACCTGCACCGGTACGATCAACGGCGAGGATGTCACCGCCGTCGGCAGTGACTACGTTGCCCAGCTGACGACCCGCGCCATTGAGTACTATGCTGCCGTGGAAAAGCAGTTTGCCGAGCAGAACGGCGTGCTGGACGACACTGCCACCGCCGAGGCCGCCAAGACTGCGGACAGCCTGTGGAGCTCCAACGGTGACCTGTACACCGCCAACGGTATCAGCAAGTCCAGCGTGGAGGCCTACCTGCTCAACGCCCAGAAGGCCAAAGTCCTGCTGAAGATGACTTACGGTCCCGACGGCACAAGCCCCGTGACTGACGCCGAGTACACCGACTACATCAACAACGACTGCTACTACATCGAGGCCGTCCAGTTCCCTCTGGTCAACTACTCCACCTACTCGATGGCAGATGACGACCAGAAGGCCGCCATCATGGCCACGGCAGAGAGCTGCATGGCCGAGCTGAACGAGACTGCCACTGCCGAGACTGCGTCCAGCAGCGCCCTGTACACCGCCGCCATGACCTACGTGCCCGAGGCAATGGCCGCCATGGGCAGCACGATGGACGCCAGCCAGGCCGTCTACTACGCCGCATCCCAGCTGTACACGCCCAGCGATCTGAGCAGCTACGGCAGCGACGAGTACAACAACCTGACCGACCCGCTGGATGCCGCCGGTATGAACCACTGGACGACCATCGACCTGGGCACGACGGTTCTCGTCGCCCGCAAGATCGACCCGTTCAAGACCTACACCGTCGAGGATCTGGACAGCATGTACGACCTGCTGACCAGCATGAAATCTGACGCCATCCAGGATGAGCTCTACGCCGCCGGTGCCGCGCTGGATCACAACCTGAACAGCGCCGCCATGAACACCTACAGCGCATCCAAGATCAAAAAGAACGTCTGAACCTGAAAATTCAGCCGGGAGCAGCATTGTTTGCTCCCGGCTTTTTTGTTGAGGAGGGTCCCCCATGACGAAAAACAAATACACAAACCTGCTTTTGCAGACCCTGGGCTGCTTCATCTCCGCCGCCGGTATCTACAGCTTTGCCGTGGCCGCCGAGGTCCCGGTCACCGGCGTTGCGGGCATCTGCGCCATCTTATACCGCCTGTTCGGCATCCCCATGGGCCTGAGCAATGTGCTCATCAACATCCCCATCATCCTCTGCACCTATAAATTGCTCGGCAGATCGTTCTTTATTCGCAGTGTCTACTGCATGGTGCTCTTTGCAATCTTTACGGACTATCTGCTGCCGCTGATGCCGGTCTACCAGGGGGACCGCCTGTTGGCGACGATTTGCGGCGGCGTGGTCGGCGGTATCGGCGATGCACTGATCTACATGAACAACTCGAGCACCGGCGGCCTTGACTTCATCACCATGGGCATCAAGGCACGGCATCCGCACCTGCCGTTCGGCAACATCACGTTTGCGGCGGCGCTGGCAGTCATCCTGCTCAACGGTGCGGTGTTCCAGGATGTCGATTCCATTATTTACGGTATCATGTTTAATTTTATCGTGTCTGCTGTCATCAACAAGATGATGTTCGGCTTCTCGTCCTCGATGCTGGCCATGATCGTAACCGATGACGGCAAGGCCGCCTGCGCGGAAATTGACCGCGTGGCGGACCGCGGCTCGACGATTTTGCAGGGTCACGGGGGCTACGGTGGCCAGCCGAAGGACGTCGTGCTCTGCGCCTGCTCCAACAAGCAGCTCTACGAGATCGAGCACGCCGTGCAGGCCATCGACCCCGGCTGCTTCATCATCATGCTGCAATCCAACGAGGTCCACGGCGAGGGCTTCCGGCAGTTGGAGTTGGGGAAGAGCGAGAGCTCGGAGAGCAAATAAACAACATATTACCGCTGGTTTCAGCAGCTCTATGACACATAGGCTGCCGAAACCGGCGGATTTTCTTTATACTGGGGACAAGACGAAAAGAAGAGCCTGCCGGATGTGTCGCTGCGGCGGGCTGTAGGGAAGGGTCTTGACCCCTCCGCGGGGCGTCGAGGACGCCGACCACTGCCGGTTTGCCGCGCGGTAGGGGCCGCACATGTGCGGCCCGCCACATCCCCATAAAACGCCCGCCGACGGGGCACCACCGGGCCGGGCATGCCCGGCCCCTACCACAGCACTATAGCATACAAAAGCACCGCCGTTGACGGTTTGGCTCGTCAGCGGCGGTGCGGTTTATTTTATGTTGGAATCAGTAATTCTTAGCCTCTTCCTCGCCGGTCATGACGCGGAGAGCGCCCTGGCAGAGGGCAAGCAGCTCGTCCTCGCCGGGGTAGGTGGTGACAGGGGCGATCCAGCCGAGGTACTCGGTCAGGGTCTTGGCGGTGAAGGGGTTGTAGGCAATGCCGCCGGTCAGGATGATCTGGTCGACCTTGCCGTGCAGGACAGCGGCCATAGCGCCGGCGTCCTTGGCGATCTGGTAGAAGAATGCTTCCCAGACCTGCTTTGCCAGCGCGTTGCCGGACTCGGCCATCTTGCCGACCTCACGGGCATCGTTCGTGTGCAGATAGCCGTTGAAGCCGCCGTTGCCGCAGATCTTCTTATAAACTTCCTTCTGGGTGTACTTACCGCTGAAGCACATCTTGACGAGGTCGCCGACGGGCACGGTGCCGCTGCGCTCGGGGCTGAAGCAGCCCTCGCCGTCGAGGATGTTGTTGACATCCACGACCTTGCCGTGGTCATGCGCACCGACGGAGACACCGCCGCCCATGTGGATGACGATAAGGTTCAGATCCTCGTAACGCTTGCCGTTCTCCTTGGCAAAGTGGCGGGCGACGGCCTTCTGGTTCAGCGCGTGGAAAATGGAGCGGCGCGGCAGCTCCGGCATACCGGAAATGCGGGCCTTATCGGTCAGCTCGTCAACAACGACGGGGTCAACGATGTAGCTGGGCACGCCCAGGAAATCGCCGATCTCGCGGGCCAGAATGCCGCCCAGGTTGGAGGCGTGCTGGCCCTGCACACCGGCCTTCAGGTCAGCCAGCAGGGCATCGCTGACGGCGTAGGTGCCGCCGGGGATGGGCTTGAGCAGGCCGCCGCGGCCCACGATGACGTTCAGGGTCTTGGGGTCGCAGTTTTTCTCCTTCAGGAAGTCCAGAATGATCTCCTTGCGGAAGTCCTTCTGGTCGATGACGCTGGCGTACTTGGCGATCTCCTCGGTGGGGTGGCGCAGCGTTTCTTCAAACAGCAGGGTCTCGTCCTCGAACACGCCGACCTTGGTGGAGGTGGAGCCGGGGTTGATGACCAGGGTTTTGATGGACATTGGTAACGTCTCCTTTTAAAATTCTTTGGCTTCCCCCTTGGGGGAAGTTGATGAGGGGCGGCCTCTCCATGATTGCACGCAAACGGGCAGCCACAGCAGGTACAGCCCTCATCCGGCCTCGCTAAGCTCGGCCACCTTCCCCCGATGGGGAAGGCTTTTTACAATTACTGATTCAGCCCCGCTGCGACCACAGCAGCCAGTGCGATGGAGTTGACCTTCGTCTGGAAGGAATCGGAGCGGCTCGTCAGGATAGCGGGAACCTTGGTACCGGTCAGGATGCAGCCGTTCTTGCAGTCGGCAGTGTGGACCAGCGTCTTGTAGACGAGGTTGCCGGCCTGAATGTCGGGGAACAGCAGGATGTCCGCATGGCCTGCAGCCGGGCGGTCCTGGGCACCCTTGTGGTGGGCAGCCTCGGGATCAATGGCAATGTCCATCGAAAGGGGACCGTCAACGACACAACCGGTGATCTTGCCCTCGGCGTTCATCTTGCGCAGCTCGTCGGCATCGACAGTGCAGGGCATCTTCGGGTTGACGACCTCAACGGCGGCCAGCGGCGCGACCTTGGGGCACTCGACGCCGCAGGCATGGGCAACGGCGACGGTGTTCTCGATGATATGTACCTTATCCTCCAGCGTCGGGTAGGTCATAAAGGCGACGTCGGTCAGGAACAGCAGCTGCTCAATGCCCTTGACCTCAAACACAGCCACATGAGACAGCGTATTGCCGGTGCGCAGACCGACTTCCTTGTCCAGCACGCTCTTGAGGAAGGTCTTGGTGTCCAGCAGGCCCTTCATGTACATGTTGGCCACACCGTCGTGGGCCAGCTTGACGGCCTTGAGGGAGGCCTGCACCTTGTCAGGCTCGTTGATGATCTCATAGTCGGAGAGGTCGATGTTCAGCTCGGCTGCGATCTTGCGGATGGCAGCCTCATCGCCGACCAGAATGGCGTCGGCAATGCCCTGCTTGTGGGCGGCGTCGACAGCCTCCAGAACAGCGTCATCCTCGGCGGCGGCCACGGCCAGCTTCTGCTTGCCGCAGGTCTTTACTTTCGCGATCAGGTCCTCAAAATTCATTTTACAGCACCTCGTTTTGCTTCTTTCCAAAGGCGGGGCCGCTCTCAAAAAAGCCCCGTATGTTAAAATAATAACACGTTATGCGCCGTGGGTCAAGAGGGGGAAGGGGAGCGCGGCATCAAAAAATATTTTTCGCCTTTTTTTCGCCTTTTCTGTGTCTGCCTATATTTAAATAGGTAGGAAATCCTCCTTTTTGCGAAATCCTGACCGAATTTTAATAAATTCGTCATTGACAAAACCTTAACAAGATGGTAAAACTATAGTAGCGGTTCGGGAAACACCGGCCCGCAGCGGCACCTTGCCGCCGTATTTCTGACCCAATGGAGAAGCCCCAAAGAGCCAGCGTCGGCGTCGGTGCCTTGCTTTACCCCTTATGTTGTTTATTTTTTAACAACTAAGGCGCAAATCCAACCGGAAAGGTTCACCACCCATGCCCACCATCGCCATGTATCCCGGCAGCTTCGACCCCGTCACGAACGGGCATCTCGATATTATCAAGCGCTCCAGCCGTATGTTTGACAAGGTGATCGTCGCGGTGCTGGTCAACAGCGCCAAGACCCCGCTTTTTACGGTAGAGGAGCGCGTTGCCATGCTGCGGGAGTCCTGCAAGAACATCCCGAATGTCGAGATCGACTCCTTCAACGGGCTGACGGTCACCTTCGCCAAGCAGAAGGGCGCTACCGTCATGGTGCGCGGTCTGCGCGCGGTCACGGATTTCGAAAATGAAATTCAGCTGGCCCACACGAACTTCGCCATGATGCCCGAGATCGAGACGGTGTTCCTGGCCACGGCCATCAAGTGGAGTTATCTTTCCTCCACCATCGTGCGGGAGGCCGCCCACTACGGGCAGGATGTCTCCCGCTTTGTGCCCCGCAACGTTGAGCGTGCGCTCATTGCCAAGCGCGAGGCAGGGGAGCTGTAAAACCGCATTCAAGCCGCGTCTTCCGTCGGCCTGAAAATAAATTGTTACTCAATAGTCCATCCAAAGAGAGAATTTTTAGGAGGCTACTTATGAAAAAGATCGTCATCGCCAGCGCCTGCCGTACTGCCATTGGCAAGTTCGGCGGCACCCTCGCCAATGTCCCCGCCGCTGAGCTGGGCTCCATCGTCATCAAGGAGGCTCTGAACCGCGCCAACGTCAAGCCGGAGCAGGTCGACCATGTCTACATGGGCTGCGTCATCCAGGCCGGTCTGGGCCAGAACGTCGCTCGTCAGGCTTCCCTGAAGGCCGGCCTGCCCATCGAGACCCCCGCCGTCACCGTCAACGTCGTCTGCGGCTCCGGTCTGAACTGCGTCAACATGGCTGCCCAGATGAT
Source organism: Gemmiger formicilis (assembly GCF_900167555.1). GTDB lineage: Bacteria > Bacillota > Clostridia > Oscillospirales > Ruminococcaceae > Gemmiger > Gemmiger formicilis. Next base: position 179,573 of record NZ_FUYF01000001.1, on the reverse strand, counting down.
CGAGGCCGGCGATGCCGACATCGTCGTTGCAGGCGGCATGGAGAACATGGACATGGCTCCGTTCGCCATGATGAAGGGCCGCTACGGCTACCGCATGGGCTCCCCCATGGGCAAGAGCGAGCTGGTCGACACGATGGTCAACGACGCTCTGTGGGATGCCACCGGCTTCAACATGCACATGGGCATGACCGCCGAGAACGTCTGCACCAACGAGACCTACCAGAAGAAGTACGGCTACAACCCCATCAGCCGTGAGCAGCTGGACGAGTTTGCTTTCCATTCTCAGGAGAAGGCCGCTAAGGCTATTGCCGACGGCGCTTTCAAGGACGAGATCGTTCCCGTTGTCATCAAGGGCAAGAAGGGCGACACCGTGTTTGATACCGACGAAGGCCCCCGCATGAGCTCCATGGAGGTTCTGGGCAAGCTGAAGCCCTGCTTCAAGAAGGACGGCATCGTCACCGCCGCCAACTCCTCCGCCATCAACGACGGCGCTGCTGCTCTGGTCGTCATGAGCGAGGAGAAGGCCAAGGAGCTGGGCGTTGAGCCTCTGGCCACCTGGGTTGCCGGTGCTCTGGCCGGTGTTGAGCCCGAGGTCATGGGTCTGGGCCCCATCGCCGCCACCAAGAAGGTCATGGCCAAGACCGGCCTGACCGTGGACGACATGGATCTGATCGAGGCCAACGAGGCTTTTGCCGCTCAGTCTGTTGCCGTCGGCGAGGCTCTGCACTTCGACCAGAGCAAGCTGAACGTCAACGGCGGCGCTATTGCGCTGGGCCATCCCGTCGGCGCTTCCGGTGCCCGTATCCTCGTCACCCTGCTGTACGCCATGAAGCATCGTGGTGCGCATAAGGGTCTGGCTACCCTGTGCATCGGCGGCGGCATGGGCTGCGCCACCATCGTTGAAATGTAAACTCTGTTAAAAACCGGAGGTTTTATCCTATGTCCTTTGTTACTACTGAACTGCAGGGCGCTGTGGCAGTCGTTACCATCGACCGTCCCAAGGCACTCAACGCCCTGAACCCGGAGGTTCTGGCGGATCTGAAGGCTGCCTTTGAAGCCATCGATCAGAACACCGTCCGCTGCGTCGTCCTGACCGGTGCCGGTGACAAGAGCTTCGTGGCCGGTGCCGACATTGGCTCTATGTCCACGATGACCAAGGCCGAGGGCGAGGCTTTCGGCAAGCTGGGCAACGACGTTTTCCTGATGATCGAGAGCTTCCCGCTGCCCGTCATCGCTGCTGTCAACGGCTTCGCGCTGGGCGGCGGCAATGAGCTGGCCATGAGCTGCGACATCCGCCTCTGCTCCGACAATGCCGTCTTTGGTCAGCCGGAAGTGGGCTTAGGCATCACGCCGGGCTTCGGCGGCACCCAGCGTCTGGCACGCCTTGTCGGCATGGGCATGGCCAAGCAGCTCGTATACTCTGCCCTGAACATCAAGGCAGACGAGGCCCTGCGCATTGGTCTGGTCAACGCCGTCTACACGCAGGAGGAGCTGATGCCCGCTGCGCTGAAGCTGGCCGGCAAGATCGCCAAGAATGCTCCCATTGCGGTCCGCAACTGCAAGAAGGCCATCAACGACGGCATCAGTCTGCCCATTGAGAAGGCCGTTGAGGTCGAGGAAAAGCTGTTCGGCGGCTGCTTCGAGACCCACGACCAGGTCGAGGGCATGGGCTGCTTCCTGAGCCGCGAGAAACCGAAACCGAAGCCGGTTTTCACGAACAACTAATTTTAGATAAATCTTAAAATCGTGCGCAGCGCGCACACCGATTTTATTATCTCTTATCTCTTATCTTTTATCTTATATTGGAGGTACTTACTATGAAGGTAGGCGTTATTGGCGCTGGCACTATGGGCCAGGGCATTGCAAAGGCATTTGCACAGGTTGAGGGCTTCACCGTCGCTCTGTGCGACATCAAGCAGGAGTGGGCCGATGGCGGCAAGAACAAGATCGCTGCCGGTTATGCCAAGCTCGTTGCCAAGGGCAAGCTGGACCAGGCTGAGGTTGACCGCCGCATGGCTGCCATCACCGCTGGCCTGAAAGAGGATCTGTGCGCTGACTGCGACCTGATTGTCGAGGCTGCTTTCGAGGATATGAAGGTCAAGCAGACTACCTTTGGCGAGCTGGATAAGATCTGCAAGCCCGAGTGCGTTTTCGCTTCCAACACTTCCTCTCTGTCCATCACCGAGATCGGCAAGGGTCTGAGCCGTCCTCTGGTCGGCATGCACTTCTTCAACCCCGCTGACCGCATGAAGCTCATCGAGGTCATCGCCGGTGTGAACACTCCCGCCGAGACCGTCGAGACCATCAAGAAGATCAGCACCGAGATCGGCAAGAGCCCGGTCCAGGTCAACGAGGCTGCCGGCTTCGTCGTCAACCGCATCCTGATCCCGATGATCAATGAAGCTGCCTTCATCAAGATGGAGGGCGTTTCTGACATCGCAGGTATCGACACCGCTATGAAGCTGGGTGCCAACCACCCGATGGGCCCCCTGGAGCTGGGCGACTTTGTTGGTCTGGACATCTGCCTGGCCATCATGGACGTTCTGTACAAGGAGACCGGCGACAGCAAGTACCGCGCCTGCCCGCTGATCCGCAAGATGGTCCGCGGCGGCAACCTGGGCTGCAAGACCGGCAAGGGCTTCTACGTTTACAACGCAGACCGCACCAAGACCCCTGTCGACGCCCTGTAATTCAGTAACTTACGCGCCTGGCGCGGCCAAAACCGTGCCGGGCCGCGTTTGTTTGGTCGGGCAGTATAGCCCGGCCCCAGTATATGGAGGTTTTATCAATGGATTTTACTCTGTCTAAACAGCAGCAAATGGTCCAGAAGATGTACAAGGAGTTTGCTGAAAACGAAGTCAAGCCCCTCGCCAAGAAGGTCGACGCGGAGGAGTACTTCCCCAAGGAGACCGTCGAGAAGATGGCTAAGCTGGGCATGATGGGCATCTACTTCCCGAAGTCCGTCGGCGGTGCAGGCGGCGACGTCCTGTCCTACGTCATGGCTGTCGAGGAGCTGTCCAAGGTCTGCGGCACCACCGGTGTTATCCTGTCCGCCCACACCTCTCTGTGCGCAGCTCCCATCTATGAGAACGGCACCCCCGAGCAGAAGGCCAAGTACCTGCCCAAGCTGTGCAGCGGCGAGTGGGTCGGCGCGTTCGGCCTGACCGAGCCCGGTGCCGGTACCGACGCTCAGGGCCAGCAGACCTTCGCCGTTGACGAGGGCGACCACTGGAAGCTGAACGGCTCCAAGATCTTCATCACGAACGCAGGCTTTGCCAATGTGTTCATCATCATTGCCGTCACCGGCTTTGTCACCGACAAGCGTGGCCGCAAGCAGAAGGAGATCAGCGCTTTCATCGTTGAGCGCACCGATCCCGGCTTCAAGGTCGGCAAGCCCGAGGACAAGATGGGCATCCGCGGTTCTTCCACCTGCGAGCTCATCATGGAGGACTGCATCATCCCGAAGGATCGTCTGCTGGGCGTGAAGGGCAAGGGCTTCCAGCTGGCCATGGCTACGCTGGACGGCGGCCGTATCGGCATCGCCTCCCAGGCTCTGGGCATTGCCGAGGGCGCCATCGACGAGACCGTCGCCTATGTCAAGGAGCGCAAGCAGTTTGGCCGCTCCATCGCACAGTTCCAGAACACCCAGTTCGAGCTGGCCGAGATGAAGGCCCGCGTTGACGCCGCCAAGTATCTGGTCTACGCAGCTGCCCAGAAGAAGCAGGCTGCCATGGACGGCCAGAAGGTCCGTTACAGCGTTGAGGCTGCCGAGGCCAAGCTCATTGCCGCCCGCACCGCCAGCGACGTGACCCGCCGCTGCCTGCAGCTGTTCGGCGGTTACGGCTACACCCGCGATTACCCCATCGAGCGCATGATGCGTGATGCCAAGATCACCGAGATCTACGAGGGCACCAGCGAAGTCCAGATGATGGTCATCGGCGGCGCGCTGCTGAAGTAAGGAGGACAGACGTAATGAAAGCAATCGTTTGTGTCAAACAGGTTCCCGATACGCAGGGCAAGGTCGCTGTCAAGGCTGACGGCACCATGGATCGCTCTGCCATGGCTACCATCACCAACCCCGACGACCTGAACGCCGTCGAGGCCGCCCTGCAGCTGAAGGACGAGACCGGCTGCGAGGTCGTCGTCGTCACCATGGGCCCGCCGCCGGCAGAGGGTATGCTGCGTGAGCTGATGGCCCGCGGCGCTGACCGCGGCGTGCTGGTCTCCGGCCGCGAGTTCGGCGGTTCCGATACCTTCGCTACCTCCCAGATCCTGGCCGCTGCCGTCAACAAGATCGGCGTCGGCCCCGAGGACATCGTTTTCTGTGGCCGTCAGGCCATCGACGGTGATACCGCTCAGGTCGGCCCCCAGATCGCCGAGAAGCTGCATCTGCCCCAGGTCACCTATGTCACCGACATTCAGAAGGACGGCAACAGCCTGACCGTCAAGCGTCAGCTCGAGGACGGCTACATGGAGCTGAAGGTCCAGACTCCCTGCCTGCTGACCTGCATCAAGGAGCTGAACACCCCGCGTTACATGAGCGTTTCCGGTATCTTCGAGTGCTACGACAAGCCGCTTGAGGTCTTTGATTACAACGCTCTGAAGGACGATCCGCTCATCGAGACCGACACCATCGGTCTGAAGGGCTCCCCGACGAACGTTTACAAGTCCTTTGCTCCTCCGGTCAAGGGCGCCGGCATGAAGGTCGAGGACGCTGCCCAGCTGGTCGGCATCCTGAACGACAAGCACCTGATTTGAGGAAGGAGAAACGAACAATGGCTGAATTCAATGCAATGGACACCGCCGCCTTCAAGGGCGTGTGGGTATTCTGCGAGCAGCGCGAGGGCGAGATCCAGTCCATCAGCTATCAGCTGCTGAGCGAGGGCCGCAAGCTGGCCAATGACCTGGGCGTTGAGCTGACAGGCGTTGTCATGGGCAGCGGCCTGGCCGAGGCTGACCTCAAGACGCTGGGCGGCTACGGCGCTGACCGCGTTTACAACATCGACAGCCCCCTGCTGAAGGACTACACCACCGATGGCTATGCCAAGGCGCTGTGCGACCTCATCATGGACAAGAAGCCCGAGATCATGCTGATCGGTGCGACCAACCTGGGCCGCGACCTCGGCCCCCGCTGCGCAGCCCGTCTGCACACCGGTCTGACCGCCGACTGCACCCATCTGGACGTCGATGTCGAGAAGTACAAGAACTTCCTGCGCACCACCTCCAACATTGATGTGGACAACACCAAGTTTGAGGAGAACACCAACCTGAAGATGACCCGCCCCGCTTTCGGCGGCCACCTGATGGCTACCATCATCTGCCCGCGCTTCCGCCCGCAGATGTCCACCGTCCGCCCCGGCGTCATGCAGATGCAGGCGTTCGACCAGGCCGGTGCTGACAAGGTCGTCGTCGAGAACGTCGCTCCCGCTCTGACCGCGGACGACATCCATGTTCAGGTGCTCGACATCAAGAAGAGCGCCGAGAAGCTCGTTGACCTTATCGGTGCCGACGTTGTCGTCGCCGTGGGCCGCGGCATCTCCGCTGACCCCGAGAAGGGCATCAAGCTGGCCGAGGAGCTGGCTGAGGCTCTGGGCGGTGTTGTCGGTGCTTCCCGCGCCGTCACCGATGAGGGCTGGCTGTCTGCCGACCATCAGGTCGGTCAGACCGGCAAGACCGTGCATCCCCGCATCTACGTTGCGCTGGGCATCTCCGGTGCCATCCAGCACGTTGCCGGTATGCAGGATTCCGAGAACATCATCGCCATCAACAAGAACGAGAACGCCCCCATCTTCGATGTTGCCACCTACGGCATCGTCGGCGATCTGTACAAGGTCGTTCCCGAGCTCATCAAGGAGATCAAGGCCGCCAAGGCTTGATTCCGCCTGTAATCAACAAGAGCCGTGCCCCGCAAAGGGCACGGCTCTTTGTTTTTTTGTATCGCTTAGTCTGCCACAGCCGGGGCGGACAGCAGCTCCGGCGGCAGGTCGCTCTCGTCCTCATTGACGAGGGAATCATCGACAACAAAGGTCGCATCAAAGGCCTTTGCGGCAGCATCCGCCACCAGATCGGCATCGACCAGCTCACTGTCTGCCATGACATACAGCAGCTTATCATCAAAGCTGACCACGCGGGCCTTATCTGCCTCCACGCAGACCCACTTGCGCATACTGATGTTTTCCTCCATCGAATCGGCGATCTCGCGGGCATCGGCCTTGTCCTTGAGGCGCAGCAGCACCAGGCTGTACGCCTGGCTTCCGGTCATCGGCTCGCTGACTACTGCGGCATCCACCTTGTCCACATTGTCCGCGGTCAGCCCCGCCAGATAGCCGTACCAGCTCTCGTCGGTCAGGTCGATGGCCACCGTCTCCATGCCCATCAGGTCAACCGGCTGGACGTCATAAATAGCATCCACCATCTCGCTCAGCTCCGCGTCCGGCTGCGGCTCGGCGGTCTCACCGGTATCCTCGTCGTCAACGCTGAACTCCGGGTCCAGCTCCGCGCCTTCCTCGGGTCTTGTGGCAGGCTGGTTCGCAAGATCGTTGCTGTCATCCTTTTGACTGCCGCAGGCAGACAGGAACAGGGCGGTCAGCAGGGCTGTTGCAAAAAGCAGCTTTTTCATCGTAAAATTCCTTTCTCGGTCATAATATTCTCGGGCGCAAAGCGTGCGTCCCAGTCGTCGCAGGGCAGCTCGTCCAGCAGCAGGGCCTCGGGGCAGAGCAGCAGCCCCATTCCCTTATAGTATGCCAGAAATCGGTCATAATACCCGCCGCCGCGCCCCAGCCGGACCCCGTCGCGGCTGGCGGCCAGGCAGGGGACAAGGGCCAGCGCCGCGGCATATCCCGCCGGGTCGGCGGCGGGCAGGTCGGCGGGCGGTTCCTGAATGCCAAACGCCCCGGGCCGCAGCAGGCGCAATGCCGGTATCTCCACCCAGTCCATCTCGGTTTTGCTCCGCACACGGGGCAGCAGCAGGCGCTTGCCGTCGGCCAGCGCGCGTCTTAGTATTTCCGCCGTGTCCGGCTCATCCGGCATGGCCGCAAAGGCCAGCACTGCCCCGGCACGCTGCCATTGCGGCAGGCTGAACAGCGCCTGCGCCATGCCGCGGCCCACAGCCGCCATGTCCAGTTCCGTGCGCCGGGCCTTGGCCCATGCGCGGGCTTCGCGTTTTGTCATTCTGCACACCACCTTCCGGGCTATCATACCATATCTGCCCTCCACTTAACAAGACGGAAAAGCCGTCCTGTTGTTACAGCAGCGACAAAATTTTTCCGCCATCTTGCCCGGCGCAGTGAAATAGAGTATAATATATCCTGTATCGCTATGTATTAGACTAATGAAATATAAAAAGGAGATTCCAAACCATGAGCAAGTTCAATTTCATCAAGACCGATATTCCTGACGTGCAGATCATCGAGCCGACTGTTTTTGGCGATGACCGCGGCTATTTTATGGAGACCTACCAGATCGACGAGTTTGCCGCAGCGGGCATCGACAAACCCTTCGTGCAGGATAACCAGAGCCGCTCCACCAAGGGTGTGCTGCGCGGCCTGCACTTTCAGACCAAGCACACCCAGGGCAAGCTCGTCCGCGTGACCCTGGGCGAGGTGTTCGACGTCGCCGTCGACTGCCGCCCCAACAGCAAGACCTTCGGCAAGTGGGTGGGCGCAACGCTGTCCGCCGACAACAAGAAGATGCTCTGGATCCCCGAGGGCTTCGCCCACGGCTTTGTCGTGCTGTCCGATGTGGCCGAGTTCTGCTACAAGTGCACCGACGTCTACGACCCCACCGCCGAGGGCGGCATTCCCTACGATGACCCGACGGTCAATGTGCAGTGGCCCGACTGCGGCTGCGAGCACAAGACCAGCGCCAAGGACAAGGAGCACACCCCGTTTGCCGCCCAGAAGTTCGAATATTTTGAGAAATATTGAGGGTAAACCGTGCAGAAACTGAAAGACACCTTCGCAGGCTTCTGGAAATACCGTTACCTGCTGCAAAACCTGATTTCCCGTGATTTCAAGCTGAAATACCGCCGCAGCGTGCTGGGCGTGGCGTGGAGCGTGCTGAACCCGCTGCTGACCTGTCTGGTCATGTGGGCCGTGTTCGGTGCGCTGTTCAACCAGCGCGGTCAGGGCATCGAGGACTTCCCTCTGTTCCTTATCATCGGCCAGCTGATGTTCAACTTCTTCCGTGAGAGCACAACCATGGCCATGGAGAGCGTGCTGAAGAACGGCCCGCTGCTGCGCAAGGTCTATATTCCCAAATACATCTTCCCGTTGGAAAAGTGCTGCTTTGCGCTCGTCAACTTCTTTTTCAGTCTCGTGGCGCTGTTTATCGTCGCGCTGCTGACCTGGTCGCACATCTCGATCGGGACTGTACTGCTGGCCATTTATCCCCTTGTAATGCTGTTTATTTTCAGTCTGGGCATCGGGCTGATTTTGTCCACGCTCTACGTTTTTGTGCGTGACATCATGCATATCTGGGAGGTCTTTTGCACACTGCTTGTCTACGGCAGCGCCATCTTCTACGACCCGCGCCAGATGGAAAGCTGGATGCAGTACGTCATCAACCTGAACCCCATCTACTGGTACATCACCGCCGTGCGTTCCTGCGTCATGTGGGGCGAGGGGCTGACCCCCAACATGGTGCTGATCCCGTTCCTCTGCGCCGCGCTGAGCCTGGGCCTCGGCATCTGGGTGTTCAAAAAGAATCAGGACAAGTTCGTCCTGTACATGTAAGGGGGCATCGAAATGGCAGAGCAGAAACCCATCATCTCCATCGACCATGTTTCGATGCGCTTCAACCTCTCCAAGGAAAAGCACGAAAGCCTGAAAGAGTACTTCGTCGCGCTGCTGCACGGCGGTGTGCGGTTTGACGAGTTCTTCGCGCTGGACGATGTATCGTTTGATATTATGCCCGGCGATTTCTACGGCCTCATCGGCCTGAACGGCAGCGGCAAGTCTACGCTGCTGAAAGTGATTTCCGGCGTCTACAAGCCCAGCGCCGGCAAGGTCACGGTCAACGGTACGATTGCGCCGCTGATCGAATTGGGCGCAGGCTTTGACATGGACCTGACCGCACGGGAAAACATTTATTTAAACGGCACCGTGCTGGGCTACACGCCCAAGTACATCGACTCAAAGTTCGACGACATCGTCGAATTCAGCGAATTGCAGGATTTTCTCGACGTGCCGCTGAAAAACTACTCCTCCGGCATGGTCGCACGTCTGGCGTTCGCCGTGGCAACGATAACGAAGCCCGACATCCTGATTGCCGACGAGATCCTGTCCGTCGGTGACTTCCTGTTTCAGGAGAAGTGTGAAAAGCGCATGGCCGAGCTGCTGTCCGGCGGCACGACGGTCATTCTGGTCAGCCACTCCATTGACCAGATCGAGCGTATGTGCAACAAGGTAGCCTGGCTCGACCACGGCCATCTGCGCCGCATCGGCGCGACGAAGGAAATTACCGCCGAGTACCGAAGGTTCGAGAAAAAGGACGCCATGCCGGCCAAAGTCACCGAGGAATAAGCTATGTCCGAGAACACGAAACCGAACAACGAGCGCCCTGCCGACCTGGCCGTACAGGACAGCGTCGGCGGCATGGCGCGGCGGCTTTTGAACCCCGCCCACCTGCGGGACCTCGCGGGGCGCAGCGTCAAGACCCTGCGGGAGCAGGGGGCCGAGCAGCTCTGGCGCGATGTGAAATTCCGCGTCGGGCTGGCGATGCACCACGACGACTGGCGGCACCGCGCCGACATTCCGCTGCGCCGGGAGCTGAAGGCCCAGCGCGCCGCGCACCTGCAGGGGCCGAAGATCAGCATCATCGTGCCGCTGTACAACACGCCCGCCAAGCTGTTTGACGAGATGCTGCAAAGCGTCGTCAGGCAGACCTACACAAACTGGGAATTGGTGCTGGTGGACGCATCCGACGCCGACAAGCGGCTGGAGCGCCGTCTGCCCAAGGCTGTGCCCGGCACGATTGTGTATGAGCCGATTGAAAACGGCGGCATTGCCCTCAACACGACCCGCGGATTTGCGCTGGCGCACGGCGAGTACATCACGCTGCTGGACCACGACGACGTGCTCTACCCGAACGCGTTGTTCGAGGTAGTGCAGACGATACAAAACACCGGAGCGGATTTTGTCTATAGTGACGAAATCGTTCTCTCCGCCGATTTGAAGGAGCTGGGCGGCTACCACTTCAAGCCCGACTTTGCGCCTGACTACCTGCGCGGGGTCAACTTTATCACGCATCTGGCGGTATTCAGCCGTACGCTGCTGGACGCGGCGGGCGCGTATGAGTCGAAGGAGTTTGACGGTGCGCAGGACCATGATTTGATCCTGCGCCTGACAGAAAAAGCACAGCGCATCGAGCATATCAAGAAGGTGCTCTACATCTGGCGTGCCGCGGCCGGCTCCACCGCTGCGGGCATGGAGGCCAAGCCCTACGCCGTCGCGGCGGGGGAGCGCGCCATCGACGCGCAGCTCAAGCGTCTCGGTCTGCCGGGCCACGCCATGGCCGTGCCCGACGCGCCCGGCGCATTTCAGGTGCGGTACGAGCTGACCGGCCACCCGAAAATCAGCGTACTGATCCCCAGTAAAGACCACATTGACGACCTGGACCGCTGCCTGACGAGCCTGTACAAAAACGCGGGCTACGACAATTTTGAGGTCATCGTCATCGAGAACAACTCCACCGACCCGGCAACGTTTGCCTATTACGAAACACTGCCCAGCCGCTTTGCCGACTGCCGCGTCGTCTACTACAAGGGCGCGTTCAACTTCTCGGCCATCAACAACTTTGGCGCGACGTTTGCCGAGGGCGAGCACCTGCTGCTGCTCAACAACGACATTGAGGTGTTGTCGTCCGACTTCCTGCGCGAGCTGCTCAGCTACAGCCAGCGGCCCGACGTAGGCGCGGTGGGCGCGAAGCTCTACTACCCCGATGACACGATCCAGCACGCGGGCGTGCTGATGGGCATCAACGGCAGCGCGGGCCACAGCCACAAGAGCTACCCCCGCACCGCCGTAGGTGACATGTACCGCTTGGTCACGACGCAGAATTATATGGCCGTGACGGGTGCCTGCCTGATGACAAAAGCATCGCTCTACCGCGCATTTGGCGGGCTGGACGAGGAAAAGTTTGCCGTCGCCTACAACGATGTGGATTATTGCTTAAAGCTGTGGCAGAAGGGGCTGTTGAACGTTTACACCCCGCGCGCCGAGGCCTATCACTATGAGAGCAAGAGCCGCGGTCTGGACACCTTAAGCGAGAACGCCAAGCGGTATGAGCGCGAAAAGGCGAATTTCTACGCGAAATATCAGCAGTATATCGACAATTACGACCCTTATTACAACCCCCATTTCAACAATCTGTTTGAGAATTTCGGGTTGAAGTGATGGAGCCGAAGCGAAAAATCAACCGCCTGACGGAGTATGATTACGCCCAAAGCGGCGCGTATTTCATCACAATCTGCACGCATGGACGGCAGAAGATTTTGTGGGATAGCAATACGTTCACGGAAGTCGAGGATGTAGGGGCGAGCATTGCTCGCCCGCAGCACCCGCCCGCCTTATCCGAAGCGGGAAAAATCGTAGAGCAGTGTATTTTTGAAATTCCGACCCATTATCCGCACATTTCGGTAGAGAAATATGCGGTCATGCCGAACCACGTTCATTTGTTGCTGCTAGTCCAAAACGGGCAGGGCGGGCGACCAATGGTCGCCCCTACAGTCTCTACCGTTATACAGCAGTTTAAAGGTGTAGTTTCCAAACGGCTTTCCCACCCTATCTGGCAAAAATCCTTCCATGACCATATTGTGCGCACGGAGCAAGGGTACTCGCAAATTTGGCAATACATCGATACCAACCCCCAACTTTGGCACAAAGACTGCTTTTATGAGGAGCCATCCCATGAGCCTTGAAACGAAACGCATCAAAGAACTGTTCGGCTATGCGCGGACGCTGACGAAAGAACAGGGCGTCGGCGTCATGGCCGGGCGGGCCGTCGGCTTTTTTAAGCGGCGGTTCTTCGGCAAAAAAGCGCGGTATCTGCCGTCGAAGCAAACGCTGGAGGCCCAGCGTGCCGACGCAGCCGCCCGCGCCGACGGCTGGCCGACCATCAGCATTCTGACGCCGCTGTACAACACACCGCCGCAGTTTTTGCAGCAATTCCTGGACAGCGTGCAGGCCCAGACCGCGCCGAACTGGCAGCTGGTTCTGGTGGACGCCAGCGACGGTGCCCACCCCGACGTGGGCGAGACCGTCCGCGCCCGCGCCGCGCAGGACAAGCGCATCGTCTACGCCAAAATCGAGAACAAGGGCATTGCCGCCAATACGAACGAGGCCGCGAAGCTCGCAACGGGTGAGTATCTGGCCCTTGCCGACCACGACGACATGCTCGCGCCTCATGCCGTCTATTGCATGAGCAAAGCGCTGGCCGAGAGCGGCGCGGCGTTTGCCTACAGCGACGAGGCCCTGTTTGAGAAAACGCCCGAGCACCCGCGCGTCGGCCACTTCAAGCCCGACTATGCGCCCGAGTACCTGATGGCCGTCAACTACATCTGCCATCTGGCCGTGTTCAAAAAATCGCTGTTCGACGCCGTCGGCGGTGAGCGCCCGGCCTGCGACGGCGCGCAGGATCACGACTTATTCCTGCGTCTCATCGACGAAATGCAGCGCCGTGACCCCGCAGCCAAGCCGCTGCACATCCCGCAGGTGCTGTATTACTGGCGCGTGCACGCGGCGTCCACCAGCGGCGGCACGGCGGCCAAGCCCTATGTGGAAAAGGCTGCGCAAAAGGCCGTGGCCGACCATCTGGCCGCCACAGGGCGGCAGGGCAGGGTGGAGCCGGGCAAATTCCCGGGCACCTGCCATGTGGTGTGGGACATTCCCGAGCCGCAGCCGCTCGTGTCAATTTTGATTCCCAACAAGGACCACACCGACGATTTGGAAAAATGCCTGCACAGCATCTACGCCAAAACGACTTACGAGAATTTCGAGGTCATCGTCATTGAGAACAATTCCACCGACCCGGCCACAGCGGCCTACTACAAAAATCTGCCGGAGCGGTATGACCGCGCGCGGGTCGTGACTTACAAGGGCGGCTTCAACTTCAGCCGCATCAACAATTTTGGCCGCAGGTACGCGGCGGGCAAGTACCTGCTGTTGCTCAACAATGACGTCGAGGTCATCAACGGCGACTGGCTCACCCAGATGGTGGGCGAGTGCAGCCAGCCCGGCGTCGGCCTCTGCGGGGCAATGCTCTACTATCCAGACGACACGATCCAGCACGCCGGCATCATCACGGGGCTGGGCGGCTACGCCGGGCACAGCCACAAGTACCACAAGCGCGGCGGCAGCGGGTATATGTTCCGGCTGGCCACGGTGCAGGATTTCTCCGCCGTGACAGCGGCCTGCCTGCTGGTGCGCACCGCCGTTTACGACGAGCTGCACGGCCTGGATGAGGAGTTCACGGTTGCCTACAACGATGTGGACTTCTGCCTGCGTGTGCGCGACGCGGGCTGGCGCATTGTCTGGACGCCCTACGCCGAGCTCTACCACTACGAAAGCAAGTCCCGCGGCTCCGATGAGAACGATCCCGCCAAAAAAGCACGCTTTGACGCCGAGCATGAACGTCTCTACGCCGTGCACGGGCGGGAGAATATTCTGCACGACCCCTATTACAGCCCGTCGCTGTCGCTGGATTATGAGGATTTCCGCGAGAGCGGGGATTTGCGGAATCTGAAATGAGTTGATTGCCTTCCCCCGTCGGGGAAGGTGCCCGAGGCCCCGACCGAGGGCGGATGAGGGGCGGGTTTGCCCTATTGCCCGTCAGTGGGAAATTCCCGGTAAGTTTGCCCCTCATCAGTCAGCGGGCGGGGCCGCTGACAGCTTCCCCAGAGGGGGAAGCCATACTGACAAAAAATGCACGCCGTAAATTTCACAGCGTGCGTTTTTATTATTCTTTTTTATCCGGCGGGAACTCACCCTGCTTTTCGGCTTCCAGGCGGCTCAGGCGGGCTTCAAGCTCGGAGATGCGCTGGTTGACAATATCCGGCAGATCCTGCTGGTCCAGATCGTCCGCCGGGCAGCACTTGATATTGCCGACGCGGACGATCTCCGCGGGTACGCCGACGGCAGTGGCGTTGGCGGGCAGGTTCTTCAGCACAACGCTGCCCGCGCCGACGCGGACGTTATCACCGATGTAGACCGGGCCCAGCACCTTCGCGCCCGCGCCGATCAACACATTGTCGCCCAGCGTCGGATGGCGCTTGCCGGTGTCCTTGCCGGTACCGCCCAGGGTGACGCCGTGGTAGATCGTACAGTTGTCGCCGATCTCCGTCGTCTCACCAAAGACGATGCCCATACCGTGGTCGATAAAGAGCTTGCGCCCGATCTTGGCGCCGGGGTGGATCTCGATGCCGGTCAGGTGGCGCGCCAGCTGGCTGACAAAACGGGCCAGGAAGAAACACCGGTGATTGTACAGAAAATGTGCGATCTTGTGCGTGACCAGCACATGAAAGCCGGGGTACAGGATGATGACCTCCGCCACATTGCGCGCGGCGGGGTCCTTATCGCGGATATTTTTTGCATCTTCCCAAAGACCCATAGTTCGTTCCTCTTCCTATTTGCCATACTTATTATAAATATACCACAAAGCCGGACAAAGTGCAATGCTGTACGCGCCGCGCACGGATTTTTGCGGATTTTGTCAAATCCTCCAAAAGTCAGCGCAAAAATCTATAAAATCCTTACTTTTGCAAAAAGCCCGTTTGCATTGACACCGCCGTCCCTGCATGGTACAATAAGTAAAACGTAGGTAAAGTCATAGGAAGGAGTGTGCCGGGATGATGCGTTTTATTTCTGTCTTTAAAAATCACGGCACAGTGTTCTTTCCCGTTGCTGCTTTGTGTATGACTTTTTGACTTTTCCCTTTTGGGAAAAGTTTTTTTTTGCAAAAATATCCCTGCGGGATGTTTTTGCATGGGGCTTTGTAGGGGCGAGCATTGCTCGCCCGCAGGCCGTTTGCCTCATGCGCGGCTTTCCCGCAGAAGCTCAACCACGCAAAGTTGACGGGCGAACAATGTTCGCCCCTACACTCTCAGCTATGACAAAGTTTCCTATTTTTAAGGAGGTTCCCACCATGCTGATCCGCAACGCAAAGGACAGCGCGGGCAAGGCCATTGAGGTCTGGCTGCGCGACGGAAAAATTGCCGCTGTCGGTCTGGGGCTGCTCGTCCCGGAAGGGGAGGAGGTGCTCGACGCGAAAGGCCGCACGGTCCTGCCCGCCTTCATCGACACCCACTGCCACTGGCGCACCCCCGGCTTTGAGTACAAGGAGGACATCTCCACCGGCTCCGCCGCGGCTGCCGCGGGCGGGTACACCTTCGTCAACCTGATGCCCAACACGAAGCCGGTCTGCTCCAGTGCCGAGATCGCCCACGCCGTCGAGGCCGAGGCCGCTCGCGTCGGCCTGTGCGACGCAAACCAGACCGTCTCCATCACGAAGGATTTCGACGGCAAAACGCTGGATCATCTGCTGACCCTGCCCGAGGACATCAAGTTCATCACCGAGGACGGCAACGGCGTCATGAACAACGCCGTCATGGCCCGTGCGTTCGCGATTGCCACCGAGCGCGGCCTGACCATCATGTCCCACGCCGAGGACCGAGAGATCAGCCCCTGGGACTACCGCCTGGCCGAGAACATCGAGACCGTGCGCAACTGCCATCTGGCCGAGTACTACGGCACCCGGCTGCACATGTGCCACGTCTCCACCAGGGAATCCGTCGATGC
Organism: Gemmiger formicilis; assembly: GCF_900167555.1. Lineage (GTDB taxonomy): Bacteria > Bacillota > Clostridia > Oscillospirales > Ruminococcaceae > Gemmiger > Gemmiger formicilis. The sequence goes on along the minus strand of NZ_FUYF01000001.1, from coordinate 163,782 downwards.
CGTCCGCATGAGCCGGATGCGCGGTGCGCGGGTCAGCTGCGAGGTCACGCCGCACCACCTGTGGTTTGACGACAGCCGCCTGACCTACCGCGTCAACCCGCCCATCCGCAAGGCGGACGACGTGACCGCGCTGATCGACGCCATCAAGGACGGCACCGTGACCTGCATCGGCACCGACCACGCCCCCCACACCGCCGAGGAGAAGGAGAAGGGCGCTGCCGGTATGGTGGGTCTGGAAACGGCCTTCGGCGTCTGCTACACCAAGCTCTGCCGTGAGCAGCGTCTGCCGCTGGAAATGCTCAGCTTCCTGATGAGCGCCGGTCCCGCCGCCGTGCTGGGCCTGGCCGACCGCAAGGGCATGCTGGAGCCGGGCTACGACGCCGACATCGTGCTGGTGGACCTTGACCACATGTACGAGGTCCACGCCGACGAGCTGCACAGCAAGAGCAAGAACTGCCCCTACGACGGTGCACTGCTGTACGGAAAAGTGGTAACCACGATCAAAGGCGGGAAGGTTACGTTCCAGATTGAAGAATAACACCCCTTCACGCACAAAACACCCGTAGGGGCACACTCTATATGCGCCCGTGCAGGCTGCCGCTGGCACAGTCCTGCAGGCGGATATGGAATCCGCCCCTACGATTCCCAACATTATATAATAGATAATAGAGCCGCAATTTATATACATCAAACGGAGGAATCAGCATGCTTACCAACATGGACAAGCTCTACGAGAGCGTCGCAGCAAACGGCCCGGTCTGCGTGGGCCTGGACACCGAGATCAGCTACCTGCCCACCACCGACACCGCCAAGACGGCGGGGGAGAACGTCGTCGCGTTCAACCGTGCGCTGATCGACGCCACCAAGGGCGTCGCGGGCTGCTACAAGGTGCAGATCGCCTATTATGAGTCCCTGGGCCTGGACGGCATGCGCGCCTACGCCGAAACGCTGAAGCTGGCCCGCGCCACCGGCCTGCCCGTCATTGCCGACATCAAGCGCGGCGACATTGCCAAGACCGCCGAAATGTACGCCAAGGCGCACTTTACCGGTGATTTCGAGGCCGACATCATCACGCTGGCCCCCTACATGGGCCTTGACTCCATCAGCCCGTATCTGCCGTACTGCGCCGAGCAGGGCAAGGGCGTGTTCGTGCTCTGCCGCACCTCCAACCCGGGCGCGAAGGACTTTGAGTACAAAAAGCTCGACGATGGCCGCCATGTGTACGACCTCGTCGGCGACAGCCTGACCGCCCTTGGCAAGGACTATATGGGCGAGCACGGCTATTCCAGCATCGGCCTGGTCATCGGCGGCACCCACACCGAGGAGGCCACCGCCATCCGCGCGGCCTACAAGGACACCTTCTTCCTGATCCCCGGCTACGGCGCACAGGGCGGCAAGGCGGCGGACATCGCGCAGTACCTGACCAAGGGCAACGGCGGCGTTGTCAACTCCAGCCGCGGCATCCTGCTGGCCTACAAGAAGCAGCCCGGCGTTGCCTTTGACGAGGCTGCCTACAACGAGTGCGTGCGTATGCGGGAGGATATTCAGGGTGAATGCAACAAGCTGTAATCTGACGGTCCTGCGTCAGGAAACCGTCGCAGAGGATATTATGCGCCTTACGGTCCAGTGGCAGGACCGCAGCCGTGAGCCCCACGCCGGGCAGTTTTACATGCTGCGCGCCTGGGCCGCGGACGCCACGCCGATTCTTTCCCGCCCCATCAGCGTTGACGACTTTGACAACCAGACCGGCGCACTGACCTTCCTGTATCAGGTCAAGGGCGAGGGCACCCACAAGCTGGCCGCGCTGAAAAAGGACGACACGCTGACCGTGACCGGTCCCTGCGGCAACGGCTTTGACACTGCCGCACTGGCCGGGCAGTACAAGCGCATTGCCGTGGTCGGCGGCGGCATCGGCACCGCGCCGTTGCTGCTGCTCTGCAAGGAGCTCTGCCGCGCGGGCGTGCGCCCCGATCTGTTCGTGGGCTTCCGTGACACGACCTACGGCATGGACCGCTTTGTGCCCTGGTGCCGTGACATCTACGCCGCAACCGACTCCGGCAAGGAGGGACACCACGGCCTGGTCACCGACCTGCTGGACGTGAGCAAGTACGACATTGTGCTGACCTGCGGCCCCATGGTCATGATGCGCGGCGTGGCTAAGCTCTGCGCCGCCGCTGGCGTGCCCTGCCTGGCCAGCCTTGAAAAGAAGATGGCCTGCGGTCTGGGCGCGTGCCTGGGCTGCACCTGCCATACGAAAATCGGCCCGGTCACCGTCTGCAAGGACGGCCCGGTCTTTAACGCACAGGAGGTGTTTGACTGATGGCAGACCTGCATGTTGATTTTCTCGGCAAGCGGCTGGCCGGGCCGGTCATCGCGGCCAGCGGCACCTTCGGCTTCGGCCCCGAGTACGCGGGCATTGAGGATCTGCGCGTGCTGGGCGGCATCTCCGGCAAGGGACTGACCCTGAACGGCCAGCCCGGCAACGAGGGTGAGCGCCTCTACGAGACGCCGTCGGGCCTGATGAACTCCATCGGCCTGCAGAACCCCGGTGTGCAGCACTTTATCGACCACGAGCTGCCTGCCATGCGCCGGTGCGGCACCACCGTCTGGGCGAACCTCGGCGGCCACACGATTGAAGAAAACGTCGAGGGCGTGCAGATGCTCTGCGCCGCGGGCGTGGATTTTATTGAGCTGAACATCAGCTGCCCCAACGTCAAGCAGGGCGGTCTCGCGTTCGGTATCCGCGCGGCAGACGCCGGCGAGGTCGTCAGCGCGGTGCGCAAGGTCTGCACCGTGCCGCTCATCGTTAAATTGAGCCCGCAGGCCGAAAGCATCCCCGAGATGTGCAAGGCCGTTGAGGCTGCCGGCGCGGACGCCATCAGCCTGTGCAACACCTTCCAGGCATGCGCGATCGATCTGGAAAAGCGCCGTCCCGTGTTCAACAACACGTTTGCGGGCCTGTCCGGCCCGGCGGTGCGCCCCATTGCCCTGCGCATGGTCTGGCAGGCCGTGGGGGCCGTCAGCATCCCCGTTGTGGGACTGGGCGGCATTCTGACGGGTAAGGACGCCTTGGAGTTCATCATGGCCGGTGCAGCGGCGGTACAAGTCGGCACCGCGAACTTCCTGGACCCGAAGGCCTGCACCCGCATCACGAACGAGATCGGCCAGTGGATGGACGCCCACGGCGTCAAGACGCTGGATGAGATCAGAGGGTGCGCACGGTAAATCACCGGCTGCCTTCCCCTCATCCGCCCGTTCACGGGCTATAACGGCAAGCCCGGCCCTCATCAGTCGGCGGGCGGGCCGCCGACAGCTTCCCCCGCGGGGGAAGCCGCCCCACCATATACGTTTTGCTTGCATTTTTATACAAAATATGCTACTATAAGTTGAATAACATACAGGAGGAACAAATTATGGCACGCGAAGCACTTGAAGTTTTAAAGGAATGTGAAGCATTTTTAGAGGGGCACTTCCTGCTTTCCTCCGGGCGCCACTCCGGCGCTTACTGCCAGATGGCATTTCTGCAGCAGTACCCCGACAAGGCCGCCGAGGTCATGGCTCCGGTTGCCGAGAAGCTCAAGGAGCTGAACATCGACGTCGTGGTCGGCCCCGCCATGGGCGGCATCGTCTACGCCTACGAGCTGGGCCGCCAGATGGGCAAGCGCGCCATCTTCACCGAGCGCGTCGACAACGTCATGACCCTCAAGCGCTTCAGGATCAACCCGGGTGAGCGCTGCATCATTGCCGAGGACGTCGTCACCACCGGTGTTTCCAGCCTCGAGACCAAGCGCGTCATCGAGGAAAACGGCGGCATCTGCGTGGGCATTGCCTGCGTCGTGGACCGCACCCGCGCCGAGGCCCCGTCCCCGATCCCCATCGTCGCCAGCGCCCTCAAGCTCGACCTGCCCAACTACGCCCCTGAGGAATGCCCCATCTGCAAGGAGGGCAAGCTCCCGCTGGTGCACCTGGGCAGCCGCAAAATGAAGGAAGCTGCGAAGCAAACCCTGTAAGCGCTGCTTGTGCAAATAATAAAGAATAAATAATAAATAATAAATGCGGTGAATCGCGTCGCTGCGCTCCGCTCAAAAAAGTCCGTGCAGCTCTGCCCGTGGCACAGCTGCACGGGCGGATATAGAATCCGCCCCTACGGATTTTGTTTTCGACCATAGGGAGAAAACTCCACATTCTTTATTATTTATTATTTCTTATTTCTTATTTTTATTAGGAGATAATTATGCAGGCATATCTGATATTGGCCAATGGCCGGGTGTTCCGCGGCGTCAGCGTAGGCTGCCCCGGTACCACCATCGGTGAGGTCGTCTTTGCAACCGGTATGGTCGGCTTTGAGGAAACCCTGACCGACCCCAGCTACTACGGCCAGATCATCACCCAGACCTATCCGCTCATCGGCAACTACGGCATGAACAGTGAGGATGTCGAGAGCACGAAGATTTGGGCCAGGGGCTACATTGTGCGCGAGGCGTGCAAGACCCCGTCCAACTTCCGCAGTGAGGAAACGCTGGATGCCTTCCTGAAAAAGAACGGCATCATCGGCATTGAGGGCATCGACACCCGCAGCCTGACCCGCACCCTGCGGGAGAGCGGTGTTATGAACGGCGCGATCACCACCGAGTTCGACCCCGACGCCGAGCCCGAGAAGAAGGCCGCGCTGCTGCCCGAGATCGCCGCCTACGCCGTTGTCGACGCCGTCAAGACCGTCACCTGCCGCGAGGCCGTGACCTATGAGCCGACGGCTGCCGGTGCATGGGGTGACACGCCGCTGCACGTGGCGCTGCTCGACCTGGGCTGCAAGAACAACATTGTGCGCTGTCTGCAGAAGCGCGGCTGCCGCGTGACCGTGCTGCCCGGCACGACCACCGCCGCCGAGCTGGCCACCCTCAACCCCGACGGCCTCATGCTCTCCAACGGCCCCGGCGACCCGGCAGAGAACGTGGAAATCATCGCGAACATCCGTGAAATGCTGAGCACCGGCATCCCGACCTTCGGCATCTGCCTGGGCCACCAGCTGACCGCCCTGGCCGCCGGTGCCAAGACCTGCAAACTGAAATACGGCCACCGCGGCGCCAACCAGCCCGTCACCAGCCCGGCCAAGCAGCGCACCTTTATCACCAGCCAGAACCACGGCTACGCCGTTATGGCGGACACCCTGCCCGAATCCGTCGGCCAGATGAGCTACTTCAACGCCAACGACGGCACCTGTGAGGGCGTCGACTACTTGAAATGGAACTGCTTCACCGTGCAGTTCCACCCCGAGGCCAACGGCGGCCCCAAGGACACCGAATTTCTGTTTGACCAGTTCGTCAGCCGTATGCTGGCCGCGAAAGGAGTAATCAACAATGCCTAAAGACCCGCGTATCAAAAAGGTACTGGTCATCGGCTCCGGCCCCATCATTATCGGTCAGGCGGCAGAGTTTGACTACTCCGGCACGCAGGCCTGCCGTGCGCTGAAATCCGAGGGCGTCGAGACCGTCCTCGTCAACTCCAACCCCGCCACCATCATGACCGACCCCGACATTGCCGATCATGTTTACATTGAGCCGCTGACCGCCGAGGTCATCGAGCGCATCATCGAGAAGGAGAAGCCCGACGCCATCCTGCCGAACCTGGGCGGCCAGATGGGCCTGAACCTGTCGATGGAGCTGGCCCGCAACGGATTTTTGGACCGCAGCGGCGTCCGCCTGCTGGCCTGCAAGCCCGACACGATTGACCGCGCCGAGGACCGCCAGCTGTTCAAGGACACGATGGAAAAGCTGCACCAGCCCATCATCCCTTCTAAGGTTGTGGAAGATCTGGACGACGCGCTGGACTTTGCCGAGGTCATCGGCTACCCCGTCATCGTCCGCCCCGCCTTCACGATGGGCGGCACCGGCGGCGGCATCTGCGAGGACCGCGAGAAGCTGCACGAAATTGCCACGAACGGTCTGCGCCTGTCCCCGATCCATCAGATCCTCGTTGAGAAGTGCATTTCCGGCTGGAAGGAAATCGAGTACGAGGTCATGCGTGACTCCAAAGGCAACGTCATCACGGTCTGCAACATGGAGAACCTTGACCCCGTCGGCATCCACACCGGCGACTCCATCGTCGTCGCGCCCAGCCAGACCCTGTCTGATAAAGAGTACCAGATGCTCCGCACCGCCGCGCTGGACATCATCACCGAGCTGGGCATCGAGGGCGGCTGCAACTGCCAGTTTGCCCTGAAGCCCGACAGCTTTGAGTACGCGGTCATTGAGGTCAACCCCCGTGTGTCCCGTTCCTCCGCGCTGGCCTCCAAGGCGACAGGCTACCCGATTGCCAAGGTCGCGACCAAGATCGCACTCGGCTACACGCTGGACGAGATCACGAACGATGTCACGGGCGAGACCTGCGCCTGCTTTGAGCCGGCCCTCGACTATGTCGTCGTCAAATACCCGAAGTGGCCGTTCGATAAGTTCGTCTACGCCGACAAGTCTCTGGGCACCCAGATGATGGCCACCGGCGAGGTCATGGCCATCGGCAACAACTTTGAGCACGCCATGATGAAGGCCGTTTCCTCCACCGAGCTCGGCCTGGACACGATGACGCTGCCCGATTTCGAGAAGCTGACGACAGAAGAAGTCATCGAGCACCTGCATGTGCAGGACTCCGAGCGCGCGTTCTGCGTCTACGAGGCCCTCAAGCGCGGCGTGGCGCACGACGTCATTTACGACATCACCAAGATCGACTGGTGGTTCCTCGACAAGCTGCAGCATCTGGCCGACATTGAGATGGGCCTGAAAAACGGCGAGCTGACGACGGAAAAGTACCTGAATGCCAAGAGGTTCGGTTTCCTCGACAAAACGATCAAGCGTCTGGCGGGCGTGGACACCCTGCCCGAGGCCCCGAAGGCCGCGTTCAAGATGGTCGATACCTGCGCCGCAGAATTTGCCGCCAAGACGCCGTATTTCTACTCCACCTACGACGAGGACAACGAAGCGAAGCCGTTCATTGCCGAGCGCAGCGACCCCGACAAGAAGAAGGTCCTTGTTTTCGGCTCCGGCCCCATCCGCATCGGTCAGGGCATTGAGTTTGACTATTGCTCGGTCCACGCAGTCTGGACGCTGAAGCAGCACGGCTGCGAGGCCATCCTTGTCAACAACAACCCCGAGACGGTCTCCACCGACTTTGATACCGGTGACCGCCTGTACTTTGACCCGCTGAACCCCGAGAGCGTCGACCACATCATCGAGACCGAAAAACCGGACGGCTGCCTTGTGCAGTTCGGCGGCCAGACCGCCATCAAGCTGGCCAAGCACATGGACGACATCGGCCTGCCGATTTTGGGCACGCCCGCCGACGCCATCGACGAGGCCGAGGACCGCGAGCGCTTTGACGAGCTGCTGGAGCGCTGCGGCATCCCCCGCCCGGAGGGCCGCACCGTCTTTACGCTGGACGAGGCCCTGCAGGCCGCGCAGGAGGTCGGCTATCCCGTCCTGATGCGCCCGTCCTACGTTCTGGGCGGCCAGAACATGATCGTCGCCTACAACTCCGCCGATGTCATCGAGTACATGGGCGTTATCACGAAGCACGTTGACATGAGCCATCCCGTGCTGATGGACAAGTATATTCTGGGTACCGAGTGCGAGGTCGACGCCATCTGCGACGGCACCGATTATCTGGTGCCCGGCATCATGCAGCAGGTCGAGCGCACGGGCGTGCACTCCGGCGACTCCATCTGCGTCTACCCGCCGTACACCTTCAGCCAGAAGGTCATTGACACGCTGGTCGATTACACGGGCCGCTTTGCCCGCGAGCTGAAGGTCGTGGGCCTGGTCAACGTGCAGTATGCCGTCCAGAATGATCGTGTCTACGTCATCGAGGTCAACCCCCGCTCGTCCCGTACCGTGCCGTACATCTCCAAGGTCACCGGTGTGCCGATGGTCGACCTGGCCGTGCGCTGCACGCTGGGCGAAAAGCTCAAGGACATGGGCTACGGCACCGGTCTGTGGCGCAACGGCAAGAGCCCGTACTACGCCGTCAAGGTGCCCGTCTACAGCTTCTTAAAGCTGCACGGCGTTGACACGATGCTCGGCCCCGAGATGAAGTCCACCGGCGAGGTCCTGGGCATTGCGCCCTCCTTCCACGAGGCGATGATGAAGGGTCTGGTCGCGGCTGGCTACCAGTTCAAGACGCCCGGCCCCGGCTCCTGCGTCATCATCTCGGTCAAGGACAGCGACAAGGCCGAGGCCGCCGAGCTTGCTTGGAAGCTGCACGACTACGGCTACAAGATCTACGGCACGCCCGGCACCGCCAAGTTCCTGAACAGCGAGATGGTGCCCTGCAGCGTTGTGCGCCAGATGAGCGGCGCGCGCCCCAACGTCATCGACCTGCTGGAGAGCGGTCTGGTGGATTACATCATCTCGACGAGTCCGCATGGCCGCGACCCGCACCGTGACTCCGTCAAGTTCCGCCGCAAGGCAACGGAGCTGTCCATCCCGACCATCACGGCCATGGACACTGCCCGCGTCCTCGTCGACGCCCTGCGCGGTGACCATGACATCAGCCAGATGGAGCTGGTGAACATTGCGAACCTGCACCGCGAAGCGGCAAAAGGGGAATAAGTAAGCAGCAAACAAACCGCGTCCGCAAGGATGCGGTTTTTGTTTTTTCTTGCCCCCTTCTGCGAGGGGGCTCCGCCCGCAGGCGGTAGGGGAGAGAACCTTTTCCCCGGTGACTACGACTACATCAGGCAGGGCCGCGGGCACAACGTCTGCCTGGCCGTCAGCCGCGACGGCGCAGAGCAGGCCGTGGACGTCTGCTTTGACCTGACTGCCGCCCCGGCGGGCGACTTCTCACTGGCCTTTGACGGCGGGCTGACGCTGGCTTATGCCGATGCGGACCGTACCTGCTGCCTGACCTTCACCGACGACGCCATGTCCGAGGGCCGCACCAGCCGGTACGTCAAGCTGGATGCGCCCTGCCGCCGCCTGCGCGTGATGGGCGACGCGCCCGCATGGGGCTGTAAGACTTTGCCCGTCCAGAATATTTTTGCATGGAACGTGCATTTTTTGCCAAATGTCACTTTTTGACGAGATGATCGCGAAAATTTTATAGTTTTTGCCGAAAAACGTTTGATTTCCGAAAAAACTCTTGATTCTGCGCACTATTTTCTCTATAATAATAGCGTAATAATACCGGGCAATTGTGTGCCTATAAGAATAGGAGTTAAAAATATCATGACGAGATCTCAGTTGATTACCAAGGTTGCCAACGACACCAACATGACCGCTGCTGAAGTTGAGAAGGTTATGGACGGCATCTTCGGCACCATCGGCGATGTCCTCAAGAGCGGCGACAAGGTCACCATCGCAGGCTTTGGCCGCTTCGAGATGCGTGAGCGCCAGACCAAGAACTTCACCAACCCCAAGACCAAGGTCACCAGCAAGCTGGAGCCGACGGCCATCCCCGGCTTCAAGGCCAGCGGCCGCCTGAAGGAAAAGGTCTCCGGCTGATTTCGTCTGTATTGATATGATTTGGAAGGACCCGCGGAAATGCGGGTCCTTTTTGCGTCTAAGCCTCCCTTGTCAAAGACAGGCTCCCCCGCTCCGGGGGAGATGGCGCGTAGCGCCAGAAGGGGATCTGGTGGCCCGCAGGGCCGGAGGAATTCCGACGGGCTTTTCGGGTAACCTCAACACCCCCGCGGCGGCATGAGGGCATGCCGTCCTACGTCTGTCTGCGGAGTATACGCAGGGTGGGGTGCCCTCACCCCGCCGGGTCGTGTGCGGCCACCGCAAGCCTCCCGGGTCGTTGAGGACGCCGACCCCTACAGCAGCAAAAAACGGAGCACCGCATTTTCATACGGTGCTCCGTTTTTATTTTTTCAAAATTACAGATGAATATGCCGCGGCACGCCGTTGATGTAGATCGGCGACAGCTCGGCCTGAATGAGCGGGCGGGCGTAGCGCTCGAACTTCTCGTTGACGTGCATCCCGTCCTCGGTGATCCAGTCGGCGGGGACCTTCTTCTCAAAGTTCGCGACCTTCGTCACATCGACCATCTCGGTCTCTACGCGGTAGGGCTGGTCGCTCAGGCGCTTGATGGCGGCCATCTTGGCGGTCTCGCCGCGCATGGCGGCCTCCACCGCTGCGCCGCCGACCTGATAGGCCTCGGTCACGTCGGTGCGGCTGGCCAGATGGCTGGCACAGCGCTGCAGCGTAGAAAACTCGATAGCGCGGGTCTTGCAGCCCAGTCGGACGCGGATCAGGTCCGCCAGATAGCGGCTCGTGCCGCTCAAGATGGCCTTGTGGCCGAAGGCATCCAGCTGACCTGCCGTGGAGACCAGGTCGCACAGGAAAACGCCGTCCTTGTTCTTGACGCCCTCGCTGACCGCGATAATAACATTGTGGCGCTCTTTTTCCAGCTCGGCCACGCGCTTGAGGAACGCCTCCTCGTCAAAGGGGCACTCGGGCAGCAGGATCAGGTCTGGGCCGTTGCAGTCCGGACCGGCAGCCAGACTAGCGGCAGCAGCCAGCCAGCCGGTGTGGCGGCCCATGATCTCTGCCACCGTCACGCTGCGCAGGTCGTAGACGCTGGAATCGCAGATGACCTCCTTCAGGATCGTGGCGATGTACTTCGCCGCGCTGCCGTAGCCGGGGGTGTGGTCGGTCAGCATCAGGTCATTGTCAATGGTCTTGGGCACGCCGATAAATCGGATCTCGCTGTTGACGGTCTTGCCGTAGGCGCTCAGCTTGGAGATCGTGTCCATCGAGTCGTTGCCGCCGATGTAAAACACCGCGCCGATGTCGTTCTGCCGGAACAGCTCAAACAGCTGCACAAACGGCTTCTCGTCAACGGTGGGGTCGGGCAGCTTGTGGCGGCAGCTGCCCAGAAAGCTGGACGGCGTGCGCTTGAGCAGCTCAATGTCCATCTTGTCGCCCAGCACGGTGTCCAGATCGATGAGCTTGCCCTCAAGCACGCCCTCGATGCCGTACTGCATCCCGTAGACATGGGGTGCGCCGCAAGCCTTGGCGGTCTCATAGACGCCCGCCAGACTGGAGTTGATGACGGCAGTCGGGCCGCCCGACTGACCAACCAGAACATTTTTCATAAATTTACCTCTCGTATATTTTATTGTAATTTTACAATACGTATTTTTCTATAGCCGCTGCCACACCGTCATGATTGTTGTCATCCGTCGTGACATCGGCAATTTTCCTGATGTCGTCGGTGGCGTTGCCCATGGCCACACCCAGACCCGCCGCTTCGATCATCGCGTGGTCATTGCCGGAGTCGCCCACGGCCATCGTCTGCGCGCGGGTCAGGCCCAGGTGTGCCGCCAGCGCCAGCAGACCGCTGCCCTTCGTCACGCCGGGGGCGTTGACCTCCATGTTGCGGGGCAGGCTGGACGTCAGCTCCACGCCGGGGCAGGCGGCCTCGATGGCACGCCAGGCGGCGTCGCGCTCGGCCTCGTCGTGGTAGATCATGCTGTACTTTTCGATCTCGTGCGCGTGGGTGCGCAGCGTCGCGTGCATGTCGTCTACCTCAATGCGGGTCGTGCGGAAGTAGCTTTTCAGGTTTTCGGGGACCACGTCCATGTGGTTCTCGGCGTTTGCGCGGGTCGTGTAGCTTTTGCCGCCGATGAAAATGCTCATCATGCCGCCGCCCTGCTCAAGAAGATCGTAAATTTTCAATGCCTGCTCGGTCCCGAACGGCTGGTTCACCAGCTGCTCGCCCGTTGTCAGGTCAACGACGCTGGCTCCGTTGGAGGTCAGCGCGTACCGCACGCCGGGGATGGACGTGAACGCCGCGGGGATGCCGCTGGCTGTACGCCCGGTGGCGGGCAGCACCGCCACGCCGCGTGCACAGGCTGCGCGGATAGCCGCCAGCGTGCGCGGGGTGATCTCTTTTTTATCGTTGAAAACTGTCCCGTCGAGGTCCAACGCCACAAGGCGGATGTCCTTCATACCTTCACACTCCCTTATCTGATTTATTGTACCGCAAAACCCGCGCGATTGCAAGCCGCGCGCGGGTGTGCTAGAATAGTGTTACAGTAAATCTTTGGGAAAGAGGCGGTAAAATGCCCGTACTGCGCACCAAAACCAGCCGTATGTGGCTGCCCGACGCCCTGCGCGGGCTGGCGCTGCTGAATATGCTGGCCTACCACGCTATGTACGACTGGGTGTATGTGTTCGGCCACGAAAGCAGCTGGTACAACATCTGGGCCCCCGGCTGCCATGTGTGGCAGCAATATATTTGTTGGAGCTTTATTCTGCTGTCGGGGTTCAGCTTCCCGCTGGCAAAGCGGCCCGCAAAGAACGGGCTGATCGTGGCGGGCTGCGCGGCTGTGCTGACCTTTGTGACCGCGGTGTTCATGCCGTCGGAGGCGATCTGGTTCGGCGTTCTGCACTTGAACGCTGCCGCCGTGCTGCTGACCTGCCTGGTCTATCCGCTTTTGCAGCGCCTGCCCGCGGGCGCGGGCCTGGCGGCGTCTGCGGCGCTGTTTGCGCTGACGAACCAGCTGCCCTACGGGTATCTCGGCTTTGAGGATTGGCGGCTCTGTGCGGTGCCTGCGGGGCTGTACCGGGCCAATCTGTTCTGGCTGGGTCTCCCGGATCTGACGCAGTTCGCATCGGCGGATTACTTCCCGATCCTTCCGTGGGTGTTCCTGTTCTGGTGCGGTGTGTTTCTGGCGCGGCTGTGGCGCCCCGGCAGGGGAGAGCCGCCCGCCGCGCTGCGTCCTCTGTGTGCCATCGGGCGCAATACGCTGCTGGTCTACATGCTGCATCAGCCCGTAATCTACGGTGCGCTGTGGGTGTGGCACACGGTGCTGGGGTAAAGGTTCCTAAATATGAACAATATAAAAATTTTCATTTTAGCGAAAATTGTTGTTGACAGACAGGGGGTCAATATAGTATAATCTTTTTTACTGGTTAATAGTATTTGACCGGCAAACTCCTGTCTCAGGTCAAGGGAGGGAAGAAGATGTCGGAGATCCGTGTCAAAGAGGGCGAGTCCCTCGAGAGCGCTCTGCGCCGTTTTAAGCGCAGCACTGCTCGCAGCGGCGTGTTAGCTGAGGTCCGCAAGCGCGAGGCTTATGAGAAGCCTTCCGTTAAGCGCAAGAAGAAGTCCGAGGCTGCCCGCAAGCGCAAGTTTAAGTAAGGTATCTTACAACGAACGACTGTGCAGGTTCGCGTTACGCGCGGGCCTGCACTTTTATTTTACGTGCAGGCGTCGGTGCGGCGGGGTGAGGGCACCCCGCCCTACGTCCTGCGGAATTGTGCATCGTAGGGCGGCATGCCCTCATGCCGCCGCTGGCCGCTGCCGTAACCACTCATTACCCTTATAAAGGTCACCACCATGATTCTAACCCCTGAATACATCTTCAAAACCATCGAGTGCATCCACCCGGATTTTCTCGCGGCACACGGCATCAAAGCCCTCGTGCTCGACGTGGATAACACCCTGACCGCTGACAACAGTCAGGTGCTGGAGCACACCGTGCAGGCGTGGCTGGACGAGATGCGCGCAGCCGGCATACGCCTGACCATCGTGTCCAACAATACGGCCAAGCGCGTGCGCCCCTTTGCCGAGCGCATCGGGCTGGACTGGGTGCCGCTGGCCTGCAAGCCGTTCACCATCGGCCTGCGGGTGGCGCGCCGCCGTTTGGGCTGCAAAAAGAGCGAAATGGCCATGGTCGGCGACCAGATCTTTGCGGACCGGATGGCCGCCGGGCTGTACGGCTGCCCGTGCCTCTACCTGATGCCCCGCACGAACCACGACAAGAACAAATTTGTGCTGTTAAAGCGCAAGTTTGAGCCGTACTGGATCGACAAATACTATCAGAAGGGCGGCAAGCTGTATGAATGATACCCCGCGCTTCGGCACAGCCGGTCTGGCCGACAGCTACACAGTCAAAAAGTTTGACCCCGCCGCCATCGCCGCCTACACGGCAGGCTTTGGCTTGACGGCATTTGAGTACCAGTGCGGGCGCGGCGTGCGGCTGGCCCACGACAAGGCCGCTGCGCTCGGTGCCGCCTGTGCCGAGCGGGACATTGCCCTGTCCGTCCACGCGCCGTACTACATCAGTATGTCGAGTCTCGAGGAGGACAAGCGGCTGCACAGCATCGACTACCTGCTGCAAAGCTGCGCCCTCGTCAAGGCGCTGGGCGGGCGGCGCGTCATCTTCCATTCCGGCTCCTGCGGCAAGCAGAGCCGGGAGGAGGCGCTGGAAAAGGCGCTGGATACGATGGCCCGCGCTGTCAAAGCCTGCGACGAGGCCGGGTTTGAGGACTGCATCCTCTGCCCCGAGACGATGGGCAAGGTCAACCAGCTCGGCACGCTGGACGAGGTGCTGGCTCTATGCGAGGTCGACCCGCGCATTACGCCCTGCATCGACTTTGGGCACCTGTACGCCCGCAGCTGCGGCGTGCAGTTTGCCGACGCCACCGCCGCCGCGGACTACGCCGCCCTGCTGGACACGCTGGCCGCGCGGCTGGGGGATGACCGCGCCGTGCATTTCCACGCGCATTTTTCCCGCATTGCCTACACCAAGGGCGGCGAGAAGTGCCATCTGACCTTTGCGGATACAGCGTTCGGCCCGCCCCACGCACCGCTGCTGGCGCTGCTCAAGGAGCGTCATTTGGCCCCGACGATCATCTGTGAATCCGCCGGGACCCAGGCCGAGGACGCCGCCGCGCTGGCCCAGGGGTACGCAGCGCTGTAAATTGGACAAAAAATATCAATTTTCCCGCAAAAAAGTCCGAACAGGACTTGCAAAATTGCTTTTCATCCTGTAAAATATAAACAGGTATGTATAATTTATTTATGGAGGAATTTCTATATGATTTCTGCAGGCGAATTCCGTAACGGTGTCACCTTCGAGCAGGACGGCCAGGTCCTTCAGGTCGTTGAGTTCCAGCACGTCAAGCCGGGCAAGGGCGCTGCCTTCGTCCGTACCAAGACCAAGAACGTCATCACCGGCTCTGTTGTTGAGACCAGCTACAACCCGACCGCCAAGTTCCCGCAGGCTTTCATCGAGCGCCGTGAGGTCACCTACTCCTACGAGGATGGCGATTTGTACCACTTCATGGATGTTGAGACCTACGACGACATTCCTGTCGGCGCGGCTGACGTGCCCGATAACTTCAAGTTCTGCAAGGAGAACGACACCTGCAAGCTGCTGAGCTACAAGGGCAAGGTTTTCAGCGTTGAGATCCCCAACTTCGTTGAGCTGGAGGTCACCGCTACCGAGCCTGGTGTCAAGGGCAACACCGCCACCAACACCCTGAAGCCCGCCACCGTTGAGACCGGTGCCGAGATTCGCGTCCCCCTGTTCATCAACGAGGGCGACAAGATCCGCATCGATACCCGCACCGGCGAGTATATGGAGCGCGTGAACTGATTAGGTTCTCTTTGCCGGGCATGGCCGTACCGCCGCGCCCGGCATTTTTTAACATTAGGGAGGATTTTGACTATGGCTATGGATCTGAATGCAAAGGCCGCCTATATCCGCGGCCTGATGACCGGCATGGATTTTGACGCAGACTCCAAGAACGGCAAGGTCATTGCCGCCATGATGGACCTGCTGGAGGAGATGGCCGCCCAGGTCACCGAGCACGACAACGCCCTGGATCAGGTGTACGACGAGCTGGAGACCCTCGACCAGGATCTGGACGACGTCGTCAGCGACATCTACGCCGATGAGGACGAGGATGACGAGGAGGACGCCGAGGACGACAGCACCATGTATGAGGTGACCTGCCCGAACTGCGGCCAGATCTCCACGCTGGACGAGGAGACCCTGATGGACCCCGAGGGCGATCTGGTCTGCCCGCACTGCGGCGCGACCTTCGACATCGAGCTTGAAGGCACCGAGGACGACTCTGCCGAGGAGACCGACAAGCAGGACCACTAAGCAGTAAATCTCCGTTCTGCAGGGGCGGATGCTCGTCATCCGCCCGCCCCGTTTTGACATTAAGTGCAAAAGCCCCGCAGCCGTTTGGCTGCGGGGCTTTGTGTTTTGTGCGGGGCAGGGGAGACGCTTACTTCTTCCGCAGCGCGCCCTGCAGCATGATGTCGCCGAAGGACAGCGCGTTGTACAGGCCGACTTTGTTGGCCTGGCGGGCAATGCGCTCTGGCAGGGGCTTGCTCTCGTCGGTGGAAAGCAGCACGATGTGGACCTTGTCGGCCACGTCGACGCCGTTTTCCTTCTTGGTCGAGAGCACCTGCAGGTAGACAACGAACGGGTCCTTCATCGAGCCGTAGTAAATATCGTTGCCGCAGCGCACCAGCGGGCGGCCCTTATAGGTCAGTTTCGGGGTATAAGCCATATCTGAAACCTTCTTTCTCTTTAGTCAATACTTTATTATACCATAGTTTTGGGGGGAATACAAATTTTAATTTTGCGCACCCCCAAAGGCTTCCCCCAAGGGGGGGAAGCCTTTTTCACAGGTCCAGCTTATCCCGCTCCGCCTTTTCCTCGTTCAGGGCGACCTGCTCGGTCAGGATACGGACCTTGCTGTCGAGCTGGCTCAATTTGATGGACATAAAGAACTGCTTGGCCAGCAGCAAAAAGATGATGACAACATAGACAAAGTTGATGGGACTCATGAAGCCCAGCAGGTTTGCGGCCCAATAGGCGATGCCGGGGAAGATGGCCAGGATCAGCAGCGCCGCACTGAACATCAGCCAGAAGATCGTATCCTCGATCTGGACCTTTGCGTGCCGCACGCGCCGCAGGATGTACCCCGCCGTGATGAAGCTGCCCAGGATCAGGCAGACACGAATCAGTGTTTGATCGAACATTTCACAGGCTCCTTTCGGGGTAGGGCGTCTCGGTGTCGCGCTTGCGGAACCACTGGATCAACAGAATCGAGATGGACATTTTGACCATATACTGCACGCTGCGCCAGAAGGTCAGGTAGCTCTGGCCCGCCAGACGTTCGCCCATTTCGACCTGCACCTCCTTGACCGTCGCGCCGTTTTTGATCAGGTAGCTGATCGTGTCGGGCTCGGGGCCGTAGTTCAGGTTCTGGGCAAACTCCTCGACCATGGCGCGGTTGAACATCCGCATGCCGCTGGTCGGGTCGCAGATGGCGCGGCCCGTCGTCAGGCGGATAGACCAGCTGATGATGTAGCTGCCCAGCATCCGCAGCGTCTTGGGCTTCTTCACGGTCAGGAAGCGGCTGCCGATGACAATGTCGTTGCCCTCCTCCAGCGCGGCCAGCATCGGGGCGATATACTCCGGCTTGTGCTGACCGTCGGCGTCCATCTGCATGGCGCAGTCGTAGCCGTTCTCCGCGGCAAAGCGCAGCCCGGTCTGGAACGCGCCCGCCAGCCCCAGGTTGACCGGCAGGTCAATGAGCCGATAGCCGTGGGCACGGCAAAGCGCCGCGGTTTTGTCGCGGCTGCCGTCGTTGACGACCACGTAATCATACTGTGGATAACTGCGGGTCAGCTCCTCGACGACCTGCACGATGTTGGCTTCCTCGTTGTGCGCGGGGATGACGATGAGTAATTTTGACATCTTAGCTCCTTTTGGCAGACGTTACGGCTTCCATCATTGTAGCAAAGACAGCCTGCCATGTAAAGTGGCTGCAAAGGTTTTGGCGGGCGTTTTCGGCGCGGGTGCGGGCCGCAGCGGGGTCCGCCAGCAGCGTTTCCAGCCCTGCGCGGATGGTCTCGGGCGCAGCGTTTGCCAAAAACACCGCGTAGTCGTCCCCGGGCAGCAGCTCGTCGGTGCCCGCCGTGCGGGTCGTCACGATGGGGCAGCGGCAGGCCGCCGCCTCGAGCAGCGTCGTGGGGAAGCCCTCGGCGTACTCGGTGGGCAGACAGTAGGCGTCCGCCTGTGTCAGCAGCTGGACGATCTGCTCATGCGGCAGCGCCCCCAGCGCATGGATACCGCCGCCCAGCGCGGCCAGAGCGGCCTCCTCGGGGCCGGTGCCCGCCACGGCCAGCGTACAGCCCGGAATGTCCTGCACAGCCTGAGCCAGCCGCAGCGCCCCCTTCTCCGGGATGAGCCGCCCGGCAAAGGCAACGAGCCTGCCGTCCGCGGGCACGTTTAGCCTCCGGCGCCAGTCAACCGCGTTGTCTGCGTGGGCCAGCCGTTCCAGCTCGGCAGGGTCCACGGCGTTGGGCAGTCGGCCCGCCGCCTGGATGCCGAACGTTTCCAGCCAGCGGCAGACATCCCCGGAGACACCGTAGAACGGGAACCCGCAGCGGCGGATGCTGCCGCAGGCCGCGTGCTCATACGCCTTGCCCAGCGCCCCGGCCAGCCCGCCGTGCAGCATATAGCCGGTGGAGTGGTCGATGACCAGCGCCGGGATGCCGCGCCGTTTACACTGCCGTGCGGCCCAGACGCTTTGCGTGTACATCCGGGTCTGGATGACCGCAAAGTCGATGCCCTGTGCCCAGAGGTCGTCTGCATCGGCAAGGGGCTTTAACACGGGGAACCGCCCGCCCATGACAGGCCAGGACGGCAGACGGTAGATTTCGATGCCGTCGGCATCACGCTCCCGCGCGGGCAGGCCCGGCAGCGATGCCGTGACGACAAGGGCGCGATGCCCTGCCGCCACACACCGCCGCGCCAGATTCCAGGTATACCGCTCGACCCCGCCGGGGGTGGGGAGGTATTGCGTTGAGAAGAAACAGATAACCATTATAGTTGGCCTTTTCAAAATAATAGATAATAAATAATAAATAATAAATAATGTGGTGTTTTCGCCTGAAGGCGAAAACAAAATTTTGAGCGCCGTCCCGCGGCGCGGTCCACCAAATTTATTATTTCTTATTTTTTATTTGCAAAGCAGTCACCTTGCAATAATCGCCAGCATAATATTCACGACCATCCCCGCCTGTACCAGTGCAAGCGCGGCCACAAGGCGGGTCTGGGCGGTGTCCTCGTCGGGCACGGCGGCCAGACGGCGGGGCAGGCAGGTCAGCAGAAGCAGCGGCAGCACGGGCAGGAAGTACCGCCCCTGCAGGCCGTACAGCGTGTCGTAATGGGTGGGTGTCCACAAGAGGCACCCGGCCACGGCCAGCAGGCAGCAGAGCGCCGCCGCCGCGCAGCACCAGCCGCGCGCCTTACCGGCGGGCTTCATCACCGCGCCCTGCACGGGCAGCGCCGCGTAGGCCAGCAGCAGGTACAGCACCGCGACCCAGCCCCAGGCCAGATCAACGGTGTAGTAGCTCAGGCTGCCGCCCACCAGCGTGCGGATGTAATGGTCGCCGTTTTCCACGGCGCTGCGCACAAACAGCAGCACCGTGTCCACGGGATGGCGCAGGATGTAGCCCGGCGTGTAGGTGGCTTTGTCGGCCTCGTCCGCCGTGCTCTGGGTGCTGCGGGTCGCGCGGGCGGCCTCGACCTCCTGCGCCAGCACCGTGCGGTCCAGCGGGATGCGGTCATCCATCGTGCCGACGTCCACACCCAGCGCGGCGAAGCTCTCGACACAGCTGGTCAGGTTGAACAGTTGCTTGTAGGCCTGCACCGCGCCGCCCTCGGCAAAATAGGGCAGGTAGGCGTCCGCGTTGCCGTCGGTCACGTCGGTGCCCAGCAGCGCATAGGAGGCCATCGTGTAAAATGCCTGGCCGTCGGTGTAGCTGTTGGCCCTGTCGGGCGAAAAGAGGAAACTCTGCCCCAGCACTGCCGGGCTGACGTCGCCCTCCTGCATGGCCTGCACCCAGAATGCGACCTCGCGGGCCGCGGGGCTGCGGTTGTCGTCCACGTAATAATACAGCCGCTTGACGTAGTTTTCCAGCGTACTCTCGCCGCAGATCTCGGCCTCGTAGGCTTCGTCCGACTCTGCGGGGCGGCTCTTGACCACGCGGCCTGCGTCCTCCGCCGCCGTGGTCTGCACCGCGGTCTGCCCGCTGCGCAGCGTATCGGTCAGAAGGCCCGTATTCAGCAGCAGCGCCAGCGCCAGACAGGCGGCCAGATAGGCGCACTTCTTTGCCCTGGCGTGGTGCCCCAACCGCGCGGCGGGCACCAGCAGCAGCAGTGCCGCCAGCGGCAGATAGACGAGTTTGCCCGGGGCCAGCAGCACGCCGCAGAACAGCAGCGCCGTCAGCCGGGCGGGGGAGAGTGCCTTTTTCTGATTCGGGCCGAACGCCGCGTCCATCAGCAGCGCCGTGAACACAAAGCACAGCCCCAGCAGCGGCGCGTCCCGGCTGAAGCTGGCCGCCAGGTGCAGCGTCATGGGCAGCAGCGCGGCCACGGTAAAGACCCGCTTGCCGAACGGCGCGGTCTTGACCGCCAGCGCCGCCAGCGCCGCAAAGAGCAGCAGATTTGCAAGCCGCCCCAAAAACAGCGCGGGCGCAAAGCCAAAATGCAGCACATAGGCCAGAAATACCGCCGCCGCACTGACGACGTACAGAAGCGGGTTCTGGTCGGTCTGCAATTCATTATATTCCTGATGGCTGTCAAAGGGCTGGTCTGTGGTGGTGAACAGCTGGGAGGTGAACGCCTCCCACGTAAAGACCGTCGTGTTCTCGTTTTGCAGGTCGGCGTCCTCGTCACCGACGCGGCGGAAGCTCGTCGTCGTGGGCACCTTACCCATCCGCCACTCGTCGTGGGACAGGTCGTTGGCCCAGCGGCAGGCCAGCGTAAAGCTCTGGTTGATGTGGTATTTCTCGTCGGGCGCAGCATAAGGCGGCAGCACAAAGCTGTACAGCAGTCCAAAGCCGAGCACCAGCACAAAAACAAGACGGTGCAGTGCCAGTTTTTTGCTAAGCACCGCCCACACGGCCAGCGCGGCCAGCACGGCGGCCAGCCCGCCCACAAGCAGGAAGAACCGCGTCAGGTAGCCGCCGATGCGCTGGTAGGTGATCTGCATCGCCATCGTGCCGTCGATCACACGGTCATCCACGGCCATCTGCTCCTTCCAGAGCGCGACACCGTCGCTGTGGCCGATGGCCAAAATCGCGTCCGTCGCGTAATGCGGCGTGACGGCCAACTTGTAACGGCGGCCCTCCTGCCCGGTCACGGCGGGGTCCATCCCCAGGGTCGTGTACTGGTCGGGCACGATGTAGTCCATCGTACCGACGGAGCGGGACAACTCCTCGCCGGTGTCGGCGTCGTAGAGCACAACATCCAGCGCACCGCAGGGCTGGTCACCCGGCAGGTAAAATTCAAGACCTATCGTCAAAATATCCTTGTCGTAGGTAAAGACCTGCGTTGCGGTCTGGCCGTCCTGCAAAAGCTCGGCCCGCAGGAAGTCGGTGACGATCTCACTGCGGCCCTTGCCCACATCGGGCCGGACCTTCGCCAGCCAGATCAGCACCACGCCCGCCAGCAGCACGACAAGCGTTGCCAGTGCCGCCAGCAAGGGGGTATGTTTTTTGTTTTTCATGAAATCTCCTTCCGTTAGGCCGTAGGGGCGGATGCCCGCATCCGCCCGCGGGTCGATGCAAGCATCGACCCCTACAGCCGCCCGCAAGTTTAGCGTTACAATTCCACCTGAAACGCCTTTTTCACAGCGTCGTTCCAGCGTCCGTCCCCGCGCAGGATCTTCTCCACCGCTCCGCGGACGGCACCCTCGCCGCCGCGCTGGGGGCAGATATAGTCGGCACGCGCCCGCACCTCCGGCGCGGCATCCGCCGGGCAGGCCACAAAGCCACACAGCGCCATGGCCGCCAGATCGTTCAGGTCGTCGCCACAGTAGGCGACATCGTCCCGCGCGTAGCCGTTTTCAGCCATGAAATCCCGCAGGAACGCGGCTTTTTTGCCAACATTCTGGTAGATGTCGGTGATTTTCAAATCTGCGGCGCGGCGGCGCACGGCCTCGCACTCGCGCCCGGTGCAGATCATCACGCGGATGCCCGCCGTGCGCGCCAGCACCAGCCCGGCGCCGTCCTTGATGGCAAATTTCTTCAGCTCATTGCCGGTGGCGTCGTAGTAGACGCCGCCGTCGGTCATCGTGCCGTCCACGTCCAGCACCAGCAGTCGTATCATCGTCAGGCCCTCTCGTACTCGCTGGGGGTGATGAATTCCACGGGCAGGCCCGCCGCGCGGATGGCCCCCGCCATCTGGGCATTGTAGGCCGCGCCGCGCCCGGTGTGGGTGTGCAGGCCCTCGTCCGCGTAGGCGGCAGTGCCCGGCCTGTAGCCGTCGGCACCGGCCAGCAGCACCCGCGCCGCGCCGCACTGGCGCAGCAGACGCAGCAGCATCAGCACGCTGTTGCCGCCCTGCGCGTCGGTGGCGGACAGCCGGTCATAGTTGACCACCGCCGCGTCCTTGTCGGCGCGCAGGTTGCTGGTCAGGATCAGCGGGCAGGGGTAGGCGGCATCCACGTCAAAGCGTTTTGCGTTCGTGAAAAACGCATAGTCGGGCGTCACAAAATCCGGCACAAAGTTGGCCGAGACTGTCACGTCGGCCTGCGCGGCTGCTACAGCGGCACGGCCAGCCTCGGCAGCCAGGCTGCCGCCGGGGGCCAGCACCAGCACGGTCTTGCCCGCAAAGGCCCTCTGCAGGGCGGCCAGTGCGCCTGCGTCGTCGATGCGGCGGTTCTTGTACTCGGTGTAGAGCGTGTCGGCGTAGGCGGCATCAAACACAGTCTTTTTGTTTGGCGCGATGGCCGCCAGAATATGGTTGATGTCGCGGTTCGTCAGATCGCCCTTGCCAAGGTAATGCTCGGCATAGTTGCGGTGCAGATTGAACCTGGCCGACAGGAAGTACGCCGGGGTGTAGCCCCACGCGCAGTTGCCCTTGATGGGCGCAATGTGGTCCTGAATGGCATCCATGAGGTCGTCAATGTTGTAGTGGCCGCCGAAGTACTCGTTCATATAGTCGGCGATCAGCTCAATCGGCAGGTTGCCGGGGATGCGGCCCATGCCCATCAGGCTGCCGTCCACAGCCAGGTCGCGGCGCAGATGCTTGTCGAGAAATTCCTGCGCCAGGCAGAAGCTAAGCGCCATGTTCTCATGCAGGTGCAGCGCCAGGCGGATGTCCGGAGCTAAATTATGGTCAGCCATGCTGACGATGCGCTCCAGATCGCGGCGGCGCATGCTGCCGAAGGTATCCACAATGGAGAACTGCCACGGATGAATTTCGTTGACCTGCTCAAAGATCCAGAGCAGGTCCTTGTCGCTGTAGCCCATGATGTTGATGGGATTGATGGAGACCTTGTAGCCCAATTCTTTGATACGGCGGGCAAAGTCCATGCCGTCCTTAATGTCGTAATCATGGGCGGTGATACGGATGATTTCAATGCCGTGGCCGTCGTAGGGGGACAGCTTGGCAATGTCGTAGTTGGAGCGCATCGCCATGCCGGAGTACATCGTGTGGCCGCGCTGGCCCTCGTCGGGCAGCAGACGGTTCAGCTCCTCAATCGTGTTGCAGACCGTCACGTCGGGGTCGTAGCCGTCCACATTGCGCAGAAAGCCGACCTCGACGACGTCCACGCCCGCGCGGGTCAGCGTCTGGATGATGCGGCGTGCCGAGCCGAAGCCCCACTGCCAGTTGTTCACATAGCCGCCGTCGCGCAGGGTGCAGTCCAGCAGTTTAATATCAGCCATGCTGCTTCTCCTTCAAAATTTCATTGACCAGCGCCAGATCCTTCGGCGTGTCCACGCTGACCGTCTTGTACGGGCTGACGATGGCGTGTACCTTGTGGCCATTCTCGATAAAGCGCATCATGTCGTTTTCCTCGGCCTTTTCAAGGATGGATTTCGGCGTATCATGGTAGAATTTCAGTGCCTGCTTGCTGTACAGCTGAATGCCGGTGACCTTCTCGTACTCGAAATCCAGCGTGCCTTTGGGGTAGGGGATGGGGCTGCGGGAAATCAGCAAAATCTCCCGTGCGGCGTTCGTCACGACCTTTTGGTTCGAGAAGTCGATAACGTCGGCGGGGTGCTCCATAACGTTCGTCAGCACCGCGACGTAATAGGGGTCATCGGGCAGCGTTTCAGGCAGGATCAGGTCGAACGCCGCGGGGTTGACCAGCGGCTCGTCGCCCATGAGCTGCAGGTAGAGGTCGGCGTCCTCGACGGTGCTGACCTCCCAGATGCGCCCGGTGGGGGTGTCGTGGTCGGGGCTGGTCATAATATACCGCATATCGTAGGTTTTGCAGGCGTCGGCAATGCGCTCGTCGTCGGTGGCGATGAGCACATCGTCCAGCTTCGGGCAGGCCCTGGCGGCCCTGTAGACCCAGTAGATCATCGGTTTGCCCAGCACATCGGCCAGCGGCTTGCCCGGCATCCGGGTACTGGCGTAACGCGCCGGGATCACAGCGATTGTTTTCATGAGTGTACCTCGCTTACACGGCGGCCTGAACAGCCGCCTCTATCGTTTGGCATACGCCGTCAAAGCGGCGGTCTATGTCCAAATTGGTGAACCGCAGAACCCTGATATGGTTCTGTGCGAAAAACTCTGTGCGCAGACTGTCGGTCTGCTGTTGCTCGGGCGTGTAATGCTGTGCCCCGTCCAGCTCGATGACAAGCCTTGTTTTTGCGCAGTAGAAATCAGCGATATAGCCGCCGATGGGCTTTTGGCGCTGGAAGCGCGGGGTGAAGGTGCGGAGAAACTGATACCACAGCTTATTTTCCCACGGTGTCATATTCTTGCGGAGCTGCCGCGCCAACGGGACATTCTTTTTGTCATAGTAGAGCATAGTGGCTTTTCCTTTTTACATTGTGGCTGCGGAAGGTTCTCTCCCCCACCGCCTGCGGGCGGAGCCCCCTCGCAGAGGGGGCTAAAGGACCTCCCTCTGCGAGGGAGGTGGCGCGAAGCGCCGGAGGGAGAGAACCTCCCGGCCGGATGCCGTTTTCCCCGCGCATCAGACCAGTTTCCTCGCCTCCTCCAGCGTCAGCAGGATCTTCTCACCCGCCGCGGTGAAGCCGCGCAGGACGAAGCTCTGCACGGTGACGGCACGGGCGAAATGGAAGGGGAGGCAGAAGTTCAGCACCTCGCTGGGCATCGTGCGCTCCAAAATGACTGCATCGGGGAACAGGGCGGCGTAATCCGTCGTGTCCCGCGGGTGGGTCTTGATAAAGAGCGGCCCAACGGCGTATTTTTCCGCCACCGCTTTGAACATCGCGTCCTGCTCCGCTTGGGTCATCAGCCCGTCGGCCACAAAGCTGCGGGGCAGCAAAAGCGTCGCGCCGTCTGCCTTCTCGGGCAGGGGCTGCGTCAAAAATACGCGGCGCACCATCGCTTTTTCGTCGTCGGTCAGGCTCTCTAACAGTTTGGCCTTGCTGTCCGTCGCCATGCGGTCCGCCGAAAACAGCGTACACCGCGCGGCATCCTCACTCTCGACGCGGACGCACCACGGGCTGTCGCCCCAGTACAGGTAGCCTTTTCCGCGCTGCTTCGCGGCAAAATCCGCTGCGGTGCGCTGGTCGGTCACAAGATGCTGGTCAGGGCCGAGCGTGCTGCCGAACGTGTCCTCGCACAGAATATACCCGGCGCGGCAATCCTGCAAATAGCGGCCCAGCACACTCCAATCGTTGTGGATATAGACATTTCCAAACGCTGCACGGTTCAATTTCCAGCCGCACAGCTTCTCAAAGGCGCGGGCCGCGCGCCGGTGGGCAAACAGCCCCGTCACGGTCCCGGGCCAGCGCGTCTCGTCCACAAGGACAGTCTTGACCACGCCCGTCGCGTCCAGACGTGCCGCCAGCGCGGCGGTGTCGGGCACGGAGGCGGAGAGCACCATCGTGTGGGGCTTGCCGGCGCAGCGCCCGGCCCGCAGCAGATCGACCAAGACCTGATACGCGGTGTGGCAAATGTACAAATTCGGTTTCATGCGTTACTCCTGCACGAGCTTGACGGGCGGGAAGTGGATGCGGCCCCAGCCGGACGCCCACTCGGGCATCGTCAGGTCGCTGTTCGTCACCTCAAAGGCGAACTCGGTCACGGGCTTGTCCAGGCAGACCGCGTGGGCCAGCGCGCCGTCAAAAATGTCGAGATAGAAGAAATACTGTCCCTCGCCCAGCAGACTCGGGTCAAATTCAAACACAGAGGTGTAGATTTTGCCCGGCTCGGCGGGGCCGAGGTCGACGGGATGGGTGATGCCGACGGGCGTCGAATCCCGCGCGTGGAGGTTCATCTTCATGTGGATGCCTGCGAACGGCTCCGAAACGCGCCAGGTGATTTTCACCCGCATCTTTTCGGTATCGGCAAACACGCTCGACTCCTTGCCGACGAAATCCAGCGTTTCCAGCCGGAACCGCTTGCCCGCGCTGCCCGTCATGCGGGCGACGTCGGCCAGGTCGTAGTGGACAACGTTGACGTCGGTGGTGTCCATGTAGACCGCGATGGCCTGCTCCACGTCGCCGTCAAAGATGACCCTGCCCTTGTCCAGCACGACGCAGCGGGTGCAAAGCTGACGAATGGTCGACATATTATGGCTGACATACAGCACCGTGCGCCCGTCCTGATTGGCGACGTCGCTCATTTTCCCTAAGCATTTCTGCTGGAATTTCATATCGCCGACGGCCAGAACTTCATCCATGACCATGATCTCGCTGTCGAGATGCGCGGCCACGGCGAAGGCCAGCTTGACGAACATGCCGCTGGAATAGCGCTTGACAGGTGTGTCGATGAAGTCGCCGCACTCGGAAAATTCAATGATCTGCGGCAGCTTTGCGTCGATCTCGGCGCGGGTCATGCCCAGAATCGCGCCGTTCATATAAATGTTCTCGCGGCCCGTCATCTCGTTGTTGAAGCCGGTGCCGACCTCGAGCATCGAGGCCACGCGGCCACGGATCTTGATTTCGCCCTCGGTGGGGGCGGTGATGCGGGAGAGCAGCTTGAGCAGCGTGGATTTGCCCGCGCCGTTGCGGCCAATGATGCCCAGTGCCTCACCCTGATAGACGGTCAGGTCAACGCCGTTCAACGCCATAAACGTCTGGCCGAACAGCCGCTGGTCGGTGCCGATGACGGTGTTCGGGTCCTCCTTGCCGCGCACACGGGCCCACCAGCTTTGCAGGTCGTGGGTCAGCGTGCCGCCGCCGATCTGGCCGAGCTTGTATTGTTTTTTCAGCCCCGTGACCTCGATGACAGGGCGTTTTTCATTTGCAGACATAGTTACGCGCCCCTTTCTTACACGGTATCCATGAAGGTCTTTTCAATGCGGCTGAACAGCACAACGCCCAAAACCAGCGCCGCAGCGGTAAAAATCAGGCTGTACACGATGCCGAACGTCGTGACCGTGCCGGTGCCCAAGGTAGCCATGCGGAAAATCTCGATCGGCGACGTCATAGGGTTGAGCTGAACGAGCACCCGCAGGCGCGGGGAGTTGTCCAGCATCGACAGCGGATAGACGACGGGGGAGGCGTACATCCAGAGCTGCACGCCGAAGCCGACGGCAATCGCCAGATCGCGGTACTTCGTCGTTAAGGACGACACGATGATGCCGACGCCGAGGCCCAGCAGCATGACCTCCAGCACGACGAACGGCACAGCCAGCACCCACAGCGTAAAGGTGACGCCGCTGCCCGTGGCAAAGAAGTACACCCAGAAGATCAGGTACATGACCGCCTGAATGCCGAAGTTGATGAGGCTTGTCAGCACCTGGCTGACCGGCATCGTCAGGCGCGGGAAGTACACCTTGCCAAAAATCTGTGAGTTTGTCACAAACGTATTGGCTGTATTGTTGACGCAGTTGGCAAAGAAGGTCCACACCGTATTGCCGGCCATGTAGAACAAAAAGCCGGGCACGCCGTCGGTGGGCATGTTGGCCATGCCGCCGAACACAACGTTGAAAATCACGGTGGTGATGAGCGGGTTCAGAATGATCCACGCAGGGCC
This sequence comes from Gemmiger formicilis, assembly GCF_900167555.1. GTDB lineage: Bacteria > Bacillota > Clostridia > Oscillospirales > Ruminococcaceae > Gemmiger > Gemmiger formicilis. The sequence continues at coordinate 136,064 of NZ_FUYF01000001.1, read as the reverse complement.
CAGGATCGTCTGCTTGTACAGCACAGTAAAGTTGCGCTTGACGAACATTATAATTAAGTCGCGATAGCGCCAGAGCTCCTGCAGGTCGATGTCGAACCAGCCGGTCTTGGGCCGGATGACCGTAGTCCAGCCCTCGTCAGCCGGGCGGGTGGTTTGCAGATTTTCAGCCATAAAAATACCTGTTCCTTATGTGTAAAATCGTGGTTGCATAGTTATCCATAGTAATAGTGCTATTTTACCACATTTTGCGCAAAGAATCAACTTGCCGGGGCGTATATAATAGCAGCAGAATATCGTGCGCGGTGAAAGCGTAGGGGCGGATCCCATATCCGCCCGGGGGGCGTCCCCGCAGGCAAAAAAGCGGTCTGCCGAAAATCCATCGGCAGACCGCTTTCTATACAAATTTACAGCACCTTTGACAAAAATGCCTTCAAGCGCTCATTTTCGGGGTTGGCGAAGAACTCCTTCGGCGGCTTATCGACCTTGACGATGCCCTCATCAATGAAGATGATGCGGTTTGCGACCTCGCGGGCAAAGCCCATCTCGTGGGTGACGCAGACCATCGTCATGCCGCCGCGGGCCAGCTCCTTCATCAGCTCCAAAACCTCTCCGACCATCTCGGGGTCAAGGGCGGAGGTCGGCTCGTCAAACAGCAGCACGTCGGGGTTCATGGCCAGCGCGCGCACAATCGCAATGCGCTGCTTCTGCCCGCCGGACAGCATGTTGGGGTAGGTGTCGGCCTTGTCGGCCAGACCGATGCGCTCCAGCAGCTCCATGGCTTTCTTGTCGGCCTCGGGCTGCTTCATCAGGCCCAGACGCACGGGGGCCAGCGTGATGTTCTTCTTCACCGTCAGGTGGGGGAACAGGTTGAAATGCTGGAACACCATACCCATCTTCTGGCGCACATGGTCAATGTCGTGGTCGGTGACTTCCTTGCCGTTGAAGATGACATGGCCGCCGTCCGGCTCCTCCAGACGGTTCAGGCAGCGCAGGAACGTGGATTTTCCGCAGCCCGAGGGGCCGACCAGCACAACGCAGTCGCCCTTGTTGATGGTCAGGTCCACGCCCTTGAGCACCTGCAGGCCGCCGTAGTTCTTCTGCAGTCCTTTAACGTCTATCACTTTGCGCCAGCCTCCTCTCAAATTTTGCAAGCAGCGCGCTGAACAGCATGACCAGCACCAGATAGGTCGCGGCCACGCCGAGCAGCGGGAACATCGGCTCATAGGTACGGTTCATGATGCCCTGCGCGGCATACAGCAGTTCCTTGCCGCCGATGACCGTGATCAGCGAGGAGTCCTTCAGCAGCATGATGAACTCATTGCCCAGCGCAGGCAGGATGGAGCGAATGGCCTGCGGGATGATGATCTCGAACATCGTGGTCATGTAGTTGAGTCCGAGGCTGCGTCCCGCCTCCATCTGGCCCGGGTCGACGGCCATGAGGCCGCCGCGGATGATCTCCGACACATAGGCGCCCGAGTTGATGCCCAGCGCCAGCGCACCGACCATCGTGAAGTTGCGGCTGCTGGCGAAGATGACCATGCTCATGATGAGCAGCTGGACCATCATAGGCGTGCCGCGGATGACTGTGACATACACCTGCGCCACTGCGTTGAAAATCCCCAGAATCGGGTTGCGGTGGTGGGGCTTCTGCTGGGCATAGCCCACGCGGATCATGGCAACGATGGCACCCAGCACAACGCCCAGCACCAGTGCAATGGCCGTGACCAGCAGGGTCGTACCCACGCCCTTGATGTACTGCTGCCAGCGGTCCGAGTAGAGAAATGCCTGGTAAAATTTTACGAAGAAGTCCTGCCCGAAGTTCAGCTTCTGGCCGTTCTTGACCAGCTCCGAAAGCGCTTCAAACTGTGCTTCCATCCGCAACACAACCTTTCTTTCTGTTTGAATTCAGCACACCTGTAGGGGCCGGGCCTGCCCGGCCCGCGGCTTTCCGGCAAACTCTTGCCTGCGGGAAGGTTGCGGGCCGCATATATGCGGCCCCTACAGCGCGATATTTGTATTATACCATATTTCCGGGAAAAATCACACTAAATAAAAGAAAAGCGCGCCGGGATACCGGCGTGCCTTTCCGCTTGCTGCAAAGCGCTTATTCAGCGGTGATGTACTTGTCCACGATGGCCTGCAGGGTGCCGTCAGCCTGCAACTCCTCCAGAGCGCCGTTGATGGCGTCCAGCAGCTGGGTGTTGCCCTTGGCAACGCCGATGGCGTAATCTTCCTGGGCGTAAGCGGTGTCAAGGATCTTCAGGCCGGGGTTGGCCGCAACGAACTCCTGGGCGGGGGCATTGTCGATGACGACGGCATCGACCTGGCCGTTGTTCAGGGCCTGCACAGCGGTCAGACCGTCATCATAGGCGATGACATTTTCCTCACCGAAGTCATCGGTGCAGTAGAGGTAGCCGGTGGTGCCGCGCTGGGTGCCGATGGCCTTGCCGGACAGGTCGTCAGCAGTGGCAATGTCGGAGCCCTCAGGCACGATGATGGACTGGATGCCCTCGGCGTAGGTGTCGGAGAAGTCCATGACCTTCAGGCGCTCGTCGGTGACGGTGACACCGGCCATGACCATGTCGCTCTTGCCGTTCTGGGCGGCCAGCAGGGCGGCGTCAAAGTCCATGTCGTCGACCTGCAGCTCCAGGCCGAGCTTCTTGGCAATGGCACCCGCAACCTCAATGTCGATGCCCTCGAAATCACCGTTGTCGGTGGTCATCTCATACGGGGGGAAGGCGGCATTGGTGGACATCGTCAGCTTGCCGGCGTTGACGGTGGTCACCGCGGCAGCGTCGGCAGAAGCGGCCTCCTCGGTGGAAACGGCCTCGGAGGATGCAGCCTCGGAAGAAGCAGCCTCGCTGGAAACAGTCTCGGTGGAAGCGGAACCGCCGCAGGCGGCCAGGCTCAGCATCATAGCGGAGCTGAGCATCAGAGCAGTGATTTTTTTCATGATGATCTCCTCGATTCAATATATCTCAAATGTTTGTACCTTCCCAAGCCCTCACTTGGTTGATGTATACAGTATAACTGCATAAATATGTAAAGTCAATGTATATTTAATAACTTCGGCGTTTTACATGGGCAGAGCAGGGGAGTGGAAAGTTTTTTGTGCAAACTGGCGGAGGTATAAATGTAGGGGCCGGGCATGCCCGGCCCGCAGCTTTACGACAGACACCTGCTTGCCTTTACGTTGTGGGCCGCACATGTGCGGCCCCTACAACCTCAATATTCCAAATTTTTCTACTTGACTTAAAGCCGCACTTGTGCTATAAATAACTTAACTTCATCCTGTACAAAGCCATGAGGCAGACAAACGGGATGCGAGGTCCTGCACAAGAGAGAACCGCCGCGGTACGCCGCGTGGTGCAAGCGGTTTTGCAGCGGCCCGCAGCCTTACCACTGCCGAGCGCGGGGGCGAACCTCCGCCGGGTACGGCCCGTTACAGCCGGTACGAGCGGCGCTTACCTTTTATATAAGACATAAGCGCAATTTGGGTGGAACCGTGGAGCTATATGCTTCATCCCTTTTGTAAGCGAGGGATGGAGCATTTTTTATTTGCATTTTTGTGCAATTGCAAAAGGAGCGTACAATTATGAAGATCATCTACAAGGACGGTACCGTCGCCGAGTGCCCGCAGGAGGAAGAACTGCACGTTCTGCGCCACACGGCTGCCCATATCATGGCGCAGGCCATCAAGCGCCTCTACCCGCAGGCGGACTTTGCCTTCGGCCCTGCCACCGAGAACGGCTTCTACTATGACGTCGACCTCGGCGACACCAAGCTGACCGACGAGGACCTGGCCGCCATCGAAAAAGAGATGAAGAAGATCTGCAAGGAGAATCTTCCCATCAAGCCGTTCATCCTGCCCCGTGACGAGGCTGTCAAGCTGATGGAGGAGCGTCAGGAGCACTACAAGATCGAGCATATCGCCGACCTGGCCGACGAGACCGAGTTCAGCTTCTACCAGCAGGGCGAGTACGTCGATATGTGCATCGGACCCCACCTGTGCTACACCAAGGCGCTGAAGGCGTTCAAGATCACCCAGCAGTCCGGCGCTTACTGGAAGAACGACAAAGAGAACAAGATGCTGACCCGCATCAACGGCGTGGCTTTCCGCAATCAGGAGGAGCTGGACGCCTGGGAGAAGCAGCAGCAGGAGGCCCGTGAGCGCGACCACCGCAAGATCGGCAAGGAGATGCGCCTGTTCATGACCGACGACCTCGTCGGCCGCGGCCTGCCGATGTTCCTGCCCAACGGCTACACCGTCTGGCAGCAGCTGGAGGATTACATCAAGGGCAAGGAGCGTGAGCGCGGCTACCTGCACGTCATGACCCCCTGCATCGGCACCGTGAACCTGTACAAGACCTCCGGCCACTGGGACCACTACCGCGAGAACATGTTCCCCGCTATGGAGATGGAGGGCGAGAGCTACGTCCTGCGCCCGATGAACTGCCCCCACCACATGATGATCTACGCCAACCAGCCCCACAGCTATCGTCAGCTGCCCATCCGCATCGGCGAGATTGCCCACGACTTCCGCTATGAGTCCTCCGGCACACTGAAGGGCATCGAGCGTGGCCGCCACTTCTGCCAGAACGACGCGCACCTGTTCTGCACGCCCGAGCAGATCAAGAGCGAAGTTGCCAACGTCTGCGCGCTGATTTTCGACGTCTACAAGGACTTCAACATCACGGATTATCGCTGCGTGCTGTCCCTGCGCGACCCCGCCGACAAGAAGAAGTACCATGACGACGACGCCATGTGGAACCATGCCGAGAACGCCCTGCGCGAGGTTCTGACCGAGCTGGGCATCCACTTCACCGAGGAGATCGGCGAGGCTGCCTTCTACGGCCCGAAGCTGGACGTCAACGTCAAGCCCGCCGTCGGCGCCGAGTACACGCTGTCCACCTGCCAGCTGGACTTCTGCCTGCCCGCCAAGTTCCACCTGACCTACGTGGACAAGGACGGCAGCGAAAAGACCCCCGTCGTGCTGCATCGCGCGATCCTTGGCTCTCTGGACCGCTTCATGGCTTACCTGATCGAGGAGACGAAGGGCCGTTTCCCGACCTGGCTGGCCCCGACGCAGGTCAAGGTCCTGCCCGTCAGCGAAAAGACGCTGGACTACGCGAAGGACGTCACCGCCAAGCTGCAGGCCGCCGGTGTCCGCGTTGTGCTGGATGAGTCCAACGAGAAGATCGGCTACAAGATCCGCCAGGCCCAGCAGGTTGACCGCGTGCCCTATATGCTGGTTCTGGGCGCAAAAGAGGTCGAGTCCAACAACATCAGCGTCCGTGACCGCAAGGGCGAGACCACCACGATGGATCTGGATGCTTTCATCAACCAGGTCGTGGACGAAATCAAGACCCGCAAGAATAACGGTTAATCCCGATAAAATAACTACCGCCGTCAGGGAACTGACGGCGGTAGTTTTATTTTTCCCTTCATGCTTTTCTGCGATACTCCGTCGGGCCGCAGCCGTAGACCTGACGGAAGGCGCGGGCAAAGTAGCTCGCGTCCTGAAAACCGCACTGCATCGCGATTTCCGTCACCCGCAGTCCCGTGCCGCACAGCAGCTCCGCCGCGCGCTGGGCGCGTTGGTCGCGCAGATACTGATTCGGTGTCGTGCCGATCATATCGTGGAAGCACCGCAGACACTCGCTGGGGCTGATGGACGCACTGGACGCGACCTGTTCGACCGAGATGTCCTCGGCGTAATGCTCTTGGATAAATTGCAGCATCGTCTTGATGCGGTCGGCGTTGCGCAGTGCCTTTTTCGGCATGGCCTGCACCGCCGGAGCGTGGCTGACCAGCTGGAAGATCATCTCCGACAGCGCCGCGCGGGTCTTGAACTCGTAGCCGGGGATTTCGTTCACCACCGCGCGGAACGCCCGCTCCATGTCCTCGATGGCCTCGTGCTGCCAGTCCACCGTGGGGCGCAGCACGGCGCAGGGACGGCTGGGGTCGGTCAGCAGCGGCTGCAGATATTTCTGCCAGAACACACTGTCCGGGTTGCCGCCCACCAGCCGTGGGTGGAACACCATGCTGTGCAGGCGGCAGCTGCCCGCATTCAGCGGCCAGTCGCCGTGCAGCACCCCTGCGTTGATGAACAGCCCCTCGCCCTTTTCCAAGCGGAATTTCTCGCCGCCTGCCGTCGCCAAGATCATGCCCTCGCTGACGACCAGTACCTCCAATTCCTCGTGCCAGTGCCACGGCACGGGCTCGGCCTGCAAATCGTCGTGATAACAGGCGATGGGGAAGGCGGCGGTGCCATGCTCCATCAGCTCCCGCGCCGAATCGTCCACGGTCGTTCTGCACAGCGACAGTGCCATTTCTTGCTTGCCTCCGTTTTTGGTGAAATTGTACCGAGATTTTGCGGAATTAGTGCCTGTATATTCCGCAATTTGATGATATAATCATAATATCACAACTACAGAAAGTCAAGAGGTTTTTCGTATGGTATCTTTGCTTTTGCCGGTCATCTATCTGGCGTTCATCAGCCTGGGCCTGCCGGACGCGCTGCTGGGCGCGGCGTGGCCCAGCATGTATCCGCAGCTCGGCGCGGGCGTGTCCTGGGCGGGCGGCGTGTCCATGATCATCTCCGTCGGGACCATCGTGTCCAGCCTGGCCAGCGACTGGCTCAACAATAAGCTCGGCACCGGCAGGGTCACAGCGCTCAGCGTCGCCACCACCGCCGTGGCGCTGTTTGGGTTTTCGACCTGCACGCAGTTCTGGCAGCTTTGCCTGTGGGCTATACCGTATGGCCTGGGTGCCGGCAGTGTGGACGCCGCGCTGAACAATTATGTGGCCCTGCACTATGAAAGCCGCCACATGAGCTGGCTGCACTGCATGTGGGGCATCGGCGCGGCGGGCGGCCCGGTCATCATGGGCTGGGCGCTGGCGGGCAGCACCTGGCAGAACGGCTACCGCATAGTGTCCGTTCTGCAGTTTGTGCTGACGGCGTTGCTGCTGTTCAGCCTGCCGCTGTGGCAGACCCCCGCCGACGCCGGAGCGGGGGAGGAGTTTACCCCGGAACACCGCACGATTTCCGAACTGCTGAAAGTTCCCGGTGTGCCGGAGGTAATGCTCTGTTTTGCGTTTTACAGCGGTGTCGAGGGGATCGCCGGTATGTGGGCCGCCAGTTACTGCACCCTGACCCGCGGTCTGGACGCAATGACCGCCGCCAGCTGGGCGAGCCTGTTTTACGTAGGCATCACAGTCGGACGGTTTTTCAGCGGCTTTTTGACGATGAAATTCAACGATCAGCAGATGATCCGCATGGGACAGCTTCTGAATGCCGTGGGTATTGTGCTGATCCTGCTGCCCTTCGGCAATGCGCTGCTGCCGGTTGGCCTTGTGGTCGCCGGACTGGGCTGCGCACCGATCTACCCCAGCATCATTCACGAGACGCCGTCCAACTTCGGCAAGAATCTCAGCATGTCAATGACCGGCCTGCAGATGGCTGCCGCCTACACCGGCAGCACGCTCCTTTCACCGCTTTTCGGCGTTCTGGCGCAGAATATCACGATGAAGCTCTATCCCTTTGTCCTGCTGCTGATGCTGGTATTGATGACGGTTTTTTCCGAGCAGCTGCACAGAAAGACGGCTGCAAAACGGGCAGCGAATGCCTGAAGCTGAGCCTCCCTTTGACAAGGGAGGCTTTTTTATTTTCCCGCCCCTCTAGCTATTTCCTACGCTATCCTGTATAATAGAGGCAAAAGAGGAGGTGTCCCTATGCAAAAATGCAGCCTGTGCGGCGGACGGGTCGTCAATGGCCGGTGTGAGGACTGTGGTCTGCCCATCCCGCCGGAGCACAGCTATACCCTGCGGGGCGAGAGTGCCCACTATCACCGCGTCAACGGCGAGGATGTTCTCCACCGCGTGCGGCCCGCGGGCAACCGCCCCAAGGTGGAAGGCTACGACGACGAGGAACGCACCGCCCATGTACATGAGAGCGGCACAGATCGCCACAATGCACCGCGCCCCGCGGTGCGCACGGCCCGGGTGGAGCACCACATCGAGGCACCCTCCAGACGCAGCCGCAGTGCCAATGTCGCGTGGCTTATCATCGTTGTGGCGCTGTTTTTGATTTTGCCCATGCTGCAGCTCCTGCTGCAGCGTAAAATCGGTTCCTCGGTTTCCGAACCCGTTCCCGAATTTTCCGAAGAACAGGCCATAGAGGCCGACAGCAATGCCTACGACGACCTGCGCCCGCTCGTATCCGCCGGGGGCACCGACTGGGACGGCGACCTGCCCGCCGGGCTGTACGTCGTGGGGCAGGACCTGCCCGCGGGCACCTACACGATCAAGTGCGCCGAGAACGGCACATCCATGGAGATGCACCTTGTCAACGATGCCTGCGGTGTGGAAATATATGAGGATCTGTCCGCCTACGACGCTGCGGATTCGGGGCTGGACGACGTCCCGCTGCCCGCGGGTACGGTGCTGTTCCTGACCGGGAACAATGCGCTCTATTTCCACAGCAGCAACGCGCAGGTCGATGACCTATCCACCGATACTGCCCCCAACCCGGTGACCGGCGATATTTCGTATACCCTCAGCGACAGCGAGGACAGCCTGTATCTGCTTGTGGGCGAGGACATCGAACCCGGCGTCTACGACGTGACCTGCACGGCGGGCAGCGGCTACTTTGCCTTTGACCTGCCGATGGAAAACACCCGCACGATGTATTGCAGCGCCTGGCTCTACGGCGACGACACCTATCAGGACACCCTGCACCACATCGTTCTGGCCGAGGGCACCGAGCTCACCCTCTCCAGTTATAACGATATGGGGTATACCGTGATGTTCCAACCGAGCAAGACGGTGTATACTCATGAATGACAAAGAGGCAGCCTGCAAAAGCTGCCTCTTTTTGTTGGTTTATAGGGGATGAATCTATCCCTCCCGGGGTCCTTGCGGATGCGGAAACGCGCACGGAGGGGTCAAGACCCCTCCCTACAGACTGACATTCACGGGTGCTTTGTAGGGAGCGGTCTTGACCGCTCCGCTGCGGCCATGGTACAGATCCCGGGAGGGATAAATTCCTCCCCTTACATTACTTTACGTTCTGCAGCCGCTCCACTTCCTCCGCTGTCAGCTCACGCCACTGGCCGGGCGCTAACGCGGGGTCCAGCGCCACGCCGCCGATGCTCTCACGGTGCAGGGCGTTCACGCCCGCGGCATACACGCCGAACATCCGCTTGATCTGATGATAGACGCCCTGCCGCAGCGTGACCTGCACGGTCAGGCCGTCGTCGGTCAGCGGCTCGACGCCCGCGGGAGCCATCGTCTCGCCGTCGGTCAGCGTGACGCCCGCGGCAAAGCCCCGGCGCATCGCGTCGGTCAGCGGCGTGTCCAGCGTGACTACGTACTGCTTCTCGACGTGGTGGGCAGGGGAGAGGATGTCATGCGCCAGCGCGCCGTCGTCAGTCAGCAGCACAAAGCCGGTGCTCGTCTTGTCCAGCCGCCCCGCGGGGAACAGTTCCCGCCGCGGAAAGTCCGCCGCGACCAGATCGACCACCGTCGTGTCCTTTTTGTCGCGGCTGGCACTGACGACGCCCTCGGGCTTGTTGAGCATGATATACACAAATTTCCGGTACGCGCCCGCCAGCGGCACGCCGTCCAGCGCCACGGCGGCGGTGTGCTCGTCCAGCTGGGTGTCGGCCTTGCGGCACACTGCGCCGTCGATGCTGACGCGGCCCTTCGTTACGGCCTTGCGGCTCTCGCTGCGGGTCATGCCGGTGCGCTCGGCCAGGTATTTATCCAGCCGCATCATGCCTCGTGCTCCTGTGTGATGGCCGCCGTCCTGCCGCGCGTGACCTTGATGAGGTCCGCCGGGGCGCATTCGATCTGCGTGCCGATGCGCCCACCCGAGACGAGCATCGTTTGCTGCGCAAGGCAGCTCTCATCGTAGACGGTCACGAACTGCTTTTTCATGCCCACAGGGCTGCACCCGCCGCGGATGTAGCCCGTGACCTTGTTGATGTCGGCAACGTGGATCATGGCCACGCTCTTGACGCCCGCAGCCTTAGCGGCCTTTTTCAGGTCCAGCTCGGCCAGCACCGGCACGACAAACACATAGTAGTTTCGGTCCGCGCCCTGCGTGACGAGCGTCTTGAACACCCGCGCCGGGTCCTGCCCGGTCAGCCGCGCCACGTTTGCGCCGTCCACGGCCTGGCCCTCCTCGTGGGGGTATTCGTGGGACGTGTAGGCGACCTTTGCACGCTCCAGCATCCGCATTGCGTTGGTTTTTGCTTCTTTTGCCATATTGTTACCCTTCTCAATTGTTAATAGCGCTGTAGGGGCCGGGCATGCCCGGCCCGGCCTCCCCGCAGGGCCGGATGAGGGGCAGAGCTTCCGTGATTGCCCGTGAACGGGTTGCATTGGCAAGGCCGCCCCTCATCAGTCCGCTTCGCGGACAGCTTCCCCCAAGGGGGAAGCCTTTTTTCTATTATAAATCCCCCCAACAATTTTCGCAAGGGGGCTTGACTTTAGCGCTTTAAAGTGTTAGAATACCGTCATTGAGAAAAATTCACGGTTGTAATAGATAGGAGAACACATCATGATCATCGTTTTAAAACAGCACGCCCCCGCTGACAAGGTGCAGGCCTTCTGCAATGAGCTGAACAGCATGGGCTTCCAGATCAACGATTCCGTCGGCAGCGACACCCACATTCTCGGCCTGATCGGCGACACCAAGGCCCTGGCCGAGAGCTGGGTGCTGGCAAATCCCGTCGTCGAGACCTGCCGCCGCGTGTCCGAGCCGTACAAAAAGGCCAACCGCAAGTTCCACCCCGACGACACCATCGTCGACGTGGGCGGCCACAAGATCGGCGGCGGTTACTTTGCCGTCATGAGCGGTCCCTGCAGCGTCGAGAGCAAGGAGCAGATCACCTACGTGGCCCAGCGCGTGCAGGCCGCCGGGGCCAGCATCCTGCGCGGCGGCGCGTTCAAGCCCCGCACCAGCCCGTACAGCTTCCAGGGTCTGCGTGCTGAGGGTCTGGAGCTTTTGCAGGAGGCCCGCAAGGTCACGGGCCAGCCCATCGTGACCGAGCTGATGAACAACGAGCACATCCCGCTGTTCCTTGACGCCAAGGTCGATATGATCCAGATCGGTGCGCGCAACATGCAGAACTTTGAGCTGCTCAAGGCTGTCGGCAAGCTGAACGTGCCGGTGCTGCTCAAGCGCGGCCTGTCCTCGACGCTGGAGGAGCTCGTCATGAGCGCCGAGTACATCATGGCAGAGGGCAACCCCAACGTCGTTTTGTGCGAGCGCGGCATCCGTACCTTTGAGACGAGCATGCGCAACACACTGGACATTTCCGCCGTTCCTATGTTGAAAAAGATGACCCATCTGCCCGTTGTCATCGACCCGAGCCACGCAGCAGGCATTGCCTTCATGGTGCCCGCGCTGGCCCAGGCGGCAGTGGCCGTCGGTGCCGACGGTCTGATGATCGAGACCCACAATGACCCGGCCAAGGCCAAGAGCGACGGTGCCCAGAGCCTGACCCCCGACCAGTTCGACTCCCTGATGAATACCATCAAGCCGGAGCTGGAGTTCTTCGGGAAAACGCTGAACTAACTGTAAAGTGCCTTCCCCCAAGGGGGAAGGTGGCCGAGGCCCCGCCCGAGGCCGGATGAGGGGCCAGGTTACCGTGATTAGCCGCAAACGGGTTGCCATGGCAAGCTCTGCCCTCATCAGTCGCCTGGCGGCGACAGCTTCTCCCGATGGAGAAGCCTTCCCGGGCGGATTCCATATCCGCCCGGGAAGGCTTGCGGCTGCCGCACACAACCATGGGTGGGCAACACCCGCCCCCTACAAAGAATCCCGCTGTCTGGTACAGACAGCGGGCATTTTTTATCTCTTATACAGCTTTTTCCGCTGCTGGTGCGCAGCGATTTTGATATACACGGGCCGCGGCAGGAAGCGCCCCAGCGTCATGCCGGCGGCAACCACGGGGTTCGGCACAATGACCGTTTTGCGGCGGGCCATGCCGTCCAGCGCGCAGCGCACGCAGTATTCCGGCGTAATGCCCCGCAGCGCAAACTCCACGTTCGCCACAGCGTTGAACTCGGTGTTGACCGGACCGGGGCAGAGGCAGCCGACATACACGGGGCTGCGGGCCTCGCGCAGCTCCTGCGCCAGCGCACTCGTCAGGCTGACAACGTAGGCCTTGGTGGCGTAGTAGGTTGCCATGTAGGGGCCTGCGGGCATCAGCCCTGCGCAGGAGCCGACGTTCAGCAGCGCGCCGAAGCCCTGCTTATAGAGCTGCTGCCCGATTTTCTTCGTCAGGATGTGCAGCGCCCGGATGTTGACCGACAGCATATCGAGGTCCTTATCCAGTTCCGTCTGCAAAAACGGCCCGCAGTCGCCAAAGCCCGCGTTGTTGATGAAGAGATCCACGCGGCGGCCTTCCAACGCCTTGACCAGGCGAAGGCACTCACTCTTTTTGGACAGATCCGCAGTGAAGATCTCGCAGACCGTCGTCAGCTGGTCGGACAGCTTTTCCAGCCGGTCCGCGCGGCGGGCCACCAGCAGCAGGTTATATCCGCGGGCGGAAAGCTGGCGCGCGAACTCGGCCCCGATCCCGGAGCTTGCACCGGTGATAACTGCAAATTTTGGCATAGCTGCCTCCTTTTCTGCTATAAAAAAGTACAAAAAAGGCTTCCCCCGGGGGGCTGCGCCCGCAGGCGCGTGTCGAAGCGCAACCGCCGGAGGCGGCTCTTGGCGCGGAGACTGAAGCTGTCGCCGATAGGCGACTGATGAGGGCAAAGCTTCCCATTATTGCCCGTCAGTGGGTTACTGCGGAAAGCTCGCCCCTCATCCGGCCCTGCGGGCCACCTTCCCCCGAGGGGGAAGGCTTTTTGCTTTAGTGGTGCCGCCCTACGCCGCCGCCGCGGGTGGAGCCGCCGCCGGAACGGAAGCCGCCGGAGGGGCGCGCCCCGCCAAAGCCGCCGGACGGACGGCTGCGGCCTGCACCGCCGCCGCTGCTAAAGCCGCCACCGGGACGGAACCCACCGCCGGGACGCGGACCACCGCCGGGTCTGGGGCCGCCGCCAAAGCCGGGGCCGGGACCAAAGCCGGGGCCGCCGAAACCGGGGCCGCGCGGCGGGGGAGGGGGCGGCGGGCGGCGCGGGCGCCGGGAGGCACGGCCCATGCTGTACCAGAACATATTGTTGCCGAAGCTGCTGCCGCCGCCACCGCCGCGCGGGGGACGCGGGCCGCGGGGGCGCATCAGGTAGGTGATGAGCCAGATGACCAGCAGCACCGCCACAACCAGCAGAACAAAGCGCATAACATTGGGCCCTCCTCTATCGGGGGCGCTGGTATCGGTATAGCTGCTGTTCAGCGTTACGCCGTAGATGCTGCACAGCCGGTTGGCCAGCGCCTGCACGGTCTTTTGGGTGCCGGTGTCGTAATCACCGTTGACCCAATAGGGTTCCATGTACTCGTCCAGCAGCGAGCCCAGCGTGCTGAACGACAGCTGGCTTTCCAGCCCGTCGCCGCGCATGATGTAGTAGTCGCCGCCGTCGGCCTCGTTGGGGGCCAGCAACAGAAGCACGCCGTTGTCCAGATCGTCTGAGCCCAGCCCCCAGGCGTTAAAAACGTCGTAGGCAAAGCCCTCCATCGTCGTGCTGCCCAGCAGTTCATCCAGCGTGTAGACGCCGATCTGCGCACCGCAGGCATCGGACAGCTTGATTGAAACGTCATTGACATACTGTTCTGTCTCGTCGGACAGGATGTCCGCATGGTCGGCCACAGCGTTTGTCGTGCTGACCTGCACCTTGGGCGCGGCCAGCGCGGGTAGCGCCGCCAGCGTCAGTGCGGCCAGCACCGCACCGGCAGCCGCCGCGCGTCTGGCAAATGTTTTCAGTTTCATAATTTCCCCTTGTTATCGTGGTTTATTTGGTAGCAAAGCGTTCCGGTGCCTGCGCACCCCACAAACCGGAGATTAGATTGGCCGGGAACTGCGAGATAGTTTTCTCGTAGTCCTCCACCCAGAGGTTGTATACATTGGCGGCGCGTTCTATCGTCGCCTGCGCCGAAACAAACGCATTGTACTGGTCATCCAGCGCCCGCTGGGTGCTGTCATCGACCTTGTTGTTCAACGACGCATACAGCGTATCCACCGCATTGTACAGCCGACGGTTGGCCGCGTACTGCACCGCAGGGGAATCGTCCGTATCATTCCACGTGGCCAGCGCGTCCTCGGCTTCCTGTAAAGCAGCCGCCGGGGTGCTGTCCACATAGCCCGCCTGTTTGATGAGGTTCGCCGCCGCGTCAGCCTGCGCCTCAAAATCTCCCTGAATGCTGTGGCCGTACTCGTCCTGCGCGGAGGTGTAAATTTCCGCCGTTTCCCTGTACACGCCCTTCAGCTTTGCCCCGCCGATGCCCAGCACCGACACCAGCGCCAGTGCGACGAGTACAATCGACGCTGTGCCGCGCTTTTTGGCAGGTATGGGCAGCTTTGTCTCGACCTCGCCGAGGATTTCCAGCTGCGGGCCATGAATGGTAAAGTTTTCCTGTTGTTCAAGCTGCATAGCAAATACCTATATTGTGCTGCAGGGGCGGATGCAAGCATCGACCCCTGCAACGGCAATCAGTTGTTGATCTCCAGCATCTTCTGGCGGAGCTCACCCTCGATGCGGCCCAGCTCCTGCTCGGCGTTGGCGCGCTTGGCCTTGCCGTCGGCGCGGATCTTATTCAGCTCATCCAGCGTCTCGATCAGCTGCTTGTTCGTCTGCTGCAGCGTCTCGATGTCCACAATGCCGCGCTCGGACTCCTTTGCAATTTCAATCGTGCCCTGCTTGAGCGTAGCAGCGTTCTTTTTCAGCAGCTCGTTCGTGGCGTCGGTCACGGCACGTTCGGCCTGCATAGCCTGCTGGCTGTGGGCGATGCCCAGCGCCAGCACCATCTGGTTCTTCCACAGCGGGATCGTGTTCACGATGGTCGTCTGGATCTTCTCGGCCATCATCGTGTCGTTGGACTGGATCAGGCGGATCTGCGGGCCCATCTGGATGGACACATTGCGGGTCAGCTCCAGATCGTAGAGCTTCTTCTCAAAGCGGTCACACAGGTCGGCCAGGTCGCGGGCTGCCTGAGCATCCTCGGGCAGCTGGGTGCGCTGGGCCTTCTCCTGCGCGGCCTTCAGGTCGTTGGCGCGGACCTCGGCCAGCTTCTTCTTGCCGGCCAGGATGTACATCGTCAGCTCCTTGAAGTAGACAAGGTTCAGCTCATACATCTTATCCAGCATCGTGATGTCCTTCATCAGGGTGACCTGGTGGTCCTCCAGCTGGGCCTTGATGCGCTCGACGTTCTTGTCGGCGCTGTCGTAGCGGGTCTTGAGCTGCTCAATGCTGTTGGACGTCTTTTTGAAGAAGCCGAAGATGCCCTTTGGCTGCTCGGTGGTGGCGTCAAAGCCCTGCAATTCAGAAATCAGGTTCGTGATGAGCTCGCCTGTCTCGCCCATGTCCTTGGTCTTGACGCGGGAGAGCGCGGTCTCGGAGAAGTCGCTCAGCTTCTTCTGGCTGGCAGCGCCGTACTGCAAGACCATCTGGGAGTTCGTGATGTCGATTTTCTCGGCAAAGTCGTTGACCATCTTCTGCTCCTCGGGGGAGAGGGGCGTGTCCTCGACCTGCACGGGGGTCGCTTTTTTGCTTTCCGCGATGACTTTCTCATCGGCGGCGGGGTCCAGGGTCAGCGTCGGGGCCGCGGGGGCGGCATCCAGCGTCAGAGAGGGTGCGGCGGGTACGTTCAGGTCCAGTTCGTTGCTCAGGTCAGCCATAGTGATCTTCCTTTCTTGTATCCTCTATTTACTTGGCAAGGTTCTGGCTTTTCAGGATACTGTCCAGCACCTCAATATCGGTAGAAATATCCATTGCCTCGGCGCTGTAGAGCGCATCCAGCTGGTTTTCAAAGGCTGTCGCCGTCGTCTCGGCGTTGCGGCGCAGCTCGGCCTCGATCTGGGCGGCGTTCTCGCCCCTGACGCCGTTCTGCTCCAGCGCCGCGTAGGTGCCCATCAGCTTGACGACCTCGGGCAGGTAGTAGCGGGCAAAGCGGTCCACGCTGCGCGCCTTGTCGGGGGTTTTCTCCACAACGGCGGCAATGCTGCGGCCTGCCTTCTCCATGCGGTCCATGGCCCGGGAAAGCTGCGGGTCGGGGATTGCCTCGTTCAGTTTATGCAGTGCATCGAGGTTTGCGGCAATGCCGTTCAGCATGGCGTCCACGTCCTCACTGCCTGTGGCGTAGGGCACGTAGGTGCGCACAACGCGGGTAGGGCAGAGCTTTGTGCCCGCAAAGTAGGCGCCCGCGCTGACCGCGGCGGTCAGCACCAGCCCGCCCAGCGTGTAGATGGGCACCAGCAGGGCCATAATAGGCCACACCAGCGCCGCCATATAGACCGGCAGCACCGGGCGTTTGGTTTTTTCCTGCCATTTGCTCATGCAGGCACCTCCCGTATCATCATTCCGTAGGGGCGGATTCCATATCCGCCCGTTCCGTGCCGGGCTGCCTGCGGGCGGATATGGAATCCGCCCCTACGGGAGTCTGGCACAAATTTATTATAGAACAAAATCCGTTCACTTGCAACCATCCGCGCGCAAAAACGGTGCCAAAGCAGCGCCCCATGCCGCCTGCAGCCGCGCGGGGGACCAGGCGGCGTTGGCGGGGCTGGTGCTGGGCAGCACGGCGGCGGGCAGGTGGGTCAGGGGCTCTGCATATTTCGCGTAGATACGCCCCGACGCCGCGCCGTTGCAGAACACGGCCCGCACGCCCAGCTTTTGTATCAGCGCGGCCACATCGTTCGGCACGGCGTTGCGGATCGACGCATCCGACGCGCCTTTGATGTCGCACGCGCCGATCGTGTCCCACACGGCCAGCCCGTGCTTTAAAATTATGGCCTTTTTCGCCTCGATGTCGGCCCAATCGGGTACCGGCTCACCAGTCACGGCGGCGATCATCGGCCAGAATCGGTTCTGCTTGTGGCCGTAGAAAAAGCCCTGCTCCCGGCTCTTGGGGCTGGGAAAGCTGCCTAAGATCAGCGCGTTGGCCCGCGCACCGTGCAGCGGCGGCAGACCGGGGCCGACATGGGTGTACTCGGCCATTTAAAACGCCTCCGGCCAGAGCGCACGGCAGAGTTCGGCAATGCCGTGGGGCTCGGCGTCGGGGCCGATGCGGTCAGCGGCAGCCTTGGCGGCAGCGCTGCCGCTGCCCATGGCAATGCCGAGACCTGCCGCCTTCAGCATCGCAACGTCGTTATCGCCGTCACCCACGGCCACGCAGTCCGCCGGGTCGATGCCCGCCAGCTTCGCCAGTTCCCGCAGACCTGCGCCCTTGTCAATGCCCTGCTGCAAAATATCGCAGCCGTCGCTGCCGGGGTAGGAGAACAGGAAATTCAGCCCCAGATAGCCGTATTTTTCCTGAAATCTGTCGGCCATCTCCTGCGAGAGAAAGCCGAACGCGCCGAAGGGCATCTCCTCCAGATGCTTGTCCTGATCCTCGCCGTCCACGATGTTCAGCGCCAAATTTTTCTCCCGCTCGCGGCGGGCGAACTCCTCATAGCCGAGGTAGGCGTAGTTCGCGTCGTGGTAAGTAAAGCGCAGCGGCAGGTCGTAATCCTCAAAAAAGTCCACCAGCGCGTACATTTCCTCGGTGGTCAGGCGGTGCAGGGCCAGGTCTGCGCCCTTGTAGTCCACCAGCTGCGCACCGCCCGCGCAAACCCAGTAGTCGGGCCGGATGCTGCGCAGCAGGCCCTTGCCCACGCCGATGCGCCCGCGGCCCGTGGCAATCGCGATCTTGACGCCGGCCTTCTGCACGGCGCAGACGGCCTCAGCGTTTTCCTTCGGCACACGCTCACAGCTGCCGGGCCGCAGCGTGCCGTCTATATCGAGTAACAGGAGCTTGTATTTCATAAAGTTGGCCTTTCTTAATTTGTAGGGGCGAACATGGTTCGCACGCGGTCGTGTGCGGCAGCGGAAAATGTCCGGGCGGATCGGGAATCCGCCCCCACGCTGTAGGGGTCGATGCTCGTCATCGACCCGGGAACTTTGCGGCTGCCACTGCGTTCCGCGGGTGAGCAATGCTCGCCCCTACATGCGCTGTATTCTTTCTGTATTATACCAAAGTCTAACCCCGTCCCGCAAGGCATATTCTGCCTTGGGGTGATGTTTGTGCAGCTGGATCTTTCTTGCCGCCGCAGGCGGCGTTGGCGTTGGGCCGTGCCGCTGGTGCTGGCCGCGCTTTTGCTGGCCCTGCCGCAGCTGGCGGCACTCCGGCCCGCCGCGCTGGCTCGGGTAGACCGCGTTGTCGGCAGGCACTACATGACCCGGCTGGACGCCCTGCAGCAGGAAAATTTCACGCTGCATCAACAGCTGGCGCAGTCTGCCGACGCGCTGGCCGAGAATGCCGCCCTGCGGCAGCTTGTCGGCTGCGGGCGGGGCATCACCGGCGTCACCCCGGCGCGGGTCGTGGCCCGGGGCGTCGGCGGTTTCACGCTGGCCTGCCCGGACGCCGCGCCGGGAAATGCCGTCCTCGACGCGGGCGGGCGGTACGCGGGGGTCGTTACCCGCACGGACGGCGACACCTGCACTGTGGAATTTTCCGCCGCTGCCGGGCTTTGCGGCAGCTATGCCGGGTTAGTCACGCCGGGGCAGTGGGTCCTGACCGGCCTGCCCGCCGACTGCGCACTGACGGCAGGGGACATCGTGACCACCGCGGGCGGGGACTGGCTGGGCACACTGGCCGCCGCGCCCGCCCCCGACGCCGACGGCCTGACCGCGCAGGTCCCGCTGACCGACACCGCCGATTTGTGGGGCACGGTCTATTTCGTGAAAAAGTAATTGCTTTTTCGTCGAATTTTGGGTACAATAAATAGGCAGCGCGGTTTGTAGGGGTCGATGCCCGCCATCGGCCCGCGCAGTGAATGGCTGCCGCAAGCCTCTACATGTCCCATTTCCTAACAAACAAATCCATTTTATTTTTTACCGAGGTGATCCCATGGCCAACCGCAAAAACTCCCACCACCGCCGCGTCCGCGTGGCGGTGCTGATGGTGCTGTGCGGCGCGGTGTTTGCGGCGTTCTTCGCGCGGCTGGCCTGGATGCAGTTCGTCCGCGCCGACTACTACGCCGACAAGGCCGCCGAGGCCAGCTCCGCCAGCTACACCGTGACCCAGCATG
Source organism: Gemmiger formicilis (assembly GCF_900167555.1). Classification (GTDB taxonomy): domain Bacteria; phylum Bacillota; class Clostridia; order Oscillospirales; family Ruminococcaceae; genus Gemmiger; species Gemmiger formicilis. Next base: position 116,886 of record NZ_FUYF01000001.1, on the reverse strand, counting down.
CCGCGCGCGGGGCCATCGTGGACAGCGCCGGGGTCGTTCTGGCCCGCGACACCACCGTGTATGACGTCTACCTGCGCATCCCGGCGCCGCCGGGCACCGACCTGCGCGAGACCGTAAAAGCCATAGAGAGCCTGACAGGCAGCAAGGATGTGGAAACACAGCTTGCTGCCTTTTTTGCTGCCGCGTCGGCGGGGGAACTGCCCGTGATGCAGGGCGTCGACAGTGACGTTCTTACGTCGTTTTACAAGGCCGATCTTGTGCAGAGCGGCGCAGTGCGGGCTGCCGCCCGTGGCGTGCGCACCTGGCCGAACGGCACGCTGCTGCCCCATGCGCTGGGCTTCACCGGGCCGATCACGGCAGAGCAGTGGCCCACTGCCCGGCGGCGCGGCCTTGCGATGGATGCTGTCATCGGGCAGAGCGGGTTGGAGGCCGCCTATGACGACCTGCTCCGCGGGCAGGACGGGCGGGTGCTCGTGAACACCGGCTTTGACGGCGCTGTGCGCCGCACCGTGCCCCTGCGGGAGGCTGCACCCGGGGCCACGCTGGTGCTAACCGTGGACAGCGCTCTGCAAAAAGAACTGCAAAACGCGCTTTTATCCCAAATCGAGGTTCTGCGCACCACCAAGGCTGCCGGGGCCGGGCGGGAGTGCCGTGCCGGGGCGGCGGTGGTCGTGGATGTGCAGACCGGCGGCATCCTGGCCACCGCCAGCGTACCGGGCTTCGATCTGAACCGCTACCGCGCAGACTACGCGGCGCTCTCCGCCGATGCTGCCGCGCCGCTGCTGGACCGCGTCTGCCAGGGGTTGTACGCGCCGGGGTCGGCCTTCAAGCCCGCCGTGGCCGCGGCGGCGCTGACCGCGGGCATCGACCCCGCCGCCACGGTCAACTGCACCGGGCGGTACGGGTTTTACAGCGGCTACCAGCCGGGCTGCCTGCAATACGGCCACGGCGGGCCGGTAGACCTGCGCACGGCGCTGGAGTACAGCTGCAACATCTTCTTTTACGATGTCGGGCGGCGGCTGGGCGTGGATGTGTTTTCCGCGATGGCACGCCAGTTAGGACTGGCCACGCCCACCGGCGTTGAAATCACCGAGGCACAGGGCCGCCTGACGTGGAGCAGCGACGAAAACTACCAGGCCGGGCTGACTCTGATGGCCGCCATCGGGCAGGGCAACACCGCTGTGACGCCGCTGCAGCTGGCGGCCTACGCGGCCACGCTGGCCAACTGCGGGCAGCGGCCCGCCCTGCATTTTGCGGACCGCGCCGTGAACGCCGCCACCGGCGAGACCGTCTGGCAGTACGCCCCGACGTTCACCACGGTTTCGGGTGGCGAGGGCGTGTTCGGCCCCATCCGCGACGGTATGAAGCGGATGGCCCGGACGACCCGCGTCCTGCGCGAGGGCCCCGTGGCCTGCGCAGCCAAGACCGGCAGTCCCCAGCTGGCGGACACCCTACCCGGCGGCGGGCACTATGTCAACTCGGTACTGATCGGCTATGCGCCCGCGGACGACCCGCAAATCGCCATGGCCGTCGTGCTGGAATACGGCGGTGGCGGGTCCAACGCCGCGCCCATCCTGCGCGCTGTGCTGGATGCCGTCTTTGGCGTGTGATTGCGGAGCGCCGCTCAACCCCCATCGGGTGCGCTTGGGCATTCTGCCGATTTAGTGCATCAAAAAGTTTCCCTTATCGTGATTTTCTTCAAAAAGAACATGTCACATTTTGACAAAAAGCCAGTTGCAGTCCAGCCGGAAGTGTGATAGAATATATGCGAGATAGTGTTAATGCAACTGTGGAGAGGAGCCGACATGAACGCACAGTGTATCATGGTCTGCTCCGGCAAGGGCGGTACCGGAAAAAGTACCGTCTCGGTACTGCTGGGGGCCTGTCTGGCACGGCTGGGCCGCAAGACCCTGCTGGTGGAGCTGGACTCCGGTCTGCGCAGCGTGGACATTATCGCAGGCGTCTATGGCCGCACTGTTTACGACATTGAGGATGTTTTGTGCGGCAGATGCGAGGGGGCCAAGGCTGTTGTGCCCAGCCCGCTGTACCCCGGGCTGTCCGTCATCAGCGCCCCGTATGAGGGCGGCGCGGTGGAGGCGGCACCGCTGGGACGTCTGCTGACCGCTATGCGGCCCTATTTTGATTTTATCCTGCTGGACACCGCTGCCGGCATGGGTGCGCCGTTCACAGCGGCCTCCACCGTGGCGGACAAGGCCCTGCTGGTGCTGACGCCCGACCCCGTGGCCCTGCGCGACGGCAAGATCGTGGCGGACCGGCTGCTGGCGGGTGGCCGCCCGCAGAGCGCCGTGCGCCTGGTGATGAACCGCGTCCGGCGCGAGAGCTTCGGCAAAAACGCTGCCGTGGCTGATCTGGACGAGTGCATCGACACCGTCGGCGTGCAGCTTTTGGCGGTCATCCCCGAAAGCCGCGTTCTGCAGCTGGCCGGGGCCAACGGCACGGTACCGCCCGCTGCGGATCCCGCCGTTGTGGCCGGACAGGCCATGGCAAAGCGTTTGTGCGGACAGCGCGTCCCGCTTACCTTTTAATATATTGTACTCTGCTGCGAAGGATGGTGGCATTTACCTATGACGATTGCATTGATAGCCCATGACTCCAAAAAGGAGTTGATGGTGCAGTTTTGTATGGCGTATCGCCATATTTTGGAGCAGCACCGCCTGCTGGCAACCGGCACGACCGGCCGCCTGGTGGAGGAAAACGCCGGGCTGAAGGTCACAAAGTTCCTGCCCGGCGGCCACGGCGGTGCCGAGCAGATCGTGGCGCGCATCGCCTGTGAGGAAGTGGACATGCTGCTCTTCTTCCGCGACCCCATCAGCGCCAAGCCCAGCGAGCCGAACGAGATGAACCTGCTGCGCATCTGTGACGTGCACAACGTTCCCGTTGCCACAAACATCGCCACCGCCGAGGTCCTCATCCACGGCCTGGAGCACGGCGACCTCGATTGGCGCACGATCATCAATCCGCAGCGGTGAGAATTGTACAGTTTGTATAAATTTACAGCAAATATATAACCCCCGATTTCAGGCAATCGGGGGTTGTTTTTATTGCGGCCAGTCTGCGCTCCGGCTCGTGGTCTCGTCAGGGTGCATCCAGAGGACGGCATAGTGGTTTTGCGCGGCCAGAGCCTGGCCGGTCTCCTCGGGCAGACAGAACAGCCCGGTGGAAAGCGCGTCGGCCAGACCTCCGGTGTCGGCGCGGGCCAGCACGGCCACGCTGCTGACGTAGCGGGCAGGGTAGCCTGTCGTCAGATCAATCAGGTGGGCGTACCGCACGCCGTCGTACTCAAAGTAGCGCTGGTAGTCGCCGCTGATGACCAAGCTGTCGCCGTCGGCCAGCTCGACGGCCTGTATGTACGCGGGGTCATCGCCCCAGGGATTCTCGACACCCGCGGTCCAGGGCTTGCCGCCGGGCTTTGTGCCGATGGCGCGCACGTTGCCGCCGATGTTCAGCAGGGCACTGGTCAGCCCGCGGGCCTGTGCGGCCCGGGCGGTCTGCTCCACGGCGTAGCCCTTGCCCACCGCACCGACGTCGAGCGCCATCTCCGGATCAGCAAAATAGACGGTTTGTGCTGCATCGTCCAGAACCAGATCCTCTATGTCGATATGCGCCAGCGCCGCCGCAATGGCGTCCGCGTCGGGCGGGGCAGGGGAGTCGCTCTCCCGCGCGTCGTGCCACAGGCGCAGCACCGCACCTGCGGCGATGTTCGTCGCGCCGTTGGCGGCAGGGTAAGCGGTGTCTTTGCACCAGCGCAAAAATGCGTACAGCTCGTCGCTGACCTGCACCGGCGCAGCGGCGGCCCGGGCGTTGACATCATACAGGTTGATGACGCCATCATAGTGGTGGTAGATGTCAAACAATTCGTTATAGCGCTGTAAATCGCTGTACACGGCCTGTGTCTGGGCGTTCCAGCTGTCCTGGCTGTCGGCATAGCCCTGCACGATGGCGACAGTATCGAACAGGTCGAACCAGGTGGCACTGTACAAATTTTGCTGCTTTTGGCAGGCGGTCAGCGGCAGACAAAGCAGTACCAGCAGCAGTGCGGTCAGGCGGCGCTTCATGCGTTGCCGCCCTGCACGGTCTCGTGCTCAGTGTTTAATTCCAGCAGCAGGTTTGCCAGCGTCCAGCCCTTGCTGGTGGGCGTGACCATGCTGCGCACCGGAATGGACGCGCCGCCCATTTTGATAAGGTCAAGGAACGCGCCCAACTCGCCGTTGTCATGGCGCAGTCCGCTGACGATGATGGCCGGGCGGTCCGGCACCGCGATAAGCGGCGCAAACGCCGGGGCCGGCTTGCCCGCGCAGAGGTCCCCGACGATGCCGCCGAGGTCGCCGTCCGCGACGGGGCGGAGCTTGACGTCATAGCGCCTGGCCGCGCGGGCGATGGCGGCATAGTTGGGGTAGCTTTCGTCAATGCGCCAGAGTAAGGCGCAGCGGGGTTCGCGGATGATTCGGGCTTTCATGATGTTACCTCGTTAAAAGGGAAGGTGGTGAACGGACGGGCGAACCATGTTCGCCCCTACAGAGACGCTGCCACCGTAGGGGCCGGGCATGCCCGGCCCGCGGCATAAAAATAAGCGGTCGTTTGCGGGAAAGCTGCGGGCCGCACATGTGCGGCCCCTACAACTCTACCCATTCAAAAAAGCATTGCAGGGAGGGGTCTTGACCCCTCCGCGGGCGGATATGGAATCCGCCCCTACGGAGAGAGCGGCCATGCTGCGGGGCGTCTAAGACGTCCCCCTACAACAAAGGCGCCGCCTTATCCCGGGCAGCGCCTTTTGTATTGCTTACAGGTCGGGGTGGTACTCCTTGCAGGTGCACTTTTTCCACTTCAGGCCGCTGCCGCAGGGGCAGGGATCGTTGCGGCCGATCTTCGTCACGCGGACGGGGGCCGGGGCCTTGGCACCGGTATCACCGGGCGCATTATCGCCGGTGGGCTTGGCGATCTGCTCACGCTTCGGCTCGGCGTTCTGCTGGCGAATCTCAATCGTCAGCAGCATGTGGACGGCATCCTCGCGGATCGACGCGATCATCTCATCGAACATCGCGAAGCCCTCGATGCGGTACTCGACCACGGGGTCATGCTGGCCGTAGCCGCGCAGGCCCATGCCCTGCTTGAGCTGGTCCATGTTGTCGATGTGCTCCATCCACTTGCTGTCAACATTGCGCAGCAGGCAGATGCGCTCAAGCTCGCGCATCGTCTTGGCACCGTAGCGCTTTTCCTTGGCGGTCAGGATGTCCATGCCGCGCTTGTACAGCTCGTCGGCAATGCCCTCCTTCGTCAGGTCGCCCAGCTGCTCGGTGGTGTAGTTGAAGTCGGTGGGCAGGCACAGCCAGTTCATGAAGTGGCGGCGCAGCCCGGCAAAATCCCAGTCGTCGGCGGTCTCGCCGTTCAGGTAGTTCGTGCAGGCATCGTCGATGGCCTGGCGCATCATCTCGTGCAGCTTGCCGGAGATGTCCTCGCCGTCCAGCACCATCTGGCGCTGTTTGTAGATGATCTCGCGCTGCTGGTTCATGACGTCGTCATACTGCAGCACCTGCTTACGAATTGCAAAGTTCGACGCTTCGAGCTTCTTCTGGGCGCTCTCGATGGTGTTGGTGATGAGCTTGTTCTCGATGGGCACATCCTCGTCGAGGCCCAGGGAATCCATGAGGCTCTGGACGCGGTCACCGCCGAAAATGCGCATCAGATCGTCCTCCAGGCTCAGGAAGAAGCGGGATGCACCCGGGTCGCCCTGACGGCCTGCACGGCCGCGCAGCTGGTTGTCGATACGGCGGCTCTCGTGGCGCTCGGTACCGATGATGAACAGGCCGCCCGCATTGCGGACAATCTCCGCCTCGCGCTTGACCTCGGGGGTAAATTCCTCGCACAGTTCCTCAAAACGCTTGCGGGCATGGAGAATTTCGGCGTCCTCGGTCTCGGCGTGGCCGTCGCACTCGGTCATCAGCATCTCGAGTTTGGCATCAATACCGGCCTCCGGCGGGATAGGCAGCTCGGTGCCGCTGGCCTTGGCGCGGGCCTTCTCATGCTCGTAGGCATCCTTCAGCTCTGCCAGGTTGGCGGTCAGCTCCTTGGACAGCTCCTTTTTAAGGGCCGCCTTGGCCATGTAGGTCACGTTGCCGCCCAGCATAATATCGGTACCGCGGCCCGCCATGTTGGTGGCGATGGTGACCGCGCCCTGCTTGCCGGCCTGCGCAACGATCTCGGCCTCTCGCTCATGCTGCTTCGCGTTCAGGACGTTGTGCTCGATGCCTTTCTTTTTCAGCAGCTTGGACAGCGCCTCGCTCTTTTCGACGCTGACGGTGCCGACCAGGACAGGCTGACCCTTGGCGTGGCACTCGGCGACCTGCTCAATGACGGCGTTGTACTTGCCGTTGACGGTCTTGTAGACGCTGTCGGGCAGGTCCTTGCGAGCGCGGGGCTTGTTGGTGGGGATGCTGACGATGTTCAGGCCGTAAATTTCGCTGAACTCGTCGGCCTCGGTGGAGGCTGTACCGGTCATGCCGGACAGCTTTTTGTACATGCGGAAGTAGTTCTGGAAGGTGACGGTGGCCAGCGTCTTGCTCTCGGCGGCAACGGTCACGCCTTCTTTGGCCTCGATGGCCTGATGCAGGCCGTCGTTGAAGCGGCGGCCATACATCAGACGGCCCGTGAACTCGTCAACGATGATGACCTCACCGTCTTTGACGATATAGTCGGTATCGCGGTGCATAACGCCGCGGGCCTTGATCGCACCGTCAATGTAATGGCGCAGCGACATATTGTCGGCGTCGGCCAGGTTCTCGACGTGGAAGAACGCCTCGGCCTTTTTGACGCCGGACTCGGTCAGGGTAGCGGTCTTGCGCTTTTCGTCCACGACGTAATCGCCGTCTACCTGCTCCTCGGCCTCGACCTTGTCGTCCAGCTCGACGATAACACTCTTTTTCAGCGTCTTGGCAAAGTCGTCCGCGCGCTTGTACATCACGCTGGAATCCTCGCCCTTGCCGCTGATGATCAGCGGGGTACGGGCCTCGTCGATCAGGATGGAGTCGACCTCGTCCACGATGGCAAACGCATGGCCGCGCTGCACCATGTTGGCCTTGTAGACGACCATGTTGTCGCGCAGGTAGTCAAAGCCGAACTCGTTGTTCGTGCCGTAGGTGACGTCGGCCTCGTAGGCCTTCTTGCGGTCCCCGGCCTCGACGCCGTGGACGACCAGACCGACGGTCAGACCCAGGAAGCGGTAGACCTTACCCATCCACTCGGAGTCGCGGCGGGCCAGGTAATCGTTGACGGTGACAACATGCACGCCCTCGCCGGTCAGGGCGTTCAGGTAGGTGGGCATGGTAGCGACCAGTGTCTTGCCTTCACCGGTCTGCATCTCGGCGATGCAGGCGCGGTGCAGCACGATGCCGCCGATGATCTGCACGGGGTAGGGCTTCATGCCCAGCACGCGCCAGTCGGCCTCGCGGCAGACGGCGAACGCCTCCGGCAGCAGGTCGTCTAGGGTCTCACCCTTGGCAAGGCGCTCTTTGAACTCGGTGGTCTTGGCCTGCAGTTCCTCGTCGGTCAGCTTGGCCATCTCCGGCTCCAAAGCAAGGACTTTATCCTTGAGCGGGTTGATGCGCTTGAGTTCCTTGTCCGAGAAAGAGCCAAACAGTTTTTCAAAAAAAGACATAACAGTTCCCCTGTATTTTCCGCCGCGTGTAGAGGTGCGGCTAATAGTGGTTTTATATAGTTTTACACATGATACTATAATACACCCGCACAGGGGTTCGTGTCAAACCTGCGCGGGTGTATTTCGTAATATATTTAATTTTTCTGTTTTGCGGGCAGGCTCAGCAGCACCAGCATCAAAAAGATACAGCCGAAGCCCAGCGCATCCCACAGCGTAAAGGGCGAGCCCAGCACCAGCGTGCTGATGATGGCCGCCGTGACCGGCTCGGCAAAGCTGTAGAGGCTCGCCTTCTGCGGGCCGATGAGCGGCACACCCGACATGTACAGACTAAACGCCAGCACATTGCCCAGTACAACCACCGTGAAGATGCCGAACGCGCCCATCGCCGTCGGCACATAGTCGATCTGCCACGGGCGAAAGATGAGCGAAAACATGATGCCGCCCATCAAAAACGCCCAGCCCTGCAGCATCGGGGTGGGGTACTGCTCCTGCAATTTTTTCGGCCACATCGTGTAGATGGCGACGCAGCAGGCACTGACGATGCCGGAGACCAGCGCCGCCGGGCTGACGGCCAGCCCGGTCAGGCTGCCGTGGGTCGTGATGAGGAAAACGCCCACCAGCGCCAGCAAGATCGAACAGACCTCAAACACGCGGGGGCCGCGCTTTTGCTGGATGCAGACGACCAGCAGGATGATGACGGGGGAGACATCCTGCAAAATCGTGCCCATGCCCGCGCTGGACAGCTGGATCGTCAGAAAGTAGGTGAACTGGCAGCAGCTGACGCCCGCCAGACCGTAGACCAGCAGGTCAATGGCGTTGCGCGGATCTTTCTTAACGTTCCACGGGTCAAAAAGCGTTTTGCGGTCCTTTATAAAAAAGAATCCGCACAGGATCAGCCCCGCCAGAAACAGCCGGATGGGCACGAGCCAGGTCGAATCCATCCCCTCGCGGGTGAACAGGTACTGCCCCATGCAGCCCGAAACGCCCCAGCACGCCGCGCCGCCCATCGTCAAGGCGGAGCCTTTTATGCGGTCAGACATTGTGTTGCTCCTCTGTTGTAGGGGTCGATGCTCGCATCGACCCGCATCATAGCGGCGGGCAGTTGTTTGCAGGGGGCGGCGTCCTCGACGTCCCTACAGCCTCCCGTAAGCTCTTATTCCAAAATCAGCGCCGCGGCTTCGCGCAATCCCTTTACAACCGGTGCGCCCGTTTCCCTCAATTTTTCCGGCGGCTGGTGGCCGCCGGACTGCAAAACGCAGCGCACGCCCAGCGCCTGTGCAACCTCATAGTCGTGGACGGAATCGCCGATCATGACGGCGCGTGCCGGGTCAAAGCCGTTTTCCTTTAAATAGGCCAGCCCGACCTCGACCTTGCTCTTGGCGTAGATGTCGCCCAGACCCAGCAGACGGTCAAAATAGCCCGTCACGCCGCGCTCGTCGGTCTGGCGCCGCAGCGTGTCCAGATTGCTGGCCGACAGAATGACCTGCCGCAGCCCCGCGGCCTTAAACGCCTCCAGCGCGTCAATGGCGCCGTCTGCCAGCGGGCAGGCCGCACTGGCGGGGACGTAGTCCTCCATGTATTTTTCGGCCAGCTCTGCAAAGCTGTGCTTTGTAAAGTCAAACCCCGCGCGGACGTAATATTCCTCGATGGGAAAGCCAAAAATAGCCCGGTACCGCTCGTGGTCATACCGCTGCGGGTAGCCGAATCCTGCCAGCAGACGGTTGAGCGCGTCCACGCAGAGATCGACATCATCGAGCAGGGTACCGTTCCAATCCCACAAAATCAGTTCCGGGCACATAGATGTTACCTCGTTATTCTTCTGTAAAAATTTTGTTCAGACCCGCGTTGCTTTCGATCAGCTTGACGAGCGCCACACCCAGAATCGTGCAGCTGATGAGCTCGCCAATGCCGACAGTAACGGCATTGAACACCGCCAGCATCGCCGTGGGTTCGCCGTCCGAGAAGAAGAAGGTGATCTCGAACGCGCCGACAATGATCATATTAAAGACAACGGGCGGCAGGGATGCCGGAATGGCCAGCCCTTTCACGCGGATGTCGCGCAGCTTGTAGGTCACAAGGCAGGCCAGCAGGGTCGCCAGCGTGCCGAACACCACGTCAACGACGGTGGAGCCGAGCAGATTTGCCAAAAAGCAGCCCAGCGTGACGCCGACGATATACTCGGCGCCGAACACCGGCAGCAGGCAGAGGGCCTCGGCCACGCGGACCTGCACCGCGCCGTAGCTGAACGGGGCCAGCACAAGGCAGACGACCACATAGACAGCTGCAATGACAGCGCAGCGCACAAGGCGACGGACGGACAGATTTTTCATATTCATACAATACTCCGGCGGATAGATTTTGACCACACGCAAGACCGCCAGCCTTGCGGGGTTTGCGCTGCCGACCAGCAGCCGGCAGCGGAGCCTAAAATCCTAAGTTGCTCAACAAACCTAAATTATAACAAAACCCGCAGGCCGTTGCAAGACCTGCGGGGAAAATTTCTTTACTTTAGCAATCACCGCCGTGCCAGACGCTGCCCTGCAGGGCGGACGGTCTCTTACGAGAATGCTGAGGGCCTGGCATACCCGGCCTTATGGTGCAATCGTATTGTAGGGGGCGGTATCCTCGACGCCCCGCGGGCGGATGCAAGCATCCGCCCCTACAACACCATTACGGCAGCTCCGGCGCATAAGCCTCGAGATTGCGGGGCTTGCCCTCGTAGACGATGGCGATGCCGTCGGGGCCGGTGTTGGCGCTGACAACGCCGCCGAGCTGGAACACGATCAGCGGTGCATGGCCAAACGCCTTTTTGCACAGCTTGACCAGCTCGTCACGCTTGGCGGTGCTGGACGTGTAGGCCACCATGTAGGGCGTGTCCTTCATCGAATCGACGCGGCTCTCCACCCATTTGATCATGGCGGCGGGCACGGCGGCGTCGCCGCGGACCTTGCTCTCGACCTTGGAGACACCCGCATTCAGGCTGATGATGGGGCGGATGCCCAGCAGGTCACCGACCACAGCGGCGGCGGCGCTGACGCGGCCCGACTTCTTCATCTGCTTCAGGCTGTAGGCGGCCAGACAGATCTCAACGCAGTCCAGCTTCTTCTTTAGCTCGGCCACGCAGGCGGCCAGCTCACCGCCGTTGCGCACCTTGCGGGCGCACTCGCAGAAATACCAGCCGTAGGGCATCGAGTAGGTGTGGCTGTCGATGACCTGAATCTTCATCGTGTAGCCGGGGCGCTCCTCCTCCAGCAGCTCCATGGCCTTGACGGCGTTGTTGTAGGTGCTGGAGCCGCCCGCGTTGATGCTCAGGTACACCAGGTCGGTGTAGCCCTCGTCCGCATAGCGGGCGTAAATATCGCAGAACTGCAGCTGGGTGATGGCGGCGGTGGTGGGCACGCCCTGGGCGTCGCGCATCATCTGGTAAAACTGGTCGTTGGTAAAGTCCTTGCGCTCCATGTACTCCACACCGTCAAGGTTGATGGGGAAGCCCACGACCTCGATGCCGTACTTATCCGCAAGCTCCTGCGGAATGTCGGAACAGGAATCTGTCAGAAAACCTATCTTGCTCATTTTACATCCTCACTCCATTCGTATCGGGTCAACTGCCCGTGGGTCTCCAAACCGGCAAAATCCCATTGACGCAATGCTTCGTACACGCCCACTGCCACCGCGTTGGACAGGTTCAGGCATCGCTCGCCCCTGCGCATCGGCATACGCACGCAGTCGGCCTCATGCGCGGCCAGCAGCTCCTCGGGCAGGCCGGCATCCTCGCGCCCAAAGACGAGATACGCGCCGTCGGGGTAGGTCACATCCACATGGCGGCGCGGGCCCTTGGACGTGAAGTAGAAAAACGGACCACTGTTTTTGGCAAAAAAGTCCGCCTGATCTTGATAATATGTTATATCAAGCTGGTGCCAATAGTCAAGCCCGGCGCGCTTTAATTTTTTGTCGTCGATGGTAAAGCCCATCGGGCCGACTATATGCAGCCGCGCTCCCGTCACCGCGCAGGTCCGCGCGATATTGCCGGAGTTCTGCGGGATCTGCGGCTCGACCAGTACAATGTTTAAGGTTGGCATAAATTTACAAGTCCTCGTTCTATAACTTTAGCCCTCCCTTGGGGGAGGGTGGCGCCGCAGCGCCGGGTGAGGGGCCGGGCGGCACGCCGTTCATGGGTCGGCTCCCGGCCACCCCTCCGGCTGCCGCACCGCCGCTGCCGCGTTGTAGGGGGCGGCGTCCCCGACGCCCCGTGCCCGTTCGCGGCTGCGGAGCGCTCTGCTTTTTACTCCTGCCGCAGTTTCGGCAGGGCGTTCTCCAGCCAGACGCCCAGCCGCTCGTCGGCTCCCTCGGGTGTCTGCCTGATGCACTCGGCTACGAAGGCGGCAGCTGCCTGTACGGCAGCCTGGGGGACGTTGCCCCGCAAAATGCGCCCGACGAGCACGGCGGCAAAAATATCGCCCGTGCCGTGGAACATCCGCGGCTGCAGCGGCGTTTTTACGGCATAGCCCTCGCCGCCGCGGGCCGCGCCCACACAGCCTATGTAGCGTCCGCCGCCGATGCCCGTCACGCCGGTCACAACGACCTGCGGCGCCACACGGGTCAGCCGGGCCGCCTGTGCGGCGGCCTGCTCGGCACTGCCCACACCGGGCAGCGGGTCGCCCAGCAGCAGCGCGGCCTCGGTCACATTGGGGACGATCAGATCCGCCTTGCTGCACAAACTATACATAGCGGGCACCATGTCGGCCCCCAGGCCGCTGTACAGCCGCCCTCCGTCGCCCAGCACCGGGTCCACGACCTTGAACGCGCGGGGCCACAGCTCAAACGCCTGTTCTACGAGCTTTGCCTGTGCGGCGTCCGCCAGATAGCCCGAGTAGATACAGTCAAATTTCACGCCCAGCCGATGATAATGTTCCAGTGCCGCGGGGCCGTAGCCGGGGTTGGCCAGCTTAGCCGGGGTGCCTAAGCCCCCCGTGTGGGTGGACAGCACCGCCGTAGGCAGTGCCACGGTCTGCACGCCCAGCGTCGAGAGCACCGGCACGATGACCGACAGCGCCGCCCGGCCAAAGCCCGGCAGGTCATGGATGGCTAATACGGTTTTCGGCGCGTTGGTCATGCTGTGGCCCTCCCTCTGCATTTTTTGAGTTCTCATTGATTCTACCATAAAACCCACCGCAAAAAAAGCCGTATTCGGGCGATTGTTCCGTTTTGTTTGGTTTTTGGGCAAAGAGAACAAAAACCGCCCGCGTCTCCGCGAGCGATTCATTCTATTTCATGGTTATCATCCACAAAAAAGCCCCTGCTGATTGGTTCAGCAGGGGAGATTTCGCAAAGTTGTTGCTTTTACAGCACGCGCACGCGGATGGCGGGTTCAATCACACCCAGCTTGACGGCGAGGTCGTCGGTGACATTGCCCGTCACGTCCAGCAGGGTATAGGCGACATCCTTTTTGCCCTTGTTCACCATGTTTTCAATGTTCAGGTGCGCTTCGGTCAAAATGCCCGTGATGGCCGAGATCGCGCCCGGGGCGTTCTTGTGGATGATGCAGATGCGGCGGCCTCCCACACGCGGCTGGCTGACATCCGGCAGGTTGACGCTGTGGGCGATGTTGCCGTTTTTCAGGTAGTCGCTCAGCTCGGCGGCGGCCATCACGGCGCAGTTCGTCTCGCTTTCCGGCGTGCTGGCACCCAGATGCGGCGTGCAGCAGACGCCCTTGACGCCCAGCAACTCCTCGGTGGGGAAGTCGCAGAAATACTGCGCGACCTTGCCGCTGTTCAGTGCGTCGAGCAGTGCGGCGTTGTCCACCAGCTCACCGCGGGCAAAGTTCAGCACGCGCACGCCGTCCTTGCACATCGCCAGCGTCTGGGCGTTGATGGTGTGGCGGGTCGTAGGCAGGTAGGGGACATGGATGGTCAGGTAGTCGCAGCGGGGCAGCATATCGCCCAGCGTGACACAGTGCTGCACACTGCGGGAGAGGCTCCACGCAGCATCGATGGAAATATACGGGTCATAGCCCAAAACTTCCATGCCCAGCGCGACGGCGGCGTTGGCCACGCGCGCACCGATGGCACCCAACCCGATGACGCCCAGCGTCTTGCCGCGCAGCTCGGGACCGACGAAGGCCTTTTTGCCCTTTTCCACGTCCTTGGCAATCGTGTCGCGGCCCTTGAGGGTCTGCGCCCAGTTCACGGCGTCCACCAGATTGCGGCTGCCCGCGACCAGCGCACCGACGACGAGCTCGGCCACGGCGTTGGCGTTGGCGCCCGGCGTGTTGAACACGACGATGCCCTTGTTCGTGCAGTCCTCCACGGGAATGTTGTTCGTACCGGCACCTGCACGGGCGATGGCCAGCAGGCTGTCGGGCAGCGGGGCATCGTGCATATCGGCGCTGCGCACCAGAATGCCCTGCGGTGCAGCGGCCTCGTTGTCGATCTCAAACTGGTTGGCGGGCAGCTTGGCCAGACCCACCGGCGAAATGGCGTTCAATGTTTTGATGGTATACATATATCGTTACTCCCTGTTCCCCTTATTTTGCGCCGTAGGGGCCGGGCATGCCCGGCCCTCAGCCTTACGCAGTGACCCTCTCATTGGTGGCTGCCACAGTGCCGCGGGCCGGACACACCCGGCCCCTGCTGTGCAGCAGCTCAATGCTCCCTGCGGAACTTCTCCATAAAGTCGACCAGCTTGTCGATGCCCTCGGCAGGCATGGCGTTGTAGATGGACGCGCGCATGCCGCCCACCAGACGGTGGCCCTTCAGGTTGACGAAGCCTGCCTCGGTGGCCGCGGCACAGAACGCCTTGTCGGTGTCGGCGTCGGGGCTGGTGAAGGTCACATTCATCATGCTGCGGTACTTTTTCTCAACGGGATTCTTGTAGAAGTCCTGCCCGTCGAGGTAATCGTACAGCACCTTGGCCTTGGCGGCGTTGCGCTTCTGCATGTTCTCCAGGCCGCCGATCTCGTTCTCAAGGTAGTTCATGACGAGGCCGGTCATGTAGATGCACCAGCACGGCGGGGTGTTGTACATGCTGTCGGCGTTCAGCAGGGTCGTGTAGTTCATCATCGTGGGGATCTTGTCGGGGGTCAGGCCCTTGGCGGCCTTGCCCAGCAGGTCGTCACGCACGATGGCCACAGCCATACCGGCAGGGGCAATGTTCTTCTGCACGCCGAAGTAGATGACGCCGTACTTGCTGACGTCCACCGGCTCGGAGCAGATCATCGAGCTCATATCTGCCACCAGCGGGATGCCGTTCACCTGCGGTACATCGACATATTTTGTGCCGAAAATCGTGTTGTTCTGGCAGATGTGGATATAGCTGGCGTTCGGGTCATAGTCGATGGCCGCGACGTCGGGGATGTAGGTAAAGTTCTTGTCCTTGCTGCTGGCGGCAATGCGGGCCGTGCCGAACTTGGCGGCCTCCTCGGCTGCCTTCTTGCTGAAGTTGCCGGTCACAAGATAATCCGCCGTGCCGGTGGTCATAAAGTTCAGCGGCACCATCGCAAACTGCTGGGTCGCGCCGCCCTGGAAAAAGCCCACCTTATAATTGTCAGGAATGTTCAGTACCCGGCGCATGGCGGCCTCGGTGTTGGTGATGATCTCGTCAAACCATTTACTGCGGTGGCTCATCTCCATCACGCTCATGCCGGAGCCGTGGTAGTCCAGCAGCTCTGCCTGTGCGGTTTTCAGAACAGCCTCCGGCAGCATCGAAGGGCCGGCGCTGAAATTGTAAACTCTAGCCATCTTTATTTCCTCCTACAGTAAATCAAATGCGACCCGCCGGCGGCGGATCGCATCTGCCGCGCCGTTGCGGTATGCCAATATTATAGGAGCTTTGCCCCCCTGCGGGCAAGCGGACAAAACACCGAAAAAAGCCGAAAATCGGGGATGTGTTTTTGTATTGTGACTAATTGTTTTTGTACCGAAAACGCTTTATGAGACATTTGTAAAAGATATTTGCCGCTATTGTCAAATTCCGGGCACAAAATTTGTGCAATATTTTGTCTTGCATTTATATCTACCACAGATGTAAAATATATTCAGCTCTTGTTACCACATTTGTAAAATATCAAGCTTATTTTCCCTCGCTCTGTAGGGGCCGCACATGTGCGGCCCGCAGCCTTCCCAAAGACTACCGTCTGCCTTGCACCTGCGGGCCGGGCATGCCCGGCCCCTACAGGCACTACACATTATAAAAGGAGTTTATCATGGAACAGCTTTCCCGCAGTGAAGAACAGGTCATGGCCGCGCTCTGGGCCTGCAGCCGCGCCGCCACCAGGCGTGAGATCGCGTCACACCTGCCGCCCGAATGCCGCTGGGCAGACTCGACGCTGCTCAATTTCCTGCTGCGGCTCGAGAAGAAAAACTTCGTCCGCACCGAGAAGCAGGGCAATAAAAATCTGTACACGCCGCTGGTCCGCCGCCTGACCTACTGCGGCGCGGTCAGCCAGGCGCATCTGCAGACGCTCTACGGCGGTGACATCCGCGCCATGGTGTGCGCCCTGGCCGACACAGGCCGCATGACCTATGCCGACACCGAGCGTCTGCTCCGCTGGCTGACCGAGTACCAGGCCGCGAACCCGGAGTATGACTATGAGTAGCTCCAAGCCCGCCCCTCCTCAGTCCGCTTTGCGGGCAGCTGCCCCCGCGGGGGAAGCCAAATCCGGCTGCATCTCGCACATATCCTGCCAAAACCGCTTGGGCACATGGCTCATCTGGGCCTTTTCGTCGCGGCGCTGCTCGATGGTCAACGCCTTAAAGAACCGTTTCCACATCCGCTGCCAGTCGAGCTCTGTCTCATCGGTGCCGGGAATATAGCGCTCCATCGCCAGATAGCGCACCTGGCTGTCCCGGTGCAGCAGGGCCGTGCCGTGGGCCGCGTCATAAATCAGGAAGTTCTCATCGGGCAGGCGGCTGCAAAAATGTCCGCGCAGCAGCGGCAAAATCCGGTGCTTCGGGTGGATGACCGCACCGAGCATCCCGTCCCGCTCCTCAAAGCGGATGAACTCGATCAGCCTGCAAGCCTCGTTGTCGACAGCCCGCTCCAGGGCAAACGCCGCGGCGGCGTCCGGGTCGCCCAGCATCTGCGCGGCGCACGGCCCCTGCGCAAAGCAGAGCCGCACAAACCGCAGCAGTGTCAGGTCCTTGCCGGGGTCGGTGCAGAGAAAGCCCGTCGTCACGCGGTCCTTCACCTCGCGGCCAAGCCGGTCCAGCCCTGCCGCGACCCGCCGCGCGTGCTGCTCGTCGGTAAAAATCTGCCGCGTGCCGAAGAAATTCAGCTGTCCCTCCTCGGGCGGGCAGACCTCGGTGGGGATCTCCTTCCGGGCGTAGCTCTCGAACACGCAGCACAAAAAACCCGCAAAGCTGCCGTCATAGCAGTAGGCTATGTCGGTCACATGCGCTTCGTAAGACATTGCAGTGCCTCCTGCCGCACCGTCCGGGCGGCCACGTCCGCCGCCATGCCGTGCGCCTCCAGCCTTTGCACAGCCGGGGCAGCGTCGGGCAGGGCCTTGGGTACAAAATCGTCCAGCGAAAGCTGCTGCATCCCCACGCTGAACGCCTTGGGGTCAAGCAGCGCCCCCGCGATCTCCGCACGGCTGCCGCGGGCCGCTGCCTTGCCCTTGCAGGTAATGAAATACTGTGCCCGCTTAAGCACGACTCCAATGCGCTTGAGCTCTGCCATGCCGAGGCTTTGCACCCGGCGCGCCTCGACAATGCGCAGCGCACTCTTGGGGCCGATGCCCGGCACCCGCAGCAGCTCGGCACGGCTGGCCGTGTTGACCTCCACGGGGAAAAACTCCGGGTGGCGCACGGCCCAGGTGCACTTGGGGTCCAGGTAGGGGTCAAAATTCGGTTCGTCCTCGGTCAGCAGCTCCCGCGCCGAAAAATGGTAGTACCGCAGCAGCCAGTCCGCCTGATACAGACGGTGCTCCCGCAGCAAGGGAGGGGCCGTGTGCAGTGCGGGCAGGCGGCGATCCTCCACCACCGGCAGATAGGCCGAGTAAAACACGCGCTTCAGCGAGTATTTCCTGTAGAGTCCCTCGGTCAGGTCCATGATATGGCGGTCTGTCTCCGGCGTCGCCCCGATAATCATTTGGGTGCTCTGCCCAGCCGGCGCAAACGGCTGGGCCCCGCGGTAGAGCACCATCTCCTTTTTGCTCTGCGCACTCTGCACTGCGATCTGCCCCATGGGGCGCAGGATCGCAGTTTTCTTTTTGTCGGGGGCCAGCGTGGTCAGGCTCGTCTCGCTGGGCAGCTCGATATTGACCGACAGGCGGTCCGCCAGCCTCCCGATCTTTTCGACCAGCATCGGGTCCGCGCCGGGGATCGTCTTGGCGTGGATATAGCCGTTAAAATGGTACTCCTCCCGCAGGATGCGCAGAGCCTCGATCATCAGCTCCATCGTGCGGTCCGGCGTGCCCAGCACAGCGCTGGACAGAAACAGCCCTTCAATATAATTGCGGCGGTAAAAGCCGATGGTCAGCTCCGCCAGCTCCCGCGGGGTGAAGGTCGCGCGGGGTCTGTCGTTGGAGCGGCGGTTGACGCAGTAGCTGCAATCGTAGCTGCACACGTTGGAGTAGAGCACCTTCAGGAGGGAGACGCACCGCCCGTCCGCCGTGAAGGCGTGGCAGATGCCCGCCGCCGCACTGCTGCCCAGTGCACCGTGCCGTCCGGGGCGATCCACCCCGCTGGAGGTACAGGCTACATCATATTTGGCGCTGTCCGCCAGGATTTCCAGTTTTTCCGCAAGGTCCATCGCGCCCGCCTCCTAAAAAAAGGGTATAAAAAATACAGCCCGCCGCATATCCTTGTTCTGCAAGGTGTGCCGCGGGCAGCATTTTTGTAAATTTCTTCTGTTTTAGGGTTGAAAGTCCAAATTATGGGACTTACCGTATGCTATAATTGAACTTGTAAGGCAGCCTTACCACTTGGCCTTGGTCTCCACGACCTTGCCGGCAATATACAGATGGTCGAGCTCCTCGCCCTTGATGACCAGCTCCTCATAGGCCGGGTTGAAGGGGTGCAGGATGACCGAGTTGCCGCGCTGGATGTACTTTTTCAGCGTGCCCTCGCCGTCGGCCCCGTAGACCAGAACGCCGAGATCGCCGTTGTCCAGCGTGTTCTGGCGGTGTACAAGCGCCAGGTCACCGTCAGAGATGCGCGGTTCCATGCTGTCGCCCTTGACGACGAGGAAGAAGTAGTTTTCCGGGTCCTTGACGCAGGCATACTCCTTGCCGTAGTCCTCCTCAAACGCGAGGGCCCCGTATCCGGCGCGCACCGTGCCCACGACGGGGATCTGGGACTCCGTATAGCGGCTGAAGGCGTTGCGGCCCACAGCGGACGCCGCGCCCGACTCCTTGCGCAGACCCAGCAGAACGTCGGTGGGGGTATCCAGTATCTCCGCCAGACGCGCCACGGTCTGCGGATCCGGGGTGGAACGCCCGGTCTCCCACTTGCCAACAGCCTGCTGCGTTACCCCCAGCATCCTGGACACCTCGGCCTGGCTGTATCGTTTGGCCTTGCGGGCCTCTTTCAAGCGCTCTGCAAACATCGGGAAAACTCCTTTATATAAAGTAGGGTAAAACCACATCTTGTAGACGATCCCATTTCTTTAGCTTCATTATACAACCGTCTGTGGTTTTTGTAAAGAGTTTTTTGCAATTATTTTCAAAAATAAGTTGTAAAAACATATTGACAACAACCTACAGATGTATTATAGTTAAGACAACAAACGGAACGCTGTTATCCGTTGTTGAATTTGCGGCAGTCGGCCATTGCGGGGCCGGCTCCTTTGGAGGTAACGGTATGAACTGGGAACTCATCAAGCACAAATTTTGCAGGCTCGTGGTAACGGCGTCCCTCCTGCTGGGCGGCGTTATGGTGAGCGCCGCGGCCTCCGGCACCATGCCGCTGTGGGCTGCACTGCTGGGGCTTTTTGCTGCGGTTGTCATGCTCAACGCAGCCTGCGGCATCCTGCTGGGCACCCCGGCAGCGGAGCCGCGCAGGGCCGTACCTGCCCGCACCAGCCGCCCCGCCGTACAACTGTGCGTTGTGCGCGGCGGGCACGCTGCCTGAATATGCCTACCCCTATTTGTTGTGAACCTTATAACTGCGGCAAGCCCCGCGCAGCCCTGGCCGCGCGGGGCTTGCCGTATCCCAAAGCCTATGTTACAATGGGGAAAAAGCAAAAGGATGTGACCTGACATGAAGCTGTTGGAAGTCTGCGTTGACAGCCTCGCCTCCGCCCTCGCCGCAAAGCAGGGGGGAGCGGACCGGCTGGAATTTTGCAGCGCACTGGCCGTGGGCGGCCTGACGCCCTACGCTGACCTGCTGCGGCAGATCAAGGCCGAGTTGGATCTGCCCGTGCGCTGCCTGATGCGCCCGCGGGCAGGGGATTTCCTGTACACCCGCGACGAGCTCGAGCTGCTCTGCCGCCAGATCGAGACGCTGCGCAGTGCCGGGGCGGATGGCTTCGTCATCGGCGCACTGACGCCGGAGGGTACGCTTGATCTGCCCGCCATGCGCACGCTGCTGGACGCCTGCGGCGGTGCGCCCGTCACGCTGCATCGCTGCATCGACGTTTCCCGCGATCTGTGCGCCACCTACCGCGCTGCGGCGGCACTCGGCATCGACACGGTGCTGACGAGCGGCGGTGCCGGGAGCTGCCGCAAGGGCATTTCCCAGCTGGCCGCGCTGCTGAGCCTGCGGGACGAGCTGGACGGCCCCGAGGTGCTGATCGGTGCCGGTGTGAACGCCGCTGTCATCGACGAACTGCGCGTGGCTCTGCCCGGGGCGCGGGCGTTCCATGCCAGCTGCAAAACGCTGCTGGAAAGCGGTATGACCTTCCGCCGCGAGGGTGTCCCCATGGGCCTGCCCGGGTTGGACGAATGGCATATCCAGCAGACCGACGCCGACGCCGTGCGCGCTGCCAAGGCCGCCGTAATGCGGTAAGCGCGGGCAGACAGAATATCTGCCCTGCATCTCTGCATAGCAGCAAAACAAAAGTGCCTGCCGGTTTTTGAATCGGCAGGCACTTTTTCATTTGTCGTCATAGGGGTCATCAAACAGACCAAACATCGATGTTTTTTCCAAATCCGATTCCGGGTAGGCACGCACCGGGCGGATGGGCCGGAATTCGTCGGTTGTCTCCGGCCGTTCTCGCCCGTGGCGGCTGCGGGGGCGGCTTTCTGCGGCCACCGCGGTCTGTAGTTCCTCGTAAGGCAGCTCATCTTCTTCCGGTTCCTGTCCGGGCGTCAGCTCCATCTCCTCCAGCAGGCTCTGGATGGCCGCGCAGTCCTCGGGTACGTCCGTCAGGCTCGCGCCGTAATGGCAAAACAGCACCGTGCCGTCCCGGTCCAGGATCAGCGTCAGCGGCAGCTGCTGCTCGGCCCCCTTGACGGGCTGGTAGCCCTGCTTTTTGGCCTCGCGCAGGATGCGCCAGCCCTCGAGCGAGTAGCTCATCAGCGTGCTTTTGCTCGTGGGGATGCTCAAGTGCTCATACAGAACGCCCGCCGCGTCGCACAGCAGGGGATAGGGCAGCGTGTCCGGGCCGATGCTGCGGGCCAGCTTGTCCGCGCGGGAGCGCACGACCAGCGCAAAGCCGCCGTCGTGCAGCGATGTGTATGTATCGGCGTAGCGGCTGGCAAACGTGCGGGTGATGGGATGGCCGAAGTTTGCCATGAACACCAGCACCAGCGGGGCCTGCGCGTCCAGCAGGTCGCGGAAGCGGTTGCCCGCGCTGTAGGGCGTATCATACAAAAAGAAGGGAAGCCTGTCCCCGACGCGGATCCTTTCCGCCATTGAACAAACACCCCTTTCCCCGCAAAGTATAACCCAAAAACCCGGACAGGTAAAGCCCTGCCCGGGATGTGTGCTGTAAAAACCCCGCACAGCCGTCTGCAACCAATCAAAACCTACCGGTACAGGCAGGTGGGTACCCTACGAGGATGTTCATGCTCCCCTCTTCAGCCAAACGGCGGGAGGGCCTGCAATCCGATCCCCGACCCGGATTCCCAATATTTGATTAGTAGGATTCTATAAGGCCGCAACAAATCGAACCGCGCAGGGTGAAGAAGCCTCGCGGCCTCTTACTGCAATTCAGAATCGTCGATGTCGTACATCGCGCGCAGGCGCTCCTCGAACACCTTGCCGACGGTGATGAGTTCCTCATCGTCGTCCACGATGTCCATATACTCGCCTTCGTCGTCGGTGCCAATGCGCATCAGGATCAGCTCGGCGTCCTCCTGCAGGCTCTCCGGGTCCTCCTGATAGGGGATGACAGCCAGATAGCGGGTGCCGTTGACTTCCGTAGCGTCGATCACCTCAAAGGTGACCTCCTTGCCGTCCTCATCCTCCAGCGTCAGCAGGTCAGGGGCAGCCTCTTCCAGCATTTCCGGGCTCAGTTCGTCAGACATAAGTGACCTCCTGTGGTCGTTCGTATTTGATAGCTATAGTGTACCCTTTTTTTTCGCAAACGTCAAGGGTGTTCAAGCGGGAAGTTCTGTGGTATAATGAATTTAATTGGATTTTTCACGGAGGACCCGTTATGCGTAAACGATTCTGCCTGCTGCCCGCGCTGGCGCTGGCCCTGCTGTGCGCCTGCAGCAAGGGCGCGGCAAAGACCCCGCCCACCCGGCCTGCGGACTTCACCAGCACCGAGCGGCAGTTCAACACCCCTGCGGACGGCGACACGATTGCGATCTTTGACACATCCTTAGGCGAGGTGCGCGCCGTGCTCTACCCGGATGCCGCGCCGATGGCCGTCTACAACTTTGTGGGCCTGGCCCGCAGCGGTTATTACGATAATACGACGATCTGGCGCAGCGAGTACGGCTTTGCCGTGCAGGGCGGCGATGCCACCGGCACAGGCACAGGCGGTTCGACGATCTGGAGCAACAACCCGTATCCGCCGGAGGCGAGCGCGGATCTGAAGCATTACGCCGGGGCGCTCTGCACCGCGTTTGCCGCGGGCGGCGACGTGACCGGCGGCAACAGTCAGTTTTACTTTGTGACGGCCCTGCCGGACAGTGTGAGCAGCAGTGACCGGCAGGCCGAGCTGACCGCCAACGGCTACACCGACGCGCAGATCGCGGCCTACGCCGCTGTGGGCGGGCTGCCGTATCTTGACAACACCGACACCGTGTTCGGGCAGGTCTATCAGGGCATGGACGTTGTGGACGCCATGGCCTGCGTGGACACGGTGAAGGACGATGACGGCAACGACACCTACCGCCCCACCGAGGAGGCCGCCATCACGATCAACAGCGTGACGATCACGACCTACAGCAGTGCCGAGGACAACGGCCTGGACACTGTGGGCTGATATAAGACAGTATATGCAGACCCGCCCCCGCAAATTTTTGGCCGATATGCCAAAGTTTGCGGGGGCGGGTTGTGTATTATGCTATTTTCAAAGGTTTCCCCCTCGGGGGAAGCTGTCACCGAAGGTGACTGATGAGGGCAAAGTTTCCTGGAGCCACCCGCTGACGGGCTGCCGCGGCAGGCTCGCCCCTCATCCGGCCTCGGGCGGGGCCTCGGCCACCTTCCCCCAAAAAGGGGGGGGAAGGCTTTTGAGGTTTATTTCTTTGTGTTTCCGCCCATGCGTCTGTCGCGGCGGGCATACTCGGCCAGTGCCTTATCAAAGCACTCCTTGGTAAAATCGGGGAAAAGGGTATCGGTGAAGTAGAACTCCGCGTAGGCGCACTGCCACAGCAGGAAGTTGGAGAGCCGCTCCTCGCCGCTGGTGCGGATCATCAGGTCCACGGGCGGCAGGTCGCGGTAGAGGTGCTTCTCAATGACCTTCTCGTCGATGGCCTCAGGCTCGAGCGTACCGGCCTTGACCTCGGCGGCAATGGCGCGGGTCGCGTCGGTCAACTCTGCGTGGCTGCCGTAGTTCAGGCAGAAGTTGACAATGCCCTTTTCGTTGTCCTTTGTCAGGTCCATCATGTAGTCCATGGCGTCCAGCACGCGCTGCTGCAGACCCTCGCGGCGGCCACTGAACAGGACCTTGCAGCCGCGCTCGTTCATCTCGTCGGCAATCGTGCGGAAGTTGTTGGCAAAGAGGTCCATCAGGTAGCCGACCTCCTTGGCGTCGCGGCTGAAATTCTCTGTAGAGAAAACATAGAGCGACAGCACAAAGACGCCGCGGTCACCGACGGCATAGCGGGTGATCTCGCGCAAGCGGTCAAAGCCGGCCTTGTGGCCCACGCTGACGGGCAGCATGCGCTGCTTGGCCCAGCGGCGGTTGCCGTCCACGATGATGGCGACATGGGTAGGGAAGCGGGGTTCATTTGCGTTCGGCATGTTCGTACTCCTTTTTATGCTTCGGGGCGGACCAGCTCGGGCGGCTCCTCGTCCGGGTGGTGGGCGCGCCAGTTCAGAAAGCTCTCCAGAATGACGGCGGCAGACACCGAGTCCAGCCGCTCCTTGCGCTTGGCACCAAACGTATCGTTGTCGGCCAGGATAGCGGCGGCGGACACGGTGGTGCGGCGCTCATCCCACAGCACAACGGGCACACCCGCGGTGTTGGCCAGGCGCTGGGCAAAGCGGCGGCTCTTGTTGGCACGGCTGCCCTCGGTGCCGTCCATGTTTTTGGGCAAACCGCAGACGAGGCCCTCGGCTCCGCGGGCGGCAAAGACCTCGGTCACGGCGGCGGCGACCTTGTTCATGCTTTTTTCTTCGATCTGCGGCGTGATGGGGGAGGTAATGGTCTCCCCGGCGTCGCACCCGGCAAGCCCGGTGCGGGAATCGCCATAGTCAACGGCAAGCCATTTCATGGGCAGGCTCCTTTACTTTGTTATATACAAGTATTATAGCATAAAAAACCCGCCCTGACCAGCAGGGCGGGAGATTTTGTTTGCTTTGTTGCTTTGCCTTCCCCAGAGGGGGGAAGGTGGCCCCGCAGGGCCGGATGAGGGGCGGGCTTGCTACGGTTGCCCGTAAACGGGTCAGCCCGATCAGCTCTGCCCTCATCAGTCACCTTCGGTGACAGCTTCCCCCGAGGGGGAAGCCCTTGGGTTACTGTAACCCGCGGGGCGCCGAGGACGCCGCCCCCCTACAGCCTCAGACCAGCGAGCCCTTCAGCCGCTTGTCCAGCTGCATGGTCAGCACGGCGGCAAGGACGATTTTTACGGCGTCGCCGGGCAGGTAGGGCAGGACGCACCAGCCAAGGGCGCTGACGAGGTCAGCCCCGGTCAGGATCATGAACCAGATCGTGCCCAGCACGTAGCAGGCGGCACAGCCCACGACCATCGCCACGCAGAGCGACCAGAACTTGCGGCCCAGCGCCTTCGTCAGCAGGGCCGTCAGCAGCGCGGTCAGAATGTAGCCGATGGCGTAGCCGCCGGTCTTGCCGAAGATGGCAGACGGGCCGCCCTGGAAGTTGGCCAGCACCGGCACACCGATGGCCGCCAGCGCAATGAACACGACCTGACTGGCCGTGCCCCAGACAGGGCCAAGCATCGTGCCCGCCATGTAGACGGCGAACAGCGCCAGATTGATCGGCACACCCCACGGCATCGGGACGGCGATCTGGCTGCACACGGCGACCAGCGCGGTGAACATGGCGCACAGCACCATGCGGCGGACGTTTTCAGAAGATTTTGTCATACGGATAACCCCTCTTTTTTATAATAATCGCACACTTACCTCGCCGCTGTTCAACGCAGCGGGACGGCTCTCGCCGTCAAAGCGCACGACCAGTTTACATTCGTCGTCGATGCCCTGCACCTGCGCGGCGCGTGGCGTGCCCCGGCGCGGCGTGACCAGCACCCGCTGGCCGGTCAGGGCCTGGCGGCGGCGGTATTCGTCCAGATAGCCGCTGCGCGGCCCTGCGCGGTAGAGCGGCCAGAAGGCGTTCAGGAACGCCGCCGCCAGCGCGGCCCGCGCGCCCGGGGCAGGGGAGCCGTCGTACAGCGCCCCCGCCACGTCCCGCAGGTCCTCCGGCCAGCCGTCCGCCGGGGCTGCGACGTTGAAGCCCAGCCCCAGCACGGCGTAATCCAGCATACCGGATTCCAGGTCCAGCGCGGCCTCGGTCAGGATGCCGCAGACCTTTTTGCCGTTCTTCCACAGGTCGTTGACCCATTTGATCGTGATCGGCACGCCGCACAGCCTTTCCGCCGCGCGGGCGGCGGCCACAGCGGCCATGGCGGTCAGGCCCACTGCCTGCCGCGCGCCGATCTCGGGCCGCAGCAGGATGCTCATGTACAGCCCGCCGGGCGGGGAGTAAAAGCTGTGCCCGCCGCGCCCGCGGCCCGCTGACTGTGCCTGTGCGATCAGCACAAGCCCCTCCCGTGCCCCGGCGTCGGCCCGGCTGCGCAGGGCGGCGTTGGTGCCGGGCAGACGGTCCACGACCTCGATTTGCAGGGCTTTCACCGTGGCCTCATCCAGCTGAACGGCCACGGCGGCAGCATTCAGAACATCGACACTCTGCGCCAGCGTATAGCCGCGGTTCGTGACGGCCTTGATCGGGATACCGTCCCGGCGCAGGGCAGCCACGGCCTTCCATACGGCGGTGCGGCTCACGCCGAGCTGAGCGGCCAGCTCCTGCCCGGAGATATACCGCCCGCGCACAGCATCCAGCGCCGCCAGCACCTCCTGCTTGACCATTTTTGCCGCCCCCTTATAAACCCGACTGTAGGCCAGTATACCGCAACGCCGGCCAGAATGTCAACGCCCTCCCTGCGTCAGGGTTGACAATCAGGGCAAAAAATGTCCCGCCGGGCAGACGGGAACGACAAAAGCCCCGCAGGCTCTCGCCTGCGGGGCTTTTGCTATGATGCAAACAGATTTAGTAGGAAAAGTCTAAACTTAGCGCTGGATACGGCCGGAACCGTCGCCGCCGGCCAGCTTCTCGACCTCGGAGACAGTGACCATGTTGTAGTCGCCCTCGATGGAGTGCTTCAGAGCGGAAGCAGCAACAGCGAACTCAACAGCGTCCTGGGTGCTCTTGCCGTTCAGCAGGGCGTAGATCAGGCCGCCGCCGAAGGAGTCACCGCCGCCGACGCGGTCGATGATGTGCAGGTCGTACTTCTTGGAGAAGCAGTACTCGTTGGAGGCAACGTCGTACAGCATGGCGCTCCAGCCGTTGTCGAAGGCAGAGTGGCTCTCACGCAGGGTGATGGCGACCTTTTCAAAGCCGAACTTGTCAGCCAGCTGCTTGGCAACGCTCTTGTAGCCCTCGCGGTTGATCTCGCCGGCGTAGATGTCGGTAGCCTCAGCCTCGATGCCAAAGACGTCCTTCGCATCCTCCTCGTTGGAGATGCAGACGTCAACGTACTGGCACAGGTCGGTCATGGCAGCGCGGGCCTGCTCACGGGTCCACAGCTTGCCGCGGTAGTTCAGGTCGCAGCTGATCTTGACGCCATGAGCCTTGGCAGCCTTGCAGGCCTCGCGGCAGATCTCGACAACGTTCTCGCCCAGGGCCGGGGTGATGCCGGTGAAGTGGAACCAGTCCACGCCCTCGAAGATGGCATCCCAGTCGAAGTCGGCGGTGGAAGCCAGCTGGATGGCGGAGTTGGCGCGGTCATAGATGCAGACAGAGCCACGCTGAGAAGCGCCCTTCTCGTTGAAGTAGATGCCGACACGGTCACCGCCGCGGGTGATCTTGCTGGTGTCAACGCCGTAGCGGCGCAGGCTGTTCACAGCGGCCTGACCGATGGCATGAGCGGGCAGCTTGGTAACGAAGGCTGCGTCGATGCCGTAGTTGGCCAGAGAAACAGCAACGTTGGCCTCGCCGCCGCCGAAGCTGAACTCCAGGTTGTTGGCCTGAACGAAGCGCTCATAGTTGAACGGCTGCAGACGGATCATCAATTCGCCAAAAGTAACGACTTTCATGGTGAACTCCTTTTACTTTAATAATTTTATAAAATAGGGGAGCGGGGCGTCCGGGACGCCGCCCCCTACAGATTTACGGATGATTTTACGCCAAAATCAGCGCTGGACCAGATGGAAGGCAAAGCCGGCGATCTCGTCAGCAAAGTAGATGGCGATGGTCTTGCCGTCCTTGACGTTCTTGCTGGCCATGTCGAACTTGACGCCGCGCTGGCCCAGGTGGTAGATGGCGCGGTCAACGTTGTTGGTCAGGATGGCGATGTGGCCGTTGGTGCCACGGCCCGGCTTCTTCATGATCTCGAATTCCTTCTTGCCCACGAAGATGCTGCTGTTGCCGACCTTGACGGCCATGCTCAGCAGGTTGGCGATGGTCTCGGCAGTCTTGGCAGCCTCGGCCTCGTCAGCGCAGTTGATGCCGATGTGGCCCAGCTCCAGGCCCAGCATAACGTCAACGGCCTCACGGCTCATAGCGGTGATCTCGTCCCAGGCACCGGCCTTGATCTTGTCGCTCTTGCACATCCAGGTGCCGCCGACGGCGATGATCTGGTTGTAGCCCAGGTAGTTGTTGACGTTCTTGGCGTTGACGCCGCCGGTGCACATCCACTTGCAGGTCTTGAGGGCAGCGCCGATGTTCTTCAGCTTGTCCACGCCGCCGTTGGCCTCGGCAGGGAAGAACTTGACGACCTCGCAGCCCATGTTCATGGCCTGCTGCATCTCGCCTGCGGTGGCGGTGCCGGGCATCATGATGCCGCCCTTGTCGATGACGTGCTGGCAGACCTCGGGGTCAAAGCCGGGGGCAACGATGAAGGAAGCACCGGCAGCCATAGCGCGGTCAGCCTGATCCTTGGTCAGGACAGTGCCGGCGCCCAGCAGCATATCGGGCAGCTCCTCATGGATCTTCTTGATGCAATCCTCGGCGCAGGCGGTGCGGAAGGTGACCTCCGCAGCCGGCAGGCCGCCGGCCATCAGGGCCTTGCACAGGGGCAGGGCCTCATCCACGCTGTTGAAAGCAATGACCGGAATAATGCCGATCTCGTAAACACGCTGCAAAACAGAATTCATAGCAATTCTCCTTCACTGATTGTGTGCGGCAGTCCGGCGCAGTATGCGCAGTGATGCCCGCACTTGGTTACTTTTATTATAAACGCAGCGGCGGCGGGCGTCAATCGGGCAAAAATGTGAAAGAAAGCGCACGATTTTTGTCGCATCCGCCTAGGATTCCGCTATTCGGAAAAGAGCTTGAAAAATCGGGCAAACTCTGCTATAATCGTTCCATAATGCGGAACGGCAGGCACGGTTTGTCTGCCATGCAAAATTATGAAATTTTTGTTAAATTTCATCGGGAGGCCGGGATCATGGCAGAAAAAAGCGGCGTACAAAGCGTGGAGCGCATCTTTCAGCTCATTGAGCATCTGGCGGCGCACCCCACGGGGGTCAGTCTGCAAAGGCTGGCAGAGGAGACCGGGCTGGCCAAAAGCACGGTCCACCGTCTGCTGGCCAGTCTGGTCGGGCTTGGCTACGTCGTGCAGGACGAGGAAAACGGCCATTACCGGCTGACCTTAAAAATGTTTGAGCTGTCCAGCGGCATTGTGGACAGCATGGACATCATGGGCGTGGCGAAGGCGCACTTAGAGCGCCTGTCCCAGCGCACCGGCGAGGCCGTGCATCTCGTCATCCGCGACGGGCGGGACATCGTATACATTTATAAGACCGAGAGCGGCCCGATGCGGATGTCGAGCCGTGTCGGCCTGCGCAGTCCGCTGTACTGCACGGGCGTCGGCAAGGCGATTCTGGCGACGCTGCCCGGCGACGAGCTCGAGGACATCTGGACGCACAGCAATGTGCAGAAGCTGACGGACAAGACCATCATCGATCTGGAGGAGCTGCGCAGCCAGCTGGTGGAGGTCCGCGCGAACGGCTACGCCATCGACGACGAGGAGAACGAGCTGGGCGTGCGCTGTGTGGCGGTGGCGATCCCCGGGGCGGACGGGCGCGCGGAAAGTGCGTTTTCCATCAGCGGTCTGGCACCCTATATGACGCCCGAGCGAATTCGCCGCATCGCCACGCTGGCGCTGGATGCACGGACGGATATTCTGGCGGATTTAGGGCTGCGCTAAAGTTTTAACGGCATCCTCCCGAAAGGCGGCTTTCTTTTGACAGCAAAAGAAAGCCTACAAAGAAAACTGCCGCTGTTGCGACGCAGCGGACCCGCGCCTTAGGGGCTGCACGCCCCTAAGAACCCCAAAGTGGAAGTCGGAAGGCCCGTTGGCTACGCGAACGCAGTATTACTGTTCGCGCTTAACGCCAACGGGCCTTCCTCCGCTTTAAATTCGGGTGTTCCCCCGAACCCCCTTGGGCGCAACGGTTTCTATTCCCGGGTTGTTTGTAGGGGCCGGGCATGCCCGGCCCGCGACTTGACGGGCCTTGCATTTTCCGGTTTGCTACCCCCTTTTCAAATTGCTCTGCAGGTAGGTATCCTGCCCCCCTCCGCGGCGGCCAGAGGGCTGGCCGCCCTACATAGTTCTCTTCACTCTTCGCTGCGATCTATTCCCCGCAACAGATCCTCCGCCTCCACTCCGTACAACTTCGCCAGCGCCAGCAAGTTTGTGGTGCTCGGGTCGGCGCTGCCGTTTTCCCATTTGGATACGGTCTGGCGGCTCACGCCAAGCGCCTCAGCCTCGAACTCCTGCGTCATCTGGCAGCGGGTGCGGTGGGCCTTCAGCGTCTCGCCCAGGGTGCGCTTCACGGCCTGCTTTTCCTCCCGCATCTCCTTGCTGCCGATGTACTTCTTCAGCGCCCGTACGATCAGCACAAACAGATAAATCACCGCGGCCACCAGCGCCGCAAAAACCAAAATATTGAGCGCCGTCACCCATGTTGCAAACAGCATTTTTCTTTCCTCCTTCACGGATTTTTCTGTTCCCAGTATACCAAACCCCGCTGCTTTACACCATCAACTATCGCGTACATTTTCGCTTACAGCACAAAAAACGGCCTGTCTGCGTCATTCCCGCAGACAGGCCGCCTTATTTGATCCGCTTAAAACTGCTCCAGTATTGCCAGCAGCTTGTCAAGGCTGCGCTCGTTGAACTCCAAAATCAGAATGTCGCACCCCGGGTGCTCGGCCACATCCGTCGTGAAGGTGTCGATATGCTCGCGCCAGCTGTTCGTGAAGCGCGCCTGCAGGTACGGCATGTAGTACTCGCTGAACGAATCCCCGATGACCCGCACGGCGCGGCTGTCCTTCTCAAACATCCGGTCATAGCCCGGCACTACGTAGGTCTCCTCGGCGGGCAGACTGGCGTAGAGCGCCGCCACGTTTGCCATGTCACCGGTGGTCGTGCCGCCGGCCTCGACGGGGTAGCTGTCCGCCGGGCGCGTCGGCATGTCCAGCGCCTCAAAAATGCCGTCCAGCCCGATGAGCGCGCCGACGGCGTTCCAGTGGGTGTCCGTTTTGTAGTACAGCAGCCGGTCGGCGTTCTGCCGCGCCTGGCTGCGCAGCATGTCATACCGCCAGACCACCGGCACTGTCGTGTGGCTCTGCAGATAGGCCGCCAGCAGGTCGGTGCGGTTTTCCTCGTTCACAATGGGGTAGCCGTCGGGCATGCACTCGCGGTAGATGCGATCCTTGCTGGGCGTCAGATCCAGCACCAGTGTGCAGCCGTTTTCGGCCAGCTTATCACTCAAGATCTGCAAGCCCGCGCTGGCCTCGGCCAGTGTGTCGGCGCTGTCGTTCAGCTCGGCCAGCCCCTGATAGTTTGCCATCGGCTGCGCGGCGTTGGGGCCGTCCTTGTAGAACAGCCAGCCGTCCTTGCCGGGCAGCACCTGGTCGCTCTGGCTCGTGCCGAACAGCGCGTAGTCCAGCCCGGCGTTCACCAGCACAAACTGATAGCGGAACGGCGAGTTATCGACCAGAAAGTTGTCGAGATTGCGCGGCAGCTCCCGCAGCGGGCTTTGCAGCACCTGTGGCAGGCCGGTCATCAGGCGGTTTTCGTGACTGTCCATCGACAGCTGCTTGGAAAAAATGTTGAACACCGGGAACGCCAGCCCGATGACGGCGCAGAACACGCCGATAAAGCCAATTTTGACCGCTTTACGCATGGCTCTGCACCTCCTTTAAAATTGAAAATAAATAAACGCGCTGTAAGTGCCTGCCGTGACGCGCATAAGTCCCAGAAACAGCAGCACGAGCAGCCCCGCCATCCCGGCAGGGGACGGCGCCTTTTTCGCGTACAAAGCCGCCTTCAGCTTGGGGCACAGCGCCTGCACGGGCCCGCACAGCAGGAAGGACGCCGCTAAAATCAGCAGCAGCTTGGTGTCCGCAAAGGCCGCCAGCGTATAGCCCTTGGCCCCGCTCTGCCATGTAAAAATGCCCTTGAGCACGGCCAGCCCCTCGGACAGGCCCGGCGCACCGAAGATCACCAGCGTCAGCCAGAGCAGCACCACCGTGTACAGGTGCCGGAACAGTCGCGGCAGCTGCTCCAGCGCCCGGCGCAGGCCCAGGCGCTCCATGCACAAAATTATGCCGTGCAGCAGACCAAACACCACATACTGCCACGCCGCGCCGTGCCACAGTCCGGTCAGCGCAAAGACGATGAGCAGGTTCAGGCAGGTGCGGCGCAGGCGGCAGCGGCTGCCGCCCAGCGGAATGTAGACGCAGTCGCGGAACCAGCTCGACAGCGAGATATGCCAGCGCCGCCAGTATTCGCCGACGGAGCAGGCAAGATACGGATACTCAAAGTTTTCCGGCAGCGTGATGCCGAAGAACTCACCGATGCCGATGGCCATATCGCTGTAGCCGGAAAAGTCAAAATACAGCTGCATCATGTAGGCCGTGTAGCCCAGCACGAGGATCGGCGCGGGCAGTGTGGCCGCCGGGACCGACGCGACTTTGGCGTAAATCAAAGCGAGCTGGTCGGCGATGATGGCCTTTTTTGCAAGGCCCAGCACGAGCCGCTTGATGCCGTAGCAGAAGCGGTCCGCCGAGACGCGGCGCTTCTCGCTGCCGGGATCCAGCTGCGGGGCCTGCTGGCCGTACCGCACGATGGGCCCGGACGGCCCGTGGCCGAAGAACGCGAGGAACACCGCAAAACGGATAGGGTTCTTTTCCGATTCCACCTTGCCCGCGGCCACATCGGCACAGTAGCCGATGGCCGTGAACACGTAAAAGCTCAGCCCCAGCGGCAGGGCGGGGGAGAGCACCGGCAGCAGACCCGGCACAAGGGCGTTGACCGTCTCCGCCGCAAAGCCTGCATATTTAAAGCCGCCCAGCACCGCCAGATCCAGCAAGATCAACAAAATCAGCAGCGGCCTTTTGTGGGCCAGCCGCCCCAGCGAAAGCCCGCCCAGCCAGTTGATACCGGCCAGCAGCACCAGGATGGCCGCGCCCTTTAAGCCCGCCCACGCAAAAAACAGCAGACTGAACGCAGCCAGCACGGCATTGCGCAGCCACTTGGGGCACAGCCAGTAGACCGCCAGCGACAGCGGCAGAAAAACGAACAGAAATTGCACCGAAGAAAACGCCATAAAAAACACTGCTCCGCGCGGCACAGCCTGTGGCGATGCCGCTTCATAAAAATTTTACATCTGTAAACATTATAAAGGGTATGACAAAATTCGGCAAGGTCTGCACACAAAAAAGTTATTTTTCCGTCGCTCCCGCGCATTTTGCAGGGGATGACCATAGACATTTACCCCCAAAATGACTATAATAAAGATGTATTTGTGTGTAACGGGAGGGGTCTGCCCATGGAAAATCTGATTTTCGGCGCATTCGCCACGCTGGACGGCTACCGCGAGGGAGACGCAGCCAATCTGGGCCGCACGGTCTATGACCGCTGCACCGTCGTGGCGCTGTGCAGCGCCAAGGCGCAGAACCCTGCCTGCACAGTGGCCCTGCTGACGAATGCTCCCGTGCCGGAGCCGTTCCGCAGCCAGCTGACGCAGGGCGGCGTCGAGATCTGGGACTGCCCGTTTACCACCTACCGCGTGCCCGCCGACACCAATTGGGCACTGGCCTACTACAAGCTCTGCGCCATGGCGTGGGTGCTGGAAAACCGCAACTTTGCCCGCGCGGCGATGCTCGACCTCGACACCTTCACCCAGCGCCCGCTGGACGATCTGTGGCGGGAATGCGACGAGGCCGTGCTGCTGTATCAGGTCCCCCACACCGCCAGCCAGACGATGACCGCCGCCATCAGCCGCTGCTTTGATGCGGTGGAGCCGGACGGCGCACCGCACGCGCTGACGCACTTCGGCGGCGAGCTGGTCGCGGGCAGCAGGGCGCGGCTGGCCGATTTTATGTCGCTGTGCCGTGACTATTTTGAAGAATTGCAGGCAAAGGGCATCACCCCGAAGGAGGGTGACGAGGCCGTCTGGTGCGGTGCCGCCTACCGCAGTCTGCTGGCCGGTAAACCCGTGCGCGCTGCAAATGCCTATATCTTCCGCTACTGGCTTGGCGGGCATTTCTACTATGTATCGACAAATTATACACTCGACCCCGTCTGCATCCTGCATCTGCCGGGTGCGGCGAAGGACCGCCAGCTGAAGCTGATTTACAATGGCTATGTCAGGCGTGGGGTTTTCCCGCCGCTGAACAAAATCTACCGCCTGTGCGGCCTGCCCGCCGCACATCCGCCGCTGCTGCGCACCGTATGGACGCGGCTGCTGGCCAAGCTGTAAGGAGCTGCCATGTCCAGAAGAAAAAACGATTTGAGCCAGCGGCTCGAGGCTGTCATCAAAACGCTGGTGCCCCAGCAGGAGCAGAACCCCGACGACCTCGGCCCGATGATGCGGGCCATCAAGGCCGTGCACAGCATCAGCGACCACACCTCGACGACGCCCGAGGATTTGGAGCGCCAGCGCGCCGCGGAGGAGCTGTTTGCGCGGCTCGTCACGCCGGGCATCGGCATCCGCAGCGACAGCCTGACAGTGGGGAGCATCCCCGCCGAGTGGGTCAGCCTGGAGCACGGCCATGACCGCCGCCACGCCGTTTTGTACTGCCACGGCGGCGGCTACACCTGCGGCCAGCTGGGGTACGCCCGCATTCTGGCCAGCAAGCTGGCGCTGGCTACCGGGTTTGACGTGCTCTCGTTTGAGTACCGCCTTGCGCCGGAGCACCCGTTCCCTGCGGCCATTGAGGATGCCGTGGCGATGTGGGATTATTTAATGTATATGGGCTACGGTGCGCGGGACGTTATCGTCGCGGGCGACTCCGCCGGGGGCAACCTGGCGCTGGAGCTGGCTTTAAAGCTGAAGGAGCAGGGCCGTGCCCAGCCGCGCGGGCTGGTGCTGTTCAGCCCATGGACCGATATGACGGCCAGCGGAAAGAGCTACCGCACCTGCAAGACACTGGACCCGATGCTGACGATGGAGTACATCGCCGCCGTGCGCGAGGCCTACACCGGCCCCGATGCCGACTGGTCGCGCCCGTGCTACAGCCCGCTCTTTGCCGACCTGCGCGGTCTGCCCCCGACGCTGGTACAGGTAGGCACAAACGAAATTCTGAAGTCCGACAGTGAGCGCCTTGTGGAAAATCTGCAGAAGGCCGGGGTGTACGCCCAGCTGGAGGTCTACCCCGAGTGCTGGCATGTGTTCCAGCAGATGCCGATCCGCAGAGCCGCCGTCGCAATGGAGAGCGCGGGGCGATTTGTGCAGAGGATCATTTGAGCGGGCTATAACCCGTAAAGAAAGTAGCAGTTCCCGGAAGGCAGCCGCTCCCATACAGCCACAAAAGAAAGGACCATGCTCATGTCCGATTCCTGGTATAAAGTCGATAACGTCGCCAAGGTGTTTCTGGCTACGGCGTCCCAGCGCGACCCGCGGGTCTTTCGTATCTCCTGCACGCTGAACGAGGAGATCGACCCCAATACGCTGAATGAGGCCCTGCGCAGCACCGCACAGGAATGGCCGCAGTTTCAGGTCACGCTGCACCGCGGTCTGTTCTGGCATTATTTTGAGTCCACCGACCAGCTGCCCACCGCCCAGCCGGAAACCAAAGCCCCCTGCGCACCTCTGTATACGCCGGAGCGCCGCAATAAGCTGATCTACCGCGTAACGTATTTCGGGGCGCGGATCAACCTGGAAATGTTCCACGCCATTACGGACGGCAACGGCGGCCTGCTCTACTTAAAGTCCATCGTGCGCAACTATCTGGCGCTGCGCCATCCCGGTGAAATGGAGAACGTTCCCTCGCCCAACAGCGCCTCCGCCGGGGATATGGCACAGGACAGTTTCCGCAATTTTTATGAGGGCACCAAGCGGAAGAAATCCGCTAAAAAACCCAAGGTGTACCGCCCGCACGGTTTTCTGCCCTACAGCCAGCTGCAGTTTTTTGAGGGACATTTAAGCTCTAAACAGGTGTTGGAACGCTCCCACGCACTGGGCGTTTCGATGACAAGCTACCTGGGCGCATCTTTCATGCTGGCCATCTACCACGATATGCCCGCACTGGAACGCAAAAAGCCGATCTCCATCAGCCTGCCCGTCAACCTGCGCAACTACTATCCCAGCGAGACCGCGCGCAACTTCTTCAACTCGGTCTGCATCGCCCATACGCTGACGCCCGAGGACACGCTGGAAACCGTCGCCCCGGTCTTTGATGCCAAGCTGAAAGAGGTTTTAAAGCCCGAGAACATTCGCGCCCAGATGGATGCGTATGAAAAACTGGAACACATACCCGGCATCCGCCCGGTTCCGCTGGTCATCAAAAACGCGGCGGTCAAGTTTTTCACCAAGCTGGAGGACCGGCATGTCTCCGCCGTTGTCTCCAACATGGGCCGGGTCAGCATCCCGGAGGGTATGAAGCCCTATATCCACAATTTTGCAGCGTTTTCCAGCTGTAAGACGCTGTTCACTGTGGTCTGCTCCTACGGGGACGACCTTGTGCTGGGCACTGCTTCTGCCCTGCGCAGCACCGCCATTTTGCAGCGCCTTTACCGGGAGTTTGCCAAGGATGGGCTGGATGTTACCCTGTACGCTACGGAGGTGGAAAGATGAATACCTGCCCGCATTGCCATATCAAGGTCGGCGGGGACACTGCCTACTGCCCGCTGTGCCAGAACCGCCTGTCCGGCCCCGCCGGAGAGCCGTATTTTCCGGCAACGGCCCCGCGCATCCACCGCGCATCCCTGCTGTATAAGATTGTGGCGTTCGTGCTGTCAGCGCTCATCGTCGTAGCCGGTGCCTTTGATTTCCTGCTGATGGAAGACACGCCCCACCGTCATTTCAGCATTTTGATGGCTGTCTGGGCCGTGGCGGTCCTGCGGGTGGTGCGCGCCGTGCTGCGCCGCCGCTTCAACGGCCCGCGGCAGATCTTCAATCTGCTGCTGCTCGTCTCGGCGCTTCTCGTCTTTACCGACTGGTTCAACGGCTACACGGGGTACAGCTTGGACCTCGTCGTGCCGATTTTGTGCTGTACAGCGCTGGTCTGCAACTTTATTTTTGCCTTCCTGCGCAGCCGCTTTACAGCAAACGCGCTCGTGTATCTGCTCATGAACATCGGCATCGGCGTCCTGCCGTACATTCTGCTGTTCTTCCGCATTGACTATTCCGGCAGGCTGGACGCCCACAGTCTGCCGTGGGTCATCTGCCTGATCATAAGCGTCATCACGTTTCTGGGCCTTGTCATCTTCCGCGGCAGAGCCCTGAAAAACGAAATCGTAAAGCGTCTGCACATGTAACCATACTCCGCCCCTGCACGAGCCAAATAAAAAAGCTGCTGTCCGCTTGAGACAGCAGCATTTTTTATTTCTTGTCAAACGCTTCCCGACGCTTTGTGGACAGGCGGAACATTTCCTCCAGCCCCTCGCGGTCATCGCGGACGAGCTTTTCCCGCATATCCTGCAGGGCGCTCTCAAACATATCAATCTCGGAAATCAGGTTGTCCTTGTTCCACAGGAACAGCTCCGCCCACATTTTGTCGTTGATATGGGCAATTCTCGTCAAATCGCGGAAGGAGTCGCCCGTGTAGTTCGCCAGCTCCGAGTTATCGGACGCGCACATCAGGCTGACGGCAATGGCATGACAGAGCTGGCTGACGTAGCCGATCATGTGGTCGTGCTCGGCGGGGGTCAGCACGCTGATGCGCTTGAAGCCCAGCTCCGCGGCCAGGTCGCGGCACCAGTCGATGCCCGCCTGGCTGTTCTTTTCCGTCGGGGTGATGATGAAGTTTGCGGGGGCAAAGTTGACCTCGGCGCTGTGGGCGATGCCGCTCGTCTCGCGGCCCGCCATCGGGTGGCTGGCGATAAATTCCACACCCTCCGGCAGGGCGGCCTGCACCGGCTCGACCACACCGCGCTTGACGCCGGACACATCCGTGACCATCGTGCCGGGGCGGATGAGTGGGCCGTACTGTTTGACCCAGTCCAGCAGCACGGTGGGGTAGAGGCCGAAGATGATGCAGTCGGCCTCCCTTACCAGATCCTCAAAATCCGCATTTTTACCGGCGCGGATGTAGTCATGCTGCAAGGCATAGTCCAGCGTTGACTGGCTGTGGGTGATGCCGGTCACATTGTAGCCCTTCTGGCTCAGCACCTGCGCGTACTTGCCGCCCAGCAGGCCCAGACCGACGATCAGGTAAGTTTTGCTTTTATCCAGCATAGGAAATCACGCCTTTATGTCAAATTCTTCTTGTTTGTCGGTGTTCAGCTCCACCTTGGCGCCAAGACCGCGCAGCACGCTCCAGAACGCGGGCCAGCTCTTGTCCACGGCCTCGGCCCCGCAGAGCAGGGCGGGCAGGCCGCTGGCAATCGCCGCCACAGCCAGCGCCATGACGATGCGGTGGTCGTTGTGGCCGGACAGCGGTGCGTTCGGCGCGTGGAGCGCCACGCCCTGGATGTGCACGGTGTCACCGTCCACCTCGATGCGCGCGCCCATCTTCCGCAGCTCGGTCTGCATGGCCTCGATGCGGTCCGATTCCTTCAGGCGTAGGCGGCCCGCATTGCGGATGACCGTCTCACCGCTGCAAAAGCAGCCGAGCGTGAACAAAATCGGCCCTAAATCAGGGCAGTCCGCCAGGTCGATCTCCGTCGCTTTCAGCAGGCTGCGGTCAAAGTGCAGCCCGCCCTCGACGGGCTTGAATTTGCCGCCGCAGCGCTTTAAAATGTCCAGAATGACCTTGTCGCCCTGCTGGCTGTCGGGGTTCAGCCCCGTGACCGTGATGCCGCCGATGACGCAGCCCAGCACGGCCAGGAACGCGGCCTGGCTGTAGTCGCCCTCGACGGCAAAGTCGCTGGCCGTATACCGCTGCGGCGCGGCCACGCGGTACATCACACTGCCGTTTTTGCGTGCGCGGCTCGTGACCTTGACGCCGAACTGCTGCATGGCGTCAACCGTCATATCCACGTAGGAGCGGCTCTCGTAGGGGGCCAGTACCTCGATGCTGCTCTCGGACTCCATCAGCGGCGCGGCAAACAGCAGACCGCTGATGAACTGACTGGACACATCGCCGGGCAGGGTGAACCCGCCGGGACGCAGCCGTCCAAAGATCGTGATGCCCTCGGGCGTCTGCTCAAATTGCAGGCCCTGGCGCTCAAACAGCATCTGGTAGATGGCCTGCGGGCGGTCAAACAGCCGCCCCGCGCCGGTAAAGCGCACCTTCTGGGCCGTCAGGCTGAACAGCGGGATCATGAACCGCAGTGTGGAGCCGCTCTCGTTGCAGAAAACCGGGCGTGTCACCGTCACAAAGCCGCCCGCCGTCCCGTGCCCCTTGATGGTCACGGAGTGGGCCTCCTCGGTGATTTTTGCGCCCAGCTGGGCCGCCGCGCCAAGCGTGGCGCGGATGTCCTTGCTGTACTCGATATTCGTGATATGGCTGGTGCCCTCCGCCAATGCGGCGCACAGCACCGCACGGTGCGCTGCGCTTTTACTGGGGGGTACCGTGGCCGTTCCGCCTAAGCGGCTGACATGAATTTTCGCGTCCAATTTACATCTCCCGGCCGATGGCGGCAGCGACCTTGCGGCACTTGGCAATCACATCGGCGAACTTATCCGGCTTCAGGCACTGGGCGCCGTCGCTCCAGGCGTGCGGCGGGTCGTTGTGGACCTCGATCTCCAGACCGTCGGCACCGGCGGCCACAGCAGCCAAAGCCATGCTCTCGATGTACTTATAATCACCGGTGGCGTGGCTGGGGTCAACGATAATGGGCAGGTGCGTTTTTTCCTTGATGACCGGCACGGCGGACAGGTCCAGCGTGTTGCGGGTCGCGCGCTCAAACGTGCGGATGCCGCGCTCACAGAGGATAACGTTCTCATTGCCGCCGGCCATGATGTACTCGGCGGACATGATCCACTCCTCAATGGTATTCGCCAGGCCGCGCTTGAGCAGAACGGGCTTGTGCATCTTGCCGACGGCCTTGAGCAGCTGGAAGTTTTGCATATTGCGCGCGCCGATCTGCACAACGTCCACATACTCCTCGAACTCGGGGATGTGGACCTCGTCCATCAGCTCACTGACGATAGGCAGGCCAGTGATCTCGCGGGCCTTGACCATATCCAGGATGCCCTCGGTACCCAGCCCCTGGAAGGAGTAGGGGCTCGTGCGGGGCTTGTACGCGCCGCCGCGCAGGAAGTTGGCACCGCCCGCCTTGACAGCCTTGGCCATCTTGATGGTGTGCTCCTCGCCCTCAATGCTGCACGGACCGGCCATAACGGCGATGGGCGCATTGCCGCCGACCTTGACGCCGTTGATGTCCACGACGGTATCCTCCGGGTGGAACAGGCGGTTGGCGCGCTTGTAAGGGGCGGACACACGGGTCACGTTCTCGACCCAGGGGTTTGCCAGCACGTCCTTCTCGGCAATTTTTGTCGTATCACCGACAAGACCAAAGACGTTATAGTCGGTACCGCGGATCAGCGTGACGGACAGGCCCTGCTTCTCGAAGTTATCGACAATGCGGTCCAGCTCGACCTGGGGCGTACCTTTTTTAGTGGAAATAATCATAGGAGCCTCTTTCTTATATACTTTATATACTTTTTATGCTCTATAGAATATTGCGTTGCAGGGACCGATGCCAAGCATCGGCCCGCCGCCTGAAGGCTTCCCCTCTCGGGGGAAGCTGTCCGCCGCAGCGGACTGATGAGGGCAAACCTTGCGGGCACTGCTCCTTCTCGGCGGGCCTCGGAAGCTCTGCCCTCATCCGGCGCTTTGCGCCACCTTCCCCCGAGGGGGAAGGCTTTTACAGCTTTTCGTCTGTCTCAAACAGCTTCACCGCAGCGTCCACGGCTTCGCCCAGCGAGCCGTTATTTTCCAGTACGACGGTGGAGGCGGCCTCATACAGCGGCGTGCGCTCGGCTTCAAGCTGCTTTAAGGCCGCGCCGCCCTTGGAGAGCGGGCGTCCGCCGGTAGCCAACGCCTCCAGCGGGCGGCGCACCCACA
Organism: Gemmiger formicilis; assembly: GCF_900167555.1. GTDB lineage: Bacteria > Bacillota > Clostridia > Oscillospirales > Ruminococcaceae > Gemmiger > Gemmiger formicilis. The sequence goes on along the minus strand of NZ_FUYF01000001.1, from coordinate 76,016 downwards.
GCACGGGGCCGTTCTGGCGCAGTGCGCGGGTGTTGGCCGGGCTCTTGATGACCCCGCCGCCGCAGGCGATGACTTGACTGTTGCTCTTAGCGACCTCGGCCAGCACGTCCGCCTCATAGCGGCGGAACGCGTCCTCGCCCTCCTGGGCAAAGATGTCGGGGATATTATGCCCGGTGCGGCGCTCAATTTCAGCGTCCAGATCCACAAATTTTTTGTCAAGGCGCTTTGCCAGCGCCGCGCCGACGGTGGATTTTCCGCAGCCCGGCATCCCGATGATCGAGACATTCGCCAGCTGGTGCCGCAGCTCGCGGCTGACCGCCGGGATGATGGCTGCCGTGTCCAGCTGTCTGCCGGTAAAGTGCTCCGCGGCAAACACAGCCTGCGCCACCAGCATCTCAAAGCCGCCCGCCGCGGTCACGCCGTAGTCCTCGGCCCGCAGCAAAAGCTCGGTGCGGAAGGGATTGTACACCACATCCAGCACGGCCTCCAGCGCGGGGAACGCCTTCGGGTCGATAAGGCACTGCCCCACGTTCGGGAACATGCCGCAGGGCGTCGTGTTGACGATGATCTGCACGTCCGGGCGGTGCATGGCCTCGCTGTACAGCAGGGCATCGCCTTTGCCGGTGCGGCTGGCGGTCAGAATCTCCTTAGCCCCGCCGTCGCGGCAGACCGCCGTGACCGTCGAGTGCGTACCGCCCGTGCCCAGGATCAGCACGGTCTTGCCCGCAAAATCTACGCCGTGGGCCCCGGCCAGATAGGCAAAGCCCGCGTAGTCGGTGTTATACCCATACAATTTCCCGTCACGGTTCACAATCGTGTTCACCGCGCCGATGGACTGCGCCTTCGGGTCAACGACGTCGCAGTAGGGGATGACAAACTGCTTGTAGGGGATCGTCACGTTGATGGCCGCAAAGGCGCGCTTTTCCATAAAGGTGCGGGCCTCGGCCTCGGTGGGCAGGGGCAGCAGCTCATAGGTGTAATCTGCAATTTTTTCATGGATGATTTTGGAGTAGCTGTGGCCCAGCTTGCCGCCGATCAATCCGTACAGCCGTTGCTGCATAGTTCTTCACTTCCTGTTTTTACACTTTGGGGAATCCGTGCTTCTGGGCCAGCGTGCCGTAGCGCACGGTCAGAAGATCCAGCAGTCCGAACGCCGTCAGGCTGTTCTGCACGACGGCGGCGCGGGGCACGATGCAGGGGTCGTGGCGGCCCTTGATCTGCAGCTCCGCATCGGTCCTGCCGATATAATCCACGGTATGCTGTTGCTTATAGATGCTGGGCGTGGGCTTGAGCACCGTGCGGAACACGATGGGCATTCCGTTGGTGATGCCGCCGTTGATGCCGCCGTTCTTGTTCGTGGCGGTGGCGATTTTGCCGTCCCGCATCGTGAACGGATCGTTGGCCTCGCTGCCGTGCATGGCGGCAAAGCCGAAGCCCGCGCCGAACTCAATGCCCTTGCAGGCCGGGATGGCGAACATCAGGTGGGCCAGCTCGCTCTCAACGCTGTCGAACCACGGCTCGCCGATGCCCGCGGGCAGACCGGTCACAATCGTTTCCAGAATACCGCCGACGCTGTCGCCCTCGCTGCCCGCAGCGCGGATAGCCGCCTGCATGGCCTCCTCCTTCGACGCATCCAGCAGCGCAAAGTGTCCGGGCTGCGGGTCGGGCATGACCAGCCCCGCAGCGCTGGAAAGCGGTGCGTCCTGCACGCCTGCACACTCGGCAATATGGGTGTAGACCTTTACGCCCAGGCCGTTCAGCACCGTCTCGCAGATCGTGCCCGCCGCAACGCTTGCCGCCGTAATGCGGCCCGAGAAGTGCCCGCCGCCGCGCGCGTCCTGAAAGCCCTCGTACTTGGCGTAGGCCGTGTAGTCGGCGTGACCGGGGCGCAGCAGGTCGGCGGTTTTGGCGTAGTCGCCGCTGCGGGTATTCAGGTTGCGGATCATCAGGGTGACGGCCGTGCCGGTGGTGCGGCCCTCATACACGCCGGAGAGGAACTCCACGGCGTCGGCCTCGGTGCGGGCGGTGGAAAGCCCATCCCCGCGGGCGCGGCGGCGGTCCATGGCCGCGGCAATCACGGCCTCATCCACCGGCAGGCCCGCGGCCAGCCCGTCAAGCACCGCCCCCACGGCAGGTCCATGGCTCTCACCAAAAATCGTCATACTGACGGCATTTCCAAAGGTGTTTTTCATATATCCTTCCCGATTTTTCTATGAATGGAAAAATGGCGATCCCGGCAAGCTCTCTCCCTCCGTCCGCTCCGCGGACACCTCCCTCGCAGAGGGAGACAAGGCCCTCGGCCAGCAGGTCGGTGGGGGAGAGAGCCATGCCGTCAGATGCCGTTTCCCTCATTCCATACCTAACAAAGCCGGCAGCTCGGTCATGGGCAGACTGTCGGCGCGCCAGCAGCCGAGGCCGGGGCACTTGATGACCGTGATATGGTCGCCACGGGCCTTTTTGTCATGCTGCATGTAGGCCAGGACCTTCTCCTTGTTGGCCCCGGCACGGGTGGGCAGACCCAGCGCGCGGTAAATCGCCCGGGTGCGCTTGAGCAGGGCCGTGTCCTCGATCATCGGCAGCATACCCAGCGCGACGCATTCGCCGTGGTACAGGCCCGTGGTACGGCGGCCCCGCACACCGCGCACGGCTTCGATGCCGTGGCCGATGGTGTGGCCGAAGTTCAGGCAGGCGCGGATGCTTCCCTCGCGCTCGTCCTGCTCGACGATCTTTTTCTTAAATTTCAGACTTCTGTAAACAATTTGTTCAATGTTATCCTCGGGGTGCTCGCACTCAAACAGTGCAAACAGCTGCGGGTCTCCGATGATGCCGGTCTTGAGCGCCTCGGCCAGGCCGTTGACGACCTGACGGCGGGGCAGGGTCTTGAGCGTGTCAAAATCGACAAGCACGACCTTGGGCTGCCAGAATGCGCCGACGATGTTCTTCGTCTCGCCCAAATCAATCGCCGTCTTGCCGCCGATGGAGGAATCCACCTGCGAAAGCACCGTCGTGGGGCAGTTGACAAAGTCAATGCCGCGCATATAGCTGGCCGAGCAGAAGCCGCCCAGATCGCCCACAACGCCGCCGCCGACGGACACCAGCAGATCCTTGCGGTCCATGCCGAACGCCAGCATAGCCTGCAAAACCTGACCGTAGACCTTCAGGCATTTGCTGCCCTCGCCCCGGGGGATCGTGTAGACGGTGGAATCGGGGCACTGGGCCGCCACGGTCTGCGCGTACTCGGCGGGTACGCCGGAGTCGGTCAGCACAAAGACCTTGCGGTTTGCCACGTTCGTGAACTGATGGAGGTTGGCAAGGCATCCAGCCTTCAAAATAATATCGTAGCTGCGGCTTTTAAGCTGCATCGTCAGTTTCATGCTTCGCACATCCTTTATCTTCATGGCTTATTTCTCCGTACTGTCAAGGGTGAAGGCACCCAGCAGCCGCAGGGTGCTGCAAACAGAAGTCAGGGTGTCCAGCAGGGTCTGACACCCTGCGCCCGTGCTGCCCGCCGGGCAGACGATCTGTACATAGAAATAGTATTCAAACGGAACATGGGGCAGGGGACGGCTCTTGATGCACTCCATGTTAAAGCCCCGCGCGCCGATCTGATCCAGCGCCGCGGCCAGCTGGCCGGGCTTATGGCGTGCCGTGAACAGCAGCGCCAGCCGCTGGCCCTCGCCGGTCATGGCGGGGGCGGCGGCGGCACGCTCGATCACGATGAACCGCGTTGTGTTGTCGCCGTCGGCGTTGATGCCCGCGGACAAGATCTGCAGGCCGTACAGCCCGGCGGTCTCAGCGCTGGCAATAGCCGCAACGCTCGGGTCGTTCAGCTCGGCCACATGGCGGGCCGCGTCGGCGGTGTTGCCCCAGGTGGACGTTTTAAAGCCGTGCTGCTGTACAAAAACGCTGCTTTGGGCCAGCGCCTGCGGGTGGCTGATGACGGTCCTGACCGTCTCCAGCGTCGCGCCCGGCACGCCCAGCAGGTCCTGCCGGATCGGCAGGTCGCACATCCGGGCAATGATAATATCGGGGTGGGTGTACAGCAGGTCGAGCACGGTGGAGACATCGCCCGCGTTGGAGTTTTCAAACGGCAGAACGCCGAATTGTGCATCCCCGTTCTGCACGGCGTCAAAGACCTCGCCCCAGGTGGTGCAGGCCGTCTCCCGCGCAAAGGGGAAAAGGCGGCGCAGCGCAATGTGGCTCCACGCGCCGGGCACGCCTTGGTAGGCGGCGGTATCGCGGCCCAGCCGGGCACGCTGGTATGCGCGGGAAATGCTCATGGCATCGCTGAGAAAGGCGCGATAGTAGGGGCGCAGCGCCTCGTCGGTGATGCGGGCCGTGTTTTTGTCAAGCACGGCGGCCTCCCGCGCGGCATCAAAAACCGGCTTGCCGGTCTCGGCCTTGTAGCGCACCACATCGGCCACCGCGCGCATACGCCGCTCAAACAGAGCGGCCATCTCGGCATCAACGGTGTCGATCTCGGCACGGGCTTGCTGTAAAAGGTCCATGGGTCGGCTCCTTTTCGGAATTTTTCAGGAATATCTCCGCTGCCCCTTTTTGGCATGGATGTAGGGCGGGCCATCCTACGAATCAACCGCAGGCGCAGCGTTGTCTATTTATACATACTCAAAGTCAGTATACCATAAATAAAGCGCCGTCACAAGAGTGACGGCGCGAAATTTGTCTTTTCTTGGCCACCTCCCCCGCAGAGGGAGGCAAGCGCAGTTTTACCCGTGCAGCGCACTTCTCAGGGCGGCCAGGAGCTCGGCCTGGTAGGCGGGGCTGAAGGTGCCGTGCAGCAGCTTGGGCAGGGCCTCCTCCTGCAGGCGGCGCCAGCTGTCGGCCTCGCGGCCCGGCAGGATCGGCACAAAGGCCACACCGTTGGCAGCGGCGGCCTGGGCGTCGCCCATGGCGTCGCCGACCATCATGACCTTGCGGCTCTCATACCCGCAGGCCAGCATTGTGGCGATGGAGTTCGCCTTGCTGCCGACCTCCTGCCCGAAGATAACATCCGCATGACGGGCCAGCCCGTAGCGCTTCCACTCGCTGGCAATGGCGCTTTCGTTCGCGGCACTGACGACGGCCACATCGGCCACGGCGTGCAGCTGGCGCAGGCTTTCCTCCACGCCGGGGAACGGCTCAAACGTCGGCTCCAGCGCCTGAATACGGCGGTTGCAGGCGTTGTTCCACTCCTGCAGCTTGCGCAGGGCCAGGCTGCCGGTCTTTTGCAGCTCCCGCTGCAGGCTGGCCGTGGAAAGCTCCGTCGCGGTATCGACCCAGGCGGCAATATCCTCGCTGCCCGGGATCTCGATACCGCGGTTTTTCAACCGGTCAAACACCAGCCGGACGCTCTCAAACCGGGAGATGCCGCGGGTGATCGTGTGCAGGTTGATCTCATCCCACGCGGCAGTGATGAAATCCGCGTGGTCATCCAGCGCAAACACGCGGATGAGCTCGGGGCACATGACGGTGGAATGCTTGATGCGCACCGTGTCCATCACGCAGCCGTCGGAATCCATGCAAATCAGAAATTCACGTTTCTTGGTAAAATCCGTCAGTGCATTTGCCATAAAAACCGTCTCCCTCTATCAACTCTGCCTATAAACTCAATATGAATCTATCATAACAAAATTCCACGGCGTTTTGCAATGCCTTTTTAAAAAAAAGCATGGATTTTTGTGTAATTTCTACACTTCAATGGGGGCATCAGGATCCAGCGTGCGGCCAATCGGAGCGTGGATCAGCAGATTGGCCATTGCGTCCGCCGGGGTGGGCTGCTTGTTGATGACAACAAGGTTCTCCCCGCGGAAGTAGCGCAGCAGACCCGCCGCCGGGTAGACGGCCAGGCTTGTGCCGCCGACGATGAGGGTGTCGGCCCCGCGGATGGCGTGCACGGCGTTTTCCATCGTCTCTTCGTCCAGCCCCTCCTCGTAGAGCACAACATCGGGCTTGACGATGCCGCCGCACTCGTCGCAGCGGGGCACGCCGTCGCCGACGCCCGCCGCATCCTCAATGAACTGCACCGGGAAGAATTTGCCGCACCGCGTACAGTAGTTGCGCAGGGTCGAGCCGTGCAGCTCATACACGGTCTTGCTGCCCGCGGCCTGGTGCAGGCCGTCGATGTTCTGGGTCACGACGGCCCTGCATTTGCCCTCGCGCTCCAACGCCGCCAGACGCAGGTGGGCCGCGTTGGGCTTTGCCCCGTGGACGATGAGCTTCTGGCGGTAGAAGTCAAAAAACTCCGCGGTGTGGGTCTCGTAGAAGGTGTGGGAGAGCATCGTCTCGGGCGGGTACTTGAATTTTTGGTGGTACAGCCCGTCCACCGAGCGGAAATCGGGGATGCCGCTCTCGGTCGAAACGCCCGCCCCGCCGAAAAAGACCATGCTTTTTGTTGCTGCCAGAATTTTCTCTAATGCCGGAACCATGCAAACTGCCCCTTTCGCTTTTGGCTTTTATGCCTTATAATATACCTATTATAATCTATTTTCGGAGGGATGCAAGATGCAGCGCGAAATCACACGGGAGTTGGTGCGCCGGCTGCTGCCCGGGCGCATGGCGGAGAGCAACAAGGGGAGCTACGGCAGTGTGCTGGCCGCGGCGGGCAGCATGGCCTACCGCGGGGCGGCGGCGCTCTGCACAGAGGGCGCTTTGCGCGGCGGGGCCGGGCTGGTGTATCTGGCCAGCGTCGAGCCTGTTATCCAGCTGGTGCTTTCCCGCACGCCGGAATGCTGCGCCTGCGGCTGCCGCACGGCGGCCAACGGGGGCATCCACCCGCAGGACGCCGACGCGCTGCGCCGCTGGTTCGCGGACAGGCCCACCGTTTTACTGGCCGGGCCCGGGTTGGGGGAGAGCGCCGCCGATGTCTGTAAGGCCCTGCTCGGCAGGAACGCCCCGTGGGCCGGTGCCGTGCTGGACGCCGACGCACTGAACGCACTGGCAGCGGGGAAGTACAGGGGGGATCTGCCCGCAAACACGATCATGACGCCCCACCCCGGCGAGGCCGCGCGGCTGCTGGGCCTGACTGTGCCCGAGGTGCAGGCGGACCGCGAGGGTGCCGCCGTATCGCTGGCCGAAAAATATCACTGCGTCGCCGTTTTGAAAGGGCATCACACACTGGTTGCCGCGCCGGGCGGCACGGTCTGGCGCAATGAGACCGGCAATGCCGGGTTAGCCAAGGGCGGCAGCGGGGATATTTTAGCCGGTCTGACCGCCGGGCTGCTGGCAGCGGGTCTAAAGCAGGGCCGCACGCCCGAGAACGCCGCGGTCTGTGCGGTATGGCTCCACGGCGCCGCTGCAGACCGCTGCGCCAAGCGCCGCAGCATGACCGCCATGCTGCCGGGGGATCTGTTTGAAGATCTAGGGTGGATTTTGGGGGAGCTGGGACGGTAAGGCTGCGGACCGAAAGGCGGCAGCACCTCCCGGGAGACGGCCGTTCCCGGTCTTGCCACCCGCCCCTATAGGGTGTATAATAGGACTATATCTGCCAGACTCAGGAAAGGAGCCGCTGTTATGTCGCGCAAAGAAGGCCAGAAACGCAAACTGCTTGTTCTTTTGGAGATCCTCGCCCGGGAAACCGACGAGAAGCACCCCTTGAGTGTTCCCCAGCTGGTGGAAAAATTGCAGGAGCACGGCGTGGTCGCCGAGCGCAAAAGCGTCTACGATGACCTGAACACCTTAAACAACCTGCCCGACGCCAAATATGAGATCGTGCAGCAGCGCGGGCGCGGCGGCGGCTACTATATGACCGAGGCTCCGTTTGAGCTTGCCGAGCTCAAGCTGCTCGTCGATGCCGTCTACGCCAGCAAATTCATCACGGCGCGCAAATCCAAAATCCTGATTGACAAGCTCGGCCAGTTCACCTCCACATACCGGCAGGAGGAGCTGGACCGTAAGGTACTGGTCAGCGGGCGTATCAAGAGCACCGACGAGAAAATTCTGTACACCGTCGATGCGCTGCACGCCGCCATCACGGCAGGGGAGCAGGTCACCTTCAAATACTGCGACTGGAACCTGCAAAAGCGGATGGCCCCGCGCCACGACGGCCAGCTCTACCGCGTCAGCCCGTGGGTGCTCGTGTGGGAGAACGGCAACTATTATCTGATCGCCTACACCGAGGGGCGGCTCAAGCACTACCGCGTCGACAAGATGCAGAACGTTCACCAGCTGCCCGACACGACCCGCGAGGGTGCCGGAGAATACGCCAATTTCGACGTCAATACGTATATGCAGCAGATGTTCGGCATGTTCAACGGCCCGCTCAAGCGGGTAACGCTGCAATGCGAGAACCGCTTTGCCGGGGCGATGATCGACCGGTTCGGCACCGCGCCGATCCTGACGCCCTGCGCCGACGGCGAGCACTTTACGATGACCGCCGAGATTCAGGTCAGCCCGCAGTTCTTCGGCTGGGTGGCCGGGTTCGGCACCGGCGTCGTCGTCTCCGGCCCGCCGGAGGTCCGCGCCGAAATGAAGAAAACGCTGGATCAGCTGCAGGAGCTTTACCGCTGATTTGCAATACCGGCGTAAATATGGTAAAATAGATTGTTTAAATCTATCACCGTAGGGAGGGCATCACCTCTTGCTGGAAAAGAACCAACGCTTCAAAAGCCTTTTGTATGTGCTGGCGGACGCGGCACTGCTTTTCATCGGCTTTTTGCTTGCCAACTATATCCGTTTCAATTACGTCCGCTACTTTGAGCCGGGCGGCGCAGGGCCTGCGCTGGCCGTGGCCCGGGACCCGCGCAACATCATTGCCGGGCTGGCCACGTCGCTGGTGCTCGTGCTCATCTACTGGGTCGCCGGTATCTACAGCACCACGCGGCTGCGCGGCCTGGCCGAGCGCTGCACCAAGATTGCCGCCATCAACGCGGCGGGACTGTTGATCTTCATTGGTGCTTTGTATCTGATGCACCTGGACGACTACTCCCGTATCGTACTGGCGCTGTTCTATATACTCGGCACGGCAGGCGTCGTGATCGAGCGTATGATCCTGCGCTGGGTAGACCGCGCCCGCCGCCGCAAGGGGCTGGGTCTGCGCCATATCCTGCTGGTGGGCGGCGGTAAATCCGCCGCGCTCTATCTGCGTGCGCTCGAGCACAACCCCTACTACGGCTTTGTCGTGGACGGCTATCTGGCCGGAATCGAAGAACCGGGTCTTGGTGTGCGCTACATGGGCAGCTATGATGCGCTGTCTGCCCGGCTCGACGAGATTGCCGTCGATGAGGTCGTCGTAGCGCTGGAGGCTGACGAGATCGAATTGCTGCCCCACGTTTTTGCCGCCTGCGACAAAAACGGCGTGCGCATCACGATGGTACCGTTCTACAGCGACTATCTGCCCGCCCGGCCCACCATTGACGTGCTGGACGAGTGCAAACTCATCAATGTGCGGCAGACGCCGTTTGACAATCTGCTCAACGCCGCTGTCAAGCGCGGGCTTGATATTATCGGCAGCCTGATCCTGATCATTCTGACCAGCCCGGTCATGCTGGTCACGGCCATCGGCGTCAAGCTGTCCAGCCCCGGGCCGGTCATCTTCAGGCAGGAGCGCATCGGCCTGAACAAAAAGCCTTTCATGATGTACAAGTTCCGCTCGATGCGGGTCAATGTGCAGCAGGAGACCGGCTGGTCCACCGACTGCGACCCGCGCAAGACCCACTTCGGCAGCTTTATCCGCAAGTTCAGCCTGGACGAGCTGCCCCAGTTCTTCAACGTGCTGAAAGGGGATATGTCCCTCGTCGGGCCGCGGCCCGAGGTGCCCTACCATGTGGAGCATTTTAAAGAGGAGATCCCGCGCTACCTTGTGCGCCAGCAGGTCCGTCCCGGCTGCACGGGCTGGGCGCAGATCCACGGCCTGCGCGGCGACACCGACATTGCCGAGCGCATCCGCTACGACATCTGGTACATCGAAAACTGGACCGTGGCGCTGGACATCAAGATCATCTTCCGCACCGTGTTCGGCGGCAAGATGGTCAACGACGAAAAACTACAATAACGCCCTGTGCGTTACCGGACGGGAGTGTCTGTAATGAGCAAAAAGGAGCCCAAGGTCGCCATCGTTCACGACTGGCTTGTCGGCTACGCCGGCGGGGACCGCGTTGTGGACGCCATGAAGCGCGTTTTCCCCGATGCCGTCATCTACACCCTTGTGTACGACCCCAAAAACATGCCCGAGCACTTTAAAACCTATGACATCCGCACGAGCTGGTTCCAGAAGGTGCCCTTCTCCAACAGGCTGTACAAGGCCATGCTGCCGCTGATGCCACGCGCGTTTGAGGCGTTCGACCTGACCGAGTACGATCTGGTGCTGTCGTCGTCCTCCTCCTGTTCCAAAGGCGTCATCACCCGCCCGGATGCCGTACACATCTGTTACTGCCACACGCCGATCCGTTATGTGTGGGATTTTTACTACACCTACCGCGCCAACGCCAACTGGCTGGCGAAGCTCGTCATGCCCGGACAGATGCACAAAATGCGCATCTGGGACAAGTGCGCCGCGGACCGCGTGGATTATTTCATCGCCAACTCGCATTATATCGCCCAGCGCATCAAAAAATATTACCGGCGTGACAGCGATGTCATTTACCCTTGCTGCCACATCAACGAATCGCCTTTTGTCGAAAAGGAGGACTTCTACCTGACCGTGGGCCGTCTGACCTGGTACAAGCGCGTGGATCTGGCCGTGCAGGCCTGCACGCGCCTTAACAAGCGCCTCGTCGTCATCGGCGGCGGGGGAGAGCTGGACAAGCTCAGGGCCATGGCCGGGCCGACCATCGAGTTCAAGGGCGGCGGTCTGTCCGACGAAGAAGTGCGCAGCTACTACCTGCGCGCGAAGGGCTTCCTTTTCCCGGGTGAAGAGGACTTTGGCATCACCCCCGTCGAGGCCCAGAGCGCGGGCACGCCGGTGCTGGCCTATGGCCGCGGCGGCGCGTGCGAGAGCGTGCTGCCCGGCAGGACCGGCTACTGGTTTAAAGAGCAGACCGTCGAGAGCCTGGCCGACTGCATCGAACGGTTTGAGCGCGACGGCGTGGCCTGTTCCAAAGAGGAAATCCGTGAGCACAGCCGCTCCTTCAGCGAGGAACGCTTTGAGCGCGAGCTGAAGGAATACTGCCTGCGCCGCATGGCCGACTGGCAGCAGGAGCTGCTCGACTGCTCCCACTGGGAGAAGGAGGAACTGGATTGAACCCTATCGTCATCAACGGCACGGTACTGTGTGACAATATCACCGGTATCCCGCGCTATGTCTATGAGAATGTCGTCCGGCTGGACAAGCTGATCGAGGGCACCGGCCTGGACGTCCGCATTGCCTACCGCGACGACGGGCGGCCCATCCATCTGCCGGAGCTGAAAAACATCCGGCTGGTGCCGCTCAAGTCCATCCCGTATTTTTACAATCTGGCCGTGCTGCCCGCCTACCTGCGCCGCACCCATGCGTTTTACGTGGGCCTTGCCAGCGATATGCTGCTGACCCGCCGCAGCGTCGTGGTGCTGCACGACATCCGCCCGCTGGTCATGGATACCGACAAGGGCTTTTTCCGCTTCAAGTTCTGGGTACACTGTCTGTCCACCAAATGGTTCGCCCAGCGGGTGTTCACGGTCAGCGACAACCAGCGGCACCTCATCAGCGAGAAGCTCGGCATCCCGCTGGACAAGATCGGCATCACCTACAACGGCTGGGAGCACATGAAGAACGTCACCCCCGACGAGAGCATTTTTGACAAGATGCCCGGCGTCAAAAAAGGGGAGTACTTCTACGCCCTCGGCAGTCTGGCAAAGCATAAAAACTTCAAGTGGATCCGAGAGGTCGCCCGCCGCAGCCCCGACAAGACGTTTGTCGTCGCGGGCGGCAAGGACCTGCGTGCCTTTGGCGACGACGCCGAGGCGAAGGACACCCACAATGTGTTCTACCCGGGCTATGTGTCCGATGCAGAGAACGCCGCGCTGATGAAGCACTGCAAGCTGTTTTTGCACCCCGCCGTGTTCGAGGGCTTTGGCATCCCGCCGCTGGAGGCGCTGGCCCTGGGCGCGCCGGTCGCGCTGGCCAACGCCACCTGCCTGCCCGAGCTGTACGGCGATACGGCGCGGTATTTTGACCCGTATGATTATGATGTGGATCTTGACGCGCTGGCCGCCCAGCCCGTGGCCGCGCCCGACGAGGTCCTGAAAAAGTACAGCTGGGACAAGACCGCCGAGTTCTGGCTGCACGAGATGGAGAAGTATGCAAAGCAGTGAAGCGGCAGCTCCCGCAGGGTAAGACCCCTCAGGCCTCGCAAGCTCGGCCAGCTCCCCACCCTGTGGGGCGCCTTTCACGGGCGTACGCCCGAAAAAAGCCTCCCTTTTCAGGGGAGGTGGTCGAGCGCCAGCGATGACCGGAAGGGCTCTGGCCATTTCCCGCTGCCACATCACCTATCCCACAAAAGGAGGAGCATTATTCTTATGTTTATTATAATCACCCTGCTCCTCACCGTGCTCGTCTCCGGCATCTTCGGTGCGGTTCCTGCGGTAGTATCCCGCCGCAGGGTTTCCCGCCGCGACGCTGCCTGGGCCGTCGGGCTTTGGCTGGCCGTCTGGGTGTTCGCTCTGTGCGCCTACCACCGCCCCGGGCTGACCGTCGGCTTCCACGCGTTCCGGCTCGTCGCCCTCACCGCCATGACCGGCTGGGCGGGGCTTGTCACCGCCGGGCTGCGCAGCCTCGGGCGCAAAGGGTTAAAGGCCGTCGTCCCGCTGCTGGCCGTCACGGCGCTGGGGCTGGAGGTGTTCGTCGGCAATGTGGCCTACTTCAACACCCACAGCTACACGCCGTTTCAGCTCGTCGATTACCTTGACGACAACATCAACGTCGGGCGCGGCGTCGGCACGATCTCGCTCGACGAGGGCCGCACCTATCTGCGGTTCCTCGACATTGACCAGCCCATCTACAACCTGCGGTTTGACGGTCTGGTCAGCGACGACACCGAGCCGCTCCACGCCGACAGCGCCGTGATCTTCACCATTGAGGGCACCGACGCCGCCAACACCGAGCTGACCCGCTTCGGCAGCTGGCAGGTGGGGCTGCAGGCCCCGCGCACCCAGGTCATCAGCCTGGACCTGACCGGCTCCGTCGGGATGCTGACGCTGACCGCTGCCGGGTACAGCTCCACCTACGTGCAGTTCCCGGTGGCGCTGACCTTCCGCGGCATCACGGCCAACGCGCCGCGCGCGCTGGATTTCTCGATTTTGCGCTTCTGCGCGATATTTCTGGCGCTGCTGGCCGTCTACGGCCTGCGCCCGGCCAGCGGGCTGTGGCACCGCCGCTGGCTGGCGGGCAACGTCTGTGACCGCGCCGCAGCCGCCGTGCTGGGCCTTGTGCTGGCTGCCTTCGTCGTGGTCATCCCGTTCTGGGAGCCGAGCAACACCGGCCTTGCCACAAAAGATTACAACACCGCGTTCTGGGACGGGGAGAGCACGGTCAGCTTCGTCTACCAGCAGTACGGCGCGCTGGCGCACAGCCTGCTGAACGGGCGCCTTGACCTGGAGGCCGACCCGCCCGCCGAGCTGCTGGCGCTGGACAACCCCTACGATGCCGGGGCGCGCGACGCCGCGCAAATCAACGACATCCACTGGGACCACGCCTTTTACAATGGGCGCTACTACGTCTATTTTGGCATTGTACCGTGTCTTTTGTTCCAGCTGCCGTTTGAGGCACTGACCGGCATCCAGAACCTGGCCTATGCGCCCTGCATGGTCCTGCTGGGGCTGATCTTCCTCGCCGCCTGCTTCGGCGTCGTCGGGCAGGCCGTGCGCCGGTGGTTCCCGCAGGCGTCCGCCGCAGCGTACCTGCTGGCCGTGGCCGCCGTAGCGCTGGGCAGTCAGTTCTACTATCTGTTGCTGCGCCCCTACATTTATGAATATGCCATCCTCTGCGGTGCGGCGCTGTTGATGCTGGGGCTTTGGCTCTGGCTCTCCGCCGCCAGCACGCCGGTGGAAAAGCGCGGTGCGCTGGTCGTCAAGCTCGTCTTCGGCAGCCTCTGCGTGGCGCTCGTCGCCGGGTGCCGCCCCCAGATGGAGCTGTTTGCGTTTTTGGCCGTGCCCATCTTCTGGCCGCGGTACATCGGGCAGAAGCGGCTGTGCAGCCGCGCCGGAGCAGGGGAGGCCGCCGCGTTCCTGCTGCCGGTGGTGGTGGTCGCTGCCGGGCTCATGTGGTACAACGCTGCGCGGTTCGGCTCGCCCTTTGACTTTGGCGCCAACTACAACCTGACCGGCAACGATATGACCCAGCGCGGCTTCAACGCCGTGCGCATCGGCCCGGCTGTGTTCACGAGTCTGTTCGAGCTGCCCAGCTGGCAGGGTGTTTTCCCGTTCCTGCGGGAGACCGACGTCCAGACGAACGCCGTCATCCGCACGATCAGCGAGAAGTTCACGGGCGGCATTCTGGCCGCCACGCCGTACCTGTGGGTGCTGGCGCTGCCGCTGCTTCCCGCGTTCCGCCGCTGTCTGCACCGCCGCCGTGTCGCCGCCTGTGTGGTCTACGGCAGCCTGGCCGCCATGGTCGTCATGACCGTCGTTGACTGCGAGATGGCCGGGGTGCTCTACCGTTATCTAATGGATTACAGCCCCGTGCTGCTGCTTGGTGCGGCGCTGTGCTGGTTCTGCGCCGAGGGCGCACTCTCCCGCCGCGCAGCTCTGGGGGAGGGCACCGCCGCTGCAGCGCTGCCCGCACTGCACACCGTCATGGCCGCCGCTGTGGCATATACCGCCGTCTACCGCTTCTGCACACTCTTCGCCATGGAGCCGTATCTGCAGGGCATGAATCCTTCCCTTTACTACACCGTCAGCCGCCTTGTTCAATTCTGGATGTAAAATCCGCCCGGAGGTCCTGTTATTATGGATAAAATCGCCGTTCTGATCCCCTGCTACAACGAGTCCAAGACTGTCGAGAAGGTCGTCTCGGATTTCCGCCGCGTCCTGCCCGACGCCACCGTCTACGTCTACGACAACAATTCCACCGACGGCACTGCCGAGCTGGCCGCCGGAGCCGGGGCGGTCGTCCGCCACGAGTACCAGCAGGGCAAGGGCAATGTCATGCGCCGCATGTTCCGCGAGATCGACGCAGAGGCGTACATTCTTGTGGACGGCGACGACACCTACCCTGCGGAGGCTGCGCCCGAGATGGTCGCCGCTGTGACCGAGCGCCAGGCCGACATGGTCGTCGGTGACCGCCTGTCCAGCACCTACTACACCCAGAACAAGCGCCCGTTCCACAACTTCGGCAACGATCTGGTGCGGTTCTTCACAAATCATTTGTTTGGCGGCAAGATCAAGGACATTATGACCGGCTACCGCGCGTTCAGCTACCAGTTCGTCAAGACCTATCCCGTGCTGTCCCGCGGGTTTGAGATCGAGACCGAGATGACGATCCACGCCCTGCAGCGCAATATGCAGGTCGAGAACGTTGTCATTGACTACCGTGATCGTCCGGAAGGGTCGGAGAGCAAGCTGAACACCTACTCCGACGGCTTTAAAGTATTGGGCACGATTGCGCGGCTGTTCAAGAACTACCGCCCGTTCAGCTTTTTCGGCATTCTGGCCGCGATCCTGGCCGTGTTCGGCATCGGCTTTATGATCCCGGTGCTGGGCGAGTATTTCCGGACCGGCCTTGTGCCGCGCTTCCCGACTTTGATCGTCTGCTGCTTTGTGCTGGTGGCGGCGCTGCTGCTGTTTATCTCAGGCATCATCCTCTCGAGCCAGCTTGCCAAGGATGCCCGCGACTTTGAGTTCCAGCTGCAGACCGTGCATCATTGGCGCAGTGAAAAAAAATAAGCCTTCCCCCTCGGGGAGGATCCCCCGTTTGTCACAAAACTCCTTGGCCCCCTCTGCGAGGGTGACTCCCCACAGTGTGGGGAGATGTCGCGAAGCGACAGAGGGGCCCGGACCCGAAGGGCTCCGCCCGCAGGCGGTGGGGGAGAGAACTTTGCCGCTGTCCGAAATATTTCGGGCCATGGCAAGGCTCTCTCCCTCCGGCCCTACGGGCCACCTCCCTCGCAGAGGGAGGCAAGACGCTCCCAGCCCGCAAACCGGGACACCCGGTCTGCGGGCTTCTTGCTTTTTGGGGCGCAATGGGCTATAATAGTTTTATATGTGCGCACTGCACATACTACGTACAACAAAGAGGGACTATCAAGGGAGTATATACATTATGACGAAAATTGCCGCATCGATCCTGTCGGCTGATTTTGCCAACCTGAAACATGACTGCACCCGCCTGTTGGAGGCCGGTGTCGACCTGATGCACTTTGACGTGATGGACGGGCACTTTGTACCCAATATCAGCTACGGCGCGCCGGTGCTGAAATGCCTGCATGCCGCTATGCCCGACGTCTACTACGACGTCCACCTGATGATCAGTGACCCGGCCCGCTACGCCGCCGACTTTGCCAGGGCAGGGGCCAGCCTCATCACCTTCCACCTCGAAGCTGTGCCGGACACGGCAGAGGAGGTCATCGCCGCTATCCGCGCTGCGGGCTGCCAGGTCGGCATCAGCATCCGCCCCGGCACGCCGGTGGAAGCTGTTTTCCCGTATCTGGGCGTTGTCGATCTGATCCTGGTCATGAGCGTGGAGCCCGGTTTCGGCGGGCAGAAGTTCATCCCCACCACCCCCACGCGCATTGCCGCCATCTGTGCCGAGCGCACCCGCCGCGGCTGTGATACCCTGATCGAGGTGGACGGCGGCATCAACACCGAGACCGGCCCCCTGTGCATCGCTGCCGGGGTCGACTGGCTCGTGGCCGGAAGCTCGCTGTTCCATGCCATGGATCCCGCCGCTGTGGTAAACGTCCTGCACAGCAAGTAAAGGAGCTTTTTCCCTATGCCCAATCGTAAAAAAGTTGAACGCAGCGCGAACTACAGCTACTACAGTGACCTGCTGTGGTGCACAGTCCCGCTGATCGGCATGTCGTGGTATTACTACGGTGCGCGCCCGGTGCTTTTGCTGCTGGCCGCACTGCTGACCGCCTACCTGTGCGACTGTGCCTTGGCCCCGCTGCACGGCACGGGCTACCAGTCCCATGAGCCGTCCAGTGAGTGCTTTGCCGCGCTCATCGCGCTGCTGATGCCTGCCAGCATCTCGTATCCCATCGTCATTTCCGCCGTCATCGTCGCCGTGCTCGTCAAGGAGGCGTTCGGCGGCGAGGGCCACTATCCGTTCCATCCCGCCGCCGTCGGCGTCGTCGTGGCCGGTATCTCGTGGCCGCAGGACGTCTTTTCGTACCCCATTCCCGGCACGCAGCTGCCGCTGTTTGGCAGCGTGAACACCACTCTCGTCGAGGGCATGAACGCCACTCTGCGGGATGGCGGTCTGCCCAGTGCCAGCACAATGAACCTGCTGACCGGCAACGTCTCCGCCGCCATGGGCACCAGCGCAGCGCTGGTCGTGATGGCCTGCGGGCTGTTCCTGCTTGTGCGCGGGCACATCAAGCTTTCTGTCGTTATTCCGTTCTTTATCTTTGTCATCGGCCTGCCGTGGTTCTTCCCGAACCTGAACGAGCTGCCGACCTTCAGCCTGCCGTGGGAATATATCCGCCAGCGCTTCTATCTGGAAAAATATGTCGTCCTGTCCGGCACGGCACTGTTCACCGGCCTGTTCCTGATCTGTGAGCCGGTCACGATGCCGGACCGCCGCATGAGCCGCATCATCTACGGCGCGGCGCTGGGCATCATGACCTATGTGTTCCGCGTGTTCAGCCCGTATGAGTGCGCGGCCTGCTGTGCGCTGCTGATCGTCAGCTCCATCCCCGAATGGCTCGACCTCATCAGCCACCGCACCGAACGCATCCGCTTTATGAGAGAGGAGGAGCAGCGCCTTGCCAATTCAACAAAACCCGAATAAGCGCCGGGGCGAGGAGCGCTCCGAGACCTTAATTATCCCGCACATCACCAGGGAGATGCTCGAGGTCGCCCGCGCCATGGCGGAGAAGGGTGCCTCCCGCGCCGAGATCGAGGCCGCCCTTGCCGCCATGCAGACCGGCAAGGCGCCCGCCGCCCCGGCGGCCCCTGCACCGGAAAAGCAGCCCGGCGCACCGCAGCAGCCCGCGCCCGGGCGCAGTGATGCCGCCCGCAGCGGCGGCATCATCCCGACGAGCCGCCCGCGGTACACCGCCGCGGAGCGCCGCGCCATGCTGGAGGAGGTCCAGCGCCGCCAAGCTGAGCGCGAGGCCGCCCGCCAGGCGGAAGCCCAGGCCGAGGAGGATCGGTTCCGCAGCTACCGGGACCGGGAGTACGGCAGGAGCCCCGCGGTCACACCGTCCGCAGCACCCCAGCCCACTCCCGCTGCCCGCAGCAGCCAGACGCCCGCAGCAGCTGACGAGACCCGCACGATCTCGATCCCGAAGCGCAGAACCGCCGAGCCTGCCGCCCATGCCGTGCAGCCACCTGCACCCGCGGCACAGCCCGCCCAGCAGCCCACGCAGGTCATGCCGCCGGTACAAAAGGCGGCCCCTGCGGCACCGGCTGCGCCCGCCCCGGCAGAGCACACCGCCCACCCGGAGCCGACCCCCGCGCCGAAGTCCAAAAAAGCCAGCGCCTCGCGTTCCTACGCCGCGGCGGAGGCTGCCCTGAACGAGCGCATCCGCGCCGACCACATCTGGCTGTCCAACCCCGTGCTTGTGCGCGGCCTCGGCATGGCCCCGGTCATCGGTGCCGCGCTGGACGGCCGGCGGGCGCTCATGCTCTGTATCGCCTCGCTGATTTTGGTCACCTTCACCCGTGTGCTGGCCGTGGCCATCTGCCACCTGACAAAGAACCGCTTCCGCCCCGTGGTGTACTGCTACTCTGCGGCGCTTCTCTACATCCCTACGTATGTTTTACTCTACGCACTGTTCGGCTCCGACCTGACGCTGCTGGGCATCTACCTGCCGATCATGGTCGTGGAGCCCGCCATCGTCAAGCGCATGGAGTTCTCCGACCTTGAACCCGTGAGGGATGCGTTCCGCCACGGCTTCAACAACGCGCTCGGCATGTGTGTTGTGCTGCTCATCGTGGGTTGCCTGCGTGAACTGCTGGCCACGGGCGCGGTCTTTGGCAACATCATCCTGCACAATGCGCTGCTGCCGCTGGCTGCACTGCCCGCGGGCGGCTTTGTCATCGTGGGTATCCTGGCCGCCATCTGGTGCGCCGCCGCCAACCTGTACACCGATTATAAACATGAGGAGGTGCGCCGCCTGTATGCTGACCGTAAGCACTGAGCTGCAGCCGATTTTAAACGGTGTTGTGCAGTTTATCAGCTATATGGTGCTGGCCGTCTTTGCGGAGAATGTCATCCTGGCCCGCGCGCTGGGCGTCACCCGCCTGATGAAGCTTGTGCCCGACCACCGCGCGCAGGTGTGGGATTTCTGCCTGCCGCTGCTGCTGGTCATCACGCTGTCCGCACCTGCCGGCTGGGCCGCACACGACCTGTTTTTCCCGTGGCTTCGTGATTATCTGCCCGCATGGCTGCCCATCTCGGCCCTGCGGCCCATCGTCTACCTGACCTGCGGCATCGCGGCCATGGCCGTGGCCTGGCTGCTGCTGGGCGTGCTGCCCCGCAAGCTGCGCGCCAGCTGCCGCAGCCAACTCAGCCTTGCCACCTGCAGCACCGCCGTGCTGGGCACGATGCTCATCTGCGCGAACCAGAACTATACGATTTTGCAAAGCGTCGCGTTCGCTCTGGGCAGCGGGCTGGGCTATGTCTTTGCCGTCTTTATCGTTCGGGAGGGCCGCCGCCGTCTGCGCAGCAAGGCCATCTCCTCGATCTTCCAGGGTCTGCCCAGCTCGATGATCTACGTCGGCGTGCTGTCGCTGGCGATCTACGCCCTGGTTGGCCACACCGTTGTTCTGTAACTGTTAGGGGGTCGTTGTTATGTCCGAAGCCTGCTTTACCGCAGCCGATATTTTACTGCCCGCCGCCGGGGTCCCACTGAACCCGTGGGCCTGCATCGCCGTTGACCAGTTTACCTCCCAGCCGGAGTACTGGCAGCGCGCCGAGCACCTGGCCGACGGCAAACCCAGCACCCTGCACATCGTTCTGCCGGAGGCGTACTTAGGCACCCCGCAGGAGGCCGAGCGCTTAGAGAGCATCCGCCGCACGATGGAGGAGTACCGTAAATCCGTTCTGACCCGGAAAGTACATGGCTACGTTTATGTTGAGCGTACCCAGATGGACGGCACGGTCCGGCAGGGCCTTGTCGGCGCTGTCGATCTTGATGCCTACGACTACGCGAAGGGCTCCAAGCCCGCCATCCGCCCGAGCGAGAGCACCGTCGTGGAGCGCATCCCGCCGCGCCTCAAGGTCCGCCGCGGGGCGACGCTGGAAACGCCCCACGTCATGATGCTGGCCGACGACGCCGACTGCACGCTGATCGAGCCCATCGGGCTTATCAAAAACCAGCTGCCGCCGCTCTACGACGGTGAGCTGATGCTGGGCGGCGGGCATCTGCGCGGCTGGGCCGTCGAGGACCCCGCGCTGATCGCCGGGATCGACGCCGCGCTGGCGGCGCTGGCCGACCCCGCCGCCTTTGCCCGCCGCTGGCCCGCTGCCAAAGGGCAGCAGCCGATGGTACTGGCCGTCGGTGACGGCAATCACAGCCTGGCCACCGCCAAGGCCTACTGGGAGGAGCTGAAGCCCACCCTGAGCGAGGAGCAGCGCAGGACCCATCCGGCGCGCTGGTGCCTGGCCGAGGTCTGCAACGTCCACAGCCCCGCCATTGAGATCGAGCCGATCCACCGCGTCGTGTTCGGCGTCGGTGCCAAGGAGCTGTATGCCGCGCTCGACGCCTGGGACCAGCAGCAGGGGAGCAGTACGACGATGTCCGACCAGCGTCTGCGCCTGGCCGATGCCCACGGCGAGAGTGCCGTTGCGCTGGCCAACCCGCCCGCGCCGCTGACCGTCGGCAGTGTGGAGGCATTTCTGGCGGACTTCCTGCCCGCCCATCCCGGCGTGACCGTGGACTACATCCACGGCGAAAGCACGGCGCTGGCGCTGGCCTCCGACCCGGCCAAACCAGCCACGGCCATTCTGCTGCCCGACTTTGCGAAGGCTGACCTGTTCAAGGGCGTTGTGCTGGGCGGCGTGCTGCCCCGCAAGACCTTCAGCATGGGCCATGCCGAGGAAAAACGATATTACAATGAATGCCGTGTCATCGGCGTATAACAGGATTCAGGTGAATTATGGAAAAAGCTGCACAAACCCCGAACGGTGCACCGCACCGTCGCCGCCGCCGTCGCCCTGCTGGCAATGGCAGCGCCCCGCAGGCGCAGCAGCCCGCGCGTGAGGGGAAAGCCCCCGCACAGCCGCGCAAGCCGGCCCCGCAGGCCGCTGCGCCCGCAGCCCCCAAGGCACCGCGCAGCGAGAATGCGCCCCGCGCCAATGGCAGCCACCCTCGCCGCGGGCAGGGCAGACCCGCCCAACCGCAGAGCCAGCAGGCACCGCGCCAGAATGCCCCGGCCCAGCGCCCGGCTGCACCCCAGAATGCGCCCCAGAGCGCACGCCCTGCCGCGCCCCAGCCGCCGCGCCGCAATGCCCGCCCGGCCCCGCAGGTGCCCAGCCAGCCGCTGCGCGACCAGCCCAAGGCACCGCGCCCGCCCCGCAATGCCCGCGCCCCGCGCAGCACCGCGCCGGAGCAGCCGGGTCTCGATCTGATCTCCCGCCGCCCGCCGAAGCAGAAATTCGCAAATTTCGAGGACTATCTCGCCGCCCACGGCGGTATGACTGTGCCGCTGCCGCCCGAGGCATCGGACGCAGCGGACACCCCCGAGACGGCCACGCCCGCCGAGGCTGCCGAATGACCCCCGCCACCGCGGCAGCCCTGCGCTGCCCCGTATGCGGCGGTCCGTTGCTGCTGGCCGGGCGCAGCCTGCGCTGTGCCAGAGCCCACAGCTTTGACCTTGCCAAAGAGGGCTACGCCTACTTGCTGCCGATGCAGAAGAAGCACGCCGCCGACCCCGGCGACGGCAAGGCCATGGTCCGCGCCCGCCGCGCGTTCCTGTCGGCAGGGCACTACGCCCCGCTGATGGCGACGCTGGCCGCGCTTTGCGCCGCACTGCCCCACGACCATATTGTGGACGCCGGCTGCGGCGAGGGCAGCTACGATAAGTATTTGTATGACGCGCTGGGCTGCCCTCAGATTGCGGCGTTCGACCTGTCTAAGGAGGCCGTGCGGCTGGCGTCGAAGCTCGTGCCCGACGCGGCATTCTGTGTCGGCGGCAGCTTTTGTGCACCGGTGTGCGACGGCTGGGCCGACCTGCTTTTGAACATCTTCTCGCCTATGGCCGAGGCCGAGTTTGCCCGTATGCTGCGCCCGGGCGGGCATCTTGTTTACGCCGTGCCCACCGCGCGGCATCTGTTCGGCCTGAAAGAGATTTTGTACGACTGCCCGTATGAAAACGAGGTCCGACAGACCGAATACGACGGCTTTGCGTTTGTGAAGGCCGTTGAGTCCACCGCTGTCATCACGCTGGAAGGGCAGAGTGTGCAGGATTTGTTCGCCATGACGCCCTATTACTGGAACACCCCCGCCGACGGCGCAGCCCGGCTTGCGGAATGTGAACGCCTGACGACAGAGATCGGGTTCCGGTTTTTGGTGTATCAAAAGGTATAAATGTACGTGCCTTCCCCCGTGGGGGAAGGTGGCCGAGGCCCCGCCCGAGGCCGGATGAGGGGCGAGCTTGCGACGTCTCCCCGTGTGCGGGCTGCCTCCG
Source organism: Gemmiger formicilis (assembly GCF_900167555.1). Classification (GTDB taxonomy): domain Bacteria; phylum Bacillota; class Clostridia; order Oscillospirales; family Ruminococcaceae; genus Gemmiger; species Gemmiger formicilis. The sequence goes on along the minus strand of NZ_FUYF01000001.1, from coordinate 53,315 downwards.
CAAGCTCGCCCCTCATCAGTCGCCTGCGGCGACAGCTTCCCCCGCGGGGGAAGCCTTTTTACTTTAGCTCTCCTCCGGCGGCACGATTCCCGGGCCATACGGCTCCTGCGCGGGTGGGACAATGACCTCCTGCGTCTGCTTCGGCTCATCCTCATCGCGGTACTGCTCGTCGGGCACCTCGCTCAAATCGGTCCAGAAGCCTTCGCGCTCATCCTCGGCACCGCGGGGTCCAAATTCATCAAACATACCAGACACTCCTTTATAATAGTGTATAAGCGCGGCCCTTGCGGCCTACACTGTAGGCATAGTCTTTGCTGGGGGAGTGTGGGTTATGCGTTCCAACCGCGGAATTTTCTGGTACAGCCTCGGGCTGACGCTGCTTCTGCTGCTGCCGATGGTGCTGACCGTCGCGTTCTTCACCGACCAATATCAGAAGCAGCAGCTCCTGCGCCAGGCGTCGGCGGCGGACAGTACGCTGCACATCAAGCCGGGTGCGCAGGGCGTGTATACGCTGCTGCTCGTCGTCCAGCAGGAGGAGCCCGCCTTTGTGCTGGCCCGTGCGGACGGCCCGCAGCAGACGGTCACACTCTGCGCACTGCCGGGTTCGCTGCGCGTCAGCGCACCCTCGGGTACAACAACGCTGGCGGAGTGTGCGCTGTCTGCCGGGGCCGGGCGGGCCGCACAACTGCTCGTCGGCACGGTGGCTACGGGGGAGACCGCCGCCCCGGCGCTGCACTATATCGCGGCCACGCCCGCCACCTGGGCGGACTGCGCGGGCCGCACAGCCTCGGCACGCATCGACACGGCATCGCTGCTGGATGCCGCCGCACGCACGCGCCTGGGCTACGGCGAGGACCCCATCGCCGTGTGTACCGCCGCGCAGGCGTCGGAGCTGATCGCCCAATTGCAGGCGGCGCTGCCCGGGGCAGGGGAGGGCTGCATGGCCCGCGCCGCCGTCTGGGCGGCGTTCCTGCGGCAGGACCCGGCGCTGCTGGCCGGTCTGCCCGACGGTCTGCGCAGCCGCAGTGCCCGGCTGCTGACCGACCTGCTGGCCGCAGACCTGAACGCCCTGGGCGAGACACTGGCCTATTTAAGTGCCCGCACCGCCCTGACGATCGACTACACCACCGCCGCCGTGGCCGCTGCCCGGGGCGGCGTGCAGCTGACGGAGGAGGGGATGGCAGCCGTTTGCGCCCTCCTGCTGTGACGGGGAACGCGGCTATGCCCGCCCGCGGAGCTTCCGCTTCTGCGTTCGGCGCAAGGCCGTCAAAATTTTACAAGAATTTTTGCAAAACCGCTTGACGTAGACCCGCAGTCGTGTTATTATGATAGCACCTCTTTTGCGGGTTTATTTTTTATGCCCTTTTTCAAGGGCGCCTGCAAGCGCGAGGGAGGCTTATTAACCGATAATGGAGGTGCCGAACAATGACTGTCAAGATCACCCTGGCCTGCACGGAGTGCAAGCAGCGCAACTACAACAAGGAGAAGAACAAGAAGAACTCTCCGGACCGTCTTGAGATGAAGAAGTATTGCCGTTTCTGCAAGAAGCATACCCTTCACCGCGAAACCAAGTGAGGATAGGAGCTTAGAGATGGCAGACAATAAAGCAGCCACCGCTGCAGCCCAGACTCAAAGCGACAAGCCCAAAAAGAACGACGGCAAGAAGAAGGTCTCCTTCTTCGACAAGGTCAAGAACTTTTTCAAAGGGATCGGCAAGTATTTCAAAGATACGAAGAGCGAGCTGAAAAAGGTCGTGTGGCCCAGCAAGAACGACGTCAAAACCAATACGATCACCGTTATCGTGGTCGTGCTGGTCGCAGCTGTCGTGCTGATCCTGCTGGACCTCATCTTTGGCGGCGCCATCCACCTGTTGATCGGCGCCTGAGCGCGTTGAGCGGAGGCAAAGACAATGGCTGAGCAAGCAAATTGGTATGTGGCACATACCTATTCCGGCTATGAGAACAAGGTCGCAACCGATCTGATGACGATGGTGGAGAACCGCCACCTGCAGGATCTGATCTGCGACGTCAAGGTTCCCACCGAGACCCGCATTGAAGAAGTTTTTGACAAGCGCGGCAACAAGACCGGCGAGAAAGAGGTTCAGTCGAAGCTCTACCCCGGCTACGTCTTTATCAAAATGGTCATGAACGACAACACCTGGTACATCGTGCGCAACACGCGCGGCTGCACCGGCTTTGTCGGCCCGGAGTCCAAGCCCGAGCCCCTGACCGAGGCGGAGGTTGCCAAGATGGGCGTCGAAACCACCGTTGACCTTGAGGTCGAGTACAAGGTCGGTGATACGGTTGAGATCACCGCCGGTCCGATGGAAGGCTCTGTCGGCACCGTCGACGAGATCGACATTCCTGCGCGCAAGGTGCGCGTAAGGATCACCATGTTTGGCCGCGAGCTTCCGGCAGAGCTGGAGCTGCATCAGGTCAAGCTGTTCTGAGTTTTTCTCAGGACACCCTAGTTTCCGGTAAAGACCGCGAACGGGCCTGTGCCCGGGGTACGGTTTTTATAGGGCGCGCGGAGGTCGTGCGCCCGTGGGAGGTCTGCACCGCAGGCCGCAACTCACCACAAAATTTGGAGGTGCAAGTATTATGGCACAGAAAATCACTGGCTACATCAAGCTGCAAATTCCCGCCGGCAAGGCAACTCCGGCTCCCCCTGTTGGTCCTGCTCTGGGTCAGAAGGGCGTCAACATCATGGCGTTCACCAAGGAGTTCAACGAGCGTACCAAGAACCAGATGGGCATGATCATCCCCGTCGTCATCACGGTTTACGCTGACCGCTCCTTCTCCTTCATCACCAAGACTCCTCCGGCGCCCGTTCTGATCAAGAAGGCTGCCGGCATCGACACTGCTTCCGGCGTGCCCAACAAGAACAAGGTTGGCTCCATCACGCTGGCTCAGGCCGAGGAGATCGCCAAGACCAAGATGCCCGACCTGAACGCTGCTTCCCTGGAGGCCGCTGTCAGCATGATCAAGGGCACCGCCCGCAGCATGGGCGTTACCGTTGAGGGCTGAATAGGAGGGTAATACGCAATGAAACACGGCAAGAAGTATATCGACGCTGCTAAGCTGATCGAGAATAACAAGACTTACGATCCCACCGAGGCCCTGGAGCTGTGCTGCAAGACCGCTACCGCTAAGTTCGACGAGACCGTTGAGCTGCACGTCCGCCTGGGCGTTGACAGCCGTCACGCCGACCAGCAGGTCCGCGGCGCTGTTGTCCTGCCCAACGGCACCGGTAAGAACGTCCGCGTTATCGCCATCGCCAAGGGCGACGCCGCCAAGGCCGCTGAGGCTGCCGGTGCGCAGGAGGTCGGTGATGACGATCTGATCGCCAAGATCGCCGGCGGCTACCTGGACTTCGACGTTCTGGTCACCACCCCCGACATGATGGGCCGCGTTGGCCGTCTCGGTAAGGTCCTGGGCCCCCGTGGTCTGATGCCCAACCCGAAGGCCGGCACCGTTACCCCCGACGTCGGCAAGGCTGTTACCGACGCTAAGGCCGGTAAGATCGAGTACCGTCTGGACAAGCAGAACATCATCCATGTGCCCATCGGCAAGGCATCTTTCGGCGCCGAGAAGCTGATGACCAACCTGGACACCGTCCTGGATGCCATCGCCAAGGCTAAGCCCGCCGCTGCCAAGGGCCAGTACTTCAAGAGCGCTACCATCGCCACCACCATGGGCCCCGGCGTCCGCGTTGCTACCAACAAGTACGGCGTATAAGTTTTTCAGCTTTGAGCTGAAAAACGCTTGACAAACGCACGTTCGCGTGCTATACTAATTAAGCTGTTTTTGAGACAGCAGGTGCCGCAAGGCATAACGGGTTTTACCCACCTGCCGAGAAACGTGCGTTTGATTGCAATGCTTTCAAGCCCTTTCCCGGCGACGGGAAGGGGCTTTTTTCTGTATATCACATAAAAAGCCGCTTACCGAAACCAATCTGTAAGTGGAATGAGGTGAATTTCAAATGCCCAGTGCAAAGATTCTGGAAGCTAAGAAGGCTCTTGTTGCTGATCTGAACGAGAAGATCGCAGGCTCTCTGGCCGGTGTTGTCGTTGCTTACAACGGCATCAGCGTTGCTGATGACACCAAGCTGCGTAAGGAGCTGCGTGAGGCTGGCGTGCACTACATGGTCGTCAAGAACACCATGCTGCGCCTGGCCGTCAAGGGCACCCAGTACGAGGGTCTGACCGAGTACTTCAAGGGTGACACGGCTATCGCTCTGTCTCCGGAGGATCCGGCTGCTGCTGCTCGCATCCTGTGCAAGTTTGCTGACGCCGACAAGTCCAAGCGCTTCGTCGTCAAGGGCGGCTTCTGCGATGGTCAGGTCATGGACGCTGCAGGTATCAAGAGCCTGTCTACCATGCCCAACCGCGAAGGCCTGCTCTCCATGCTGGCTGGCTCCCTCAACGGTATCGTTGGCGGTCTGGCTGTTGCCCTGCAGGGTATCGTCGACAAGCAGGACGAGACTGCTGCCTAAGTTTAGGTTTAGCAGGTTGAGCGCACCGGCGCAGCGCTCCTTGAATACAAACCGCGCCGCTTAAAACTATAAAATTTATGGAGGTAACTACCATGGCTTCTGAGAAGATTACTGCCATTGTCGAGTCTGTCAAGACTATGACTGTTCTGGAGCTGAAAGAGCTCGTTGACACCATCTGCGAGGAGTTCGGCGTTTCTGCTGTTGCTGCTGCCGCTCCCGCTGCCGCCGGCGCTGCTGCTCCCGCTGAGGAGGAGAAGACCGAGTTTGACGTCATCCTGGCTGACGTTGGCGCCAACAAGATGCAGGTCATCAAGACCGTTAAGGAGCTGACCGGCGCTTCCCTGATGGAGGCCAAGAAGCTGGTTGAGACCCCGAACGCCAAGCTGAAGGAGCAGGCTTCCAAGGCTGACGCCGAGGACATCCAGAAGAAGCTGGCCGAGGTCGGCGCTAAGGTCGAGCTGAAGTAATTTAGCTTACCAATAGCTTTTTCAACACCGTGTGGTTTTACACCGCACGGTGTTTTTTTGTGTACCTTAACAAAAACTTCCTCGCTTCTTTGTACATTCCTCTGAATTTGACCGTGTTGCATGGGCCTTGCATTTCGTATAATATTGATGTATCCTTTTTGTATCGAATAAAATGGGAAAGTGAGGCTGTATACTCTTGGAGAACGAAAAGCCAAAAGGCGGCGGGATGGAAAAGCTGGCTTCGTTTATCGTTGATAAACGCAACCTGTTCTTCCTGTTATACATATTTGCGCTGATTTTCAGTGCCATCGCCACGGGCTGGGTCAAGGTCGAGGACGACATCACGACCTACCTGCCCGACACCACCGAGACCCGCCAGGGCCTGACCGTGATGAATGACAACTTCGTCACCTACGGCACAGCCAACGTCATGGTGTCCAACATCACCTACGATACTGCGCTGGACATCCAGTCCCGGCTTGAGGACATCGAGGGTGTCACCACCGTCGAATTTGACGACACCGACGAGCATTACACGAATGCGTCGGCGCTGTTCTCCGTCAGCTTTGATGCAGAAGTAGGGGACGAGCGCGCCGAGAACGCCCTGCAGGAGATCCGCGACGAGCTTGAGGGCAGCTACGACACCTCGATCTATTCCGAGGTCGGCTACGATTCCTCCGCGGACCTGCAATCGGAAATGCTCGTCATCGTCATCATCGCGGCCATCATCATCGTCGTCGTGCTGACGCTGACCTCCCGCTCCTATGCCGAGGTCCCGGTCCTCCTCATGACCTTCGGCGCGGCGGCGCTGCTGAACATGGGCACAAACTTCCTGTGCGGCACGATCAGCTTCATCTCCAACTCAGTCACCGTCATACTGCAGCTGGCGCTGGCCATCGACTACGCCATCATTCTGTGCCACCGTTTCAGCGATGAGCATGAGACGCTGCCCACCCGCGAGGCCTGCATTGCCGCGCTTTCCAAGGCTATCCCGGAGATTTCTTCCTCCTCGCTCACGACGATCAGCGGCCTGGCCGCGCTGGCGTTCATGCACTTCGGCATTGGCCGCGACCTGGCTACGGTCCTGATCAAGGCTATCCTGTTCAGTATGCTCTGTGTCTTTACGCTGATGCCCGGCCTGCTGGTGCTGTTCAGCAAGCTGATCGACAAGACCCGCCACAAAAACCTGATTCCCAAGATCACCGCCGTCGGCAAGTTCGACATCAAGACCCGTTTTATCATCCCGCCGATCTTCGGCGTCATCATCGTGGCGGCGGCGGTCTTTGCCAACCTGTGCCCCTACTGCTACACCTACACCGACCTGGTCACCGCCAAGCAGAGCGAGCGCCAGATCGCCTACCAGAAAATCAAAAACACCTTCGGTTCCAGCAACATGGTGGCCGTCATTGTGCCGTCGGGCGACTATGAGTCCGAGGGCAGGATCCTCGACGAGCTGGACGCCTGCGCCGAAGTCAAATCCACGATGGGTCTGGCCAACATTGAAGCGATGGACGGCTATATGCTGACCGACGCTGTGACACCGCGCCAGCTGGCCGAGATGGCCGACCTCGACTACGAGGTTGCCAAGGCACTGTACGGCGCCTACGCCGTCGACCATGACGAGTACGGCGAGATCATCAACGGCCTGGACGATTATAAAGTGCCGATCTACGACATGTTCAGGTTCCTAGAACAGGAGATGCACGACGGCAACATCACGCTCTCGGGTGATGTGCAGGACACGCTGGACGACCTGTTCGACCAGCTCGATGAAGCCCAGAAGCAGCTGCAGAGCGACGATTACAGCCGTATGGTCGTCTATCTGAACCTGCCCGAGGAGACCGACGAGACGTTCGCCTTCGTCAACAAGATGCACGACATCATCGGCAAATACTACGCCACCGATTCGTTCTACGTTGTCGGCAATACGACGAGCGCCATGGACCTGTCCAGCTCCTTCGGCGAGGATAACCTGCTGATCAGTGTGCTGTCCGCGCTGTTCGTTATCCTGGTCCTGCTGTTCACATTCAAGTCCGCGGGTCTGCCCGTGCTGCTGATCATCGTCATTCAGGGCAGTATCTGGATCAACTTCTCGGTGCCGTACCTGCAGCACACCCCGCTGTACTTCCTCGGCTACCTGATCGTCAACTCCATTCAGATGGGTGCAAACATCGACTACGCCATCGTTATCTCCAGCCACTACACCGACCTGAAGAAGGTCATGCGCCCGCGGGAGGCCATCGTCGCAGCCCTGAACGAGTCGTTCCCGACGATCTTCACCTCCGGCTCGATTCTGGCATCCGCGGGTATCCTGATCAGCGTGCTGACCACGAACCCCGTTATCTCCGCCATCGGTACCTGCCTGGGCCGCGGCACGATCGTTTCCATCCTTCTGGTTCTGTTCGTCCTGCCGCAGATCCTGATCCTGGGCGACACCATCATCGAGCGCACGAGCTTTGAGATGAAGGGCGTTGCCGGTATGGCCCGCACGGCCAGCGGCACAATGCACGTCAATGGCCGCGTGCGCGGCTACATCAACGGCGTCGTAGATGCTGAAATCAAGGGCGTGCTGCACGGCCAGTTCAGTGCGAACATTGCCACCGGCACCGAATTTACCGTTGACAAGCCCGACATGTACCTGTCGGAGAAGAACATCCACGAATCCGAGGACGGTGCCCCCGAACCAGGCACACCCGATACGCCCGACACTGACACGAAGGGAGGCGACGCTGAATGAACCGCATTTCTGACCTGACGCGCCGCCTCTGGGCTGCGCTGCTGGCGCTCTGCCTTGTGCTGGCGCTGACCCTGCCCGTTTTTGCGGAAGGGGAGAGCGGGACCGCCGACACCGCCGAAAAGGAGACCTTCCACATCGGCACCGTCGATGACCTTTTGCAGCTGGCCGATTCCTGCCGCCTGGACAGCTGGAGCAAAAACCGCACCGTCTATCTGGACGCCGATTTGGAGCTGACCGGCAGCGGCTTTGCGGGCATCCCGTCCTTCAGCGGCGTATTTGAGGGGCAGGGCCACACGATCTCCGGCCTGAGCCTTGTAAATGACGGCTCGGTCATCGGCTTCTTCCGCTATGTGCAGCAGGGGGCCAACGTCCGCGACCTCGTCATCCGGGGCCGCTCGATGCCCACCGGCAGCCGCTCCACCGTGGGCGGCATTGCGGGCAGCAACGCCGGTACGCTGCACAACTGCCGCTTTGAGGGCGTGTCCTCCGGCGCGTCCGTTGTCGGCGGCATCGCTGGCACAAATCTGGCCGCCGGCGTCATCGAAAGCTGCACGACCACGGGCAGTGTCTACGGTGCACACTTCATCGGCGGCATCGCCGGTGAAAATCACGGCATCATTGCCAACTGCACGAACACCTCCAGCGTCAACACGACGGTGGAGCAGAACGACATCGACCTTTCCTCGCTGACGCTGAACGACCTGATCGGCACCGAGAATGTCGCCGACATCACCGACATCGGCGGCATTGCGGGCCAGTCCGGCGGTGTCATCCGCGCCTGCATGAACCGCGGCACCGTGGGCTACCAGCACATGGGCTACAACGTCGGCGGCATCGCGGGCAGCCAGACCGGCTACATTGAGGGCTGCGTCAACTACGGCACTATCTACGCCCGCAAGGAGGGCGGCGGCATCGTCGGCCAGATGGAGCCGAGCAGCACGCTGGAATACACAAAGGACACGCTGCAGGAGCTTTCCGACGAGATGAGCACGCTGCAGACGCTGGTCAACCGCGCCTGCGATGACGCCAGCGCCGCCAGCAGTGACCTTTCCAACCAGCTCGAAGCGCTGAAGAACAACGTGACCAGCTCCCGCAATGCCATTGAGAATCTGCTGAAGCAGGCTGAAAACGGCGTGTCCATCGGTTCCCAGACCGTCAAGACCGACTTGAGTCAGTTCAAGCAGGACCTCAAGAATACCAACCTGCCCGGCGCGGACGACGGAGACAATGCCGCGGACTCGGACACAGTCATCGACTACAGCGAAGCGACGCCTCCGTCTGACACCGACCCTGTCGATCCGAATTACACGCTGTCCCCCTCGGAGGAGCCCGCGCAGAGTGCTGACCTCTCCACGCCTGACGAAAGCAGTACGGCAGCGCAGGACACTGCCCCCGCACAGGAGCCTGCACAGGAGCCCGCTGCAGAGGGCAGCGAGGCGGACCGCACCTCCCACGGGCAGCCCGCCCCCGAAGCCGTTGACGATTCCGCTGACAGCACCGTTGTCAGCGAGGACGACGGCGCTGCCACAAAGCCGGACGAGCGCTATCCGATCGACCCGGGCTATACGCTCATCACCGAGGGTCTGCCCGACACAAAGGATGTGCTCAATGACATTTCAGATGCATTGCCGGACTCCGTGGACGTCGAAATTCCAAAGGTCGAGCTGACGAACCGCGATGCCATCACGGCCAGCCGCAACGATCTGAGCAGCAGCCTGACCAGCATGGGCGACATCGTCAGCAGCCTGAACAACAACGCCAGCAGCAACAGCCAGGCGCTGATCAACGACGTGAAGGCGATCTCGAAGCAGATCAACAAGATCGGCCAGACGCTGTCCGGTGCCAGCGAGAATGTCAACCGGGATGCAGACGACATCGTGGACGATGTTTCCGATGACGACACCGATGACGACGTCGAGGCCAAGGTCACGAACTGCATCAACAGCGGCACGGTCAATGCCGACCTCAACGCCGGCGGCATTACCGGTGCAATGGCCCGCGAGAACGATCTGGACCCCGAGGACGACTACACCACCGCGGGCAGCGAGTCGCTGAACTTTACCTTCAAGACCCGCGTCGTCACCCGTGACTGCACAAACTACGGCACGGTCAGCGCCAAAAAGCAGAACGCGGGCGGCATCGTCGGCGACGCCGAGATGGGCTCTGTCATCGACTGCAGGGGCTTTGGCACCCTCGATGCCGAGGACGCCACCGGCGTCGGCGGCGTGGCCGGTATCAGCAAATCCACGATCCGCGAGAGCTGCGCCAAGGGCCGCCTGTCCGGTGCAAAGCAGGTCGGCGGCATTGTCGGCAGCGGTGCCACCATCGAAAACTGCCGCGCCATGGTCATGATCGACAACGCTGCCGAACAGATCGGTGCGATTGCCGGTATCGTGGACGACCCGCTGGACGGCAGCGTGACCGGCAACACCTTCGTGGACGGGGGCGTCGCGGGCATTGACAGCGTCAGCTACCAGGGCATTGCCGAACCGCTGGCCTACGAGGATTTCGTCGCGCAGGAAAATCTGCCCGACGATTTCGGCAGCATCTGTGTCCGCTTTGTGACCGACGAGGATTCGCTGGTCCAGGAATACCACATCCCGTACGGCAGCGACTTCCCGACGGATCAACTGCCGCCGGTTCCCAACCACCAGGGCCAGTACGGCAACTGGGAGGATGTGGATCTGACCGGCATGACGTTTGACGCGACGATCCACGCCGAGTACAGCGACATAAACACGGTCCGCCAGAGCCAGGAAAAGCGCGGTGAACGCTCCCTTGTGCTGGTGGAGGGCAGCTTCGACACCACCGACGAGCTGATGCTCCATGAGGTGGACGACGCGCCCGAGACCCCCGGCACGCTGGTGGAGGCGTGGGGCCTGGAGCTGCCCGCCGACACCGGCCACACGCTGCGCTATATGCCGCCGGAGACGACGGACAACACCGTGCTGTGGGTCAGGACCGACGCAGGCTGGCAGCAGGCCGACACAAGCGTGGACGGCAGCTATCTGACCTGCACCGCCCCCGCCGGTACGACGGCCTTCGCCGCTGTGCAGATGCCCGCCAGCAAGGTGCCCCTGCTCGCGGCGGCTTGCGGCGCCGCAGCCGCACTGCTGCTCGTGATTTTGTTCATCGCCCGCAAGATGAAAAAGAAGAGGGCCGCGGCAAAGAAAACCGCGTAAGGCCCTGCCGGGCCGATGCTCGTCATCGACCCGCGCATACGGCAGATGCCTCGCACAAAAAAACCGCTGCAGCACAGAAGCCTGTGCTGCAGCGGCTTTTTGTTTCAGCAGCTTTCTATAAGCGCCTTAAAAATCTTTCGGCTGTCCTCATTCACGCGGAACGAAAATTCGGGGTGCCACTGCACAGCCCAGACGAACCTTTTATCCGCCAGGCATACGGCCTCCGTCAGTCCATCCTCCGAGACGGCCATAGCCGCCAGCCCCGGCGCAAGCGTTCACACCTCACTGTAAAAAATAAAACAGAGAAGTCCTGTGCGACCTCTCTGTCCGTTGTGCTGATTATACCGCAACGCGCGGCGGATTGCAAGCCCTTACATCGGCGGGTGGCTGCCCTTGAAGCGCTTATCCGTCGGCAGGGTCGTATATTTGTCGTACAGCTCCCGCAGCAACACGGTACGGCGCACCATGCCGATGAACACATTGCGGTCATCCACCACCGGCACAAAGTTCTGTTCGATGGCTGCCTTTAAAAGCGTCGGCATGTCGGTGGTCACGGTAACGGCCTTGTAATCGCGGCGGCGGGGGAAGCTGGAAATCGGCACGTCCTCGCTGGCTTCAAGGTCCAGCCCGTGCAGATTTTTCATGCCCCAGAGGATGTCGCCCTCGGTGATGCTGCCGACATACTCGCCGTTGCGCTTCAGAACAGGGATGGTGGCGTAGCGCTGGTTGGACCATTTTTCCAGCGTCTGGCGCAGGGTGAAATCCTCGTAAATGTACAGGACGTCCTGCTTGGGTGTCAAAAAGAATAAAAGGTTCATGGTTTAAACCGAGCTCCTTTGGTAAGGTTGTCATACTTCTGTAAACAGTATATACTCTTGCGCTGTAAACTTTGTGAATGGAATGTTAAATCCACGCGCCAAAATAAATTTCTCCGAAATGCCCTGTTCAAGCAGGGAAAAATGGTGTATAATAGCTAAAGATTCATATAGTACAGCTGCGGGTTTAGCCGCAGCTAACCCTGAAAAGGAGGATCGCAGATGATCACCAAGGTCAATCCCTATGGACATATTTCGCTGACGAATGACTACTTCTCCGGCCTGGTGGAGCAGGCCGCCAAGCAGTGCTACGGCATTGCCGCCATGGGTCAGGCCCCGGCTGAAAGCGTTGTGCGCAGCGCCCTGCGCACCGGCAGCCTGCCGCCGAAGGGCGTCACCGTCACGCAGGAGGCCGGCAAGCTGGTCATCGCCCTGCATATCAAGGTCGGGTTCGGTCTGAACATCTCGACCATCACCCAAAGCATCACCCACCGCGTCAAGGACGAAGTTGAACTTGCCACCGGCTTAAAGGTCGCCCGCATCGATGTCTACGTGGACGACGTCATTGCCGACTAAAGACTGTTTTACCCAAAAAATATGAGGTGTAACGAAACCATGATTACTGGCCAGACCCTGCGCGACGCCATTCTTTCCGGCGCCAACAACATTGCCAACCAGCGCACCCGCGTGGATGAGCTGAACGTTTTCCCCGTTCCGGACGGTGATACCGGCACGAACATGAGCATGACCATCGGCGCCGCTCGCGCCGAGCTTGAGGCCATGCCCGACAGCTGCACCGTGGCCGAGGCCAGCAAGACCGCTGCCTCCGCCATGCTGCGCGGTGCCCGCGGCAACTCCGGCGTTATCACGAGCCTTTTGTTCCGCGGCTTCTCCAAGGCGCTGAAGGACAAGACCGAGGCATCCTCCGCTGACCTGGCTGCCGCCTTGCAGCAGGGCGTCGAGGCCGCCTACAAGGCCGTCATGAAGCCCACCGAGGGCACGATCCTGACCGTCTCCCGTCTGGCTGCCGAGAAGGCCGCCGAGTGCACCGAGCTGGACGTTCCTGCCATGTGGGACGCCACGCTGCAGGCCGGTCAGGCCGCGCTGGACGACACCCCGAACCTGCTGCCCGTGCTGAAAAAGGCCGGTGTCGTGGACGCCGGCGGTCAGGGCATCATGCTGATCTTTGAGGGCATGAAGCAGGTGTTCGACGGCGGCGAGATCATCGCCGGTGCCGAGGTCGCCGCCAAGCCCAAGGTATCCAGCGAAGCCGCAGGCAAGGGTGTTTTTGCCGACGACCTGATGAAGGTCGAGGACATCAAAAACGGCTACTGCACCCAGTTCCTGCTGCACAAGGATGCCGATGCCAGCGTTACCCGCCTGCGCGCCTTCCTTGAGTCCAACGGTGACTCCGTTGTTGTGATCGAGGACGACGATGTTGCCAACTGCCATGTCCACACCTCCGACCCCGGCATGATGCTGAGCGAGGCCATCAAGTACGGCTACCTGACCAATTTTAAAATTGAAAACATGCACGAGCAGTTCCTCGCCCGCCAGAAGCAGGCGAAGGGTCTGGAGAAGCAGGCCGAGGCCGAGGAGAAGAAGGACAGCGAGTTCCCCTACGCCGCCGTTGACCCCGAGCGCGAGTACGGCTTTGTGGCCGTGGCCGCGGGCGAGGGCCTGAAGGCTGTGTTCGGCGACCTAGGCGTGGACGCGGTTGTCAGCGGCGGCCAGACGATGAACCCCTCCACCGAGGACATCCTCGCCGCCATCCAGAGCGTGCCCGCCAAGACCGTGCTCGTTCTGCCCAACAACAAGAACATCATCATGGCGTCCGAGCAGGCGCAGAAGCTCGCGGACCGCAAGGTCATCGTGCTGCCCACCCGCACCGTGCCCCAGGGCATGACCGCCATGCTGAACTTTGATCCCGACCTGAAGCCGGAGGAGAACGCCGTTGCCATGATGCAGGCGGCGGACCGCGTCAGCACGGGTCTGATCACCTATGCCGCCCGTGACAGCGAGTTTGACGGCAAGCCCATCAAGAAGGGCGAGATCATGGCGCTGGAGAACGGCAAAATCGTTGCCACCGGCACCGACCTGGTCAAGATGACCTATCGTCTGGCCCGCTCCATGAAGAAGAAGGACACCCAGTTCATCACGGTCATTTCCGGCTGCGACGTCAGCGACGAGGACGCCGAAAAGACGACCGATCTGGTGCGCACCAAGTGCGGCGGCAACATTGAGGTCAGCCACATCAGCGGCGGCCAGCCCGTGTACTACTACATGATCTCTGTGGAGTAATTCGGACGTTATAACATTAAAAAGGCGAATTTGGGGATGTTCCGAGTTCGCCTTTTTTGGTATACCGCTTTCGTTCCCGCTGCCTTGCGTCACTGCCCATTTCCTGCCAACCGCCCGCCATCCCAAAGAAAGGAGGCTCCCATGCCCACCATCAACGATTCCGTCCAATTTCTCAAGGGCGTTGGCCCGGCCTTCGCCAAAAAATTTGAGAAGCTCGGCATCCTCACGATCCGCGACCTGCTTTTGTGCTATCCGCGCAAATACATCGACTACACGCAGCCCTACACCGTCGTGTCCGCGCCGTATGACGTGGAATGCTGCGTCCGCGCAACCGTGCTGCAAAAGGAGCCTGCCCGGCGCGTCAAGGGCGGGCGGGTCATGAACCGGGTGCTGGCGGCGGACGATTCCGGCATTCTGGCACTGTCGTGGTTCAATGCGCCCTACGCGGCGGACAAACTGGAAGTGGGGGAGACCTACTACTTTGAGGGCCGCATCGGCGGGGCGCTGACCCGCCGCGAGCTGCTGCACCCGCTGGTGCGCACCGAGGCTCAGGTCGCTGACTGCCCGTTTGTGGCGGTCTATCCCGGCACCGACGGTCTGCCCGCCAGCCGCCACGCCAGCTGTGCCCATGCAGCGCTGGCGTTCGCGGACCAGCTTGTGGACCCGCTGCCGCCCGAGCTGCTGACCCGCTACCGGATGCCCGCCAAGGCGCAGGCCGTGCGGGGCATCCACGCGCCCAAAAACGCGGACGACCTTGCCGCGGCGCGGCGGCGGCTGATTTTCGAGGAGCTGTACCTGCTCCAAATCGGCATCTTCCTGCTGCGCAGCCACGGGCGGCGCAAGACCAGCGCCCCCATGCACCCGCTGGACCTCGGCCCGTTCTGGCGCAGCCTGCCGTACCCGCCCACCGGTGCGCAAAAGCGCTCCACCGAGGAAATTCTGGCCGATCTCTGCGGCGACGTGCCGATGAACCGGCTTTTGCAGGGCGACGTCGGCAGCGGCAAAACGCTGGTGGCCGCCGCGGCCATCTGGTTTGCCGCGCAGAACGGCTGGCAGAGCGCCATGCTGGCCCCCACGGAAATTTTAGCCCGCCAGCACGCCGCCACGCTGGCGGACCGGCTCGAGCCGTTCGGCGTCAACGTCACGCTGCTGGTCGGCGGCATGAAAGCGAAGGAGAAGCGCATCGCGCTGGAGGCTATCGCCGATGGGCGGGCAAATTTAGTCGTAGGTACGCATGCCGTGCTGACCGACACCGTGGAATTTAAAAATCTCGGCCTCGCCATCGTGGACGAGCAGCACCGCTTCGGCGTGCGGCAGCGCGGCCTGTTGGCGGGCAAGGCACAAAGCCCGCACCTGCTGGTCATGAGCGCCACGCCCATCCCGCGCACGCTGGGGCTGCTCATGTACGGCGACCTGGATCTTTTGGTTTTTGTTGTGGTTGGGTTTTGGGGTCGTTTTCTCCGTACTTTGTTGTTTCCTTTGCAAAAGCTCCTCTTTATGTCCGGTTTTCTGTATCATCGGATCTTGTGGGGGCTTTGTGTCTTCTTGTTCTGTTCGGCCCTTTTGGTCCGCGCCGCCCTGGGTGCTGTGTTGTTTTTTTTTGGGTTTTTTAGCGCTATTTCTTTTTCTTTGGTGCCGTAGTGTCGCTTTGTCGTGTTTTCCGGTACGCTTGTGCGCTGTGTTACGGCGGTTGTGTTGGCGGGATTCCAGGCCGGTTGTGTGGACGTGCTTGTTTTGCGGAGCGTCATCGCGGTCGGCGTTTTTTTTTGGAGGGCGATGGTGGTGGTGATTGTTTTTTGGGATTTTTTCGGCGTGTCGGGTCTGCCCCCGCTGGGCGGGCGCGTGGGGCGCGTGGGAGCTGTTTGCTGCTTTCTTCTGGTTTGGGTGGACGGCTCCTGCGGGGTGGGCGTGTGGGTGGAATTCCTGTGCGTGCCGTCGGATGGTTTTGTTGTGGCGTCGTTTGCTCTGGCGGCCCGTGGCGGGGGTGCTTTGTTTGGCTTTGCGCCGCACGGTCTGCCGCGGCTGCGGGTGGCGGATTTTTTGGAGTTGTGCGGCGGGTTGCGCGTGGTGTGGGCCGGAGCCAAGGCCTTGTTGGGTGAGTACCCGTATCTGCTGTGCGCTGTGCGGTGGGTTTTTTCCGATGTGTTGGGTCGGTTGTTTGAGCCGGCAGGGTTGTTGAGTTTGGAGCCTTTTTTGGCTTTCCCCTCGGGGGTGGCTGCCGTGTGCGGTGGGTTGCTGCGGGGTGCGTTTCCGTTTGGCAATCCGCCGGCGTTCTTTCCTGTGCTGTTGCTCCTCATCGGCGCGTTTTCGGCGCCGCGCCCATTTTGCTGTTGGTGGGAAGGTGCTGTGCTCTGCGGGGCGTTGGGGATTGTGCTCCCTATAGCGGCGATTTTTTTTGCCGCGCGATTCCCGCCGCCGGGCGCTTTTGCTTCCTTTCTCTCCCTTTTCTTTTGTCTTCTGTTTTGGTGTTTTGATCGGTGGCTTTCTGGAGTTGTTTTTGGGTTTGCAACCTTTCTGCGCGATTTTGTTTTGCTTCGTGTTCGTTCTGTTGCTGTCGCTGCTGTTGGCGGCTGTGGTGGGGGTTGGGGCGCGTGCCTCCCTGTTTGGTCCGGCGCTGTGGGTGGGATCTCCCGCCGGGTCTGTGGTGAACCTCGCGCCGCAGGTGTTGGTGTACGCGGCACAGTTTGAGGTGCCGCTTTTCTTTTTCTTTTTGACGGGGGTGTTGTCGACTCTGCTCGTGCTGGGCTCTTGCTGGGATGCGCTGGAGTTGCTCTGTGTGGTCTTGTGGTGCTATATTTCTGATTTAGTTTGGGCGCAGATGACGACGTTTTGCACCGTGGGCCTCGGCCGGGGCGTGACGGAGTGGTTGGGGTCTGTGGTTTACGCCATGCTGTTTGCCCGCGGTTGCGGGGGTGCGTGCATTTTGGCTGCTTACCTGGGCGGTGGCCGTCTTTGCGGCTTTGTTGTCCTTCTTCCTTGTGCGGCGCCGTGCGTGGGTTGGCCGGGTCTCGGGTTTGTGGATCGTTGTGGGCTGCTTTGTGCCGCTGTCGCTGTGGGGCGTGACGCTTATTTTGTCTTTCGTGCTGTTCGTGCTTGGGTTTTTTTCGTGCGGGTGGTCGTTCGGTGCCGCTACGGTCTGGGCCCGCATGCTGGTTCCGGGGTTTCTGGGCCTTTTTTCGTGGCTCTTCCCGACCCTCTGGTGCCTGACCGCCGGTCCGGCGGTGGCTGTGCTGTGGTCGGTCCTCGTGGTCGGCTTGGGGCTTGGCATCCTTTTGCGGGGTGGCGCCTCGTGGGGGGGGCTGGCTATCTTCGCGTAGTTCTTGACGTGCTCTCTGCCGCTGGCCCTGGGGGCGTGCGTGTTGCTGTGGGGGATGTGTGTGGGGTTCTGGGCTGGGTTTTTGTCCGCTACACCGTCGGTGGTTTTCTGGGTGCTGGGCAGCTCTTTTCCGGGGTTTGTGTTGGCTCCTTTTCTCTTTGGGACCCCGTTCTGGTTTCTCGTGTTGATCATCTGCTGGCGGTGCTGCGCGCTGCGGGGGTTGCTGCTTTGGGCGCTGCGGTGTTGCGTGTGGGTGTCTGGCTGGTCGGGCGCATCCGGTATGGCGACGTGGTGGGCGCTGTTCCGGTTTGTGTCCAGGGCGGGGTCCTCGGCGCTGCTGATTTACTTGCGGGGCGCGGTGTCTCGGGCCTTCATTTTTTTTTCTCGCTTTTGGGCGTTGGGGTTTTTTTTTCAAGCATATACTTGCCGGTGGTTGTTGCGCTGATGCTCTTGGTCGTTGTCTGCTATGGCGTTTGTCTTGGCGGCGGTGTCTTGTTCGCCTCTGGCAATTTTGGCTGAGCCGTTTATGTTTTTTGGTTTACCGCTTTTGGATGTCCCATGGGGTCTGCTCTCCTTTATGGGTTTTTATGGGCTGCGGCTGTGGGCGGGCTCTGTTGGGGATTGGTATGTTGGTAGTGTCGCGGTCTTTGATTTGTTCTTTGGGCGTTTGCTGGTCTGCTGCGGCTCCGCCGTTCTGGCGGGTCTGTGGTGGTTTTTTTCTTTCGTGGGTGTTGTGCAGTTTGTCGGGGGGTTGGTTGGGTATCTGGGGTCCGTGGGTTCGTTTGCCGTGACTTTGCTCACCTGTCTTTCCGGTTTCAGGCTGCGGTGCTTTTTGTTTTTTGTTTATTTTTGTATGGCCATGTTCCCGTCGGGGCGCGTCGTGGGGGTTTGGTGTTGGTGCGTTTATTGCCGGTTTTTCGCTTCGCTGCTGCTGGTCTCGTTCTGGGTCCGGTGGGTGATGGGGGCCGGGTCGTCGGGCTTGGTGCGCTCCGCCGGGTTCCGGCTCTTGATGGTGTTCGGTGCGCTGGGCGCGCACTGGTGTGCGGCGGCCTTTTTTGGCTCCCGCGCTTCGTGGCTGGGGTGGTGCGGTTCCACGTTGTGCTTGGTGGCCGCGGGTTCCTTCGGGATGTCGGCGTGCGGGGTGATGGGCCGCTGGTGGGTGGTGATGTTGCGGCCGGAGTCCGGCGTGTTTGCGGCGTTGGGGTCGCTGTTGCTGGCCGCGTTCTTGTTGGTGGTGGTGCCGTGGGCGTTGTTGTGGTACGTGGTGTCGGTTGCGTTGCGGGTGTTTGAGGCGGTCTTGCCGCGGGTGTGCACGTTGGCGTGGGGCTTGGGGATGGAGTCGGTGTCTCTTTGCTCGTTGTCGGGGTTGTCGGGCAGGTTGCTGGGCGCGGCGGTCTCCTCCGGGTTGGCGATGTGGGCGTGGATGTTTTTGGATGCGTCGGTCGTGCTCTTGGTGCTGTTGGTGGTTGCCTGCTTGGCGAGCTTGGTGTTGGGGTTGATCTTGCTCTTGGCGACGTGGGCGCGTGTGTTGGGCGTTGTGTCCTCGCTGTGGGTGGTCAGGTAGTGGGCGGGCGTGTCGATCTCGAGGGTGACGCTGTCCGCGTGCTTGTAGGCGTTGATGTTCCCCTGGCTGACCTGGGTGTGGGGTGTGTCCGTCCGGGGCGTCATGGCGTTGGTGTCGCTTATCTTGATGTTGGTGGGTTTCGTTTTGTTTTGTCTCGTTTTCTCGTTTTTTGAGGGGATGGTGTTGTGTAAGGTATGTGCGTGTGTGGTCTGGCGTGTCGGGTGCGTGTTGGCGCCGGTTTGGGTGGGCGGTGGGCGCGTTTTCGGTTCCGCTTTTGTGGGCGCCGTTCAGGGGTTCTGCGGGGCGCGGGTCGACCGCGTCTGTGTCGCGGTCCAGGGCTTGGTTCTCGCCGCTCGTTAGTGTGTTGGCCTGGGTGCGCGGGTGTTGGGTCTCCTCGGGGCGGTTCTGGCGGGTCTGTGTCAGTT
Organism: Gemmiger formicilis; assembly: GCF_900167555.1. Taxonomy (GTDB): domain Bacteria; phylum Bacillota; class Clostridia; order Oscillospirales; family Ruminococcaceae; genus Gemmiger; species Gemmiger formicilis. The sequence continues at coordinate 34,014 of NZ_FUYF01000001.1, read as the reverse complement.
GTGCTCTGTGGCTTTCCCGTTGGGGGCCGGTGCCGCTGGCGTGGGGGTGGTGAGGGTCCGTTTTGCGGCTGTCGTGCGTTTCGGTGTCGGTGCGGTCTGGGGGGGCCTCCTCGGTGTGGGGGTGGTGGTGGTGTTTGGTTCCGTCTTGGTGGAAGTGGTTTCTTTTGTGCCAGTCGGACTGTCTTTTCCAGATGTTTTCCCGCTGTGGGCTGTGCGTCTTTTTTGTGTATGTCTCTTGTGCGGGGTGGTTTTGTATGGTTGTGCGTTCTTTTTTGTTTTTGCTGGTGGGCGGGTCGTTTTGGTTGTTGGTGTTGGCGTTGCTGGGGGCTTTGCCGTGGAGTGTGTTTGTGCCGGGGGGGGTGTGGCTCTTGCTTTTGCTGGGGTTGGCGGCTTGTTGGGTGGCGGTGGGGGCGGCGGTTTCTGCCGGGTCGGTGGGCTTGCGCTGAGTGGTTGTGGCCTTGGTGTGGTTGTGCCGGTTGGTGCTGTCGCTGTCGTTGTGGTGTTGCGGCGGGTCCTGGTGGGGTTTGGCGGGGCTGGTGTGGGCCAAGTCGCGGGCGTCCTGGTTTTTGCTGTGCGGGTTGGTCATTTTTTTGCTGCGCGGTTTTTCCCGTACCGTTTGTGCCCCTGCCAGCTGGGTTTCGTGGGCTTAGTTTCGGTATTATGGTCCTGCCTTTTTGGTGTTGTCGATGTATTGGGCGCTGTTCCTGATCTTGGGCTGCGGTCTGCCGTCTTCCCCGGCGGTTGGGGTCCTTTTGCGGCGCCGTTGCAGTGTTTTGCGCGTCGTGCGCGTTGCTTTTTTGTGCTGCTGTGCTGCCTGGGTGCTGGGGGGGTCTTTCCGGTTGTCGTTCACACCGGCGTCGTTGTTGTGTGCGGTCTGCTGCACTTGTTTGGGCTGTTCCTCTGCCTTTTGTCAGTTTGTGGCGGCTGGCGGTTGGTTCTGTGTGGCCTTTGGCGTCTAGTTGCGCCTGGGCTCGTGGCGGTTGCGCCTCCGGCAGACTTGGGCGTTGCGTTGGGGCGTCGGCGGGGTTCGTTTGTTGTCGCTGCTGAGTTTCGCGGCCTGGCTGGGGGGGTTTTTGTCTCGCGCTTGTCCCTGCGGGCTGCCGGCGGTTGTTTTCAGTGCGGTGGTTTCGTCGGGGGTCCGGTCTTTCATGGGCCGGGTTCTTTTTTGCAGCGGTCTGTGTGGCGTGTCGCGGATCTCGGTGTTGTGGGCGGGCCGCTGCCCGGGGTTGTGGTTTCTTTTGCGCTAGGCGAGGTGGGTGAGTGGTGGTGTATGTGTGGTGCGGTTCTTCCCGGCCTGGGGCTTTGCCGTCGGGGCGCGTGTGCGTTGTCGGTCCGGGTCGGGGTTGTCCGGCTTGTCGCGTTCGGCGTTTTTGGTGACTTGCTGTTGTTTTTTTCGTGGCAGCTCGGTCTTGTTTCGTGTGTCTGTTATGGCTTTCTGCCGGGGCGCGGTCTGGCGTTCGTCGCCTTTCCGGTTTTGTGCTGCGGCTCGGTTGGCTATCTGGGTGATTGGGTCGGGCTGTTGGTTCTTGCGGGGTTGGTTGCTGTTTTGCTTCTTGTTGCTGTCGGTTCCTTGTCTGCCTGTGGTCCCGTTGGCTGTGGCTCTGGCGCTTTTTGCCCCCCTTTCTTCCGTGTCATTCGTTGTGAGAGCGGTGGTTGTGGCTGGTGTGTTAGTCCTTGCGTTCGGTGTGGGCCCTGCGTTTCTTTGCAGGTGTTCTGCTGGTGGGAGTGGCTCGCTCCCGATGCCCTGTCTCGGTTTTTTGTGGAGCTGGGTGGCTTCCTTAGTTCGGGGTGGCCTTTTGGTTTGCTGCTGGCTCGTTCTGTGTCCGCGGCTGTGGCCGATGATCGCGGCTATATTGTTGCCTCTGGGGGCCTCCTTGCGGGCGGTGGTGTTTTTGGGTGTTGGGGGTTTGGTGGTTTCCGGCCGCCGGCTCGCCTTCTTGTGGCCGGGGTCGTGTGGCGCAGGGGTGTTGTTGGCTGTCGCTGCTTTTTGCTGTGTCGTTCCCCGTTCTGTGTGGCGCCCATTTTTTTGTAGTGGTGCTTTCGTTGTGTCAAATCTGTCTGGTAGTTTTCCGTTTCGGTGTCCGTCTAGTTTCTGGGTCGTGGTGCTCTTCGCGTGGCCGCGGCCCCGATGATTGCGGGCGTTGCCTGGCGGTTGCGCGTCAGGGGCGTTATTTTGGCCGCGGTTGGTGTGTCCTGCGTGTCGCGGGGGTGGTCCGCGTTGCGTGCTTGCTTGTTGGCCTGTTTGTCGTTTGTGGTGTGGCTCTCGCGCCTCTTTGTGGCGGTGGTTTGCAGGCAGGGGGCAGTTGGGCAGCGTGGCGGTCTGTGGGGTGGCGTTCCGTGACCCGCCGGCCGTCTCTCTGGCGGCTGCGGCTTTTCGGTGGGGTGTGGCTGCTGCCTGGGGGGGTGGCTGGGCTGCGCGGTTTTTTTTGTTTTTTGGCGGTTGGGCGGGCGTGTTTTCGCGTTTCGTTCAGGCTGTTTTCTGTGTGATTGCTCTTTTCTTTTTTTTGCTTTGGGCGGCGCGGTCTGCTGCTTTTGGCCTGGTCTTTTTCCTTCTGTGTGTTCCGCCTGCTGCAGGCTGGGAGTGCGTATCCGTGGTTATGGCAGGCTTCGGCGCTTTCTCGGCCGTCCGTTTCTGGCCTCCTTCTGTGGGCTGCTGGGGTTTGCGGCTGCTTCTGCTGACCGGGCCTTCGGGGCTTTTCGGGGTTGTTTGCGGTGGCGGGGCCTTTTTGGGCCCGCGGTGTCCCGTTGCGTCTGGGCTGTGTTGGGCTCTGTGCCGGCTGCTGGTCGTCTCGTCGTCCTCGTGTGGTGCCAGGCCGAGGCGTTTTTCTTTTTGGTTGTGGGGGCCTTGGATTTGGCTTGTTACTGTTGTTTTGTTTTCGGTGTCACTCTGGATGCTCCGGGCGTCGGCCTGGCCGAGGTTGTTTTGTAGGCGCTTGTGGCTGTTGGTCTTGCCGACATGGCGGTCTTTGTCGTGGTCTTTGTCGGGGCGGGTGTTGTGCTGGGTGTTTGCGGGCTGGTCCTGCGTTGTGTCGGTGCTGTCTTCGGTTAGGTGGCTGCGGGGGTGGTGGTTGGCGGTGTGGCGGTTGCTCTGGCGTGTGCGGTCGCGGGCCTTGCCCTTCTGCTGCTTGGCTTGGGCGATCGCGTTCTCTTCGCGGGTTTGTGCTTTGGCCCGGGTGCTGCGGCTGCTGTGGTTCATCTGCTTTTCCTCGATGTTGGTTACGTCCTGCGTTATTGTGTGGGCTTTTGGGTTCTGCTGTGTCGTGCCTTGGTCGTTGTGTCGGGCGTTCTCCTTATGCGGTGTTGCCATGCGTTCGTTGGTCTTGGGCCTGCTCTTGCTCCGGTTTTTTATTGGTCTGGGTCTTTGTGCTATGGCTGGGGCGTGCTGGATGGTTGCCCTCTGCTTGGTGCTGTTGGGCGTATTATCATTGCCGTGTTGTTTGGTCTGGTTTTGCTGTTTCGGGTGTTGGCGGTGCTGCTTGTGCTTTTCGTGCTTGCGGGGGTGGTCCGTCCGTGGTGTGGCGCTGTCTGCCCTGGTGTTGGTTTCGGGTCCGTTTTCGCCGCGCTCGTTGTTGGATTGCATATCTGGGTCGGCAGCGGCATGGTCGGGGTTTTTTTTTTCTGTGTGGCTTTGCGGCGGGGCCTTTGGTTGGTGGCTTCTCGGGTGCAGCGGGGCGTCCTGTGCTCATGGGTGCTGCCGGTTTGCTGTCCGGCTGCTGCGGCGCGGGCCCGCCGCTCGGGTGTTCTGTCGTTGTGTGTTGCCGTTGGGGTGTCCGTCGTTCAGGTACAGTTCCTGTTTTGCTCTGGTGTCGCGCTTTTCCGGTTGTGCTGTGCTGCGGGGGTCGCGTGTGTGGCCGTCGGTGTTGGGGTCTCGCTTGTTTCTGTGCAGCTGTCCGGCTTCGTCTCCGTCGGCGTTGGGTCGGTTGCGGGCGGCTCGGTGGCTGCGGTTGCTGGTGTCGCGGTTTTTTGCTGTTTGGCCTTCCGGCTTTGCGGCTTGGGTTCGGGTGCCTCTGCGCGGGGGGGGGTGGCTTTGGGCAGGGTGGCGATCTCTTCGGCCGTGGTCTGTGGTGTGTGTGGCGTGCGGGTTCAGTTTGTTGGTGGCGGGTCTGGTTTTGGCTGGCTGGGATCTTCGTTTTCGGGGTTGGGGGCGGGTGTCGTCCGCCCGGGTTTTTGGTGATTGGTGATCTTGCGTGCGGTGCCGTCTGTTTGGTGTGCTGGTTGCTTGATTTTTGTCCGCTGTGGCTCCTTTCGTTTTCCGCTTCGAGGCTTTGCTGAGTGGAAGGTGCTTGCTTTTTGCTATCGTGCGCATCGCGTTTTTGTTGGCTTTGTGTTTTGGTTTTTTCGTCTGTGCGTGTTTGCTGGGGGTTTTGTCGTTTAGCAGTTCGGTGCGGATGCCTTGGTTGTCGGCGCGCTGGTTGTCCAGGTGTTCGCTCTCGTGTGGGTGGCGGGGGATGGGGGCTTTGGCGGTGTGCCGTGCATCCTTTGCGTTCTGGATGTTCTTGCGTTTCTGCTGGTCGGTCCTGTGGTGCTTTTTGGTGGGGGGGGTGAGGGGGTGTTGGCCGAGGGTCTCGACCATCTTCCGGGTCTGCTGCGTTGCGTGGGTGCGTGTGTGTCGTACTTTGTGCTTGTCGATGACTGCTTCTTTCTGTCCTTGTTTGAGTACGCCTGCAGGTCCTGCGGGAAGGTGGGGTCGCTGACGGACGGGGGTTTCTGCCTGGCTTGCTTCTTTTACTTGGCGTGTGAGTGGCCCCGCTGTGCAGAATAGCCGCCGGGACGGCTGCGCGGGGGGGGGGGACTGTATGGGCCGCTATATGTTGCGTGTTTCTTACGACGGTTCCGGTTTTTTGCGGCGGGTTTGTGGTGCTGGGGTCAGTTTTTCCGTGGTGGGCGGCTGCGTGCGCTCCATTTTGCTGGGTCGTTTGTGTGTTGTCTTGGCCATGTGCGGGTCGGGCCGGCCTGCGGGGGTGAAGGCGGTGTTCTGCAGCCATGTTTTGTTCTTGGGCGGCGAAACGTTCTGCGTGGTGTGCGTCGTTTTGCTGGTCTCGGCGTGTGAGGTGCCGTGGTCCTGTGTGTGGGGGCGTTCGGGGGTTCCGGGGCCTCTCGCTCTGGTACCGTTTGTGGCGGGGCTGGCCGCGGTTCTTGCACGGCGGGCTTTGCCGATCGCCGCGGTTGCGTCGGCGCGGGTGTCGGGCTTCATTGGGCTGTGTGGGGTGCGGAGTGCTCTGGTTGCTGGTGTGGTGTGGTTGGTGGGTATGTGGGGGGCCCGCTTTGCGTCGGCTTCGCTGTGCCTGCTGTGGGCTCTGCGGTTTAGCTGACCGCTCTGGTTTGCGCTGTGGCTGGCGGCTGCGGTGGGTTGGCTGTTCTGTCGCTCCAGGCTGTGCCCTGTTAGTGCCGCGTGGTTCTCCTCGGTGTTGTTGGGCCTGTTGGTGGCCCGGTGGGCCGTGCCGAGGGTAGGTTCGTCGGGGTTGTTTTTCAGCTGCGTTGTGCGGGCGGTCCTTCTTTGGCTGTGCTGTTCCGCTCTGGGTTCTTGGTCTTGTTCTGCCGTCTGGCCGTCTTCTGTCGGGGCGGTGTGGGGTCTGGCCCTGCGTGTGTGGGGCTGGCGGGGTTTGCGGGTGCTGTGCTGGGGGTCGTTTTTGCGTGCGGTTTCTACGGCGCTCTGTCGCAGCGTTGGGGTTGTCGGGGCTGGGTGTTTGGCATGCTGGACGGCGCGCGGTGCGTTGTTGGCGGGGGTTATGCTTTGCTGCCTGCTTGCTCCGGGCTGGTTTTTTGCGGGCGGGGTGGGGGTGTTCTCCGTGCCTGCGGCGCGGCTGCGCGCTGTGGTTTTGGTTATTTTGGTGCTTTTGAGCCGGGTCGGGGTGCTCTTTGTGCGCTGTGTTTGTGGTTTGTCTTTCGCCTGCCTTGGTGCCCTGGGGAGTCTGCCTGCGGTTGTGTCCCGCCGGTCCGCTTTGGCATCGTTTGGTCTCCTCATGCGGGCGGTGGCCCTGCCGGTTTTCTTCTGGGTGCTGTGGCTGGCCTTGCCGTGCGCGGTTCTTCTGGGCATCGGGATGCTGGTCTGGCCTTGGTTCGGTGGTGCGCTTCTGAGGCTGGTGCCCGGTGTTTTGGTGGGGTCGGTGCCTTCTGCGCGGTTGGCCGTGCTGGGGGCAGCGGTATCGTGTCGTGTATCGGTGGCTTTTTTTCTGCGGTTTGTTGTGTGGGGTCTTTGCCCCCTCCGGGGGTGTATCTCGAGTTGGCTCTTTCTGACTGTGCTTCCGAGCTGGTGATGGTGGTTACCGCCGTGTATGCCGTCGTGGTGGCTTCGATCTCGGCGGTTGGGGCTTTCCTCGGCCGCGTGCGGGCGCGGGTGCCGGCTGTCTTGGGGTGCTTCCTACTGCGTTTTCTGTCTTCTTTTTCTTTGGTTTTGCTTTTCCTTCTATGTGGGTCGGGCGGGCGCTCCTGCCCGTTATTTCTTGCCGGCGCAGCTGGGGGGTCTGTCCGCTGGCTGAGATCACGGCGGCTGTGCTGGCGGCCGTCACGCGCGGCGTGAGCTGGTCTGTTCGCGCTATTGTGGTTGCGTGCCGCTTCATTGTCGCTGTGTTGGTCGGGTTCTGGCTGTTTGCGCTGTTGCCCCTGATCTTCGCTGTCGTGGTTTCGTTCTGCGACTGGTTTTGTGTCGCTCCGGTCGCGTTGCTGGTCCTGGGCGAGTTTGTTGCCCTGTTGGGTGTGCAGGCTTTCAGGGTTGTTTTTGTCAATCTGCTGGTGTCCGCGTTCGGCATGGTTCTGGTGTCCTTGTTGTTCAGCCTTGGTCTGGCGATGTTTGTGACGCCGGAGGTCAGGTTTCTGCTGTTCTTGTGTGGCGTTTCTTTCTTGCCGTACGTTGGCTTTGTGTTCTGCGTTGTTGGGTTTTGGGCGCTGATTTTCAGCCGCTCCCTGGGCCCGGTCAAGGCGGTCTTTGTCCTGCTTGTCTTGTTTTCGGTGTCGGCGTGGGCCTGTGTTACGGAGGCCGCCTTGCTCACGGTTTTGCTGTTCAGCGTTTTGTCGACCATGTGTTTTTGCCTTGTGATCTGTCTGTGCTGTCTTCCTTGGGCGAACCGCGAGGTGGCGGGGGCTGCGGCGCTGGTTTTTGGGCGCAGGTGGCCTTTTTTCTGGCCGGTGGCCCTGGTGTGGGTGGCTTTGCCCTGCTTGTTCTTTCTGTTCTTGGTGACCATCGCGTTGTTCCCTGTTTTTGCCTGGCTGTCGCTGCTGCTGCCTGGGTGCGGGGGCAGTGCGTGCCTGTTCCTTTTTTCCTGCCTCTTGAGCGTGGGCTTGGTCATGCGGTTGTGGTTTTGGTGCGCGAGTGCTTTTTGGCTGGTTCTGTTTGTGGTGTTGGTGTTTGTGCGGTTGGTGCGGTTGCTTGGCTGGTGCCTGAACTATTTCTGGCTGGTGGAAGGTTCTCTGGCTCCTGCCGTAGTTGCGACCTCGCTCGGCTCGGTGGGGGCGTATGTTGTTGTGGTGCGCTTTGTGCTGTACGCCGTGCTGCTGGTGGTGTCTGGCGTTGTTGTGCTTTCTTTGCTTTGTGTTTTTTCTGGGTGCTTCTCTGTGCGGGCGGAGGTGTTTTGGTTCCTCCTTGAGTGTGTCGTCTTGCTTCGGGTTCTGCCTGATTGTGTGGGGGTCTGGCCTTGGGTGCCGCTTCTTTGTTTTGTTCGGCGGCTGGTTTTTGTGTGCGTCGTCGTCTCGGTCTTGCCGGTCGTTCTCTCTTTTTTTGTCGCTTTTGCTTTCTCCCGTGTGTGTTTCGCTGGTGTGCACGTTCTGTTGGTTGGCTGTCTCGTGGGGCTCGCTGTGCTGTGGGGGGTTTCCGTGGTGCCCGCGTTCGTTGTGGTTCGTTTCTGGCTCTTTGCTGCTCTTGCTCTGTGTGTCGTTTTTCTGCCGGCTTTTGGGGGTTTTGTCGTTTTCGTGGTGCCGCGGTTTTCTGGGTGTGTTGGCTGTGCGGTTTGTGGTGTTGCCGGTGTTGTTTGTCTGTCCGGGTGCGGTCTGTGTGCCCGCATGGTTGTTTTTGTTTGTGTGCCTGCTGTTTGGCTGCTTGTGCTGTTTGCCTTCGTCCCGGCTTGGGCCGCTTTTGTCGGACCGCTGGTCTGCGTTCGGGCTCGGGCTGTGGCTGCCGTTTCTCTCGGCGTTTGTGTGTTCTTTGGTCGGTACTCTGGGGCTTATGGCCTGCTCGTGGTTGCTTTCGTTGTCGTACTTTTGCCGGTCGTTGTGGTCTTTGTGTCCCTTGCTGGGTGCTTTGTCGCTGTTGTTGCTTTTTCCGGGGTTGGGGGTTGGTTTCGTTCGGTGGGTGTTTGCCCTTTGTGGGGGGCGGCTGGGGGTCTCCCTGCTGCCTCTTGTTTTTTCGTTTCGCGGCTTTTTATTGAGCGGTCTTCTGCAGTGTGGGGTTTTCTCCGGGTGGTTGGGGTCTACGCTGGTTGGGGTTTTTTCCGTGTTCGTCGGCTGTGCTGCTGTGGGCTGCCTGCTCTTTTTTCTTGTGGTGCGGCGTCTGGAACCTCCGCGTTTGTTTTTTTTTCTTTGTTATTTATTCTTTGTGCTCGTGGGGTTTCTTACAGTGGATGCTTTCTCAGACCTCGTTCTGCTTATACTTTCGGTTGCGCGGGCGGTGGGTTCTTTTCTCTGGCTTTTCCGCGGGGATCTGTTTTTTTCTCCGGTCTACTGCCCGTCGTGTTGTCGGGTCCGTGGGGTCTATGTCCGGTGCTTGTCCTTCCGGTTGAGCTGGGGCTTCTGGCCCGGCGCGGTGTGGTTGCGGTATGCGTGCCCCGGCGCCGGGGCGTTCACCGTTTGCGGGCTGACCTTAGTGTGCGGTTTGCTCTCTGGGGTTTGGCCCAGGATCGCGTTCTTTTGCCCGGGCATGTGCTTCCTGTGGATCCGCTCCTTTTTCGGGGGCTGGCCGGTGTCCTTCCGTGCGACGGTGTGCGCGGCGTCTATGTTGGGTTGGGGGTCTCTCTGGGGCTGGTTTGCGGGGATGTGCGTGTTCTTTCGGGGTTGTTTTGCGCTGGTGGTTTGTGGGGGCTGGGGCTGCCTGGTCGGCTGCCTTGTGAATGTGCCGCTGTTTTATTGTGGCTTTGTGGGGAGGGGTGTTGCCCCCTCCGCGGGTCTTGGGGGCCGGCGTGTCCTGCCGTGTCTGTCCAGTTCGTTCCTCCTGGCCGGCTGGGCGTACGGCGGCTTGTTGGTTGGCCGCGTTACCGTCGGCTTTGTTTGTTGTGCGGCTTGTGTGGTTTTTCGGGATGACTTTTGCTGGGCCCGGTGTCAGGCTTGGGGTGTTTATGGCCGGTCCGTCAGTTGCCGGTCCGCTCGTGGCGCCGTGTATCTGGCCGCTTTGCGGGGCGTTGTTGGTTCCTATCTGGTGCGCCTGTGTGCGGAGCTGGTCCCGTTTTGGGATCTGATCTTTGCTGGGGGCGCCGTTGCGGCGCGTGTTTCCTCGTCGGCTTCCGTCGTTGCCTGTGGGGTTGTTGAGGGCGCCGGGTAGGTCGGCGGTGCCGCGGCTTGTGTGTGCCCGATGCTTGCCGCTGGGCTTCTTGGCAGCTTTGGGGGGCACTCTGCCGTCGTGGGCGGGTTGCAGGTTGTGGGCCTTGTGCGTCGCGGGCCCTCTGGCCAGGCTCGTCCGTACGCCCGCTGCACTCGTGGGGGCGTTGGCGGGTGGGTTCTTTTGGGGGAGTTCTTCTTTTTGGTAGCGCTGGCTCGCTTGGCTGAGTGTTGGGGGCTTTACTGGTGATGTCATTGGCTGGGCGGTGGGCTTTTAGTGGGCTTATGGCCCGCTTTCTGGGCTCGTTGCTGCGGTTGTATTCCTGGTGCGGCTCACGGGTGGATTTTGGCGCGCCTTGCGTGTCTTGCGGTTGCCGCAGGCTCGCGCTGGGTGGGTTGTCCGGGTGGCTGTGGGGGCTGGGCTGGTTCTTTGCTGGCGGCGTTCGGGCGTTTTTGTTCTTGTTTCTGTCCGGGCATTTTTTGGCGAGCGTGCCCGTGCCCGCGATGCCCGGTTCTTTGGTCGGCCCGATCGCTTGTGCGGCGGTCTTTGTGGGGTTGGTCGGGTTGGTGTGCGGGTTCCTGGCGCCGGCTGCGGGTGTTTGGGAGCGGCTGGGGGAGGTGGCGGTGGGCAATCTGGCGGTGTGGCTCGCTTGGTTGAGCTTGCGTGCGCTGCCTTTGTGCGCCTGGCTGCTGTTCCGCGTGCTGTTCACTCTGGCGGTGGTCTGTGTCGGGATGCCCTGCGCTATGGCCTGGGCCGCCGGTGAGATGGCCGTGGTGGGTGCATGGTGGGTCGTCTACTTCTGGTACTCCGCCTGTTTTTTGGACATTTCGTGTCCGATGGTTTCCTGCCGCCCGTGTTTCGTCCAGTTTTACATTGTGTTCTACCGCTTGTTTTTTTCTTATCGGGATTGTGGGCGTGGGGCGTTGTATTTTGGGGGTGTGTGTGGTTTTGTCCCGGAGTTTGCGTGCTTTTTCGTTGAAAATGGGTTTTGGCTGTGTTTTTGCTGCAGCCTGTGGTCGGTCTTGGGGTGGGTGGCTTTGTTGTGGGCGTTGTTGTTTGTGTTTTTCGGGCCGGTGCGCCTGCCGGTGATGAGTGGGATCATCTTTGGGGCTTTGAGGTGGTGGTTGGCCCTGCGCCTGTTTGCGCGGGGCGGGGTGCTGACGATGGGTTCGGGGTGGCTGCAGCCGTCCCTGGTGGCGCAGTTGAGGGCCCTGGGGCGCCCGTCGTGGGGCCTGAGGGTGTTTTTGCTGCTGGCGCTGCTCGACTGCCCGCCGTTTTGGCTCGCGGCTTTGGCGCCGCTGCCGTTCGCGCTGTGGCGCTGGGTTGTGTTGGGGTATCCCGGCGGCGGGCTGGTTTTGTCGCGTCTGCCGGGCTGGTTGCTGCCGGTGTGGTCGGCGGTTGGGTGGGGGAGGGCTGCCCGGGGTGATTTTGTCGAGGCGTACGGCGCGTTTTTGTTTTACGGGCGGTTTGGGTTTTTTTGTTTTTTGCGTTATGTTGCGGTGGGGCAGGCTGCTCCCGCCGGTGTGGTGGGCTTCGTCCTCGACGGCTGGCGGTTGGTTCTGGGCTCCGGCGCTACGTTTTTCCTGATGGTGTAGGGTCTGCTGATGTGGTGGCGGCGGTTTTCGGGCATCCGGGTTTTTATGGGGCTGGTGCGGGCTGGGTGTGGTCGCGTCCGCCACCGTGCGTTTGGGTTTCCGCTCGCCTGTGTGGGTTATGTTTGTGGCTTTGCCGTTTCCAAGTTTGCTGCCGTCTTTTCTGCTGGGGTTTGTGTCGGCTGGGCGGGGTCGGACTGTTATGGCTGTCGCTGTCCCGTGCTTTGCCGTGGCGGCGCGGGCTTCCTTGTGCCTGCGTGCCCTGTCTGGGCCGTGTGGGTCCCGCACATGGTGTTCGTCGCGGTTTGGTGCGTCGTCCCTGTCTGCGGGTTCTTCTTTCTTTCTGCCGTGGGGAGCGGTCATGACTTTTTCTGTTGTGGCCGTCTGGGTGGGGGCTCTGCCGGCCGGCGTTGGGGTGTCGATCGTTGCGATGGCCCGGCTCTTTGGGGTTGCGTGCGAGTTCTTTTCTTCTGGTGTTGGGGTCTGGTTCCCCCGTCTGGCGCTCCGTGCCTTCTCGCCCGTCTCGGGGGTGTGTTTGTCGCGGATGGGGGTGTTTGGCGCCGAGGGGGAGGGGTCCTTTGTGTGTCTGGGCCTTCCAATTCTGGCCGCGGTGTCCGTGCTCTGTGTGGTGTGTGTGATTTCCGTTTGCTCGCTGATGGGTCTTGTGGGCGCGTTGCGGTTCCGGGCTGCTGCACTGGCGAGGGTGCTGGCTTTGCTTTGCGCCGCGATTGCGGCCTGGCTTCGTACCGCCGGGCTTTCCGCGTGTCTGGGGGCGTGCGCCGGTTGCTGGGTTTCGGGGCTGTTCGCCCTGCCGGGGTGGTTGGGCTGAACGGTGAGGGGCTCGCGCGCCGCCTGGGGGTGTTCCTGCCGTTTGGGGGCGCTGTCTGCGCTGTGGGTTTTGCCGGCGGGGCTGTGCGGGTCGGTGTGGGGGTGGCGGCTGGCCTTGGGCATGGCTGGCTGCCTGTCGTCTTCGAGGGGTGTTGTGTTTTCTTGGTCTGTGGCGGGGCTGGCGTTCGCGGTGTTGAGGGGGGGACGGTGTGCCTGCCTGCTGCGGGTGTTCACGTGGGGGGCTTTGGCTTTTTGCTTTGTGCTGTCCTTAGCCGCGCTGTGGCGCTTTGCTGGGCCGCTGCGGCCTGTGTCGGCGCTGTGCCGGTCGCCGCCGTTGTTGCCGGTTGGCTTGGCTACGGGGTGGCTCGGGTGGGCGGGGTCCGCGTTGCTGTGGGGCTTGTGGTCGCGGGGGACCGCGTTGTGGCCTGCGCCGCGGGTGCTGGTGGTCGCGTGCCGGTGGGGCTTTGTGGGGTGTTTCCTCGTCGCGCCGGGCGGCGTTGTGTTTTCCGTGGGGTGGTGCGGTTCGGCCATGGGGATTGTCGGCAGGGGTTTTGTTTCCGCGTCGTGGGGGTCCGTGTGTGCGCTTTTGTTTTTCGGGGTGGGCCGTTGTCTTTTGTGGGTGGCTGGGCGTGTGGGGTTTCGGGCTTCCGTGGGCGGGGCTTTGCTGGTTGCTTGACGGTTTGTGATTTTTGGCTGTGCGCGTTGCTGGCGGCGCGGTGGCTGCGTTTGCGTTGTTACGCTTACGGGGTGGATTTCTCTGGCCTGTGTTTTGGTCTTGTCCTCGTTGTTCTTGGCTATTGTCGCGCCGTGGGCGTCGTTGCAGGCCCGGGCTGTGACCGTTATCGGGGCTTTTCTGTCGATCTCTGCGCGGTTGCTTTGCTGCGGGGGATGCTCGAGGTTGACATGCGCCCCGCTTGCGTTGTTGTTTGGTGCGTTGGCGGCGGGCCTTGCACCGTGCTCTTTCTGTATGGCTTTGGTGAGTTCTGGCGCGCGGTGTTTGTGCAGGGTGACATCCGGGCCGCGGCGGACGTGGCGGTCACGGTGGTTTGGTTTCTTGCGGATTTCCGGGCGGGCGTCGCGGCCGGCCTGATGGAGTTCGTCTGCATCTTCGGCTACTCCGGGTTGTCCGACGTGCGGGTCGGTCTGGCCGACGTTGCGTACGCCTTTGCGGAGGTGGTGGATTTCTGTGCGGCGTTCGTCACGCCGCTGATTTTGTCGGCGTAGGGCGTGGGCCCGTTGGCTGGTCTGCATGTGTTTGCCCCCTTTGTGTTCACCGAGGAGTTCGGGGTCGTGTTTTGGCGGACGTTCACCGGCTTTCTGGGTGCGGGCGTTTTTGTGGTGGGCGGGTGGGCGTGGTACTTGTCGGCCTTGTTGATGGATGTGGTTCCGGTGCGGGTGGGGGGCTTCGGGCGGATGGTTCTGTTGACCCGTGCGGGCCGGGCCGGGCTGGTGGCCCCCTCGTTTCTTGCTGGCTGGGTCATTGCGGGCCTTGATTTGCTTTTTGCACTGGGCGTGGGATAGGCCGTGGCCGGCTTTTCCTCGGGCCCGGGGGGTTTTTCGGGCTTGTTTCAGATTGTGTGTGTCGTGATTGTCTTCGTGGTTGCGGCAGAGGGGGTTTTGTTGGTTGTTGTTGGCGTTGTTATGCTCGGTGTTCTGTTGGACGTTCTGGTTCTGGTAGTTGGGGCTTGTGCCGCCGTGTGGGTCGCCGCGGTCGTTGTCGGCGGGGGCGAGCCCGACGTGTTGGGGGGTCCGGTGGTTGTCGCCGTCCGTTTGGTTTTCGCCCGGGTGGTTCAGGCTGGGGTGGAGGTGCGGGTCGCTGCGGTGCCGCGCGCTGTCCTCGCCGGTGCCATCGTGGAGCCGCACGGTGGCGTTATTGTCGGTGTCGTGCTGGGTGAGGGTGTTGGTGCCGTGGTTGTCCTTGCGCTTTCGGTTCTGGTGCTCTGCGTCGATGTCGTGTTTGCGGTGCTGATCTTGGTGGTGCCGGCGGGGCGTGTCTTCCTGGTCCTTGCGGTGCGTGTGGGGCTTGGCGGGTATTTTGCGGGGGCTCAGGTCCGGGTGGCTCTCGGTTTTAGGGCGGGGTTGTTGGGGCTGCTGGGGGTGGATGGTTTTGTGCAGCGGTTTTGCTTTATCTTTTGCGCGGGGGCGGCCCTGGGGGTGGTGCTGGGGCGGGTGGTCGGTTTTGCCGCGCAGGAGGTGTTAGATGGTGCTGGTGTTGGTGTGGCTGTTCTTTTTGGGGACTGCGTTTGCCTTCAAGGGCGCGTGCGGGGTTTTCGTCGCTTGCTTCTCGTGGCCGTTGTGGGTTTTTTCTGCGGGTGTGTCGCTGACCTAGGTGTCCGGTTTTTTCTTTGTTTTTTGTTGTCTTTCCGTGGTGGGTCTGGCGTGCTGGCCTTCTTGCTCCGCGGGTTCAACTTGTGGCTGGCGGGCGCGTTGTGGGTGGTTTTGTTGGTCGCGCTGGGGGGGTTTCCGCCGCTGTCGGCGTGTATGCGTGTTTTCTTTTGTCGAGTCGTTTGTGGCTTCTTTTTCATCTCGGTGTGCCCGGGGGCGTGTTGTGTCTGGGGGTGTCCGGCCCTCCGGTTCCCGGCATGGTTCGTGCGGTGATGACGGGTGCTTCGTGGGAGCTCGGGCATTCCATGTTTGGTACATCGTCCTCGGGTGTTGTGTTGCGGGGGCTGGGGTTTTCTTCTGCCGTGTTCTGCTCGATGCGATCGGGTGTGTCCTTCTGGCCGTTCGTTTCCTTCTTGCTTTGGGCGGGGGAGTTGCCCGTGTGGGCGGTTCTTTTATCCTCGCCGTCGCTTCTCTTGAGCCGTCCGCCGCTGGCGCTCTTGTTCATGTCGTTGGCGTTGTTATTCTTGGGGGGGCCGCCGATGGTTTCGCTCGTGTGGCTGGCGTGGCGGCGGCGGTGGCTGGGGTTGTGCCTGGGGTGCGGCTGTGCTCTGCTTTGGCGCACGGCGCTGTGGACGTGGCTTTTGCGCTCGCTTTGGGCGTGGGTCTGGTGGATCTCCTTTGCTTTGGCGTTCGCGACGGGCAGCTGGTGCTGGTGGTTGGCGTGTTTTGGGGCGGGGGCGGGGGGCTGGCGTTCGTGGATGTGGGTTTCGGCTTTTGCGCGGTCCTGTGTGTTTTCGTGGACCTGGCGCAGCTGATCGTGGCGGTGGGGGCTGAGGTGAGCCTGGTTTTGCAGATCTCCTGCGGCCTGGGCGAGCCGATTGTTATTGGCGGGCGGGTTTTGCCGCCGCGGCTGGTTGCGCGGGTGGCCGCCATCGCTGGTGTGCTGGGTTCTTACCTCGGTATCGTCGTTGTTTTTGTCGTTGTTTTTTTGGTGTTCGTGCCTTGCTGGTGGTGCTGTTTGCGGGTTTTGGGTCCTTATTTGTGCTTCGTGCTTTGCTCTCGGTTTTGCTGCCGGTCTCGTTTAGGGGGTGCACGGTTGGGTTTCTGGTTTGCGTGTCGCGGGTTGATTTCGGTTTTGCGCCTTTTCACTTTCCGCTGTGGCGCCTGCAGTGTTCGCGGGGTGGCTCGGGGCGCGGGCGCGTCGGGGATCTGCTCGGGGGCCTCTTTTGGTGGTGTACCGGCCCCGGTCATTGGCGTGCGCGGGCGTAGTCGGGGTGGGTTTGGCTGGGGGGGGTTTCCGGTGTTTTGGTGGGGCATGCGTTTTTTGTTTGCGGCGTGGGGGTGTCTGTCCTTTGTTGGGTTTTTTGGGGGGTTGTGTGCGCGCGGGTTTTTTGTTTGCTGGTTGGCTGCTTCGTTGTTCTCGGACTGTCTGCGGGTTGCGGTTTTGGTATTCTCTTGGCTGTCTCTGTTCTTTGCGGTTTTTGCTGCGTTCGTGGGTGCATATCTGGCGGTTCGGCGGCGTCCTTCAGGGCGCGTGCATGGGTGTGCTTGCATTTTCTGTTGCCCTTCTTGTTGGTGGCTGTCTGCGTTTTGTTCTGCTGGGGGGTGTCCTAGTTGTTGGTGTTCTTTGCGTAGGTGGTGGGGGTGCTGTTCAGGGTGTCGTCGTGCGTCTTATGGCTGGGCGTATCGTTTCGGGTGTTCCGCGTTTCCTGTTCGCTGCTGGTGTCGGTTCTTTTTCTTCTGGTGGTTGTCTGTGCTTTCGCCTACGCGCTGGGCAGGCTCGAGGCCACGTGCGTTGTGCGGGTTTTGCGCGGGGTTTCGGGGTCGATGCCGCTGCTTGGCCTCTGCTTGTGGGTGCGGCTTCTGTTTGCGCCTGGCTGGTCTTCGGGGGCGTCTGGCTTTCTCGGGCTGATTCTGGTCGCGGTTTGCGCGCTTTTGGCCGAGTTTTCCGTTCTGGCTGTTTCGGTGCCCCTCATCGTCTGGCCTGCGCTGGACTTTGTGCTCGTGGGCTAGGCCGACGCGCTGTTGCAGTGCTTCGACGTCGGTTTGTGGGTGTATTCGGTTGTCAGGTTTTTCGTCGGTCGCTGGGGTGCCTCTGCCGTGGGGGGTGTCGAGTGCTGCGTGCCCGTCGCTGTCGTTTTGCGGGTGGTGCTGGTGTGCGGTTTCCGGTTGCGGGCGGGCAAATCCGGTGATCGCGGCCTGCGGGTGTTGCAGGGCTTTGCCGGGCTGTAGGGGAGGGTGCGGCCGTTGCCTGTCGCTTTGTCGGTTTTTTGTCCTGCTTGGCGGTTGGGCGGTTCGTCTTTCTGCGGTGGCTTACGACCGGATGGCCGTTTGTGACTTTTACGTCTTCGGCTGTGCTTTTGCCTTTTTTTTGTGGTGTGCTCCGTTTTTTCGTGTTGTGGATTTTGGTGTTGCCACGGTTGGCTCCAGGGCCAATTTGGCGGTTCTTGTCGCCCTTGCGCAGCTGGGCGGTCTCTCCATCGATGTCGTCGGGGGGATGGGCGGTGCGGCGGGCCTGCCCGGGTCTCTTGCCCTCGGGGCGGAGCGCTGGCTTCTGGGGCGGGTGGGCGTCATCGGTTTGGTTTTCAGGTTCGTCGTGTGTCTGCTCTGCGTGTGCCTTATTGCGGTCGGTGTTGGCGTGGTGGTGGTGTCTGTGTCTGTCGTGGGGTTGACGGCGGTTGCCGCCGAGCCGGTCGTTGTGTTCTGCCGGCGCTGCGGCCATGCGTGGGTTGTGTCCGTTATTGCCGGCGATGTTTCCGGGTCGGTCTCGCTGCAGGGGACCCGTATGTGGCTTTAGCTTTCGGTTTTGCCGGTTCTTGTGCTGGAGGTGGTGGTCGGCGTCGGGGTTGCGGCCTTGGGCGCGGTGGCCGGGCTTTCCGTCATGGGCTGCCTCGGCGCGGTTTTGGGGGCTTTGATTTGTACGGGCGTGTTTGGTCTGGCCGGGGGTGTGTGGCTGTTGGAGCGGCAGTTCGTCGAGATGCTTAGCGGCGATATCTCGTAGTCCTCTCTGCGTAAGGTGGGCGTGATTTTCTGTTCGCTGGGTGTGTACTTCCTTTTCTGGACGTCGACCATGGTTGCGTGGTCCCTGGTGTCGATTTTGCTGGGCTGCATGATCTGGGGTATGGCGTCGGGCTGGCTCGGTTCTTTCGGGCCTCCTGTGGGGGCTCTGTGGTTTTCTGCGTTCTTGCCGCTCGCGTCGATGGGGGCGGGCTGTTCGCCGTTCTTTTGCGCCGCGTCGCCCGCGGGGTTTTTCTCGCGCTGCCCGTCGGTGGTGTCTTCGATGTGCTGGCCGGGTTTTATCGCGTGGTGCGATTTGGCGGGGGCCAGGTCTGCGTCTGTTCGGGTGCCCTCCGCGACGCGGGCCTCCTCGCGGGTGCCGCGCTGGTCTAGGGCCTCCTGTTTGTGGTGTTCTCTGTCGATCTTGCTGGTGTGTCCGGTGCATTCGTGCTTTTCGTCCAGGGCGGGCGCGGGGACGGAGGTGTTGTTGTGCTGGGGTGTGTGGATCTGGTCGTTCGTTGCGGCGCGGGTGCGGTGGTGGTTCGCTCCGTCGATGTCGACTGCGTGCGGCCTGGTTTTGGTCTTGTGGTGTTGGGCGCCGTTGTGGCTGGGTGCTTCTTGCGCATCTTCGCGTCGGTGGGCGGAGGTCCAGTGGGGGGTTTCCTTGGGTTTTTCCGTCATGACGGGGGGGTATGTGGTGTTCTGGCCGGGTGGCTTTTCCGTCTACGGGGGGTGGGAATGCACGATTTTGAGCGTTGTTTGCTGGAGCGCGGGGTATTGCTGCGGGTGTGCTCGCGTCTTCGTCTTGGTGTCTGCCGGTGTGGGCCGCCCGTGTGCTGTGGGCATCGTTGCCTACAGTGTCCTCTTTCTGGGCATCGGCGGGGGGGTCGTGGCGGGGCCGTACTGTTTGGTCTTCGCCCGCGTGCCCTTTCCGTCTTGGCCTGGTTCTCCGATGGAGGTCCTCTGTGCTTTCTTGCTTTCGGTGTGTTCCCCGTTGATCTCCTCTTCCTTTCCGATCCTGTCCTCTTTGTCGTACTCGGCCTGGTCCCGGCCGTTGTTGAGGGCTCTTTTTCTCGGGGTGTTGTGTCCCTTGTCTGCGTGGGTGCCGTGCCGCTGGGCTTTGTGGTTGGCGTGGGCGGCGCCGTATTGTGGTGCCGGCGGTGCGGGGAGCTCTGTGGTTGTGTCTGGCGCTTTGGCGCCGTGTTGCGGGTCGTTTGCCTTCTGGGTGGGTGCGATGGTGGGTGTCTCGTCCTTGTCGTCGTTTGTTCCTGCCCCGCTTGCCTGCCGGTCTCTGAGCGCTGCTTCTTCTATGGGGTTTGTGTCTCTGGTGCTGTGTTGCCGTTGCCGTGGCCTGGCGTTTGTGCAGTTGTCGGGTGCGTCCAGGCTGTTCCGCAGGGGTGCATTTACGCCACCTCTCTGTTCTACCGGGGTCTGGGATTGCTCGTGCAACATGTTGGTGGGGAATCCCCCGTGTTTCTCCTTGCCGGCTGCCATCGGGGCGGGGAGGGGGTCCTTTATGAGCTGCGTGATGTGGCTTGTCCTGTCCTGGTGCTGGTGTTCTGGCTGGGGCTTTGCGTCGGGGGGCTCGCTGGGGTCTTTGGCCAAGGCTGGTTCGTTGAGCATCTGGTCGGGCTGGACCTTTTGCGGTCTGTCTGGGTGGTGTGTCCCTGCCATGTTGTGTGGCTGTTCCTTCCCGATTGTGCTGGGGTCGGTGGGCGCTGGGGGCGATTGCGGTCGCGGCATGGCGTACGGGTGTGCGGCCGTTGTGGTTGAGCTGGCGGCGGCCCTGCCGGTGTGGTCTTTCGTCTTGGGTGAGCCCGTGGTGTAGCGCCCTTTTGACGGCTCCGGTGGCGCGGTTCTCTGCGGGGTCGGCCGTGTGGGTTGTTATTCTGTGGGGCTTGTGCTGGGCTCTGTTTAGCGGCTCTGCGCGGACGCCGTCTGCGTCGTGGTTGGGCAGGCCGCCGTGTGTGCTGGGGCCGCCGCCGGGGACGTCTTCTGTGATCGGCTGGCGTGAGGAGGTTCTTCGCGTGTGGGTGGCGGGCGTTTTTGGCGGGGGGGGTTTGGGTGTGGCTGCGTCTTCCTTTGCCGACGTGGCCGGGGTTGTCGGGCCCCTGCCGCCGATTCTGGGTCATTTTGCCCTTCTCATGGTGATCGGTTTGGGTGGTGTGTTTTTTTATGAGATTGAGTTGTGCTCGCCTGCCGGTTCTCGTTTTTTCCTTGTTGTGGGCTGTGGCATTTGCTGCGTTGTCGAGGTCCCGCCGTCGGCGGCTTGCCGCGGGTTCTTGCCGGTTTTTTTCTGGTCCGCCTCGATTTTAGTTGTCTGGCTGGTGGTTTCCGGCTGTGTGGTGGTGGTTTTCTGTTTGTAGGCGGTGATGTTGTTGCGGTAGTTTTTTTCAGGTTGCTGCGGGCCGCTGAGGTGGTTGGGTTGGGTGCGGTTCGCGGTGTTTGGGCCGGGGGGCTTTAGGCCGTGTTCTCTGTCAGTGTCTTCTCTGAATATTTTGCTGCGGTGTTTTACGCCTGGGGCGGTTTTTGGTTTTTCTCTGTGTTGGGGGTGCTGCTGGATGAGCCCTGGGCCCTGCCGGGGGTGCTGTTGGGTCTTTCGGTGGCGGGCGCGTTCATTTTGACCATCGTTTGGTCGGGGGGGTTGACCGGTGCTGCGTATTTTTGTGTCATAGTCCGTGCCTTCTGGCTGCAGCTGCTGTTGGGCGGTGTGCTGGTGGTTTTTTGCCCTGGTCTTTGCGTGGTGGGGTTCGCGCGAGGGGCGTGTGGGTTGGGTTGGGGTGCTGTCTGCCTTTTTGTGATCCTTGGTGGATTTGTTGTATCGCTTTGACTTGTGGGGTCGTGCTTGCGCGGTCGCTGCGGCGCCTCTGCTGAGTGCGTGTGGTGGTAGGGGGCTTTTTGCGTTGGCGTCTCTCTTACTCCTGGGCTTCGGGCCTGTTTGCTGCTGTTTGGTTGAGTTTTGGGTCTTCTTTTTATCCTTTTTTGCCCGTTTGGCCGGTGCGTCTGTCGCGGTCAAATGTCTGCTGGCTTTTGGGGTGTTTTCCGTTTTTTGTGCTTGCGTGTTTTTTACGCGCTGCATGGCCCCGATCCTGCATGATCGTGTATTTTTTGTTTTTTTTGTGTTGTTTTGCGTCCCGCCCTTTGTTTTCGTTTCTTTGCGCCAGTGCTTCGGTTGCGGGCTCTGTGTGTGTTTTTCCAACACTTTGCTGTTTGCGCGTTACGGTTTGGCGGTGCTGTGTTTTTCTTCTTAGCATTTTGTTGCTTTTCTGTTTGTGGCTTGCGTTGGCGGGGGCACTCCGCTCTTCTCCTTGTTTCCCCTTTTCTTGGTGGGGTGTCCTTTCTGCGGTTTTTTGGTGTTCTTGGCCGGGTCGTGGCGGTTCCTTCTGGCGGCGATGCGGCGGGTGCGGTTGGGCTTTGCCGCGGGGCTGGGCGTTTCCTGGGGGCTCGGCTTGGCGGGGCCGAGGTCCTGCTTTGCGGCTGTTTTTGGGCGCGGTGGCTGGGGCACGGTCGGGATTGTGGGCTTGTTGGCGTGCTGGTGTGCCTTCTACCGGGCGATGATCGCGTCCCGCGGCGTTTTTGCCTTGCCCGTTGGTGCGGTCTGGGCTTTCGGATCGGTCGCCCGCGCCTTCGCGGTGCTCGCCTGGTCCCGGGGGTGCTGGGGCTGTCCGGTGGGTGGGGGCGTCGGGTCGATGTTGTTGTCGCGTTCGTCGGCGGTGGGGGGCTTCGCTTCTGTGTTCTCGGCGGTTTTGCTGCGGGTTTTTGTGGTGGGCGCCGTCGTGTTCTCGTGCACGGGTGGGGGCCGGCTGGCCATGTGGCGGGCGTTTGTGGCTGTTTTCGTTGGCGCTTTGTCAGCGTGGGTCCGGTTCCGTTCTTCGGTTTTCTGGCGGGCGGCTGCGCCGTCGTGGTGCTTGCTTGCGGCGAGGCTCTCCTGGCCGTGGTCTCTGGGCGTGTGCGGTGTGGGGGGGGTGTTGTTGCGGTGCGTGTTCTGTGTGTGTCATGTGGTGTTTGAGGTGGCCTTTTCGTCCGTGTATGTGGTGGTGGCCGTCTGGTCTGCGGGTGTTGCGGCTGTGTCTGAGGTCATCGTTGTGCTGGGTGTGGCGGTCGGGGTGGTGATGCGGGCGGTGGGCGAGTGCGAGGTGGGCCGTGTGTGTGGTGTTTTTCAGGGTCCCGGCGACGGGTGCTGCGGTGGGGGCCGGTTTTTGCTCGGTTTTTCTGGCGGTTTCGCTGCCCAGGTTCTTTCGGTTTGGGGGCTCGGCGTGCTTTCCGCTTTCGTCTGTTTTTGGGACGTCCTTGCCGGGGGGCTGCAACCCGCTGGTTTCCCGGTCTGCCTGGGTCGTCTCTTGGCCGCTGGGCCTGCGGGTGGCTGGTGTGTGCTTCCTGCGGTGCTGCTGCCTCTGGATGGCGGGGGGCTTGGGGTCGAGGTCGGCGTGCATCGTGGCGTGTATCTTGGTGGCGGGTTCGGTGCTGTGGTTGCCGCTGGTGGCGCGCTGGCTGGTGCCGCTGGCGGCTGTCATGGCGGGGTCTGCGGGGCCCGTGGCCTGGGCGCTGCTGGGCTGGTTTGTGTCCAGGGTGGTCGGGGAGGGCCGTGTGTCGAGGGTTTCGCCGTGGCTTTGCCCCGCGTTGGGGTTTTTGTCTTTTGTGCCGTGGTTGGTCTTGTTGAGCTGCCCTGCGTGCGGCGCGCTGTCCTCGGTGGTCTGCCCTCGGTCTGTGGTGTCGATCTTGTGCTGGGCGGGGTTGTGGGGGGCGTCCTTGTGGGCGGGGTCCTTGGCGCTGTTGGGTGTGTCGGCCACGGGCTTGGTGCGGCCGTGGTTGCGCCTGGCGTTGGTGGTGTGGGGGGCCGCCGTCTTTGCGGTGGCGTCTGCGCTGTGTTGGCGGTGGGTTTCGGTGTCGGGGGCTGTTGCTATTTTCCTGGGGTTTGTGGGCGGGTGCGTCTCGGATTTTTTCCTCCGTTGCGGGGGGGGGTTGTTTGCTGGCCGCGCGCTGTTTCCTTTTCCCGTTCATCGTCTGCTGGTCTTCTATTTTGGTGCGGTGGTGTGCTTTTGGTGGTGCGGGGGGTCGGGTACGCCGATGGGTTTGCTGGTCCCGACGTTCTTTTGCTTTTCGGTCTTTGGCCGGTGTGGTATCTTGAATGTGGCGCGTCTGGTGGTGATTCTTCTGAACGTGGGCGATGCGGTTTTGGTGTTCGTTTCGGCGTTTGTGGAGACCACCGGCGACCTGATCGTGCGGGCGGTGGCGCTTCTGTTGGCCGTGTCCCGCGTGGAGGTGGCTCTGGTGCTGGGCGCAGGGTTGGGGCTTTGGCTTTCGGTGGTGCTGGTGGCGTTGCTGGAGCTGGGCGTCTCGGTGGTCCTGGTGACGTTCTGGGCGGCGGGCTTCATCGGCTGGGGCGCGTCGTGCAGGGTGGGCGTCGGGCGGCTGTTCCTCGCGCGTGTCGCGCGTGCGGTGGTTGTGCCCGGTGTGGTCGTCTTGGCCGGCTTCCCGTGCCTGGTCCGCTTGGGGGACGTCTGGCTGCTGGGCCGCGGCGTGGCCGACGACAAAGGCCCAAGCATCCTCTGCCTGTACGCGCTGAAGTACCTGAAGGACAGCGGCGCGGCGCTGAAATACCCCGTGCGTGCCCTGCTGGGTGCCAACGAGGAGACGAACATGCACGACGTAGACTACTACGCCGAGCATTACCCGATGCCCGCCTTCTGCTTTACGCCGGACGCCGAGTTCCCGGTCTGCAACGGCGAGAAGGGCGGCTTCAACGGCGAGCTCGTCAGCCCGAAGTTTGAGAACGGCATCATCACGGCGTTCGAGGGCGGCGTCGCCCACAACGCCGTGCCGGACCGCGCCTCCTGCACGGTGCAGGTCGGCGCGGGCGCCCTCGTCCAGACCGAGGGCGTGACCTTCGAGGCAGGGGAGGGCGGTGCCACCGTCATCCGCGGCTGGGGCAAGAGCGGCCACGCCGCCATGCCCGAGGGCACGGTCAACGCCATCAGCCTGATCGTCAACTGCCTGCTCAAGAGCGGCGTCTGCACCCCGCAGGAGGAGGCCTACCTGAACGTGCTGCACACGCTGCACGCCGACACCGACGGCAGCGCACTGGGCATTGCGGCGGACGACGGCCTGTTTGACCCGCTGACCATCATCGGCGGCACGATCGAGATGGCTGACGGCGTCATCCGCCAGAGCTTTGACTGCCGCTACCCGACGAATACCGACCCCGAAAAGATGACTGCCGCCATCCGGAAGGTCTGCGGCGGCGCGGCCACGCTGGAGAACGTCAGCAGCCGCGTGCCATTCTACATCGACGCGGACAGCCCGGCCATCCAGACACTCATCAACACCTACAACGACGTCACCGGCGAGGGCAAGAAGCCCTTTACGATGGGCGGCGGCACCTATGCGCGCCACTTCCCCTATGCCGTCAGCTTCGGCCCCGAGCACACCGACATTGAGATCCCGTCCTTTGCGGGCCCGATGCACGGCGCGAACGAGGGCACCCCGTTTGAGAAGCTGGTCGAGGCGCTGAAGATTTATATTCTGGCGCTGCTGCGGCTGCAGGAGATCGAGCTGTAAATAAAAAAACGGACAACTGCTGTTTTAGGTAGTTGTCCGTTTTTTGTTTTCTACCCTGGGAAGGCAGTATTGTAGGGAGGGGTCTTGACCCCTCCGCGGCGGCCAGAGGGCTGGCCGCCCTACAAGCCCACAGAAGCCCAGTTGCACGCTATGACAGTTACCCGCAGCCGGGAGGGATAAATCCGCCCCTACGATTGTCCCCTGTAGGGGGCGGCGTCCCCGACGCCCCGCAGGTCAGCAGCAGTCAACGGGAAGGACGTAGGGCGGCCTGCCCACAGGCCGCCGCAGCAGCTTGCGTAGCCTCACAGTTCCATTGTGTGGCCGCGCGGTAGGGGCCGCACATGTGCGGCCCGCAGCATGACGGCCAACGACCTCTTATGGGAAGGCCGCGGGCCGGGCATGCCCGGCCCCTACCATATCACCCCTGGCAGACCGACATCTGCCAGGGGTTTTCTTTGTGGGATTGTTAATTTTTATACAGCCTTTTATTCTGCGGCGATTGCCCAAATTGTTGCAAATCTTGCGTGTTCGATGCAAAATCGACCTTTTGTCATACTTGGTTGCTTGACATGCTTTTGAAAAATGGTACAATAAATCCGTATAGTTATCCACCACGGACGGGGGAGCAGAAATCCCGTCCGCGGCGAGAAAAATCAGAGAAACGGGGGAAATCAGATTGTTCAAGTCCCTAAAGCGCTCTGCCAAGGGTGCTGCCGTACCGCACACGAAGGCGACAGCCGGGCAGCCGACCAACAAGATGCCGGTGCCCGAGCACGTCGTCATTCCCATGTCGATGCACATCGGCGCGCCCGCGGAGCCTGTCGTCAAAAAGGGCGACACCGTCATGGTCGGTACCGTGATCGGCAAGGCCGGCGGCTTTGTATCCGCCAATATCTACTCCAGTGTGTCCGGCACTGTGCAGGACATTGCACCGCTGCGCATGGTCAACGGCGCGATGACGACGGCTGTTGCCATCAAGACCGACGGTGCGCAGACCGTTGATCCGGCCTGTGTGCCGCCCGTCGTCACCGACAAAGCCAGCCTGCTGGCTGCCGTGCAGGCCTGCGGCCTGGTGGGTGTCGGCGGCGCCGGCTTCCCGACGCATGTCAAGCTGGCGGCCAACACCATCGACACGCTGCTCATCAACGCTGCCGAGTGCGAGCCCTACCTGACCACCGACTGCCGCGAGATGCTGGAGTGCAGCGACACGATCATCTCCGGCATCACCGCTGTCATGAAGTACTGCGAGATCCCGCACTGCATCATCGGCATTGAACGCAACAAGCCCGAGTGCATCGACCTGCTTACCTCGCTGACCCGCGAGATGAAGGGCGTCGAGGTCAAGGGCCTGCCGATGCGCTATCCGCAGGGCGCGGAGAAAACGCTCGTCGAGACCTGCACCGGGCGCGAGGTGCCGCAGGTCGGCCCCTCCGGCAAGCCGGGCCTGCCCGCCGACGTGGGCTGCGTCATCATGAACGTGACGAGCGTCTCCACACTGGGCAAGTTCCTCAAGACCGGCATCCCGCTGGTGACGAAGCGCGTCACCGTCGAGGGCGACGCCATCGCCAGGCCCCAGAACATCGAGGTGCCCATCGGCACGCTGTACCGCGACGTCATCGACGCCTGCGGCGGTGTCAAGGAGGGCGTCGAGCTGGGCAAGATCATCTTCGGCGGCCCGATGATGGGCGGCGCTGCACCCAGCGCCGACTTCCCGGTGCTCAAGCAGAACAACGGCCTGCTGCTGTTCAGCAAGAAGGCCGCCGCGCTGCCCGAGCCGTCCGCCTGCATCCGCTGCGGGCGCTGCATCGAGGCCTGCCCGATGGGTCTGGAGCCCGTCGTCATTGCGCAGGACTTTTCCAACAAGGACTTTGCTGCGCTGAAGGCACGCTGCGTGGATCTCTGCGTAGCCTGCGGCAGCTGCACCTATGCCTGCCCGGCCAAGCGCCCCGTCAGCCAGACGATGGGCCTTGCCAAGGGCTGGTACATGGCCGAGCTGCGGAAAGGAGGCAAATAACCCATGGAAGATCGTCTGATCGTTACCGCCTCGCCGCATATCCGCGATACATCCACCACCCGCGGGCTGATGGGCAATGTTGTCATTGCGCTGCTGCCCGCCGTGCTGGCCGCGGGTCTGATCTTCGGCGTGCAGGCGCTGGTGCTGGTCGCTGTGACCACCCTGGCCTGTGTGGCGTTTGAGTACATTTATGAAAAGCTGCTGAAAAAGCCCAACACCGTGGGCGACCTGTCCGCCGTTGTCACCGGCATCATTCTGGCGCTGAACATGCCCGTGAGCATGCCGCTCTGGATCGCCGTTGTCGGCGCGTTCATCGCCATCGTCATCACGAAGCAGCTGTTCGGCGGCCTTGGCTACAACTTCGCCAACCCCGCGCTGGTGGGCCGTATCGTGCTGTTCCTCGGCTTCACCTCCCGCATGACCGCCTACGTCTACCCCGACATGGCCGTTGACGCGCTGGCCTCTGCCACGCCGCTGGCCGTGGCCGACAAGACCACGCTGCCCCTGCTGGACGTCTTTTTGGGCTTCCACGGCGGCATGATGGGCGAGGTCTGCGTGCTGGCCATCCTGCTGGGCTTCGCCTATCTGGTTGCCACCCGGACCATCCAGGCCACCATCCCCGTGACCATCGTTGCCACAGTCTTTGTGCTGACTGCACTCAACACCGGCAGTGCCTACACCGCTCTGATCGAGTGCATGTCCGGCGGTCTTTTGTTCGGTGCCGTCTTTATGGCGACGGACTACGTGACCAGCCCGTTCACCACCAAGGGCAAGCTGTTCTACGGCGTGTTTATCGGCCTCATCACCTTCCTCATCCGCCACTTCGGCTCGATGAATGAGGGCATGAGCTACGCCATCCTGCTGGGTAACCTGATGACCCCGTGGTTCAACGCCTGGGGCCACCAGACGCCGCTGGGCTACAAAAAGGCCAAAAAAGCCAAGAAAGGCGGTGCGGAATAATGGCTGAAAAGCAAACCACCGAGAAGCAGAGCACTTTCAAGGAGCTTGTGCTACCCGTCATCGTGCTGGTCGTCATCTGCCTGGTCTGCAGCGCGCTGCTGGCTGTGCTGAACGACATCACCGCCCCCATCATTGCGGAAAACACCCAAGCCGAGACCCTGGCCGCCTATGTCTCCGTCCTGCCCGAGGGCACGACCACCGACAGCATGACTGCCATCGACGGTCTGACCACCGCCAGCGTCGAGGGTGCTGTCAAGACCGCGAACGGCGATGTCGCCGTCAAGGCTGCGGCCTCCGGTTACTCCGGCAAGGACGTCACGGTCTACGTTGCCTTTGACGCCGAGGGTGCCATTTCCGGTATCTCCATCGACGGCTCCACCCAGACCACCGGCATCGGCTCCAAGGTCTCCGGCGATTCCTTCGCCTCCGGCTTTATCGGCTGGAACGGGGGAGAGGTCGCCTCCGGCAGCCCTGTGGACAGCATTGCCGGTGCAACGTATTCCAGCAACGGCGCGTTCAACGCCATCAACGCAGCCATCGACTGCTACAACAATGAGATCAAGGGGGTGCAGTAACGATGAACGAAAAACCAAGCAAGTGGAAGGTTTTTACCGCGGGCATCATCCGTGAGAACCCCGTTCTGCGCCTGGTGCTGGGCTGCTGCTCCGCACTGGCTGTCACCACCACCGTTTCCGGCGCTGTGGGCATGGGCCTGGCCATGACGTTCGTTCTGGTCTGCTCCAACATCGTTATCTCGGCACTGCGCAAGGTCATCCCGGCCAAGGTGCATCTGCCGTGCTACATCGTTATCATCGCAACGTTTGTTACCGTCGTGCAGATGGTGCTGCAGGCGTTCGTGCCCGACCTGTACAAGGCGCTGGGCGTGTATCTGGCGCTGATCGTCGTCAACTGCATCATTCTGGGCCGTGCCGAGATGTTCGCCTGCAAGAACACCGTCGTGGACTCCGCGCTGGACGGTCTGGGCATGGGCATCGGCTACATCCTGACGATGCTGCTCATGTCCTCCGTCCGTGAGATCATCGGCAGCGGCACCTGGATGGGCATCACCATCATCCCCGAGAGCGTGGACCGCATGACCGTCATGAACTCCGCGCCGGGCGGCTTCTTCGTCTTTGGCTGCCTGATGGCCGGCTGTGTCTGGCTGGAGCGCAAGCTGAACAAGCCCATTGAGCGCAAGAGCTGCGGCGACGTCATGCTCGAGAAGATCGACGCCGCCAAGGAAGAACAGAAGGAGGGTGCCGCACAATGAGTTCTCAGATCGCAACGTTTGCCACCATCTTCTTCAGCATGATCCTGGTCAACAACTACGTACTGGTGCAGTTTCTGGGTATCTGCCCGTTCCTCGGCGTTTCCAAAAAGCTGGATTCCTCCGCGGGCATGGGCGCTGCTGTTATCGTCGTCATGGTCATTGCCACGGCTGTGACCTTCCCGCTGCAGATCTTCCTGCTGGATGCCTATAATCTGGGTTACCTGCAGACGATCATCTTCATCCTCGTCATCGCCGTTCTGGTCCAGCTGATCGAGATCACGCTGAAAAAGTACGTCCCGGCGCTGTATCAGTCCCTGGGCGTCTACCTGCCGCTGATCACGACCAACTGCTGCGTGCTGGGCGTCACCATCCTGGCTGTGCAGGACTACTCCGCCGTTGTGGCCGAGTTCGGCTTCGGCCTGGCCTACGCTGAGGCGCTTGTCTGCGCCGCCGGTGCGGGCGTCGGCTTCCTGGTCGCCATGCTGCTGTTCTGCGGCGTGCGTTCCCGCGTCGAGGCCGCCAACCCGCCGGAGAGCTTCAAGGGCCTGCCCATCACGCTGGTTTCTGCCGCTATCACCTCCATGAGCTTCATGGGCTTTGGTGGTCTGGTCGAAAACATCATCAACGCGATATTCTAAGAAAGGGGAATGGAGAGAATGAACCCGATCGTATTTGCTATCGTTGTCGTGGTGGTGCTGGGCCTGGCCGGCGGCGTGATCCTTGTGCTGGCCTCCAAGTTCATGGCTGTGTATGAGGACCCGCGCATTGCGCAGGTCACGGAATGTCTGGCCGGCGCCAACTGCGGCGGCTGCGGCTACGCCGGCTGTGCCGACTACGCCAAGGCCATCGTGGAGAACGGTGCCCCCACCTTCAAGTGTGCCCCGGGCGGCGACAAGACTGCCGACGCCATCAACACCATCATGGGCAATGCCACCGACGACCGCCCCAGCCTGCGCGCCACCGTCATCTGTGCGGGCGGCGAGAACTGCGGCAAGCGGTTTGACTACCAGGGCATCCAGACCTGCGCTGCTGCGGCCTCCATTGCGGGCGGCCCCAGCGCCTGCGCCTATGGCTGCCTGGGTCTGGGCGACTGCACCCGCGCGTGCAAGTTTGACGCCATCCACGTCATCAATGGCGTGGCCGTCGTGGACCGCAAAAAGTGCACCGGCTGCACGGCCTGCACCGTGACCTGCCCGCGCCACGTCATCCAGATGAAGCCCATCGCCCCGCAGCCCGCGGTCAAGTGCTCCAACAAGGACAAGGGCGCGCTGGTCAACAAGACCTGTAAGGTGGGCTGCATTGCCTGCGGTCTCTGCGTGCGCAACTGCCCGAACCAGGCGATCTTCCTGAAGGACAACGTCGCTGTCATCGACTATACCAAGTGCAACGGCTGCGGCACCTGCGTCAGCAAGTGCCCCAAGAAGGCCATCCAGTGGGTCGAGGGCACGCCCCGTCCCATCGACGCCCCCGTGCCCGCGCACGAGGTTCTGAAAACGCGCGTATAATTTTCAGGTAAACATCCTCTGCGCTCCCCGCCAAGAATCGGCGGGGAGCTTTTTTGCTTTACCCGCGCTTTCCTCTGGCTCTGTAGGGAGGGGTCTTGACCCCTCCGCAGAACCTGACGGCAGCCGCCACGCTGCACGGGCGGCAGCGATAACACCGCACTCCTGCCGCCATGTAGGGGCCGGGCATGCCCGGCCCTCAGCGTATAAGGCGAACGCCATTTCCCCGGAAAGCTACGGGCCGCACATGTGCGGCCCCTACCTATCAACTGTATTTAAAAATTTTATCAAACTATTTTTGAAAAAACCGAGACAAATTCCTAAAACTATGCTATACTGTGTCCAGAATAACAACTCTGGTATTTTTCGGGAGGTTTACACGTATGGAGATCACCAAAGATATTTTGTATGTCGGCGTCAACGACCACCTTGTTGACCTGTTTGAGGGCCAGTACGACGTGCCCAACGGCATGGCCTACAACTCGTACCTGATCTGCGACGACAAGGTCGCCGTCATGGACAGCGTCGATGCCCATTTTACCGACGAGTGGATCACCAAGATCGCCGCCGCACTGGGCGAGCGCACACCCGACTACTTGGTCGTGCAGCACATGGAGCCTGACCATTCCGGCTCCGTCGCCGCGTTCGCGCAGGCGTACCCCGGCACGACCATCGTCGCGTCCGCCCAGGCGTTCAACATGATGAAGGCCTATTTCGGCACCGACTACGCGGACCGCCGCGTCGTCGTCAAGGAGGGGGACACCCTGCCGCTGGGCACCCACACGCTGCACTTTGTCACCGCGCCGATGGTCCACTGGCCCGAGGTCATCATGACCTATGACGATGCAGACAAGGTCCTGTTCAGCGCCGATGCGTTCGGCAAGTTCGGCGCACTCGACGTGGAGGAGCCGTGGCTGCCCGAAGCCCGCCGCTACTTCATCGGCATCGTCGGCAAATACGGCGTGCAGGTGCAGGCCGTGCTGAAAAAGGCCGCCGCGCTGGACATCGAGACCGTCTGCAGCCTGCACGGTCCCGTCCTGCACAAGGAGCAGCTGGGCGATGTGCTGGCCGCCTACGACGCCTGGAGTGCCTACCGCCCCGAGACCGAGGGTGTGCTCGTCGCCTACAGCAGCATCTACGGCCACACTGCCGAGGCTGCCAACCGCCTGGCCGAGGCCCTGCGCGAGAAGGGCGTGGAGACGGTTGCCATGGACCTGGCCCGCTGCGATATGGCCGAGGCCGTCGCGCAGGCATTCCGCTTCAGCAAACTGGTACTGGCCACGCCTACCTACAACGCCGATGTATTCCCCTTCATGAAGGAGTTCATCCATCATCTGACCGAGCGCAACTACCAGAACCGCACGGTGGCCTTTATTGAGAACGGCTCCTGGGCGCCGATGGCCGCCAAGGTCATGACCAAAATGCTTGAGGGCAGCAAGAACCTGACCTACGCTGCCACCACCGTCACGGTCCGCGGCGCGCTGAATGCCGCCAGCGAGGCCCAGCTCGCCGCTCTGGCCGATGAGCTGAGCAGGTAATCTCTTTTCCTCTCAACTGCAAGCCCGCCTCACAGCGCGTCTCTCGCGCCGTGAGGCGGGGTCTTTTTTGCGGGCAGGGGGGGGAGAGGAGGACAACAACAAAACAATTGAAAATTTGCGCTTGACAAATCCGGGCAAATCCTGTATACTATCATTTGTCAATCGCATACGGATGATTAGCTCAGCTGGTTAGAGCGCTGCGTTCACATCGCAGAGGTCGAGGGTTCGAGTCCCCCATCCTCCACCAGACAGTTCGTACTCGAACCCAATTCTTTACGGAAAAGGGTTCGGGTACGTTTTTTATTTGCAGGGTACCGCACACCAGGCAGGGGAGAGGTAAATACGCCATGAATTTGAAAAAAGTTCATCACATTGCCATTATCGGGAGCAACTATGAGAAATCAAGGCGCTTTTATGTGGATCTGTTAGGCTTTTCTGTCATTCGAGAAAATTACAGACCGGAACGCGATGATTACAAAATCGATCTTCAACTCGATGGGATGGAATTAGAACTTTTTATCATTAAAAATTGCCCGAAACGCCCCAGTTATCCAGAGGCTTACGGCCTCCGGCATCTTGCCTTTGCTGTAGACTCTGTCGATGATACCGTAAGAGAATTGAATAAAAAGGGCATCATAACCGAGCCGATCCGAGTCGATGCTTACACAGGCAAAAAAATGACATTCTTTTCCGACCCTGACGATCTTCCTTTGGAAATTCACGAATAAAGTCAGACCGTCAAAAAAATTGCATTCTTGCCGTACTGCGTGTGTAGGGGCGGCCATTGGTCGCCAGCGGGGCATGACCTGCCCGAAGGAGGAGTAAGATGGTACAGGTCGATTTGATCACGGGGTTTCTCGGCTCCGGCAAGACGACGTTCCTGCGCCGCTACGTGCAGTATCTCGTCGCGCAGGGGCACAGCGTCTGCATTCTGGAAAACGACTTCGGCGCGGTGAACGTCGATGCCATGCTGCTGCAGGACCTGATTGGGGAGCACTGCGACATAGAGACGATCAGCGGCGGCTGTGACTGCGACACCCACCAGCGCCGGATGCGCACCAAGCTGATCTCAATGGCAATGCGCGGCTTTGACCGGGTCGTCATTGAGCCGAGCGGCATCTTTGACGTGGACGAGTTCTACGACATTCTGCGGGACGAGCCGCTGGACCGCTGGTATACGCTGGGCAGCGTCATTGCCATTGTGGACGCCAAGCTGGAAAACGAGCTTTCCCCGCAGGCCGACTACCTGCTAGCCTCCGAGGCCGCCAGTGCCGGGCTTGTCGTCATGAGCCGCACGCAGCTGGCCGCGCCCGGCGAGGCGGAAGCGGTCATCGGCCACCTGAACCGCGCACTGGCCGGCTGCCATTGTGTCCGCCGCTTTGGCGCGGACGATGTACTGTGCCGGGACTGGAACGCGCTGACAACCGCTGATTTTGCCCGCGTGGATCGCTGCGGCTGGCGGCAGACAAGCTACGTCAAGCTGCATTTTGACGAGCACAAGGCGTTTACCTCGCTGTATTTTCTCGAGGCCGGGCGCAGTGTCGCGCAGGTCCGGCAGGCCGCGCAGACGCTCCTGCACGACGCGAAATACGGCCATGTGCTGCGCGTCAAGGGGTTTATCCCCGACGGCGGCGGCTGGGTCGAGCTGAACGCCGCCCGCGATGCCATAACCGTACAGCCCATTCCCAGCGGTCAGGAGGTGCTGATCGTGATTGGGGAAGGGTTGGATAAGGCCGCGATTGAGGCGGCTGTGAGGGGCTGCTAGGCGCGTCTGCGGGCAGATCGAGCGATGCGGAAATTTGCCCAGGTGACACTCGTCACTGCCGCAAACGGCCACGGGGCATCGGGGGACGCCGCCCCCTACAGCGTCTGGCGCAAACGATAAGGGCACACGTTGTATCCGCCCGCACCGCGCCGGTTGTTAAGCGGTTGTGAATATTTATACGTACGAATAAATATACAGACAGCAAAGCCCCGGGATTTTCTGCTTTGGAAAATCCCGGGGCTGTTGTTATTCAGGGCACATTTTCAAAAATTCCGCTTTTTCTTCTTATTCTTCGTCAAAGGCCTTCGTCCAGTTGTATTCCCGGTGCAGCGTGTGGCCGGTGTCGCTCTGGGCCTTGCGGGCGGTGTATTCGCCGATGATGGCGGACGGCATCAGCAGGGCCTTTTCGACCTCAGACTGAAAGACGAGCTTCGGATTTTTGATCCTGGGGTTCTTCATCAGGTCCTTCCAGTAGGTGTCGTAGTCCATCATGACCGACATCGCCTCAAACAGCGGGGTCAGGCTCTCATACCGGGCAATGACCTTGTTCAAAGCGTCCAAAAACTGCATGTTGGCCTTGCCCTCCATCATGCCGTCGTCCTTGCCTTTGACGTTGCGACGGCAAAAATAGGCCGTCATCTGCAAAATATCGTCGAATGCCTCCATCTGGCCGGTGGTCAGCCGGGCCGAGAGCGTGTCGCGGTCAATGTAGCGCAGCAGCGCCGCCGTGACTTCTTTCTTCGTCGCGGCATCCTCCGGCACCAGCTGGTTGACCGGCTCGGCGTCGGTCTCCACAAAGTCGGTGGTCTCGACGATGTCCGGCGTCTCGGGTGCGCCGTAGTCGTCCTCCACCTCCTCCGGCATACCGCCGGTGACGTAGATACGATAATTTTCCAGGTCCTCCAAAATTGCGCGGGACAGGTAGGGCAGGGGAGCGCTCTTGGTGCGTGCCACCGGGATGACCTTGGCGGCGTAGCGGGTGGCGACACCCTCGAACCAGCGGCGCAGACCGCCGCAGTTGTCAATGACGTTGTTCATCGTCTGGAAGAACGTTGCGTTGCCGCCGTCGATCATCTTATCATTGCCGCGCGGTGTGCCGGCCATTTTTACCATAGCATCGATGATCGTGCGCACGGCGTCCATCTCGTCCGCCGTCAGTTCGCGGATCAGCTTGTCGGGCTCTGCCTTGATCTCCAGCTCCT
>NZ_FUYF01000008.1 GCF_900167555.1 Gemmiger formicilis | reverse complement strand
AGCTTGATTATTATAGCAAGTAGTATGACCTTTGTCAACAGGTTTTTTCAAGTTTTTTGATTTTTTCGACAAAGTTTGAGGGTGAAGTTTGGGCAAGGTGTATATTGGGGTGACGGCGGTTGGCGGGCACAAATTATGGGGGGTGGTGGGCGGCAAGCGGGTTGCGGGATCAGGTGGTTTGGGGGAATGGGTGGGCGGTGGAAGATTGACGGCAGGCGGCGGGGAGGTTGCGGGCCGGGCATGCCCGGCCCCTACGGGGTGGCGGAAGGGTGAGCGGGTGCCGGCCGGGAACGGGCAGGCGGAGGGGTCAAGACCCCTCCCTACGATGTAGGGGTGAGACGGGGTGGCAAAGCAGTAACGGGTGGTTATGGAAAGCGTGCGGGCCGGGCATGCCCGGCCCCTACAGGGTGGTGAATTGATTAATTAGTTGCTTCCCGGAAGGGTGCGCGGGAGGGGTGAATTTTCCCACTACAACAAAAGAGGAGAGGCGGACCTCTCCTCTACTTATTTATATAGCTTACTTTTTATGGTACATCCTGTCGTCTTCCTCATAGGTCGGTTCGCAGGTCAGGTACATGCCGAGTTTCTTTAAAGTGTCAGCATCCACGCTGGAGAGGATGACGGTGGAATGGATGTCGCAGCCCTTCAGGTTGGGGATCTGCTCCATGGCCTTGGCGGCGTATTCATTTTCGGAAACCGAGCTGGACAGGGCGATCAGAATCTCGTCGGTGTGCAGGCGCGGGTTCCTGCTGCCGAGGTAGTTCGTCTTGAGCGTCTGGATCGGTTCGATGGCGCGGGCGGAGACCAGATCCATCTCCTGATCGATGCCGGCCAGCTTTTTCAGAGCGTTCAGCAGGGCCGAGGATGCCGCACCCAGCAGCGGGCCGGTCTTTCCTGTGACAATCGTGCCGTCGGCCAGTTCAATCGCAGCGGCAGGCTGACCGCCAGTGGCTTCGGACATGGCATGGGCACGCTTTTCGACCTCACGCTCACCCAAGGCAATGCCCGCCTGGTTCATGAGCAGCTCGAGCTTGAAACGTTCCGGCTTGACAACACCGCTGGCCTTCTGGTCGCAGAGGCACTTGAAATACCGGCGCACGATCTCATTCAGCGACGCTTCACGGCAGACATCGTCATCGATGATGCAGTTACCTGCCATGTTGACGCCCATATCTGTCGGAGAGCGATAAGGGCTCTTGCCTGCGATCAGCTCAAACATTGCATTGACGACAGGGAAAATCTCCACATCGCGGTTATAGTTGACCGTCGTCTTACCGTAGGCTTCCAGGTGGAACGGATCGATCATGTTGACGTCGTTCAGATCGGCGGTGGCGGCCTCGTAGGCCAGGTTGACGGGGTGCTTGAGGGGCAGATTCCAGATGGGGAAGGTCTCGAACTTGGCGTAGCCCGCCTTGACACCGCGCTTGTACTCATGGTAGAGCTGGGACAGGCAGACCGCCATCTTGCCGCTGCCGGGGCCGGGGGCCGTGATGACCATCAGCGGGCGCTCGGTCTCGATGTAATCGTTCTTGCCGTAGCCGTCATCGCTGACGATGTGGGCCACGTCGTTGGGGTAGCCGGGAATCTTGTAGTGGCGGAAGGTGCGGATGCCCAGACCGTTGAGCTTCTGCTCAAACGCCGTGACCTCGGGCGCATCGGTGTACTTCGTCACGCAGACGCTGCCCACAAACAGGCCGACGCCCTGGAAGGCATCGATCAGGCGCAGCACGTCCACATCGTAGGTGATGCCGTAGTCACCGCGCATCTTGTTGGCGACGATGTCCTCGGCGCTGATGACGATGACGACCTCGGCCTGCTCCTTGAGCTGCAAAAGCATCTGCAGCTTGGAATCAGGCTGAAAGCCCGGCAGCACGCGGGACGCATGGTAGTCGTCAAACAGCTTGCCGCCAAATTCCAGATAGAGCTTATTGTCAAACTGGGCGATACGCTCCCGGATATGGGCGGACTGCATCGCAAGATATTTGTCGTTATCAAATCCGATCTTCATCTACATTCCCCTTTTCCTGTGCTTAAACCAATATGAAATAAGTATACCATTTTTCGCGGCGGCTTGCAATGGGGTGGGCGCGCTTTCCTGGCCGGAAGAGGCCCTGCGCGCCAACATTATCGCGCAGGTCAGTCTGGCGCTGAACCGCATCTGGACCGAGTGGTACCCCAGCCGCGGGTACAGCTTCAACATCACGGGGTCGCCGGGGTACGACCAGGCCTATGTCAACGGGCGCACGGTGTTTGCGGTCATGGAGCGGCTGACCGCCGAACTGTTCAACACCTTTGTCCAGCGCAGCGGCGACGCCGAACCGTACTTCACCGAATACTGCGACGGTAAGACCGTGACCTGCCCCGGCATGAAGCAGTGGGGCACGGTGGACCGCGCGCGGGAGGGCATGAACGCGCTGCAAATTCTGCGGTACTACTACGGAAACCGCGTGCAGCTGGTCACAACCGACAACATTGCCGCCATCCCGTCCAGTTATCCGGGCAGCCCGCTGCGGCGCGGCAGCACCGGGACGAATGTGCGCATCCTGCAAAAGCAGCTTTCCCGTATTGCCAGGGATTACCCGTCCTTCGGCAAGCCCGCCGTGACCGGCACCTTCGACGAGGCCACCGAGAACAGCGTGAAGAAATTCCAGAAGCAGTTCAGCCTGACGGCGGACGGCGTGGTCGGCAGGCCAACGTGGAACAAGGTGAGCTTTATTTATGTCAGCGTCAAGGACCTGGCCGAGCTGACGAGCGAGGGCGAGACTGCCGAGGGCACCCAGAGCACGGGCGGCTGGCCCGGGACTGTTCTGCGGCGCGGCAGCACGGGCAGCAGCGTGGAGCAGGTGCAGTTCTGGCTCTCGGATTTAGCGCAGTTTGATTCGTCGCTGGTGCGCGTGACGGTGGACGGCAGCTACGGCGCGGCAACCGAGCGGGCCGTGCGGGCGTTCCAGCAGAAGCAAAGCCTGACGGCGGACGGCGTCGTCGGGCAGCGTACCTGGAACGCGCTGTATGCTGCGTGGGTCGACGCGCAGAGCGACCTGGGCGGTACAGCGTGGCCGGGCACGGCGCTGCGGCGGGGCGCTGCCGGCATGGAGGTGCGGCTTGTGCAGTTCTGGCTGCGGCTGGCGGCGGACAACTACAGCGCACTGCGCACCGTGACCGTGGACGGCAGCTACGGCGCGGCGACGGTCAGCGCGGTGGAGGCATTTCAAACGCTGTTTGGGCTGACGTCGGACGGCGTCGTCGGGCGCAGCACGTGGAACAAGCTGAAGGAGGTCGGGCTGGCCGTGGCGAACAAAATTGTGGCCGCCAACGTCGCGCCCGGGCAGTTCACGACCACCACGCGGGCGGGCAGCAGCGGCACCGCCGTGCGGGCCGTGCAATACTACCTGCGGCGGCTGGCGGCCTACTACAGCGATGTGCCGCGCGTGGCCGTGGACGGAAAATTCGGCGCGGCGACGACGTGGGCCGTTAAGGCGTGGCAGTCCCGCGCCGGACTGACGGTGGACGGCGTCGTCGGGCGGCTGACGTTCCAAAGCCTGTACGACGCCGCGCAGGCACTCGAAGCCAGCGGCCCCGTTGTGCGCACGGTCAGCCTGCCTGCGCCCGCCGCCACGCTGCGCCCCGGCGACACCGGCGCGGCGGTGCTGCGGCTGAATCGGCTGCTGCTCTTTTTGAGTCAGTGGATACCGGAAATCAACTTTACGGCCAGTGACACGCCCGACAGTACCTTTGACCTCGAGTTGGAAACTGCCGTGCGCAGTGCGCAGCGGTACTTCGGGCTGACCGAGACCGGCGCGGTGACGGCGGCGGACTGGAAGGTGTTCCGCGATGCCGCCGAGCAGCTGTTAGCCGCGAACCCCGCCGGGCCCAGCCCCAAACCGGGCGGCGTCTGGCCCGCCAGTGCGCTGGCACTGGGCAGCGCCGGACCCGCGGTCCTGCAGGTGCAGAAGTGGCTGAACATTATTGCCGCTGCGGACCAGACCGCCGATTTTGTGCCCGAGACCGGCCTGTTCGACACCGAGACCCAGGCCGCGCTGGAAAGCTACCAGCTGACCGCCGGGCTGGAAACGCTGGGCGTCGTGGACGCCGACACATGGGAGAGCCTGCGTCTGGCCGCGCAGGGGCTCTGCCGCGAATGTCAGGAGGGATAAGTTATGCCAAAGGTCTACGTGTACGACTCCTATGACAACAAGTTTTTCCGCTATACTCTGCGTGAGAACGACCCGATGCCCTACAGCACCGATACAACGCTGCGGGTGCGGGAGTTCCGCGGGTCCAGCAAGAGCAACGTGCTCTGGACGACCACCGCTGCCATGGAGGCGTGGAACCTGACCCGCCGCACCTACGGCAGTGGTATCCCGGTGGGGTACGCCTTCAAGCGCATCTGGGAGGGCGGCCACGGCACGACGAGCCAGCACTATGCGGGCGTGGCGTTCGACGTGGGCCAGAGAAGCACTGCCGCAAATCGCCGCAAAATTTACAACGCCGCTGTGCGGACCGGTGCGTGGGGTTACGTGGAGCCGCTGTCGATGACACCCACCTGGGTACACTTTGACCGGCGGTACGGCAAGCCCGCGTGCCGCAGCACGACGGCAGGCTACCCCACCGTGCGGCGCGGCAGCCGCAGCACCTACGTGCTGATTTTGCAGGACGCGCTGAACGCGCTGGGTTATTCGACGAACACGCTGGACGGCATCTTCGGCCATGCAACGGAGAACGCGCTCAAGGCGTGCCAGCGACGGTTCGGCCTGACTGCCGACGGCGTATGCGGCTGCGCCAGCTGGAAAAAGATTGCCGAGGCGACGGTGGGGATCGGCAAAACGGCGACGGTTATTGATTCTTGATTTATCTGCTGGTATAATAAACTTGCCTCCCTCTGGGAGGGAGGTGGCCCCGCAGGGCCGGAGGGAGAGAACTTCGACTGTGCCCAAAGCATTTCGGATAACCGCGAGGTTCTCTCCCCCACCGCCTGCGGGCGGAGCCCCCTCCCAGAGGGGGCCAAGGAGCTGCACTATATTATATAAGGAAGTGTTCCCACATGGATATGCTGGAGTTTTTGCGCACCCGCCGCACCTACCGCCGCTTTGAACAGCGCCCTGTCGCGCCGGAGATCCTGACCGAGGCCGTCGATGCGGCACGGATAGCCAGCTGCGGTGCCAACCGTCAGACCGTGCGGTACATCGTTGTGCAGAGTGCCGACGCCGTGGCCGCCGTGCAGCCGCTGGTACACTGGGCCGCCTACCTGCCGCCCGAGCAGGGCCAGCCGAAGCCCGACGAGCTGCCCACCGCGTTCATTGCGGTTTTGCAGGACGACAACCTGCCCGGCGCGTCCGATGTGGACGTCGGCCTGGCACTGGGCAGCCTGACCGCCGCAGCTTGGGCACACGGCGTGGGCAGCTGCATCATGGGCGCGATTGACCGCCCGGCCCTGACCAAGCTGCTGGCCCTGCCCGATGGCGTGCGCCTGTACTACATGGTCGCACTGGGCTACCCGACGCACGCGAGCAAGCTGGTCGAAATGCAGGACGGCAGTGTCAAGTATTATCTCGATGAAAACCGCGGCTACTGCGTGCCGAAGCGCAGCATGGACGAGGTGCTGCTGAAAACGCTGTAAAAGTAAAAATCGCAGTCCCGATGATGAAATCGGGGCTGCGATTTTTTGTATCCGTCAGAAGCGGCGTCTTTCAGCCTTATCCCAAAATGGCAAAGCTCTGTGCGCCCAGGGACAGCGTGTCGTTGACGATCTCCGCCTTGCCGATCGTGTACTGAATTTTCAGATCCTCGGCCAGCTCCAGCGGCAGCTCGATGGAGACACCCGCCGGGTTGACGGCGCAGATCAGATCGCCGCGCTGCCAGACGAACGGGCGGTAGTCGTCCTTTGCCTTGGGTGCGTACAGCACCTTGAACGGCGCGTCTGCGTTCAGGTCGGCGTGTGCATGACGGAAAGCCAGCAGCGACTTCACGCTGTTCAGCAGGCTGTCGGGGTCGTCCGCCTGAGCGGCCACAGTGGGCGCATCGGCGGCAGTGTCCACAGGCAGATAGATGTCCTGTGCGTCGGCGGTGGAGAAGCCGTGGTTGGCCGTGTCGTCCCACTGCATCGGCGTGCGGGAGCCCGTGCGGAAGTAGCCGCCCTCCTTGGTGGGCAGCGGCAGATAGCGCATACCGATCTCGTCACCGTAGTAGACGAAGGGTGCACCGGGCAGCGTGAAAATTGTCGCGTAGGCCAGCCGCAGCTCGTCAGTCGTCAGGCCCGCGGAGGGGCGGATCGTGTCATGGTTGCAGGTGATGAAGCACCACAGACCGTCCTTGTGGGTGGCCTTGTAGGCCGGCAGGTACTCGTCCAGGAATTTGTCAATGCCGGTGCCGGAGTTCTTGCAGAAGTACGCCTTGCCGATGTTGTGCGGGTTCGAGTCCATCGCACCGTCATAGTTGCGCATGAGCCAGCTGTAGCCGTTGCCCTGCCAATTGAGATAAAAGTCCATGTCAAAGCCGTTTTTCAGCGACATGCGCGGGCCGTTCCACTCGGCGATGAGCGCGGCCTCGGGGTACTCGACGTCCAGCATATCCCGGATATTGCGCCAGATTTTGCAGGTGTACTTTTTGTTCTTAGTGTCATTCTTTACAAGGCTCGACGCCATATCGACGCGGAAGCCGTCGCAGCCCATGTCCAGCCAGAACCGCATGACATCCTTCATGGCCTCCACCGTTGCCACGCAGGCGGGGTCGTCGGTGGGCTTCTGCCACTTCTCGTTGATCTTTCCATAGCCGTAGTTCAGCGCAGGCTGGCACTTGAAGAAGTTCAGGATATACGTGCCGTTGCGTTCGGTCTCGCCGCCGATGAACGGCATCCCGTCGCCGGAGGCAAAGCAGGAATCCGTCCAGATAAAGCGGTCCGAGTATTCGTTGTGCCCGGGCTTGCAGCTGGCCTTGAACCACGGGTGTTCCTCGCTCGTGTGGCCGGGCACCAGGTCGAACAGCACCCGGATGCCCTTCTCATGCGCGGCCCTGAACAGCGCGGCGGCGTCCTCGTTCGTGCCGTAGCGCGGGGCGATCTTTTTGTAGTCGCGCACATCATAGCCCGCATCCTTGAACGGCGAATCAAAGCAGGGGTTGATCCACAGGGCATTGCAGCCAAGGTCCCTGATGTAGTCGAGCTTGGCAATAATGCCCTGCAGATCACCGATGCCGTCGCCGTTGGTATCATAGAAGCTCTGGGGGTAGATTTCATAGAACACTGCGTCTTTCAGCCACTGTTTCATGAGATGTCTCCTTTACTATAAATAGACAGATAGAATATTCACGGCAGCCCGCAGGAGCGCATTTC
The DNA here is from genome assembly GCF_900167555.1 of Gemmiger formicilis. Taxonomy (GTDB): domain Bacteria; phylum Bacillota; class Clostridia; order Oscillospirales; family Ruminococcaceae; genus Gemmiger; species Gemmiger formicilis. Next base: position 114,392 of record NZ_FUYF01000008.1, on the reverse strand, counting down.
CTGTGCGCTCGGGAGGTTTTCCCCGCCGCGCACGGCCACGGGCGGATAGGGAATCCGCCCCTACGGCGTTCCCTGTCAGTTTGCCGCTTCATGAGTATGGAAACGTTTCATCCGTTTCTACCCCTATACTATCCCCTTCTTCTCCCTTTGTCAACGCAGCAAAACAGACAAAATAAACCACAAATTTTCTACATTTTGCACCAAAAACCGACATATTGCTAAATTGTGAACATTTCGTTGACAAATTACGAACATCGCGGTAAAGTAGTAGGCACAAGCGATTGTAAAATTTAATAGGAAAGAGGGATTCATGTAAAATGAATACGCTTGTAATCGTTCTGATTGCCGCGGTTGTCCTGGTATGTGCGTACGCCGGATATGGCCGCTGGCTCGCCAAGACCTGGGGTGTCGACCCCAACGCCAAGACTCCTGCTGTGCGGCTGGAGGATGGCAAAGACTACGTTCCCACCAACGGCTGGACGGTGTTCGCCCACCAGTTCTCCTCCATCGCAGGTGCAGGCCCTGTCACCGGTGCCATCCAGGCTGCCGCGTTCGGCTGGCTGCCTGTCCTGCTGTGGGTCCTGATCGGCGGCGTTTTCTTCGGCGCTGTCACCGACTTCGGTGCGCTGTACGCCTCCGTCAAGAACGACGGCAAGTCCATGGGCCTGCTGATCGAGAAGTACATCGGCAAGACGGGCCGCAAGCTGTTCCTGCTGTTCTGCTGGCTGTTCTGCGGCATCGTCATTGCTGCTTTTGCAGACATGGTTGCCGGCACCTTCAACGCCTTTGACGCCGACGGCGCACAGGTCGAGGCCGCCTTCACCAACGGCTCTGCAGGCATGGTCTCCATCATGTTCATGGTGTTCGCCGTCATCTTCGGCCTGATCCAGAAGAAGTTCAACTTCTCCGGCTGGAAAGAGGCCGTCGTCGGCATCGCCTTTATCGTGCTGTCCTTCGTGGTCGGCATGAACTGCCCCATCATCCTGGGCAAGGCTGCCTGGAGCTACATCACCTTCATCTACATCTTCTTTGCGGCGGTTCTGCCCATGTGGCTGCTGAAACAGCCCCGCGACTACATGACCACCTTCATGTTCGGCGCTATGATCGCCGGTGCGATTGTCGGTCTGCTGGTCGCCCACCCCACCATGAACCTGCCCGTTTTCACCGGCTTCAACAATGAGAAGCTCGGCACCATGTTCCCCATCCTGTTCGTCACGGTTGCCTGCGGTGCGGTCTCCGGCTTCCACAGCCTGGTTTCCTCCGGTACTTCTTCCAAGACCGTTGAGAACGAGAAGGACATGCTGAAGGTCGGCTACGGTGCCATGGTGCTCGAGAGCCTGCTGGCTGTCCTGGCCCTCTGCGTTGCCGGTGCTGCCGCTGCTGCGGACGGCACCCCCGCCGCCGGTACCCCGTTCCAGATCTTCAGCCGCGGCGTCGCAGGCTTCTTTGAGATGTTCGGCGTGCCCGTTTCCATCGCTACCGTCTTTATGACGATGTGCGTTTCCGCTCTGGCCCTGACCAGTCTGGACGCCGTGGCCCGTATCGGCCGCATGAGCTTCCAGGAGCTGTTCAGCGTGGATGACATGGAGCACGCCGAGGGCTGGCGCAAGCTGTTCTGCAACGTCTACTTCTCCACCTTTGTCACGCTGGCGTTCGGCTTCCTGCTGACCCAGATCGGCTATGCCAATATCTGGCCTCTGTTCGGTTCCGCCAACCAGCTGCTCAGCGCTCTGGTCCTGGCTACCCTGTGCGTCTTCCTCAAGGTCACGGGCCGCAACAACAAGATGCTGTTCCCGCCGCTGGTCATCATGCTCTGCGTCACCTTCACCGCTCTGGTGCAGCGCCTGATTGCAATGGTCAAGGCCATCTCTGCCGCTGCCGCCACTGCCATCCCCGCCGGTGAGACCACCTGGGGCGCTGTCTTTATCGCCAACGGTCTGCAGCTGATCCTTGCGATCCTGCTGATCGTCCTCGGCCTGAACATTGTGTTCCACAGTGTCAAGGGCTACAAGGCCAGCGAAAAGAACAGCGAAAAGGCTGCTGTTTAATCCAAACAGCACTTGACAAATATACCGTATTGAGGTAATATTTATTCAGCCGCAATGGCGCGGCATTACACTGCACCATTCGGCAGTCATAAGGCATTTGGCCCCGGTGATCCGCACAGTGGAACACCGGGGCTTTTTGCATGAATATGAGGGAAATTTATAAAGGAGAACACAAACCATGAAACTCAAGAACACGCTGGCCCTGAGCCTTGCCGCTGTGATGGCCGCCGGTCTGACCGCCTGCGGCTCCGGCGCCGACACCGCTTCCGCCGCCTCCCCTGCTGCGGATTCCACCGCAGCCGAGAGCACCGAGGCCGCCGCTGACACCACCGCCGCCCCGGACGGCGACGGCGACCCCACCACTCTGACCGTTGCCATGGAGTGCGCCTACGCCCCCTACAACTGGACCCAGAACGATGATGCCAACGGCGCTGTTGAGATCCGCGGCTCCAGCGACTACGCCTACGGCTACGACGTCATGATGGCCAAGAAGATCGGCGAGGCGCTGGGCCAGAAGGTCCAGATCGTCAAGCTGGACTGGGACAGCCTGATCCCCGCCGTCATGAGCGGCGACGTGGACTGCGTCATTGCCGGTCAGTCCATCACGGCGGAGCGCGCCGCGCAGGTCGATTTCAGCGACCCGTACTACTATGCCTCCATCGTCACCCTGACGAAGAAGGACAGCGCTTATGCCAATGCTGCAAGCGTGGCTGACCTGGCCGGTGCCACCGCCACGAGCCAGCTGGGCACCATCTGGTATGACACCTGCCTGCCGCAGATCGAGAACGCCAACATCCTGCCCGCGCAGGAGACGGCCCCCGCCATGCTGGTAGCCCTGAACAGTGGTGCGTGCGACATCGTCGTCACCGACCACCCCACCGGCCAGGCTGCTCTGACCGCCTATCCCGACCTGGTCATGCTGGACTTCGGCGGCGGCGACGGTGACTTCCAGGTCAGCGACGAGGACATCAACATCGGCATCTCGATGAAGAAGGGCAACACCGCCCTGAAGGACGCCATCAATGAGGTGCTGGCCACCATGACCACCGACGACTACAACACCATGATGGACGAAGCCATCAGCGTACAGCCCCTGAGCGAGTAATTTTGCCCGCCTGCCCCTGCCGTTTTGCGCGGCAGGGGCCTTGGTGTTGGTGAAGCTGAGGAATCATAAAGGAGAATCTCATGCAAGACTTTTTCGCAAACTGTGCCACAGTGCTGCAAAAGTACGGCTTCTCGTACCTGCGCGGCGCGGGCACGACCCTGCTGCTGGCGCTGGTCGGCACGTTTTTCGGCTGCCTGATCGGCTTTGCGGTGGGCGCTTTGCAGACCATCCCCGTTGACAAGCAGCGTGACCCCGTGTGGAAGCGCGTGCTGCTGAAGATCCTGCACATCTTCCTGCGCTGCTATGTGGAGCTGTTCCGCGGCACACCCATGATCGTGCAGGCCGTGTTCATCTACTACGGCCTTTTGCAGGTGTTCGGCATCAAGATGGGCATGTGGCAGGCCGGCTTTTTCATCGTGTCCATCAACACCGGCGCGTACATGGCCGAAACGGTCCGCGGCGGCATTGTCTCCATCGACCCGGGCCAGACCGAGGGCGCGAAGGCCATCGGCATGAACCACTGGCAGACGATGCTGCACGTCATCCTGCCGCAGGCGCTGCGCAACATCATCCCGCAGATCGGCAACAACTTCATCATCAACATCAAGGACACGTCTGTTTTGAGCGTTATCTCGATCACCGACCTGTTCTTTGTACACAAGAGCGTTGTCGGTGCGCTGTACACCTACTTTGAGAGTGCGGCCATCGTCATGGTCATCTACCTGACGATGACGCTGTTCGCCAGCTACCTGCTGCGCCTGTGGGAAAAAGCGCTGGACGGCCCGCAGAACTACGACCTGAACACGACTGACTCGCTGGCCTACACCAGCGGCATGTACAATGCCCCGGACCCGAACCATGAGTCCCAGAATCTGGATATGAAGGGAGGCGCAGCCCATGTCTGAGCCTGTTATCGAGGTGCGCCACCTCTCCAAGAGCTTCGGCACCCATGTTGTTTTGCGTGACGTGGACTTTACCGTCAACGCGGGCGACGTGACCTGCATCATCGGCGCGTCCGGCAGCGGTAAATCCACGCTGCTGCGCTGCATCAATCTGTTGGAGACGCCCACGAACGGCAAGGTGCTGTTCCACGGCAGTGACATCACGGCCAAGGGGAGCGACCCCTGCGCCTACCGCGCCAAGGTGGGCATGGTTTTCCAGAGCTTCAACCTTTTCAATAACATGACCGTGCTGGACAACTGCACCGCGGGCCTGCGCTACGTGCTGCACCAGGACAAAGAGACCGCCAAAAAGACCGCACTCGAGAATCTGGAGAAGGTCGGCATGGCCCCCTACATCCACGCCAAGCCGCGCCAGCTTTCCGGTGGCCAGAAGCAGCGCGTTGCGATTGCCCGCGCCCTGGCGATGCAGCCCGAGGTGCTGCTTTTCGACGAGCCGACGTCCGCCCTTGACCCGCAGATGGTCGGTGAGGTGTTGGCCGTCATGCGCCAGCTGGCCAAAGAGGGCCTGACGATGATCGTCGTCACCCACGAGATGGCCTTTGCCCGCGACGTTTCGAGCCACGTCGTCTACATGGCCGACGGCGTCATCTGCGAGGAAGGCACCCCCGCCGACATTTTTGAGCACCCGCAGAATGCAAAGACCGTGGAGTTCCTGAGCCGGTTCCGGCAGGCGTAAATTGGTATAAATACGAAAGGTCGTGCTGACGATGGATCGTCGGCACGACCTTTTTTGTTTGTGATATTGGGATACGGTCAGGGAGGGAGGAATTTTTCCCTGCAAATTCCGTAAGTGGGAGGACGTAGGGCGGCCTGCCCTCAGGCCGCCGCGCCCGTTTGCGGTTGTGGAAAAGTTTCCGTATTGCCGTAGGGGCCGGGCATGCCCGGCCCCTACGGCGCGTTTTTACGCCAGCGGCACGTCGATCTCATCCTCGATGGCAAAGCTGTAGATCGTCAGCTTTGTCACCGGTACGGCCAGCCGCTGGGCAAATGCGCGGCGGTAGAGCCTTAACTGCGCGGCGTACTCGTCAATGTAATATTGGGCGTCGCGGCTGCGGTCCGTCTTGTAGTCAAGGATCTCCGCGTGCTCGTCAAAGACCAGCACCAGATCGGCAATGCCCTGCACCAGCACCTCCTCCGCGGCGGCACTCCCCTGCCCTGCGGCGGGCGTGACCTCGGCGGCGGGCAGAGCCGTGATGAACGGTTCCTCCCGCAAAATCTGCTTTGCCAGCCGAATGTGCCGCCAGACCGCACTTGCAAAGAAGGGCCGCACGGCGTCCAAATCGAGCTTGTCCGCCAGCGCAGGGTCAAGCAGCTGCAAGTCGGTCTGCCGCCTGACCTCGGCGTCCAGATCGGGCGCGGGGCCGTCAAACGGCACGCTCTGCATAAAGGCGTGGATGGCTGTGCCGCGCTCGGCCCCGGTCATGCCGGTTTTCTGCAAGAACGCGGGGCGCTCCAGCGCTACGGGCCGCGCCGCGTGGGCCACGGCGCTGACGCTGACCTTGGCGGGCACCTTTTCCAGCGCCTCGCGCGGACTGCGCCAGGCAAAGCTGGCCTTCAGCATTTCCACCACTGCCGGGTCTGCCGCGGGGGCGGGCGGTGCGGGCGGCTGTTCGGTCTCCTCCGGCAGAGGCAGCACGCGGATGGCCAGCGGCGCGCGGTGCAGCCCGTAATGCGGCAGAAAGCTCGTGTACTCCCACAGTGCGCTGCTGTCCGGGTGGAGCAGCGCCGCGGTCAAGATCCAGCCCGCCCAGCTCGTCATGCTGCGCATGGCCTCGGGGCCGGTGGCCTCGGCGGCAGCGCAGAGCGCCGGGAGCTTGAGGGAGGACGCCGTCTTTTTCAGCGGCACCGTGATAATTAAAGCGTCCTGTGCGCGGGTCAGCGCCACATACAAAACGCGCATTTCCTCGCTCAATGTCTCGGTGCGGATGGCCTGTGCCAGCGCCGCGTAAGGCAGCGTTTTGAACCGCTTGGCCGCACGGGGCGCGCGCAGCATGACGCCGACGCCCAGCCGGCTATGGGTCAGCACCGGGCGGATGGCGTCGCTCTGGTTGAATTTGTGGTCGGTGTCGGCCACGAACACCACGGGAAATTCCAGCCCTTTGGAGCGGTGCACCGTCATGATTGAGACGCACCCGGGCCGGGTCTGACCGCCTGCGCTCTGGCTCAAACCGCCGTTGGCCGCGGCGGCGTCCATGGCGCGGATGAGCGACGGCAGGCCCGCCCGGCCTGCACCGGCAGCCCAGGCCGTAAAGCTCAACAGGTCCTCGCGGCAGCGCGGGCCGTCGGGCAATGCGCCCACTGCGGCCAGATAGCCGGTGCGGGCCAGCAGCTCCTCGATCAGCTCGTCCACCGGCAGCGTGCGGGCCAGACGGCGGTACTCGGTCAGGGCGTCGGTGAACAGCGCAAACCGCTGCGGCTCGCTGTAGAGCACCGCGCCGTACAAACTGCCTGTGGGTCGGGCGCGGCGCAGCGCCACAAGGTCGTCCGCCGTGTAGGGGAACATCGGGCTTAACAGCACCGCCGCCAGCGGGATGTCCTGCGCAGGGTTGTCGATGACGCGCAGCAGCGCCGCAAACGGGCGGATGTGCGGCTCGTCCAGCAGGTCGGTGGCGGAGTCCGCAAACACCGGGATGCCCGCGGTGCGCAGCGCACCCTCGTAGGCCGCAAAGCCCTTGCGCCCGCGCAGCAGAATGCAAAAGTCATCGTACCGGCAGGGCCGCGGGCCGTCCTTGCCGCGCACGGGGAAGCCCTGCCCGACCATCTCGGCAATGCGGCGGGCAATGACGGCGGCGTCGCCGTCCACGTCTGCGCCGTCGATGACGTCGATCTCGCACATGCCCTGATAGGCCGCGTCCTTATCGCCACCCACCACAAGCCGCTGGCCGTCGCCGTAATCGACGCCGCCCAGTCCCCGGGAGAAGAAGGTCTCAAACAGATAGTTGATGCCCGCAATGACGCCGGGCGCACTGCGGAAGTTCGCGTCCAGCGCCAGCGTGGACGGCAGCGGCGCGGGCTGTGGGTGGGGCTGCCAGCGCTGCTGCTTGTCCACAAAGATACCGGGGTCGGCCAGGCGGAAGCGGTAGATGCTCTGCTTGATGTCGCCGACAAAGAACAGATTGTCGGCCTCGGGCCGTGCCAGTGCAAAATAAATCGCGTCCTGCAGTGCATTTGTGTCCTGGTACTCGTCCACCAGCACGGCGGCGTACCGTGCGCTGACCGTGGCGCAGAGCGGTGTGCGCTCGTTGGTCTCGGTCAGCAGCAGGTCAAGCGTCAGGTGCTCATAATCCGCGTAGTCCAGCACCTTTTCGGCGCACTTGGCCGCAAAGCAGCTGTCGGCAAACGCCTGGGTCGCCCGCACCAGCGCGGCCACCAGCGGCGCGGCGCGGCGGCGGTCTGCGGCGAACTCCTCCGCCGTGCAAAGCAGCACGTCCTTTTGCAGGCTCGTCATCTGGTCCTTGGCACGGTCCCGCAGCTGGGACGCGGCGGACGCACACTGGTTGGCATCCTTGCCGCCCTTGACGCTGCCCGCGCGCCGCCAGCCGGTCAGGACGGCGTCCAGCGCGGCCAGGCTCTTGTCCCAGTCGCCTTCCTTTAGATAGTAGCAGAGGTTTTTCACCCGCGCGGCGTCGTCCTGCATGACGGCGGTGTAGGCCCGGTCTGCAGCCTCGTCGCGGGCCGCAATGGCTGCGCCGCTTTCCAGCAGCGTTTTGGCACCCTGTGCACGGGCCAGCGCAATGCCCAGCAGTTCTTTGCCCCAGAGCGTATCCTTCGGCGGGGCGTCCTGCTGCCACATTGCGGCAAAGGCCGCCAGCGATGCCGCCGGGTGGGGCAGCGCGCGGGTAAAGTGGTAGAGGTCGAGGATCGCGTCCCCCGCCGTATTGTCGGTGCGGCCCCGGTCATACAGGTCGGCAAAGGCGCGAAAGTCAGGGTCCTGATAGGCAGTCTCCAGCGTCGCGGCCAGCGTCTCCTGCTCAATACGGGCCAGATCGGCCTCGTCCGCTGTCTCAAAATCCGGCGGTACATCGAGCATCGCAAAGTGCTGCTGCACAAAATGCAGGCAGAACGCATCCACCGTGCCGATGGACGCACGCTGCAACAGCAGCTGCTGGCTGCGCAGATGCAGATCGCCGGGGTGGGCGCGGACCTCCTGCGCCAGGCGGGTCGTGATGTCGGCGCGCAGCTTGGCCGCGGCGGCATTCGTGAAGGTCATAATGAGCAGCTGGCTCGCGTCCACCGGGTGGACCGGGTCGGTGATAAGCCCGACGACGCGCTCGACCAGTACGCGGGTCTTGCCGGAGCCGGCAGCCGCCGAGACCAACAGACTGCCGCCCCGCGCGGAGATGGCCGCCGCCTGCGCCGGGGTAAATTGAATTTTGGGTTGTTCGGGCATGGGGGTGTCTCCTTTATATGAAAAGGCTTCCCCTGCGGGGGGAAGCTGTCGCCGCAGACACCTTCCCCCAAGGGGGAAGGCGTTCTCATTCCGCAAACGGGTCATCCTTGATGTTGATCGTTCTCTCGTGCTCACCGTCGCGGTGGGTGCAGGCGCAGCGGAACTCACAGTAAGTGCAGGGGGATCTGCCGCCGGTGCAGAGCGGCTCGGCGTCAATGTGGCCGCTGTACAGATTCTTCGCCATATCGATGAGAAGTCCGTCCAGATGGTCGCGGATGCGGCCCAGCTTGGCCGTGTCGGCCAGCGTGCTTTTGGCGTTCAGCGGCTTGCCGGTCTTGGCACTGAAGGACAGCGGCACAAACTCGCCGGTGCCCTTCGTGTCCATGGCGCGGTAGATGCTCTCCTCGTCCAGCAGCAGGCCGTTCATCGGGTAGGTCGGGGCGGGGTCGGCATCGTCGCCCAGCTCGCTGCGGTCCACGCTCTTGGGCGCGGGGTCGGCCAGCAGGTATTCGACGCCCGCCGCCGCCGCGCCCGGGAACTGCCGCTTGGCGTTGCGCTCCAGCGTGAAAAGATACAAAAGCATCTGGCAGTCGAGGCCGCAGTAGACCTCCTTCAGCTTAAACTCCTTGCCGCCGGTCTTGTAATCGACGACGCGCAGGTAGGTGCGGCCCAGCTTTTCCAGCGGCATGGCATCGACGCGGTCCACCGTGCCGACGATGCGCACGGTATGGCCCGCGCCGTCGTCCAGCTCCACCGGGTCAACGCGGGGCGCGTCGGGGTCGTCGGCATCGGGACGGTCATCAATGCGCAGCTCAAACGCGACGGGCTGAAAGCCCGACTGCCGCAAATCGCGCTGGATGAACCCCAGCAGCCCCACCAGATTGCGGCGGATGCGCCCGACAAGGTACTCCATCCGCAGTGTCATGCCGGGCAGGTTGGCTGCGGTGTACTCGTCCACCAGATCGTTGACGAGCGTCTCCAATTCCTCCGGTGTCAGGTCCTTAAACGCCTCACCCTGGCGGCGCAGGGCGTTTTCCAGTACCCAGTGGGTCAGCGTGCCGCTGATGTTGGGGGCCAGCTCGGCCTTCTGGCGCGGCGCGGCCTTTAAAATGTACTGCAAAAAGTAGCCGAACGGGCAGTATTGGTATTTTTCGAACCGGGTCGGGCTGATGTGCAGCCCCGGGCCGAGCAGGGCTTCCAGCGCAGCGGTGTCCTCGACGCGCTGCTCCGCACCGGCGGTGTCGGCGGCGCGGCGGACGGCCTCATAGCCGGGGGCCAGATTCGGGCTTTCGTCCAGCACGGCGCGGACGGCGGCACCGGCAGCACCCTGCCCGGGGTCCTGCGTCAGCGTGCCGAGCATATCCAGCGCGGCGGCGGGGGCCGCCGCCAGCTGCACCGCGGTGGGCGCACAGGGCGGCACCTGCAAATATTGCAGCACCGGGGCCAGCGCGGCGCTGGCGGGGGCCGTGTCCCCGGCATGGGCGGCGGTGGGCCAGCTCAACCAGAGATACTTCCGTGCGACGGTCAGCGCCTTATAAAAGCAGATGCCTTCGCGCAGGACTTTATTGGCAAAGCAGTCTGGCAGCTCGGCTCCCTGCGCCATCATCAGGTCGCGGTCCGCGTGGGTCAAAAGCCCCTGGTCGCCGGGCGTCTGTGGGAACTCGCCCTCCAAAAGGCCCACCACAAACACGGCATCGGTCTCGGGCAGGCGCATACGGCCTGCCGTAGTCACAATGACGCTGTCAAGGCTCTGCGGTATGTGTCCCATATCCGTCGTGCGCAGCAGCAGCGTGAACAGCTCGGCGTAGTCCGCGGGGGCAAAGACCTCATCCCCCAGCAGCCGCGCCAGCTGGTCCAGCAGACCCATGACAACGTTCCACTCCCGCAATACCTCATCTGCGTCGGGCAGACGGCCCCGGTCACGCAGCGCGGCGGCCAGACGGTTCAGCGCGTCCTCGGCCCCGAGGGACTGCAAGAACAGGTAAAGCTGCTTTGTCAGCGCGGCGGCGGGCGCACCGGCGGCTTTTTTCACAAAGGCGACGACGCGCTCCATCAAAAACGCGCGGGCGGCCTCGGCGTCGGCAAGCGTCTGCACATCCTGCTCTGTGTCGCGCCCGGCATAGCCCGCCGCGCTGCGGGTGAAGGTCCCGCGCCAGTCGGCGGCGGTCAGTGGCCAGGTGTAGGCATAGTTTTCCAGTGCGCACTGCTGGGTGTCAGGCAGGTCAACAAGGCCGGTTTTCAGCAGACGCAGCACGCTGCGGCTTGACACACCGCGCAGCAGATCCAGCGCGGCGTGCACGGCACGGGCCGGGGCGGTATTCTCGGGGCTGGTTGCCTCGTCGCAGAAAAGCGGGATGTTCTGCAGGCGGAACTCATACCGCAGCGGCGCTAAGTACTGGTCGGCATTGCGGCAGATGACCGCCATGCGGCTGTAGGGCGTGCCCTGCCGTGCGCGGGCGGCGATCTCGGCGGCGACGGCCTTGGCCTCGGCCTGACGGGACGCCGCGGCGTGGTAGGTGATGGCCGGGTGCGCGGGGTCAACGGTAAGCTCCGGCGTGTAGGCCGGGTCGGCCAGCAGCAGGTTCAGCTCGGCCAGCGCGGGGGCGCCGGCGTGGCGTCGGTCCGCGGTCAGGACCTCGGTGTGGGTGGGGATGTTCGCATCGTTCGCCATCCGCTTTAACGTGTGGATGACATGCTTCGCGCCGCTGAACAGCCCCATGCCGCCGTCTGAATCCTGCTCACCGTCGCAGCACAGGCAGACCGTCACGTCAGCCACCGGCAGCATGGCCGCCAGCAGGGCACGCTTGGGCGCGTTGAAGGTGTCGAACTCGTCGATGAAAACGGCCCGGCCCGCGAAGAATTCCGCGTCCAGCCGCTCCGCCGCGCGCTGCTGGCGGTCCCCCGGGTCCATGGCGCTCTGGGCCAGCAGCCCCTCGTAGGCGTTGTAAATGAGTGCCAGCTCGTCGAGCTTTTCGCGGTCCGCACCGGGCGTTTTGGCGTATTCCGCCAGCGTTTCCGGCGTGACACCGGCGCTTTTCAGCTCGCTGATCGTCTGGGCGGCCTTCTCGCAGAAGGCCGCGCTGCGGCGCTGGCGGCTGTAGTAGACGACCTTGTCCAGCAGCGAGTCCGCCGCGCGGCGCAGCAGCAGCGCGCGGCCCGCCTCGGTCAGCGTCGGCACCGCCGCCCCGCCGTAGCGGCGCAGCAGCGCCTCCGACAGTGAGGTGAAGGAGTAGCTATCCACATAGGCGGACAGGCTGTCGCCGAGCGTGCGGTAGAGCACGCCTTCCGTGGAGGAGGTGAACTGCTCCGGCACGATCAGGATGCTGCGCTCTCCCCGCTCCGCGCGGGTGCGCAGCTCTGCCAGCATTTGATAGGATTTACCGGACCCGGAGGGGCCGAGGATAAAATTCAGCATGGTAGTTTCCTTTTTAAAAGGCGTTTTTAAATAAAAAATAATAAATAAGAAATAATAAAGAAGGTGGCGCTTTTGCCTGCGGCAAAAACAAAATGTAGGGGCGGATTCCATATCCGCCCGGGGCGTTCCCGGCGCGATACACCTTGCGGGCGCATATAGAATGCGCCCCTACGGCTATTTTTTTGAGCGGTGCGCAGCGCCGCGATCCACCGCATTTATTATTTATTATTTTTTATTTATTATTTGCATAACGGCGTCTTTCACCGCCCATCGCACCTCATATCTTCCAAACACCAGCGCGTTTTCCGCTTTCGTGGGGTAGTCAGACTGTGCGCCGGAGAGGCAGAGAGCCGGGTAGAGGACGCAGAACCAGTTGCGGCCCCGGGCAGCGCCCAGTTCAATGCGCAGGGCGGTGTACTCCCCGCCGGGCAGGGCAAAGCCGCCGTAATCCCGGGCAGCAAAGGCAAACCGCTCCAGCCGCAGGCGGGCGGGCTGGGCACTGTGGGCGCGGTGCAGGGCATTGTCCGCGGCGTTTTGCAGCGCGGGCAAAGCGGTTTGCAGCGCCGCCGCGGCCTGCTGCGGGGTGTCGGCCCGGGTCACTGCTTCCGGGATGGCCGCCAGCACGGCGTCCCGCACCTGCAATTTCAGCAGCTGGTCGTCCCAGGTATCGCTGTTGGCCAGGATATGCAGCCGGATCGTATCAGCCCGCACCCGGGCGGCGGTGCGCTGGTGCCAGTCGGCCAGCGCGGTAAGTACAAGCGTCAGCGCCAGCCCCAGGCCAACGCCCAGCTCCAGCACACGGCGGGTATGGCTCGTCATAACACATTTCCCCTTTCAACCGGAGTATGGGATGAAAGGGGAAACTCTAAGCATTATTTTTTTGCCCCAAACAGGCGGCGGAGCGTCACGCGGGGGCCGCCGTGGGTCGGCTTGCAGAGATAGACCTGCTTGTAGCCGTTTTTCAAGGCGGCTACAGCGCTGCGGGCGGCGTTCTCGTCGTCAAAAATGCCGAACACCGCCGCGCCGCTGCCGGTCATCTGGGCCATGACGGCCCCATGCTCCCGCAGCGTCTTGCAGATAGCGGGCGTCTCCACCGCACCAGAGCAGTGCTCCAGCGCGTTGCCGCCCGCGGCGCAGACCCCGGCCAAATTGCAGTCGCGGATGGCCTGCTCCTGCGCCTCGCAGTCGGGGTGGACAGGGCTGCCCATCGTGTCATACCGGGCGAACGCCTCAGGCGTCGAGACACCGACGCTGGGCATCGCCACCACGAACCGGCAGTCCGGGCAGGGCGGCAGGGCCTTCATCAGGTCGCCCACGCCGCGCACGCGGCAGGTGCCGCCCAGCAGTGCAAACGGCACATCCGCGCCGATGCCCGCACCGATGGCACACAGTTCGCTCATGGACAGGTGCGCACCGTACAACTCATTCAGGCCGACGAGCACGCCGGCGGCGTCGGCACTGCCGCCCGCCATGCCCGCGCGGACCGGCACGCGCTTGTAAATCGTCATATCCACACCGGCCAGCAGGCCCGTGTAGTCAAAAAAGGCCAGCGCCGCCTTGACGGCGGTGTTCTTGTCGTTGACCGGCACAAAGCTGCCGGGCAACGTCAGGGACAGATCATTGCTGCGGCGCAGCGTGATTTTTTCATACAGATCAATCGTCTGCATGACCATATCCAAATCATGGTAGCCGTTGGGCAGCGTGCCCACAACGTCCAGCGACAGGTTCAGCTTGGCCGGGGCCAGCACCGTTACCGAGCGGTATTGCATAGGGGTCACTCCTGTTTTTACTTCTTTATCCAGCCGTGTTCGGTCAAAAATTCGCGGATGCGCTTCATCGCGGTCTGCAAATGGTCTACGCTGTAGGCGTAGCTGATGCGGGCATAGCCCTCGCCGGAGGCACCGAACGCCGAGCCGGGGATGATGGCGACCTCCTTTTCCCGCAGCAGCTGCTCGCAGAACTCGCTGCTGGTCAGGCCGCTGATCTGGATAGACGGGAACACGTAGAATGCGCCCCGCGGCTCAAAGCAGGTCAGGCCCATCTCGTTCAGCGCCTTGACGACGTAGCGGCGGCGGCGGTTGTACTCGTCGCGCATCATCTCGATCTGGTCGTCGCACTGGCGCAGCGCCGTGATGGCCGCGTACTGGCTCGTGGTCGGCGCGGACATGATGCAGCTCTGGTGGATCTTCGTCATGACTTTGACAAGCGGTGCCGGACCGGCGGCGTAGCCGAGCCGCCAGCCGGTCATGGCGTAGGACTTGGAGAAGCCGTTGACCACAATCGTGCGCTCCGCCATGCCGGGCAGCGACGCAATCGAAACGTGGCGGTCCAGGCCGTAGGTCAGCTCGGAGTAAATTTCATCGGACAGCACCAGCACATTCGTCTCGCGCAGGACGGCGGCGATCTCCTCCATCTCGGCGGCACTCATGACTGCGCCCGTGGGGTTGTTGGGATACGGGAAGATCAGCAGCTTCGTCCTGGGCGTGATGGCCGCGCGCAGCTGGTCGGCGGTCAGGCGGAACTGATCCTCGGCGCGGGTGGCAATATGCACGGGCACGCCGCCGGTCAGCTGGGTGATCGGCTCATAGCAGACAAAGCACGGCTCCGGGATGATGACCTCATCCCCGGGCTGGACCACCGCACGGATGGTCAGGTCGATGGCCTCGCTGCCGCCGACGGTGACCAGGACGTTTTCCTCTTTATAGTGCAAATCAAAGCGGCGCTGTAAGTAATTGCAGATCTCGCCGCGCAGCTCCTTTAAGCCGGAGTTGGCCGTATACTTGGTGCGGCCCAGCTCCAGGCTGCGGATGCCCGCGTCGCGGACGCTCCACGGCGTTTTAAAGTCCGGCTCCCCGACGCCCAGCGAGATGCAGTGGGGCATATCGGCTGCCAGATCAAAGAACTTGCGGATGCCGGACGGGCGCATAGCCTTGGCGGCAGGGGCAAGCAGCTCATCGTAGTTCATCACAGGACGGTACACTCTCTTTCATCGGGTTCTTCGGCCAGGTACAGGCGGCCGCCGCGCTTGTAGGGGCGCAGCACAAAGCTGGTCGCGGTGGAGAGCACGTCGTCCAGCGGGGAAAGGCGCTTGGCCACGAAGATGGCGATTTCCTGGAAGCTGCGGCCCTTGATGATGACCTGCAAATCATAGCTGCCGCTCATCAGCAGCACGGTGTCGACCTCATCAAACTGAGCAATCGTCATGCCGATGTCGTCAAAGCCGCGGGCCTTATGGGGGGTCACGCGCAGCTCAATGACAGCCTCGACGAGGTTGACACCTGCCTGTTCCCAGTCCACAAGCGTCTCATAGCCGCGGATATAGCCCTTTGCGGCGGCCTCATCCATCATGGCGGCGATTTCTTCAGGCGTTTTATCCAACATCGCCGCGATGTCCTCAATCGGCATACGGGCGTTCTTTTCCAGAATGCGAAGCAGTTCTTCCATAGTAGGTACACCTCACTCAAGTATATATAGATGTATTATACCATATTCCGCAGCGGATTGCACTAGTGTCCGGCGGATTTTTGCAGTCGAGCTGTAGGGGCCGCACATGTGCGGCCCGCAACCTTGCCATAGATGACCTCTTATGGGATGGCCGCGGGCCGGGCATGCCCGGCCCCTACAACATTGCCGCAAAAAAAGCGCCCGCTCATGCGCATGGCACAAGCGGGCACTTTTCAAATTCAGGGTTACCCCTCTGCCGGGGCGTCGCCGGTATCGTCGAGGTTTTCGGCATCCGGGGCGGCCTCAGCGCCTTCCTCGGGGACGGGCGCTGGCTCGGTGCTCGCGGCATCCGACGTGCCCATTTCCTCGTTCTGCATGTTATCCACAACGGCATCCGTCGGAGCGGGGATCGGCGTGACCTCAACCTGCATATTGCTGTCGCGCAGGGCGGTCAGGTACCACTGGCGGTTCTCGCCGCGGGTAAAGACATAGTCCATATACTTCGTCGGCTCAGTGGGCGCGGTCAGGGACAGCTCACCGGTGGCGTTGTTCGACGACGTCGGCACATAGCCGACGGTCACGATGCGCTGGCCGTCCTTCTTGGTGATCTTTTCCACCGTCGGCGTGTACAGCGCCACCGAACTGGTGACGGGCACCAGATAGGCCTGCTTTTCTTCGTCGTACTGGTAGACGAACTCCGCCGTGCTGAACGTGCCCTCCGTCACCTGGTAGTCCGGCCCGAGCAGGTTGGAGATGTAGGTGTCGATCTCCAGCGCCGGGATCAGGGCCGAGCCGGTGTCGGGGTCGCGCTCGTACTGGTCCAGGCTGCCGCCGCTGTTCTGCACCTGATAGACAGTGCCCCAGATGGCGGCCTGTTTGAAAATGCCCTCGTCCACGCTGTTCACGTCGTCAAAAGCGACGGGGTCCAGCATGACCATACCGTACAGGCGGTCACGGTACTCATTGCGCAGGTCCGTGTCGTCCAGCGCTGCGCGCACAAGCCCGACGATCCAGCCCAGCACGGTGAACAGGCCGATGAGTGCCAGCAGCAGTGCCGCCGCGCCCACGACCTGCCGTGCCAGACGGCGGTTATTGCGGATATGTTCTTCTCTGTAATTTGCCATTGTGGATGTGTTGCTCCTTTTGGGGGATTGAGTGAAAAAGCCCTCCCCGAGAGGAGGGTGGCCCGCAGGGCCGGGTGAGGGGCCGAGCGGCAGCCGCAAGGCTCCCGGGGCGATGACGAGCATCGCCCCCTACACGTAGGGGCGGATTCCATATCCGCCCGCGGAGGTTTCCGCTGCCGCAAACGGGCACGGGCGAGCACTGCTCGCCCCTACATTCTCTGCAAGGGGGAAGGCTGCGTGTGCTTACTTATTCTTATACATCTGCTCGTAATATTTCTGGTAATCGCCGCTGGTGACGTGAGCCATCCAGTCGGGGTGCGCCAGATACCAGTCGATGGTCAGGACGATGCCCTTCTCAAACGGGGTCTCGGGGTACCAGCCCAGATCCTCCTTGATCTTGGTGGGGTCGATACCGTAGCGGCGGTCATGGCCGAGGCGGTCTGCAACGTGGGTGATCAGCTCCTCGCTGATGCCCTCGTCCTTCAGGCGGTCATGCAGCTGGGCAATGACGGTCTTGACGATGAAGATGTTCGGGCGCTCGTTGTGGCCGCCGACGTTGTAGACCTCGCCGTCCTTGCCGCCATTGGCGACCATGTCAATGGCCTTGCAGTGGTCCATAACATACAGCCAGTCGCGGATCTGCATACCGTCGCCGTAGACGGGCAGCGTCTTGTGCTGCTTGGCGTTGTTGATGAGCAGCGGGATCAGCTTCTCGGGGAACTGGTAGGGGCCGTAGTTGTTGGAGCAGCGGGTAATGTTCATCGGCATGCCGTAGGTGTCGTGGAACGCCTTGACGAACATATCGGCGCTGGCCTTGGAGGCAGAGTACGGGCTGTGGGGGCACAGCGGGGTCGTCTCCATGAAATAGCCCTCGGCGCCCAGTGCGCCGTAGACCTCGTCGGTGGAAACCTGCAGGTATTTTTTGCCTTCCTTCCAGGTCTTGGCGGCGGCGTCATACCAGGCATCCTTGCAGCACTGCAGCAGGTTGACCGTGCCCAGCACGTTGCTCTCGACGAAGATCTCGGGGTTCTTGATGCTGCGGTCCACGTGGCTCTCGGCCGCAAAGTTAATGACGTAGTCGGGGTCGTACTTTGCGATCAGGTCGGTCACAAGTGCCTTGTCGCAGATGTCGCCCTGTACAAAGATGTGGCGGGCATCGTCCTCGATGTCCTGCAGATTCTCGAGGTTGCCGGCGTAGGTCAGTTTGTCGAGGTTGACAAGGCGGATGTCCTCATACTTTTCCAGCATGTAGTGGACAAAGTTCGAGCCGATGAAACCGGCGCAGCCGGTCACAAGATAGGTTTTCATATATTAAAGTTCTCCATTCCAGTTTGCAAAAAAGTCCTTGAGGGCGTCCTGCCAGTCGCGCATCTCGTCGCCGACGGTGCAGCGCAGCATCCGGTTTTCCAGTGCGCTCCACGCCGGGCGGCTGGCGCTGGCGGGGTTGGCGGCGGCATACTCGGCGCTGGTCACAGGCTCGACCTTGCAGCTAAGCCCTGCGCCCTGCATGATGGCACAGGCAAAATCATACCAGCTGCAAATGCCGTTGCCGGTGCAGTGGTAGATGCCGTAATCGTGGCTGACAGCCAGCTTGAGAATGTGGTAGGCCAGGTCAACGGCATTCGTCGGGTTGCCCAGCTGGTCATTGACGACGGTGATCTTATCGTGGGTCCGGCCCAGACGGATCATCGTCTTGACGAAGTTTTTGCCGTAGCTGCTGTAGAGCCATGCCGTGCGCACAATGAAGTGCCGACGGCAGAAGCGCTCGACATACTGTTCTCCCAGCAGCTTCGTCTGGCCGTAGGCCGAAATCGGCGCGGGCACGGCGCACTCGTCCAGTGCGACGCCGCCGTTGGCGGTGCCGGGGAACACATAGTCGGTGGAAATGTGGATCAGGCGCGCGTTGACCTTCTCACACGCCAGCGCCAGATTGCGCGGGCCGATGGCGTTGACCTTAAAGGCCGCGTCGCGGGCGGTTTCGCAGCCGTCCACGTTCGTGAAGGCGGCGCAGTTGATGACGGTGTCGGGCTGGTGGCGGCGGATGTAGTTGATGGTGGCCTCACGGTCCGTGATGTCCAGCTCATCGACATCCACCGGGATAACGGTGGCCTTGCGCAGGCGCTCGGGCAGCGGGCCGATGGCGCAGCCCTCCGCGGAAAGCTGGTGCTGCAGCTCGGTGCCCAGCTGCCCGCGGCAGCCGGTAATCAGAATTTTCATGCGTATTCCCCTACTCTATCAGTATTGCAGCTTGTCGTCGGCGACATTCTTCAGATGCTGGCCGTAGGGGGATTTTCCGTAGCGGGCGGCACTTTCCAGCAGCTTTTCCTTGGTGATCCAGCCGTACTTGTAGGCGATCTCCTCGGGGGCAGAAATCTTGATGCCCTGGCGCTGCTCGACGGTCTGCACAAAGGTAGCCGCCTCGACGAGGGAGTCCATCGTGCCGGTGTCGAGCCAGGCGTAGCCGCGGCCCAGCAGCTGGACATCCAGCTTGCCCTGGTCGAGATACATCTGGTTCAGCGTCGTGATCTCCAGTTCTCCGCGGGCGCTGGGCTTGACCTGCTTGGCCATTTTGACAACATCGCTGTTGTAGAAGTACAGGCCCGTGACCGCGTAGTTGCTCTTGGGGTTGGCGGGCTTTTCCTCAATGTCGGTGGCGTGGCCGTCCTTGTCAAACGCGACGACGCCGAAACGCTCGGGGTCGTTGACGTAGTAGCCAAAGACGGTGCTGCGGCCATTGGCAGCGTTGGCGGCGGCATTTTTCAGACGCTTGGAGAAGCCCGCGCCGTAGAAGATGTTGTCGCCCAGGACCATGGCGCAGCAGTCGTCGCCAATGAACTCCTCGCCCAGAATAAACGCCTGGGCCAGGCCGTCGGGGCTGGGCTGGACCTTGTACTGCAGATGCAGGCCGTACTGGCTGCCGTCACCCAGCAGCGCCTCAAAGCGCGGGGTGTCGGTGGGGGTGGAGATGATCAAAATGTCCTGAATGCCCGCCAGCATCAGGGTAGACAGCGGATAGTAGATCATCGGCTTGTCATAGACGGGCAGCAGCTGTTTGGATGTGACCATCGTCAGCGGGTAAAGTCGGGTGCCGGCGCCGCCGGCCAGGATAATACCTTTCATCGTTTACAACTCCTTTTTTATTCTCGGTGCCGTGCGCGCCGCCCATCCCATTGGGGCATAATCTCACACAATACGATTAAGAGTATTATACCGCATTTCGGGGCCGCACGCAAGAGGGGAAATAGAGCGGTTTAAGCCTTCTTCTTCGGGGGAAGGCGCAGCGTGTCGAAAAACCTCCCTCTGCGAGGGAGGTGCCCCGTAGGGGCGGAGGGAGAGAACCTTGCCATAGCCCGAAATATTTCGGGTTGCCGTACAGTTCTCTCCCCCACCCGCTGCGGCGGGAGCCCCCTCTCAGAGGGGGCCAAGGGGTAAGCGCACCTTTTTCGACAGTCTGAGCCTTCCCCTTCGGGGGAAGGCGGCCCCGCAGGGGTCGGATGAGGGCGGACTTCCCGCAAGCTCCCGTGAGCGGGCAGCGTTGGCAGACTTTGCCCTCATCAGCCCGCTCCGCGGGCAGCTTCTCCCGAGGGAGAAGCCTTTTTGCGTGCCCAAATTGTTGCCATTTTGTTACTATTTCTTTGCAATAGCTTGACGAACCCCCTGCGCTGTGCTACAATACAAAAAGAACAAATCACGATGGCACGTTACTGCATCGTTTTCCATACAGATGAAAAGCTGAAATTAAGGAGGCGTTTTCTCGATGAAGCGCTTTTTTTGTGCGGCCTTTTTTGTGGTCGTCGTCGCGCTGCTGGCTGCCTGCGGCGCGCTGAATACATCCTCTGCCGCAGCACAGGCCACGGCCACCCCCACCAGCTCCACCTCCCGCACCCAGAAGTCCGACTCCACCGTCAAGGTGAATGAGACCGCCGCCAAGGTCGAGGTCGTAACCGCGCAGAGCAGCGCGACGCCCAGCGCCACCGCGGCTCCTGCCCCTGCCGAGACCCCGGCCACGGGCGATTTCCCCGTTATGTATCTGGCCGGTGTCGTCGGGCTGATTTTGATCTGCTCTGCCGGTCTTTTGATGCTGCGCAAAATTTGAGCTGTGAACGCCCTGCGGGGCGTTTTTTTGTTTTTAAATAAAGAAGTTGTCCGCCCCCTTGCCTCCCTCTGGGAGGGAGGTGGCCCCGCAGGGCCGGAGGGAGAGAGCCTTGCGGCAGCCCGAAGCATTTCGGGCCGTGACAAGGTTCTCTCCCCCACCGCCTGCGGGCGGAGCCCCCTCCCAGAGGGGGCCAGGAAGCTACGAAAGGAGCCGCCGCCATGCCCAAGCGCTACCGCAAGCTGCGCGGGGATACCGCCTATTACCCCTTTGCAGCCCGCACGGGGCTGCGCGCGCGCCAGCGCCGCCATGTGCGGGTGCTGCGCGGTGCGGGCCTGGCGGCGCTGGCCCTGGCCGCCGTGCTGCTGGTGCGGCAGACGGTTTTCCGCGGCGGGCAGCCGGACGCCCCCGCGGCGGTGCCCACCGTCCCGGCGGTCACGCCCCTGCCCGCCCCCACCCATGTGACTGTGCAGCCGCTGGCCGCGACGCGGGACGCCCTGGCCGACACCCAGCGCGCCGACGCAAGCGCCCACACCACGCCCGAGACAGCAGCAGTCCCTGCCGCAGCCGCAGGCAAAATTCTGCCCCGGTACCGGGCACTCTACGAGAAAAACCCCGACCTCATCGGCTGGCTGCGCATCGACGGGACGGACATCGACCTGCCCGTCGTGCAGACGCCCGGCGACAACGAATACTACCTGCGCCGCGGCTTTGACCGCTTTTACGCCGTGGGCGGCACGCTGTTTCTGGATGAGCGCTGCTCGGTCAGCGCCGACGCGCCGACGGCTAACTGGCTGATCTACGGCCACAATATGCACGATGGTTCGATGTTCGGCCAGCTCGTGCGCTACCGGGACGAAGATTTTTACAAAGCCCACCCGACCTTCACGTTTGACACACTGTACGAGGGCGGCACCTGGCAGGTCGTGGCCGCGGTGGATACCACGCTCGGCGCGGACGCGCTGCCCTACTACACCTTTTTTGACGCCGACACCAAGCTGGACTGGCAGCACCGCGTCAGGGCCATCACCGAAAAGGCACTGTATGACACCGGCGTCATGCCGGAGTACGGCGCGCAGCTGCTGACGCTCTCGACCTGCGGCGACACCCACCCCGACACCGACGCCCGCTTTGCCCTGCTGGCCGTGCGGATCGATTGATTTTGCTCTTGCATTTTCCGGCAGAATCGGCTATGATGTTGCTTGACCCAGTATTATTGATAAAAGGAGTCTGTAATCATGGCAGAATTCACCTATGAAGTTACCGAACGCATCGCCGTTCTTTCCACCAACGCCCGCGGCTGGGAGCGCCAGCTGAACATGGTCAGCTGGAACGGCAACCCGCCGAAGTACGACATCCGCGACTGGTCCCCCGACGGCAGCCGCATGGCCAAGGGCATCAGCCTGACCGAGGAGGAGCTGAAGACCCTGAAGGGCATTCTGGACGACATGGAGCTGTGAGGTTCGTATGCAGGACTATCACGCCGAATTTGTGGAGATCTACAACAAAAACATCACCCGCCCCGGCGCTGACCGCCTGCTGAACTGGCTGGAAACGACGGATTTTTTCACTGCGCCCGCGTCCACCCGCTTTCACGGCGCGTGCGAGTGCGGCCTGGTCATGCACAGCATCAACGTCTACAATGCGATGATGCAGCATTTTTTCACCGAGGGTGAAAGCGCCGAGAGCTACGCCATCTGCGGCCTGCTGCACGACCTGTGCAAGGCGAACTTTTACAAGGTCGGCACCCGCAACGTCAAGAACGACGTTACCGGCCAGTGGGAGAAGGTCCCATTTTATCAGGTGGCTGACCAGCTGCCCTACGGCCACGGCGAGAAAAGCGTGTATTTAATTGAGCATTTCATGCGGCTGAAAACCGCCGAGGCCATCGCCATTCGCTGGCACATGGGCGGCTTTGACGATGCCGTGCGCGGCGGCAGCTTTGCCGTCAGCGACGCCTACAACACCTATCCCCTCGCCGTCAAGCTGCATATCGCCGACCTTACCGCCACCTATCTGATGGAGCAGGGCACAAGCGAGGTCGAGAACGGCCACCCGAAAAGCAAATAACCAACAAAATAAGCGCTGCCGCACGGAAAGTTCTTCCGTGCGGCAGCGCTTTTTCAACTTTTCAACGGGTCAGCTGTCCATGTCCTCAAAGGCTGCCAGCCCCTTCTTCGCCTCGGCTCTGGCGTCGCCGTGTTTGACGAAGCACATCGTCACAAAGCTCAGCGCCACAAACAGCGCGGCATACGGGAACAGCACGCGGTAGTCGATGGCCCGCATCAGGGAGCCCGCCACGATGGGCGTGACGACCTGCGCCGCCATCGAGAAGGTGTAGTAATAGCCGGTGAACTTGCCGATGTCACTGCCGCGGCACATCTCGACGACCATCGGCAGCGAGTTCACGTTGATGGCCGCCCAGGCCAGGCCGACCAGCGCAAACACCACGTACATAATCGGCTGGATCGAGGTGTACATCGTCGTCAGCAGGTAGCCCAGCATAAAGCAGGTCGCCAGCAGCACAATGCCGCACTGAATCGTGCGCTTGCGGCCAATTTTTGCAGCCAGCGCACCAATGGGAATGTATGAGACAATGGCACCCGCCGTTGCCACCAGCAGGCATGTGGACGCGCCGCCCAGGCCCTCGCCCATGACGGCCTCCACGTACTTGGTAAACCACGTCGTAACGCCGTTATATCCGATGAACCACAGCGAAATGGAGAGCAGCAGAAACGCAAGGCTCCGCTTGACCGGCGCAGGCAGGACCTCATGGCCGGCGCCGTCGTCGGCGGCCAGGTTCCACTCGGGGTGGGCTGCCTCGAGCTTCCGGTTTTCCTCCCCGAGCTTCGGCTCCCGGATGGTCAGGTACAAAATTGCCACCGCCGCGACCATGATCATCGAGACGATGAAGAACAGCGGGCGGTAGCTGACATGCCCGACCCCCTTGGTTTTGGACACCGGATACATCAGCGCCGCCAGCCCAAGATACAAAATGCCGCCCACGGCTCCCATCAGGTTGATGATGGCATTTGCACGGCTGCGCAGCGGCTTAGGGGTCACGTCGGGCATCAGCGCCACCGCGGGCGAGCGATAGGTGCCCATGGAAACCAGCAGCAGACCCAGCACTATAATGAACAGCACCAGCGTGCCGGTGCTGGGGTTTGCCGCATAGCGGTCATCCAGCAGTGGGATCAGGTTCATCAAAACGGCCGCCAATGCAGTGCCGCCCACAATGAACGGCATCCGCCGCCCGATGCGAGTGCTGGTCTTGTCGGACAGTGCGCCAAAGAACGGCAGCAAAAACAGCGCCAGTACGTTATCTGCCGCCATAATAGCCCCGGCGAAGGTCTCGTTCAGTTTAAAGGTGTCGGTCAGGATCAGGGTCATCACGCTGTCGTACATCTGCCAGAACGTACAGATCGACAAAAACGCCAGGCCCACCAGAATCGTGCGACGGTTGTTCAGCTTCACGGCAATGCTCCTTCTTGACGGGGCCGTTTCGCCCCGGAATAGGAATATTGTAGCATTGTTTGGTCGTTTTGTCTATAATTACGTGGCGATTGTTTTTTATTTTGCGCGAATTTGACGATTTTTGTGGTAAAAGGGGTCTCCCGCGGCTGATAGGCGCCGGATCATCCTCTGAAATCCAGACATTTCCCATCATACTCACAGATAATTTGCTGTCCGGGAACGATTGTTACCATATAGCCATCTTTTCCGAAATTCAACGCAATGACTTTGCCATCAACCGTATGAAAAAGCTGTATGATTATGTCCGTGGACTTTGGTGTTTTATCAAAATACGTACTTGGCTTTGTATCTTTGGTGATTACCTTGCCATCGTAAAATGTATAGCGCGGATTGTTTTTGTTTGCACTGTCCAAATACGCCAAGACCATGGCGGAAACTCTGCGGCTTGCCGTCCCCGCTTCCACCGTATCCTTTGGGTTCTTTTGCAATGCATTCAGCGCGGCGTTAGAAATTTTGCCTACATTGTCTACCCATTTATTGTTTATGTAGACAGAAAACCTGCAGTTGCTTTTATTGTTTGCGGAGTTGGCAGTAAAACTCTCCGGGTACAGGGCATAGCACTCCGACAAGGCAGCCTGCGACGCTGTCCACACATCTCTTGCCTCCGTTATCACAGCTTTCTTTTTTGCTTTGTCTATATATCCGGTAAGCGATGGTACAAGCAGAGCTGCTAAAACCGCCAGAATTACCAGCACAACAATAAGCTCAACCAATGTGAACCCGCGTTTGCGATTGTTTCTTTCCATGTAAGCCCCTAACAATTTGACGTACTTCCGTTTAATGTCACTCTAACCCATTATACTGATAGCAGATTTGCGAGAAATCGTCAACAAACGTCCCGTTCCTGCATCACAAATTTGTTCCGGCTAGGACTCTGTAAAACTGTTTGGCGTATTGACTTTTACGCAAAACAGGCACAGTATCGTCAGCATAGGAACTCCGCGTGTCGGAAAATAAATCCGCTTTGTCTGCCACACAAAAAAATACCTAAGCCGCTAAAAGGCTTAGGTATAAGGAATGCCGGTGATGGGGGTCGAACCCATACGGTGTCACCACCAACGGATTTTGAGTCGCCCCAAATGAGCGGAAATATGCGGTGTTTTTAGGAATTTCAAGGAACTTATTTTCTGCTCTTCTTCAACGAAAAGATGCCGCATTACGGCATAATTTTCAATTTTCGAACGCACTCTCGATTGAAAAGCTGGCAGACCCAACGGAATCGAAAATTGTTCTTACATTGTGGACAATCTTTCAAAAATGGCAGACCAAAAACTATTGCATTCGGAAAATAAAAGCACATAAAAAACGGCAGTACCCAATAGCGGACATTTTTCTACTATCTAACGGTTTGGCGACCCGCTATTATTCAAAAACTGTCATTCTGCCACTTTGTTACACTTGTCAAAACTATCCAAGGGGAAACTGTATCTTTTTATAGGAATGGGCTGCGGCGCGTTCCTCTCCCCCACACCCCCTCTCCAGCTGGCTGAAGAAACAGCCAACTGAAAAAGAGAATATCGGCTCTTATAAGCATCTTACCTGTCCACAGGCAAGGTGCTTTTTTAATTTCAAAAATCGGAGGTCATCATGGGCAAATATCAAAAGAACATCGAGGCTGCGCGGCGAATCAGCGTAGTGCAGTATCTCGAAACCTATCACCCCGGCGAACTGGTTCGCAAAACGGACAAGGAGTATTGCACCAAGACGCACAGCAGCCTTGTTATCACGCCTGCAAATGGGCTGTTTCACTGGTTTTCGCAGAGCAAAGGTGGCAACAATGCACTCGACTATCTGGTAAAGGTCGAGGGCATGGATTTTGTCTCAGCGGTACGGTTGCTGAACGAAATGACACCGATGCCGGTCTCTGTTCAGACGGTTAAGGCAGCACCTGTGCAGCAGCAGACATCCCGCCCCTTTGTGCTGCCGCCTGCTGACAGGAACACCGAAGCTGCAACGGCCTATCTGTTGCACCGCGGTATCAGTCCGAAGGTACTGCGTTATTGCGTGAACAGCGGTATCCTGTACCAAACTACGCGCGGCAACTACCGCAACTGCGTTTTTGTGGGCAAAGATGAAAACGGCGTACCGCGCTCTGCTTTTCAGCGCGGTTGTCAAGGCAGCTTTCGCGGAGATGTCGCGGGCAGCCAAAAACAGTATGGCTTTCTGATTCCCGCCGAATCGGAAAACTGCGATACCGTAGAGATCTACGAAGCCCCCATTGATGCTATGTCCGGCGCAACGCTGCGGCAGTACAAACATGATTCCCCGTGGCGCAGTGTCCACTACTTGGCGCTGGGCGGGTTGAACCATCAGCCGATTGACTACTTCTTGCAGCAGCATCCCGAAGTAAAGCGCGTGTCGCTTTGCTTTGACCGTGACGACCCCGGACGAAACTTCACAAAAATTGTTGCGAAACGGCTTGCAGAACGCGGATATATCGTACAGGACACGCCCCCGGCCATAGGCAAGGATTATAACGACTATCTGCTGGCGGCTCGTAGACTTATCAGCATGGAACGGTAAAGGAGCGGAACATGAAAACTATTGCAGTTGCAAACCAAAAAGGCGGTGTGGGCAAAACGACCACCACAGTAAACCTCGGCACAGCACTTGCGGCTATGGGCTACAAGGTGCTGTTGGTGGACGCCGACCCGCAGGGCGATTTGAGCAGCTATCTCGGCTATGAGGGCACCGAAAACGGCGCAACAATCAGCGACCTAATGGAATCGGTTATCAAGGACGAAAAGCCGCCAGAAGTAGTAATTCACCATGAAGAAAAGGTGGATTTCATTCCTTCCGACATTGGTCTGTCCGATATGGAAGTGAGCCTTGTAAACGTTATGGCGCACGAGAAAATCATGGAACAGGCATTGGAGCCGTTCAAGGATAAATACGACTACTGCTTGATCGACTGTATGCCCTCGCTGGGCATCATCACCGTAGCATCGCTTGTTGCGGCTGACAGGGTGTTGATTCCTGTGCAGGCGCAGCATTTCGCCCTCAAAGGTCTGGTGTCCCTGTTCAAATCCGTCAACCAAGTGAAGCGCCGTATCAATTCCCGGCTGGATGTTGACGGCATTGTGCTGACGATGGTGGACAAGCGCACCAACCTTTCCAAAGATGTGTGTGCTGCCCTGCGCAGCGCCTACGGTCACGCGCTGAAAATTTACCGTGCAGAAATCCCGGTCAGTACGCGCACAGCAGAAAGCGCCGCCAGTACACATAGCGTGCTGACCTACGATGCCAACGGCCCGGCCAGTTTGGCATACAAAGCGCTTGCCAAGGAGGTGACGGAGAATGAGAGAGTACGGCAGCAACATCAATCTGCCCTCGCTCGATAATCTGTTTTCGAGTGAGCAGGAACGGCAGGATGCAAAGCTGGAGAAAATCCAAATTTTGCCACTGACGGAACTACATCCCTTTCGGAATCACCCTTTTCAAGTTCGTGACGATGACGAGATGGACAAAATGGTGGACAGTGTCAAGGAATACGGTGTCATGACCCCGGCCATTGTCCGCCCCCGGAAAGATGGTGGGTATGAAATTGTAGCTGGCCACCGTCGCTGCCATGCCAGTCAGCGGGCTGGCGTGGAGACTATGCCCTGCATCGTGCGGGATATGGACGATGATACTGCTATTATTCTGATGGTGGACAGTAACTGCCAACGAGAGCATATTCTACCGAGTGAAAAGGCGAAAGCGTATCAGATGAAGCTGGAAGCTGTAAAGAGAAAGGCCGGTAGACCGTCAAAAAATAATTCGGCCCAAGTTGGGCCGAATTTATGGGCTTCTGAAAAAGTTGCAGCTGATGCAGGAGAAAGTAGGTCACAGGTAAAAAGATTTATTGCATTGAACAACCTCACGCCAGCTTTAATGCAGATGGTAGATGAGGGCCGTCTGAAAACGACTCCCGCCGTAGAACTTAGCTACCTTACCCCCGAAGAACAAGAGG
Organism: Gemmiger formicilis; assembly: GCF_900167555.1. GTDB lineage: Bacteria > Bacillota > Clostridia > Oscillospirales > Ruminococcaceae > Gemmiger > Gemmiger formicilis. The sequence continues at coordinate 86,325 of NZ_FUYF01000008.1, read as the reverse complement.
ACTTCCTCTCTTACATGGAATCCGAGGGTTGCACACCATCACTGTCACAGGCGCAAAAGCTCAAAGAAGCCAGCAAGGAAAGCGTACTGACACCAGAAAAAATCCAGCATATTATGGCCGCCAAGCCGCCAAGTGTAAAGCCGCGTGACCCGCAGCTTATGATTCCCGTTGCAAAAGTTGAACGCTATTTCCCCAAAGGATTTACGAGCGACCAGATGCAGCAGGTTATCGTAAAACTGCTGGAAAACTATGCCCGCGCCCAGCAGCACGGCAGCAGATGAGGGGGACACCGATGACGAGATTATTAGTTGTTGAACCCAGCTACTGCCCTTATCAAGCGGGTTTTTCCAGTGCGGCGACTGCGGTTTCCGAGGTAATCGAGGGTGAAAGCCAAATTCTAAAACCGTTTGGCACACCTCGCATCGGGCTGATATGCAGCAAAGCCCAAAGCCGACTGAAATATAACAGACAGGTCAATGACGAGGGCGTGACTGTTCGTGGGCGCTTTCTCGTTTGCGGACTAAATGGCGATAAGGTCATAGGGCTATCCAAGGATCAGGCAGACCGATACAGCCGACTACTTTTTCTCCCGCAAGTCGCGGATATGGCAAGCGATGAACTGCCCGCTGCCAAAGTGCGACCACAGGACGAGCGCTATGGAGGTAAATTGTCTTTTTGGGAAAGACTTGAACGATGATGATCATCTCCATCATTTATCTTAAAATCTCCGTCAGAATACAAAATGATGGAGATAATTAGCTGTTTGGAAAAGAGTGGGCAATAATCATTTATTGATTTTTCCATGACAATTCGATATAATACAATCAGGGGTGAGAAAATGATACTGCAATATTTTGTTACAGAAACAGCAACCGAACGAAAAATCCCCATTGAAATAGATCGTGCCACAGACGCTGACCTTGCCGGTACAAAATCCTGCTGGCAAACGGATTGGACAAGCGAATTTATCGGTGACCCGGATTTAGAGAAATACGCAGCCAAAACCGAGGATGGAGAAATCGTTGCTTTGGGTGCATATCGTGAAACGCCGGAGAGCATGTTTGTTTATATCGAATATATTGAAAGCCACCCCGACAGCAATCCCACACTGGTTTCGCATCGAAAATATGTCGATATTGGGCGGATGATGATTGCTTTTGGCATTCAGCTTTCTATCGACAGTGGAAAAAATGGCGTTGTAACCTTTGAAGCAAAAACTGATGAATTGGCCAGACATTATATAAGTGATTTTGGTGCGGTCCGCATTTTCTCAAAGCAGTCTGGCGGTCCTATTATGTTGATGATCGCGGATAATGCTGCACTTACAATATTTAACACTTATCTTTCATAAAAGGAGGTCACGTATGAACGAGCATATTGACATTGAAGTGAAGCGTATGTCCAAAGAAAGCATCGAAATGCTGAACAATTTAAGTGCTGTATGCAAGCGATACGGCATCAATTACTATCGTGCGACGCAGGAAATGCGGGATCTCTTGGATACGATTGCACTGCATGAATACCAACTGCAAAAGGCGCGTGAACAAGGCTTGACCCGTTCCTCGGTTCCTCCGTTCATGGGCATCAAGCGCAGCGAACGCAGCAATAATCGTCCCGCCTAAAACCGAATTAGTATTCACACAAGGCTCTGTACAAATTTGTACAGGGTCTTTTTTATTGAGGTAAACCAAATGGGAAATTCTGATAACGTAATTGGCTACATCGAATATCTTAGTGATGATGGAAAAATAATCGGATATGTTACTCCCTTTACAGATGTAGACAAGTTTAGAAAGGAAATCTTGAAAGCCGCTGAGGTTGGTATGCCGATTACCCCGGTTGTGTTCCCGGATAAGATGGACAAGCCATTGGAATTGCCGCGGGACATCTATTGGCCGGGCGGCTTTCGTAAAGAAAAGAGACAGACTTACCCTTATGAGATATACCAAACCAGTAACCGTAATTTCGTTTTCAGAAACTATGCTTATGCGAAAACCCGTATGAAGGCTGCGGATTATAAACTCGTTTATAGTGGACGGATGGAACGCTGGGATGAGCCTGAAGATATTTATATAGCGCATAACCAAGGCAACCGTCCCAATGCTCAAAAGATGCGTTCTGTTTCCATCAGTGATATTATTGTGATCCACAACAGGAGAGAAACACAGGCTTTCTATGTAGATGAATATGGTTATCGTTAGGTTGATTATCTATTGCCGGAGTTAGAGAATTTGAAACAATCAGAACCGGAACCTTATGAACGATGAGGAGTAGTAAATGGCAAAATATGAAAGTATCCGTGCACTTGCCAAAAAGCAACTGCAAGCCGTCACGGAGAGCAGCGACCGCTGGAAAGCATTTTTGCAGACAGCGGCCATTGCTTATAATTATAGTTTCCCGAACCAGCTTTTGATTCACGAACAAAGCCCCACCGCCACAGCCGTGGCCGACATAGCTTACTGGAATAATAATGCGGGTCGCTGGGTCAAGCGCGGCGCACACGGTATCGCGGTATTTGACACGCGGGCAAATTCTTCCCGGCTGCGGTATCTGTTTGACATTTCCGATACCATCCCCCGTGCGGAGGTCCCCGACGCGCTGCCGTGGGTCATTACAGACCAGAACTGGCGGCCTGTTTGGGATAAAATCGTAGCGGATAATCACGCTGACAGCATCCAGAGCGCCCTACTCATGCTCTCTACATCCTGCGTTGCCCAGCGCAGCGCCATGTTCACAACCGCACTGGGAAAAGCCATAGACGGCAGCAGCTTACAGTGGGCCAAGCCGGACGAACAGCGGCAGCTATTTATACAGCTTATCACCCAAAGCTGTCTGTATATGGCCGCGCTGCGGTGCGGCGTGGATACTGCGCGGCTGGACCTGTCTGCCCTTGAGTCTGTGAACCAGTTTGATACAAACCGCATCACTCTGTGTTTGGGCAGCGCTTGCCAACAGGCGGCACGGCCTCTCATGCAGCAGATCGGAAGCATCACGAGAGAAATTGACAGTGTTGCACGCGCCGAAAAAGTCCGCTATTATGGTGACAAACAGGAAGAAACCAATAACACCAAGGAGGTCAACAATGGAGTACATGATGGTGAACGGCTACCAAATCCCGGCGCTGACGCTGAACGAGCCGCCGATGCCGGAAATCGGCAAGTACGGCAGCCTGCGGCGGAAATTCCTGCTGGAGAACGCGCCGATGGTGTTCGACGAGATGCTGTTGGAGGGAACGCTGTACCCGCATCTGGCGGAGATGGACAACGCAGTACACCGGCAAATCGAGCAGACGATGCAGACGCTGATGCAGCAGAGCACCGCCCCGAACCGGCAGACAGACCCGATGGGCTGGACGCAGTGGATGAACGCCTTGCAGAGCCAAGCCGAGGAACCGGCGATGCAGCAGATTTACAGCCTGTAATACAAGAACCCCAAGCGGAGAGCGATACCACGCCCTCCGCTTTTTCTGTACCCATTTCTGATTTGCCGCCGCTGAGCGATGAACTGATTCTAGGCTTGCTGGCGAAAGAATCCTCCAGCCGTGCCGACAATGCGGCTATTCTGGAATATTTCAATGAGCATCCCGACCTTGCCGAGCGCAGCGCCTTTTGCAAGCACTGTTACAAGCAAATTTATACATATTTGTTCGTGGATGACCATACCGTGGGTTTTATCCGGCATGATATGTACCTTGAACTTTGGGAGGGCAACTATCTTACCAAAACAGCACAGGTCAATCTGACATGGGATGCTGTTGCCGCAAAGATTGCTGACCTTATCGAGCAAGGGCGTCTGATGGTTCCCATCAAAGCAGCACCCGTGCAGCAGCAGATGGAGCAGCTTACTCTTACTCCCGAAGATTCTGAAAAGGCAGGGCTGCCGAGCCATGAGCAGCAAGCAAAAAATATCGACCTTGCGGCAGAAGCCAAAAAGTGGAACAAGCCCATCATTGACGCATCCGGCAAGTACATTACGGAGCAGGATATTACCGATGCACTGTGCAAAGGCGGCGGGTTTGAAGATAGCAAATTTCGCATTCAGCAATATCTCTCTGCACAGGTACTTCCTATCGAGGAAGATCAAGCCCGCTGGCTGAAAAAAGAATACGGCATCGGCGGCGGCACATGGATCTTCCGTGATGGTGGGCATGGCTTTCTTGACCACATGGGCAAAAATCTTGAAATCACCCGACGTACAGAGGACGGCGAGTATCGCCGCGTTTTGAAGTGGAAAGAGGTTGCCCAACGCCTGCGGCTTTTGGTTTACAACGACCAGTATCTGACCGATGCCGAAAAAGCCCCCTATCAGGCATGGGCAGCAGAACAGCAAGCCGCCCGCGCAGCGAACGATGCCGCACTCGCCCATGCAAAACACGCCATCACGGATTTCTGCGAGAATGAGGGGCTAAACGAGCCGAATTTCTCCGACTTGACCCGCGTGGAGTTTGCTTACTCTACCACCGAGGACGATGAGCACGAGATCCAAGTGTATGCCAATCTTCTGCGGAACGAAATCCGCTATGAAGTTGACGGTAACATTGTCCATATCGACTACTTCCAAGATAACCACGAGCTTGCTGCGCAGGGCATTGAAAACAGCGCTTTTTCGGATTTTATCAATACCGCCGAAGCAGAGTTTGAAAAGCATCATCCGACTACAAGAAAAGTCGAAAAATCACCTGTAACTATCGGCAGTACGGTTTATCTGGAAGATGCCAGACCCTTTACCGTCGAGGAAATCGGCAGGGAAAACATTCATCTGCGGGATGAAAGTTTCCCGCTGGTAGGCCGTGCCGTCAGCCATGAAGAATTTGCGCGGCTGCTTGCGGCCAACCCCAAAAATGCAGCCCTATCCGCCCCGGAAGTTCCAAGCCGCCAAGAGCAGCCGGAAGAAACTGCTGAACCCATCGTGGGCGAAGTCATCGAAGAACCCAGCCCCTTTGTGGCACAGGTTATGGCGGATGTAGAACGGCTTTCGGCAGAAGATGAACCTTACCACCGCGAACCCATTACCTATGAAGCCCCTTATCTGGATAACCTGCCGACAGCACCGCGCGAAAAGTTTGCAGCCAATATTGCCGCCATCCAAAAGCTGAAAGAAATTGAGCAGCGCGTAGCGAACGGCGGCAGCCCTGCCTTTGAGGATGAGCAGAGAATTTTAGCGCAGTACACGGGCTGGGGCGGGCTTTCGGATGCGTTCGACCCGAACAAAAGTACATGGTCGAACGAGTACAGCCAACTGAAAGCAGCATTGTCTGAATCTGAGTATGAAGCTGCCCGCAGCAGTACCCTGACGGCGTTTTATACCCCCGCCACCGTTATCCACCCCATCTACCGCGCACTGGAACGCTTCGGAGTAAAAGGCGGCAAAATCCTAGAACCCAGCATGGGCACAGGCGCATTTCTCGCACACGGACATTTTGGCAGCAGTGATGCCAAATTCTACGGCGTAGAATTGGACAGCATCACAGGCCGCATCTCCAAACAACTTTATCAAAAGGCCAATATCCAAGTGACCGGCTATGAAAATGCGCTTCTCCCCGACAACTATTTTGACTGCGTAATGGGTAATGTGCCTTTCGGCAATTTCCAAGTCAATGACCCTCAGTATAACCGGCTGCATTTTCCCATTCACGACTATTTCTTTGCCAAGAGCATCGACAAGCTGCGCACCGGCGGCATCATGGCGTTCATCACCTCCAGCGGCACATTGGACAAAAAGGATGACCGCGCCCGCAAGTACATTGCCGAGCGCTGCGACCTCATCGGTGCGGTGCGCTTGCCCAACAATGCGTTCAAGGGCAGCGGCACTAAAATTATGACGGATGTAATTTTCCTGCAAAAGCGTGACACACTGCGCCAGCAGGACGAGCCTTGGCTGCACCTTGCAGAAGATGCCAACGGCATCACTATGAACCACTACTTTGTGGAGCACCCTGAAATGATTTGCGGCAAGATGGAGATAGTCTCCGGTCCGTATGGCCCGACTCCCACCTGCCAGCCAATAGACCCCGATGCGGTGGATCGTTTCGGAAAGCCGTTGCTGGAAACGCAAATCGACACTGCCATGCAGCATCTGACCGCCACGCTGACAAAAGCCGAAATCTCTGTGCAGGAAGAAAGCGGCGAGGACACCAAGTACATTGATGCCGATCCCTTTGTGCGTAATTTCAGCTACACGGTAAAGGACGATAAAATCTATTACCGCGAAGGCGCAGTCATGCGGGAATGTAATCCCAACGCAGCATCTGCCGAGCGTATCCGCAAACTGGTGGAACTGCGCGATACCACCCGCGCTCTGATCGATGCGCAGTTGCAGGACTTGTCGGACGAGGAAATCCACCGTCTGCAAGCCCAGCTTAACCGCCAGTATGATGCCTTCCGCGCCAAGCACGGCCTAATCAACAGCCGCAGCGCGGAGTTGTCTTTCCGGGATGACAGCAGCTACTATTTGCTGTGTTCACTGGAAAATGTCGATGAAAAAGGAAACTTTATCAGCAAGTCGGATATGTTCACCAAAAGGACTATCCGCTCTGCACAGATACCCGACCACGCCGACACGGCATCGGACGCTCTGGCACTGAGCATCGGGGAACATGCCAAGGTCGATATGCCTTACATGATGCACCTTACCGGGAAAGATGAAGCGACGCTTGCCAAGGAACTGGCGGGCGTTATTTTTGTAGAGCCTTTCCGCAAACAGGAGGACGGCAGCCCTGTTTACCTTATGGCAGACGAGTATTTATCCGGCAATGTACGCGAAAAGCTGCGTATTGCTCATGTTGCAGCCGACCAAGACCCGGCGTTCCGCATCAATGTAGAAGCGTTGGAACAGGTGCAGCCCAAGGACTTGACGGCGGGCGAAATAACGGTTCGGTTGGGTGTCACATGGATCGGGCCGGAAATCATCAAGCAGTTTGCCGATGAACTTTTTCAGTCAACCTACCGCGAACAAAAAATAGCTGTCAGTTACAATGAATACCTGAATAACTGGTATATTTCCAACAAGAGCCAGGGCAACGATAATATCCGCGTCACGAACACCTACGGCACCAAACGTATCAACGGCTATCATTTGTTGGAGAACGCACTCAACCTGCGGGCCACCAAAATTTACGATACAATCTATGACGAAAACGGCAAGGAGCAGCATAAGCTCAATGGTCCTGCCACCGAAGAAGCACAGGCCAAGCAGCGGATGATAGAAGATGCTTTTAAAGACTGGATTTTCAAGGACCGTGAACGCCGGGAAAGTTTGGTGGCGCTGTACAATGAAAAGTTCAACTGCATCCGCCCCCGTGAGTACGACGGCAGCCATATCCAGTTTTTCGGTATGAACCCGGAAATCGCACTGCGGCCCCACCAGCGCAATGCCATTGCACATATTTTGTACGGGCACAACACACTGCTGGCGCACGTTGTCGGTGCAGGCAAGACCTATGAGATGGTCGCCGCCGCGATGGAGAAAAAGCGATTGGGATTATGCAGCAAAACACTTGTCGCCGTGCCAAATCATCTGACAGGCCAATTTGCCAGTGAAGCGCTGAAGCTGTACCCCAATGCAAACATTTTGGTGACAACGCAGCGCGATTTTGAAAAGTCAAACCGTAAACGGTTTTGTGCCAAAATCGCCACCGGCAACTATGACATTGTGGTAATCGGTCACAGCCAGTTTGAAAAGATTCCACTTTCCGATGCCAGAAAAGCCGAGTTTATCCGCAAGCAAATTGACGAATTGGAAATACAGTTGGAGAGCATGGACAACAGCGACAGCCGCCTGACCGTCAAGCAGTTGGAAAGTAAGAAAAAGCAGTTGAAAACCAAGCTGTCAAATTTGCTGGACGCCCCGAAGCGGGATGATGTGGTGACCTTTGAGGAACTGGGCGCAGACTCCCTCATGGTCGATGAAGCACACAATTTCAAGAACCTCATGACCGTTACTAAGATGCACAACATCGCTGGTATCAGCACCACCGAGAGCCAAAAGGCCAGTGACCTGTTTATGAAGTGCCAGTACCTTGATGAAATCACCGGGGCGCGGGGCGTAACATTTGCCACAGGCACACCCATTTCCAACAGCATGACCGAGCTGTATACCATGCAGCGCTATTTGCAGCAGTACACCTTAGAACGCAACGGCCTTGCAAACTTTGACAGTTGGGCGGCCACCTTTGGCGAAACCGTCACAGCCATCGAACTTGCGCCGGAGGGAACCGGCTACCGCACAAAAACACGCTTCGCTCGTTTTTTCAATCTGCCGGAACTTATGGCAATGTTCAAAGAATGCGCCGATATTCAAACAGCAGATATGCTGAAACTGCCTGTCCCTTCCCTTGTGGGCGGCAAGCCGACCAACATCCAGCTAAAGCCCTCTGAAATACAAAAGCAGATGGTGACGGAATTGGGCGAACGGGCCGATAAAATCCGCAATAAAATGGTAAAGCCCTATGAGGACAATATGCTGAAAATCACCAACGACGGACGCAAATTGGCGCTGGATCAGCGCTTGATCGACCCCGACTTGCCCGATGACCCTGACAGCAAGGTCAATATCTGTGTGGGCAAAATTTTTGAGATATGGGAGCAGACCATGCCCCAACGCAGTGCGCAGCTTGTTTTCTGCGATCTGTCCACGCCCAAGGCGGGCGTTTTCAATGTCTACGATGACATGAAAGCAAAGCTGATCGAACGCGGAATCCCCGAAACAGAAATTGCCTTCATCCATGAAGCAAACACCGATGCCCGCAAGACGGAACTTTTCGGAAAAGTTCGCAGCGGTGCAGTGCGTGTGCTGATGGGCAGCACCGCCAAAATGGGAGCCGGAACCAATGTCCAAAAGCGGTTGATTGCGCTGCACCATCTGGATGTACCGTGGCGGCCATCTGATATTGAGCAGCGTGAGGGAAGAATATTACGACAGGGCAATGAAAATAAGGCGGTCTATGTTTTCCGTTATGTAACGGAGGGCACATTTGATGCCTACTCGTGGCAGCTTATCGAGAATAAGCAGAAATTCATCGGGCAGATCATGACCTCAAAATCTCCGGCTCGCAGCTGCAATGATATGGACGAGGCCGCGCTGTCCTACGCCGAGGTCAAGGCATTGGCGGCAGGCAATCCGCTTATCAAGGAAAAGATGGACTTGGACGTGCAGTTGACCCGTCTCAAAACACTGAAAGCTGCCCATGACAGCCAGCGTTATGAACTGGAGAACAAAATTGCCATCGGTTTCCCGGCTGAAATCCGAAAATGCAAAGAACAGATTGAAAATGCCACCGTAGATGCCGTAACCGTAAAGGAACATTCCGTAGTGGATGCGGACGGCAAAGATGTTTTCTGTATCCAGTTGGAAAAGGAAGTTTACTACGAAAAAGAACCGGCTGGAAAAGCGTTGTTGGGGCTGCTGGGCTTGGCGCTGAATAGCGATAAGCCCGTACCTATCGGGTATTTCAAGGGTATGGAACTGCAAATCCAACATCTGTCTTTTGGCAACGAGTACCATGCAAGATTGGTTGGCTCTGGTACATACAGCACTCAGCTGGGAGCTGATGTGCTGGGCAATCTGACACGCCTTTCCAATTTGGCAAATGGTATTGAACCGAGCATTGAAAAGACCCGCAATATGCAAATCCAGTTGGAACAGCAGCTTGCCAGCGCCGAGGAAGAAGTCAAGCGGCCATTTCCGCAGGCCGCAGAGCTTGCTGAAAAAAGCAGTCGCCTTGCGGTGCTGGAGGGACTGCTGAACATGAATGACAAAGACATTGTGACCGACACCGAGCCGGAACAACAGTGTCAGACCGACAATCGACAGCGTGGACAGGAGGAACGATAAATTTTATGATTAAAGACAGAAAAGCAAATCGTATACGCGACCACCCCAAGGATGAAAGGAGTAGTTTTTATGAAAAAATCTATTGTTGCATTGGGCATGGTATTGGCGCTGTCCGGGTGTGCAGCGGCAGCGGATGAAACTCTTGCGGCTGAACCGGCTGCGCTGGTGGAAATCTCACCGACCACCGAAGAAACTGCGCAGCCGGTGGAAGCTGCTGCAACTGCCGAACCTGCGCAGACTGCAACCCCTGCGCCGACACCCGAACCGACACAGGCCCCCACGCCCGTGCCGACAGCAGAGCCTACGGCAGTCCCCACCGCAGAACCCACGCAAGCCCCGGTGGAGGAAACCGTAGCAGACACTCCGGCACAGGTTGGTATGAGTTATGGTGCGGTGCCGTTCGACCTCGCAGCCGGTACGGAGCAATGGTGGAGCATCGACAGCAGCGACAGCGCATACTGGGCTGTGCAGGAGAACATCAACGCCATCCGTGCGGCGTCGGGACTTTCCCCGCTGGCAATGGACGGCGGGCTGAGCGCGGCGGCAGATGCCCGCTGCGAGAGCTTTGTCGCGGGCGGTGAGTTCGACCACAGCGGCATGACTACCCGCAGCGAAATCTGCGCAGCCGGTCCTATCGGCTCGGCCAGCAGCGTATGCAGCTATTGGCAGAACAGTCCTGCCCACTACGCCAACATCACCAACGCCAGCTTTACGAGCATGGGTGTCGGCTGTTGGTTCTGCCAGACCGCAGAGGGGCAGTACACCTATTGGACTGTGACATTTAATTGATAGATTTTGCTTGTTTTCATACAGAAATTATGATATAATTTTTGTATGAAAGAGAGGTGCTATCTATGCCGAACATTCGTTCCAGCGCAGATTTAAGGAACAACTACAATGATATTTCCTCTTACTGCCATGCCTACAACGAGCCGGTCTTTATTACCAAAAACGGTAAGGGCGACCTTGCCGTTATGAGCATGGAGACCTACGAGGAAATGGCGGGCCGCATTGAACTGTACAGCAAGTTGCAAGAGGGCCTTGCCGACATTGACGCTGGGAACACACGCCCCTTTGCCGATGTTATGGCTGATTTGCGCCACCGCAGGGAGCGCAGATGAAATACAACATTCATGTCACCCAAGCCGCCGAACGAGATATGGCGAACGCCTACGACTATATCGACCTTGTACTGAAAAATCCAACTGCCGCCGACAAGCTGTTGGATGTAGCCGATGAAAAAATCGGTGCGCTGGCAGAATTCCCGCACAAATTTGAAGTCGTAGCCGATAAATTACTTTCCTTGTGGGGAATCCGCTTCACCATCGTTATGAACTACCTTGCGTTCTACACGGTGGACGATGCCACGCAGACCGTGCATATAGTGCGATTCCTTTACGGAAAAAGCAACTGGATCACCATTTTGAAAACGGATGCAGCAAACGGAAGTTTGCCTGTGTTCTCATAACTGAATATTTTACCCAAGCGCCCACTTTTGTGGGCGCTTTTTCTATTGGAGGAAAACATGATTTATGACGAACTTATTGAAGAATTAGCGGTGACCCTGCTTACAAAGGCAAGGTATGAGGGCTGTATTAGCGTTATAGACGGTTTCTCACAGTGCGAGGAGGATAAAACTCGCATAGAGTATCCTATTGACGGTGTTATGCGCATCATGCCGGTGGGCAGCGAAATCTGGCCGGAGGAGTGCGAACCGTTACTGAAAAAAATCGGTGCTGAAACGATTGGAGACGTTGCCGATTATCTGAACAAAAGCAAATCCGAAAATTCAAGTGCCGATGATGTTCTTTTTACTGCGTTGCTCAAAATCTGCTATGAGAATATGGACATGGACGGCAAGATGGTATTTTGGGAAGATATGCTTGAAAACAACTCCTTGGAATGGAGAGATGTTGAATGATTTGCATACACGAAGTGATTTATTCAGTATGCAGTCGTAATTTTTGTGGGATCTTATCTGCTTCGGAGGATTTTATGACGCACGATGAAATGATGAGCTTGCTGGCAAACACGCTGGCAGATGCAGCCGGGAGTTCCGGCTGTTTACCTATTTTGGACTGCTTCAGCCCGCATCCGGGAGAAGAAGTAACCGTAAGCATTCCTATGTGTGACGACACGGTGGATATTGTGCTGGAAGATCTCGATTTTCCGCACGAGTGGGAAGAATTGTTGGAGAACAGCGGTGCAGATACTATGGGCGACCTTGTTGATTACCTGTGCTATTGTTCGCAAAACAATATTTCTCTTGCCATTTCCCCTGAAGATGAGGAAAAGCTGTATGCAACGCTGATTGATGTCTGCTATGAAAATATGTCTTATGACAGGCAGGTCGATTTTTGGCGTCATGTGCTGGAAACCAATTCTTTGGTGTGCGAGGCAAAAGAATGACCCTGCAGGAGCAGCTCTGCGAAAAAATGCGGGTGGAGCAGAGCGCCTATTGCCTATGGCTGACCGCACAGCCGCCAGAAGAAATTCTACATCACGCCTACGAGTACAGCGTCCGTGAGGACATTATTCTTGCAACGGAAGAAGTGAACCTCACCCCTGCACAGGTGCGGGCGCTGCTGAAATCTCCCGTGCCGCTGGCGGATGTGTATAAGGATTTTTCTAAGCTGGAAACCGATTATATGAGCATTGTGGCTCAGTGCGTGGAAGACCGTGCAGATGACTTGCTGAAAAAGGAGCAGCAGCAGAACCCACCCAAAGTATATCGACAGTCCGTCACTTATGCCCGCGAACACGGCGAATTGCAGCAGTACCATGCGTCTTGCCACTTGAATGAAAGGTGTCGGGACGAGATTGACGCAGCGCTTGCACAGCGCTTTGATGGTATGCGGCTGGGCGCTGGCGCTGTTGAACAGGTAGTGGCGGAATATGGTTTGGAGCGCACAAAATATGTGTTGGCAGCGGCCATTCAAACCCGTGATAGAGATGGTCGCATTTCGCGCACAAATAGAGCATGGGCAGATTCCATTCGCACGATCAAAGATATGGATCGCCGTGGATTTGACCGTTCCTGTTACTACGCTGACCTACAAGCGCATACCTGCCTATTGGACGGTTTTGTAAACCAAGTGCGAAAATTTGAAAAAGCCAAAGCCCAGCCCGCTCAGGATACCCCCGAAAGATAACCGCAGCGTCTGCATTTTGCAGGCGCTTTTTTTCGTGAAAAAATCTCTGTTTTGAAAGGATTTCACAATGAAAGAAACACATTATAAATTGAAGCATCGCGTTACTGCGCTGTTTGCGGCGGTGGTAATGCTCTGCTCCATGCTGCCCGGTGCAGCGTTTGCGGAGGAACCCACACCGCAGCCCACCGAGGAAACCGTGCAGATGGAGCAGCAGACCGAGCCGTCTGAAACAGACAACGGCCAGACCGACGAGAGCAGCCCAGACCCCGGCGAGGATGTAACCGAAGCTACCCCGGAAACGGCAGAAGAGCAGCCCGCTGAAGAAGAAATCTCTGCTGCCATTGTCGGCGCGGAACTGTACACCGACCTCCCCAACGCACCCATTGGTTCCTATATCGGCAGCGAGGGTCTGCCGGTTGCCACCGGTGAAACTAAAATCGGTATTTCCGAGTGGCCCGAAAGCCAACTGGAAGAAACCAGCGGCAGCTATCTGACCGCCGCTGCACTGGACAATGATGGCCTTACCATGGCCGCGCCCCTGTTGGACGGCGCAGACTATGCCATTGTTCCCATTCTGGCACAGGTGGAGTACCCCGCCGATGGCAGTTCCCTTGATCTAATTCTGCCGGACGGTGTGACCCTGCTGGACTACTACGGCGCACCTGTTGAAAACACAGAAAGCCTGCTACACAACGAATACAGCGAAACCTCTGCTGCTGTGCTGGGTGTGTATGTACAGGCAGATGCGGATTTTACCGCGCAGTTGGCTTACACTGCGCCGGACGGCAGCACACTGACTAAGACATTAAATGTAACCATCGACCGCAATGCGACTGCCGAGTACCCCTTCCCCGACAGCGAAATTGCCGCCTTTGCCGAGCGCCCCACCCCTGCGGTGACCAGCGGCAAAATTACCAAGGTTGCCAAAGTCAACGGCACTTGGCTGATCTGGTTCAACGGCGAACCCGCCTACTGCTGCACCCACGGTGCCAACGGTCAGCCTGCGGGATGCCCAACGTACACTTATGTGAACACTTCCACGGTCAACGCAGACCAGTGCATCCCCGGTGACCACTACGGCAACCAGATTCGCATCTGGGGCGGCTTGAACCAGCTTTCTTTGGGTGATGCAGACGATCTGCCCGCAGTTTTTTCCGCTGATGAGGGTGAAGAAACCTCTCTTTTGGATTTCTGCGCATCAATTTATGACGATGTGCAGATGTATATTATCGAGAGCTTCCCCGAAAGCACCGCCGCGGAAATTTATCTTGCCTCTGCCGACGAGCTGCTGAACGGCGTGGAAACCTACGCCTCTGCCCGCGATTACTACACCTACATCTATAATCCCGGTCGCGCAGGATGGCAGACCGTTGCCCTGATCGGTCCTGAGATCGGTGAGGAGGAACCTGAGCCGGAACCTGTTGTGCAGGAATACTATGCCAGCTGGGAGGCACCTGCCCAGACCGCCAGCGGCAGTTTTGATTTTTCCTATGGAATCCGCACGGATAAGGTCCAGCTGAAAACACAGGAAAAAGTCGATGGCGCGACCATTGAGATCGAGCCCATCACCAAATCCGGCACCATCGAGGGCGGCAGTTGGTCTATCAGCCCTGCCGGCAAGCAAACTGTGACCACCAGCGGTCATACCGCCGATGACAACTACCAGAATAATGGCGGCGATGCCAGTGCAAGCTGGAGTCTGCACTACTCGGTCACAAAGACCTCCGGCACCCGCAACGGACAGGTTGGTCCTTTCACCACGCAGGAGGCTGCTGATGCGGCCGCCAGCAGCGCCCGCGATTCAGCAATTGCGGAATTGCAGGGTGAGGCCCAGAACGCTGTCAACAATGCTATAGCAGCGGCTAAAGCGCAGCTGGGAAGCATCCAGTTCCGCTATGAAGAAATCACAGTACCGTATGGATTCGGCAAGTACTGGGGCACGAACGGAAGCAGCCAAACGATTTCGGTACCCGCAAACACCAACAATGACTATGTCATGAAAAATGACGAGTGGAGTTTGCAGGTCAACCTCAAGAAAAGCGACAGCGAAACCGGCAGCCAGATCGCAGCCGATGCCCAGTATGAGATCTATCAGTGGGATGTGGTGACCGGCAAATACCAGCCCACCGGGGGCTACAACACCTACAGCGTACAGCGCCAAGGCGGCGGCAGCTATGCGGTCATCAACAGCGCCGCCTATGCCGTCAATGACGCGATGCGCCACACGTTGTATTACACCCAGCGCAATGCGGGCAAGTTTATCCTTGTGGAAAGCAAAGCGCCCAAAGGCTATTTTGGCGATTGGACAGACATCAATCATCCCGGCATGGCCAACACTCCGCTGGGCAAGCGCGCTTATTACATCGAAATCACCGAAGCCAACGACAATTCAGTGCTATGGCTGGACAATGCCGACTACAATGCCGACATCCTGACAGCCGACAAGGGCGGCACCAAGCTGGTTACCAGTGGCGGCGTGGAAACCACTGTCACGATTTCCAATGTGTACAAGAACCCTAACCGCAGCTACAACACCGACAACAGCGGCAAAGCGGCCAACGAGGACAGCTACACCACCACCGCCACGGACGGCGTTATGAAAAACGACCGTACCTTGGGCGAAATCAGCATTTCCAAGGTGGACTTGGACGCTGCAAAGTACGTTGAAAATCACGGCAACGCCGCGCTGGACGGTGCCGTGTACGACCTCTACGCTGCCGAGGACATCACCCACCCGGACGGTGTGACCGGTGTTGTGGACTATTCCAAAATCGTGGATGCAGACGGCAACCCCCTCTGGCACACGACCATCCGCGACAACGGCGGGCAGTGGGTATCGGATTATCTGCCGATTCTCAAAAAAGACCATCTCGTAGCCAGTGCCAAAATCGAGGACGGCTGGCTGACCTTTGCAAACCTGTACCTCGGCAAATATTATGTAGTAGAGCGCTCCACCGGCACGGTCATTCCGTTGCGTGACGGCGCTCTTGTTGTTTCCGGCACCTGCCCCACGGTGGACAGCCGCACCAAAGCCGCCACCGGGCAGGTCGTGGCACTGGCAAGCAGCGGCGGGCAGTACACCGATTGGATGTACAAAAACCAGTTCAGCACCATCACCAAGGGCAAGGCATTAGACGGCACAGTAACCTACGATGCCTATTCGCTTTCCTTTGCCAACGGCTATCTGTGCGATGAACACAACTACTACATTACACCTGCTTACGCTGATGAAGGCTGGTATGTAGAGAAAACCACCTTTGCCGACGACAGCACCGTGTACAGGGCAAACTACCACGTTCACCGCGACAATGCCCAAACCGAAAGCCAAGACCAAATCGCCAAGGGCAATGTGGAAATCAGCAAAATCATTTCTTCCAGCGGCGAATCCAACGGGCAGGAGCTGGAGGACGCGGGCTTTACCTTTTATCTGGTGTCCGACTTGTCCAAAGCCGCACAGTTTACCCAAAGCCAGACGGGTGCTTACAGCCTGCAAAGCATTTTGGACTGCTACCTCGACAAGAACTACAACAATGACCATCCTAAGTGGGATTTCTCCGACGAGGGACAGGCGGTTGCCAGAACTTACGAGGTCAACGCCGCTGAAATTGCCGCCTACAACAAAACGCTGATTGCAGCGGGCGACAACAAAAACGGCAAGGGCGACGGCTGGCAGCCCACCGGCAGCGCCAACGAGTATCGCTTGGCTGAGATTTTCAGCAACGATACCGGCAACATCCGTGTGCAGGGCTTGCCCTACGGCACCTATCTGGTGGTCGAAACCACCGTTCCCAAGGATTTGTATCAGGCGGAACCGTACTTGGTGGTCATTGACCGTAACAGCCCGATGAGCGCGATGGCAACGCCCAAGGGCAGCGCGCTTACTGCCTCTGACATCTACCAGAAGTTTACCGTGCTGGACGAGCAAATCGAGGTCTACCTGCGCATCACCAAGCTGGACGAGGAAACCGGCAAGCCCGTGCTGCTGCCGAGTACGGCGTTCCAGATCTACTATCTGGACGATGACGGCAACTACCGCATGGAAAACGGCGCACCCAAGCTGGTGCGTATGACCGACACCGTAAACGGGCATCTGACCAAGAATGTCACCACCTTCTACACCAACGCCGAGGGTATCCTGACCCTGCCCGAAAAACTGCCGCTGGGCAAATACCGCATTGTGGAAACCACCGCACCCAACGGCTATTACAATGCGTGGGCTGCCGATGCAAGCCACTATGTCGATTTTACCATTACCACCGACCGCATTTATCAGGCAACCGGTGATAAAAACGAAAACGGCATGGATACGCTGGTGATTGGTGAGAAGTATTCCAACCACGAAACCCTCGGCAAGCTGACCATCCGCAAGACCGGCGAGGTGCTGACCGGCTGGCAGTCTGCGCCGGACGGTATTGACCCGTGGATGACCGGCGAAGCTGAGAATGGCAATTTCACTTACGAAACTCGCCCGCTGGCAGGTGCCGAGTACACCATCACGGCAGCCGAGGACATCTACACGCAGGATCGTCAGCTTGACAATTACGGCAACCGCACGCTCTGGTACGCCAAGGGCGATGTAGTCGCCGTAGTCACTACCGGCGACGGCAGCGCAGACATTGCCGCTTTTGCCCCGGCCCGCACTAAGGCCACCTACGATTTCCTGTCTGTAATCCATGACGGCACGATTGGCGAAGTCAGCGTGACCCTGCCGCTGGGCAGCTACCATATCGAGGAAACCAAACCGCCTTACGGCTATGTCGGCACTTCTGACAGCTATGATGTCACTTTCGTTTGGGATGCCCAGTTGAACGATGTGGTTATGGCCACGAGCATTGCCAAGGTTGACGGCGCTGCATCTTCCCAGAGTTTTGAGGTCGTGCGCAGCAAGGATGCCAACGCCGATTTCACCGAGCAGCAGACCTTGAAATTCTACAATGACCGCGAAAAAGCCAAAGTCGGCGTTTACAAGGTTGACCGCGAAACCGGCAAATACCTTGCCGGTGCGGTATTCAACCTGTACACGGCTGATGATATTTACAGCGTGGACGGCAAACTGCTGTTTGCAGCGGGCGAACTGGTCGCCACCAGCCCCGAAACCGGCGCAGACAGCTACACCTATTTTGACTGCGATGTTCCTATTCGCGGCGAGTATTACGGCAGCAGCATCCGCAAGGACGCCACCACCAACAGCGGTAATTACATCGTCAAGGAACTCCGCGCCCCTCTCGGCTATTACGTCAACGAGGAGCCGATGGAGGTTACTTTCACCTATGACGGACAAGCTGTCATGGTGTTGGATAACACTTGTTCCAATAAGCCTACGGAAATGTGGGTAAGCAAGCGCGACCTTACCAACGACGAGGAACTGCCCGGTGCGACCCTTGCTATCAAGGACATGGACGGCAATACCGTAACCACATGGGTGTCCACCGATGAGCCGCATCGCGTGACCGGGCTGCATTTCGGTGAATCTTACACGCTGACGGAGATCCGCGCCGCTGATGGGTACGCACTGGCCGATGATATTACATTCCGCCTGATTCAGAAAACTGACGAGGGCGGCAATCCTCTGGAGGAGTGCGAAGTTTACTATCTGACCACCAAGAACATTTTGTTCTGGAAGTGGGATGACTGGAAACTGCTGGACGATGCCACCGTTATTATGCAGGATGATATTACCAAGGTGCAGATTTCCAAGAAAGACCTTACCACCAAGGAAGAACTTCCCGGCGCAGAACTGGTTATCAAGGACAAGGACGGCACCGAGATTGACCGTTGGATTTCCACAAACGAACCACATTATGTGGAAAAGATGCCAGCAGGAGATTATACACTGACGGAAATCACCGCACCCAACGGCTACAAGGTTGCAGAAAGTATCGACTTTACCGTTCTGCCCACCGGCGAGATGCAGACCGTGGTAATGAAAGATGTCCGCGATGACACACCGACACCTACCCCCGACAACACGCCGACCCCGGACCATACTCCGCAGCCCACGCCGAACACGACCCCAGCGCCCGCTGCACCCACTGCAACCCCCACGCCGCTGCTGACAATTCCTAAGACCGGCGATAATTCTCCGTTGGGGCTGCTGCTGGCGATTGCGGGAATCTCTCTTGCAGGGCTGGCCGTTCTGATCCACAAGAGCGCCCGCCGCAAAGATATTACGCCCCGTGACGATGATGACGAGGACACCGAGGACTAAGGAATAATCGGAAAATGAAATATACTTTTTTACGGGGAGGACCGCGCGGCCCTCCCTATTTTTATAGGAGAGAAGATGGCAAAACACATTTTAAGTTGCAGTTTCGGAAAAGACAGTATCGCCACCGCGCTGCTGGCCTTGCAGCATGGTGAACCGCTGGACGAACTTGTGTATTGCGAGGTCATGTTCAGCGAGAAAATATCCGGCGAGCTGCCCGAACACAACCGATTTATCCACGAAACAGCAATCCCGTATTTTGAACAGCGCGGCATCCCGACACGGGTTTTGCGCTCCGAAAAGACCTATCTATCCTGCTTTTACCATGTTGTCACACGAGGAAAAACCAAGGGGATGCTTTCGGGATTCCCTCTGAGTGGGCGCTGTACAATTCAGCGGGATTGCAAGCTGCCGCCGATCAAGGCATATCAGAAGGCATTGCCCCCGGACACGGTGCAGTACATCGGCATCGCCGCAGATGAACCCAAGCGACTGGCACGATTAAAGCCCGGTCAGATTTCTTTGCTGGACAAGTACCATGTGGCCGAACCCGAAGCGAGGTCTATGTGCGCAGCTGAGGAGCTGCTGTCCCCGCTGTATGACTTCACTAAACGCGGGGGTTGTTGGTTTTGCCCGAACGCATCAATCAGCGAACTGCGGCATCTCTACAGATACCACCCCGAACTCTGGCAGCTTTTGCTTGAATTACAGGACGTGCCGAATAAACCCACCGAACGTTTTAGTTGGCGGCGCACTTTTCGTGAGATAGACGAACGCTTTCTGCAGGAGGGCGAACAACTAAGTTTTTATGAGGAACGGTGAACAATGGACGAACAGAAAAGACCCCGCGCGTGGGTGTACGCGCGAATTCCCGGCGACTACGATGGCACAATGAACAGCTATAAAGTTTGCTCAATGCAGGCTCTGCATGACGGCTGTGATATTGTCGGTGGAAGCATTGACGAGCGCGGCGGCTGGCTGCTGCGCCCCGGCTACCGCGATATGATGCAGCAGATTAAGGGTGGAAAAGTTGACCGCGTTTACATCTGCCGTATGCGGCAGATCAGCGGCAAGGAGCGCCACTTGTACTCCTTTTTCAAGCGGCTCATGCAGCGCGGCATACAGGTCACAGCCACCGAGTACAGTTTGCGTGACCGGGTAAATATGTTTCGGTTAGCCAGACGGGTCGAACGCTATGCTACCCGAAAGGGGTTGCAGCTGCCGTGGTGATTTTCAGCAGGCGGCGTACTGTGCCTATGGCACAGTACGAGCAAGCACGGCAATGTGATATCACATCGCCCACTTGTTAGGGGAATACCCCTAAAACCCCTGCATCGGATGGTGAATTATGAAAGCAAGAACCTATAAAAAACTCCTACGGCTCAATCAAGACGAGCAGGAACGACTGCGGTATTTAAGTAAAAGCACAGGGCTAAATCAAGAGCAAGTGCTGCGCAAAGTATTGATGAACGCTCCACTTCTGGAGCGTCCGACAGCCGACTACATAAAAATGTCACGCCAAATTGCAGCCCTTGGCAACAATCTAAACCAGCTTGCCCACATTGCCAACGCCAGCGGAAAAGTAAGTAATACCGACTTGCTGACTGCAAAACAAATCATGGAGCAAATATGGAGGTACATTAAGGGAGGTGGGGTCCAATAGCTTATACAAAAATCAAAGCAGTAAAGCATCATCTGCAACGATGTCTGGATTATACCAGCAATCCAAACAAAACTGAAAAATTTGCTGATGATGATTTAAGGCGGCTCTTATCCTATACGCAGAACCAAGATAAGACAGAGCATCAACTGTATGTGACAGGCTTTCATTGTGACCCGGAGACAGCCTGTATGAGCATGGAATTAACCAAACGATTGTGGGAGCAACCCACGGATAAGGGAGTTTTGGCCTACCACATCATACAAAGTTTCAGCCCCGGTGAAGCCACGCCCGACCAAGTACACGAGATTGGCTGTGAATTTGCACAGCGGTTTCTTGCGGATCGGTTTGAGTGTACGGTCAGCACCCATTTGGACAAAGGCCACCTGCACAATCATATAGTCGTCAATTCGGTATCCTATGCGGATGGAAAAATGTTCCGCAACAACTTTGACACCTACTACCACGGAATCCGACAGGTATCGGATGAACTTTGCAGAGAGAATCGGCTGTCCGTCATCGAAACAGACGGCAAGGGAAAATCTTATGACGAATGGTTGAGCGGGCAAACCGGCAAGCCTACCATTCGTGGTATGGTACGCAAAGATGTGGAACAGGCTATTGCTGCCGCCGACAGCTTTGATGGCCTTATCACGGAATTGCAGAACATGGGCTACACGGTCAAATACGGCCCGCGTGTGGAACACATGGCTGTGCGCCATAAAGACGCCCAGCGAAATATCCGCATTGACCGGCTCGACCCGCGCTTTTCCGAGACAGCGCTGCGGGAGTATTACCGCCAACTGCACCGTATGCCCACCGAAATGCAGCAGGAATACCGGCAGGAATACGCCCCGGCAAAACCGAAATGGCAGCCCACTGTGCGGCGAGCGCGGTATCTCGGCAAGCTGCCGCGCCGGTATCCCAAGGTGTCCGGCTTTATGGCTTGCTACTATCACTACTGCGCCCTGCTGCGGAAAGCCTACCACGGCAAGAGCACAAAGCGCTGCTACTTTTTGCTGCGTGAGGATTTTCTGCTGTTCAGCCGATACCAGCAGCAAACGAAATTCCTATGGGAAAACCATATTGAAACTATGGATGAACTGCTGGCCTACAAGGAAAATGCAGAAGTCCAAATCCAACAGCTTGCCCGCCAGCGCAAAGTCCTATATCGGCAAAAGCGTGAGCCGGAACGTGCCGCGCAGGATGAGAAAATCAAATCACTGACCCAGCAAATGAAAGCCCTGCGCCATGAGGTTTACATCTGTTCCGACATCGAAACAGATGCCGCCGAGGTGCAGGAAAAACTACGGCAAGCAGAACTCGCCGCACAAGAAGAACGAAATGAGGTGAAACAGGATGAACAACGGAGGCGAAGCAGCCGATCAGATGGTGCGGGAAGCCTTACAGGTTACCGAAGTAGCCATTAAGCTGTCTGCGCTGGGTATTAAAAATGCACTGGCCTTATCGCTGGCCTACGCCAAGGAAAATCCTAAAGTGAAAGGCAAAACCAGCCTTGACCGTCTGCTGCGGGAGGGCAAAGAATTGAAAATTATTGCCCTGCAAAGCAAAGACGTGGGACAGTTTAAGGAATTGGCCAAGCAGTACGGCGTTCTGTTTGCTGTTGTGAAAGATAAGGCACAGAACGAAAAAGTAGATGTCATGTTCAAAGCCGAAGATGTCGCTAAACTGAACCGTATCTATGAGCAGCTTGGGTATGCCATTCCCAAGGTCACTACGGCAGACCGAAAAAAAGACCCAACCCGCCGTCAATCCGGCGACAGCTTGTTGACGCGCGGGAAGAATCCTTTGGATATTGACCCCCGCCCATCTGTGCGGGCCACAATTATGGCACTGAAAAATGCAGCGCAGAAAGCAGCTCAGGCGCAGGAAAAAGTACAGGATATTACTGCGAAGGAGGAGCGATAAATGTACGAACAGCGATTGCCCATCGAGGAATGGAAAGCGAAAAAGCAAGCCGAACTCAAAGAAACCATTGCCGCACAGAAATCCGCATTGCAGAAAGTCGTGCAGGACGGCCAGCGTCTTGCCGATTATCTGTACGGCAGAGGACGGCTTGGCAACCATATCACATCCGGCAATGCCGCACTTGTGCTGCAAACCCTGCCGCAAGCGCGGGCCGTATTGACCGCCAGAGACTGGGATAAATTCGGGCGGCGCGTAAACAAAGGGGCAAAAGGCATCCCGCAGCTTGTGCGGGTCAACGGCTATTATAATGTCGGTTCGATTTTCGATGTGTCCATGACCTACGGCAACAAACCGTATCCCATCCCCGAAATCAAGCCGGAACAGATGGACAAGGCCATCAAGGAACTGGAGCGCCTTTCTCCGGTCAACATCATTTTTCAAAATGAGGGTGTTATCGGGTACGATGCCGAGCAACACTCGATTGTGTTTCCAACGGCCATGCCGCAGCATGAAGCGCTGGCACGACTGCCCGCCGAAATCGTCATTGCAACCGCAGAGCAACACACGCCGGGTATCTCCCAAGCGCCCTATCTACGAAAAACGGCGATGGCAGTATCGGTGGAGTTTTGCGGGCGTTTTGCCTTGCCGATGCCCGATACCGCTGCTGCTGTTTTGGACGGGATGAGCACCCACATTCCACCCGGCGAGGAACGAAAAGCACTGGAAGAAATTCGGGAACTGTCTGTGACTATTGGAGACACTGTAGAAAAGGCACTTGGCCTGCAGCGCGGCCAGAGCGCACCGCAGCGGGATGAGGTCCGCTAAATATCATGCGCCCGAATAAGGACCGCCGCACAGAAATTATTCTGTACGGGCTATTGCTGATACCGCTGCTGTTTGCTGCCGCAGCGCTGGCACAGGCAACTGAACAGGCGCAGGGGCTGGCAGAAATCACCGCAGTGTTGTCCGAAATTCTGCACACCCCATCCATGCTGCGCTGGTGCGCCAGCACTCCAAAATTTCTGCTGGCGGTGCTGGTGCTTTATCCGTTGGCCGTCTACTGCTATATGCTCGACCAAGCAGACCGCCACCCCGGCGCGGAACATGGTACGGCCAAGTGGGGCAGCGCCCACAGACTAAACATCAAGTACCGCAATACCAAAGCCCCCAAAGAAAATTACATTTTGACCGAGAATGTACGCTTCAGCACCGACAGCCACGCGCATAAACATAATCTCAACATTATCGTAATCGGCGGATCTGGCAGCGGCAAGACACGCTTTTATGTGAAGCCCAATGCGCTGCAACTGATTGGCTCTTATCTTTTTCTGGACCCCAAGGGGGAACTGCTACGTACACAGGGTAGGATTATGGAAATGAACGGAATCAGTGTGACAGTGCTTGACCTTGTGCATTTTCAAGGCCATTACAATCCGATGGCCTATCTCGAAACCGATGAGGACGCCATCAAGCTGGCGTTCGCCATCGTCAACAACACCAAACCCAAGGATGCCCCCAGCGGTGGTGATAAGTTTTGGGATGATTCCTCGGTGCTGCTGATTTCCGCGCTGATTCTCTATCTGATGTACGAAGCCCCCGCCAGTGAGCAGAATTTCTCGACGTTGATGTACATGATTCTAAATTGTCAGGTCAGTGAGAATGAAATGGTCGAGAATCCCCTGATGATGCTGTTCGGAGAATTGGAGCGACGTGACCCGCAGCACCCCGCTGTCCTGCAATTCAAGTCTTTTATGTTGGGTGCGAAAAAGACGCTGCAATCCATTTTGATTTCGGCAGCGGCAAACTTGTACATGTTCAACTCCCGCAAGTTTGCAGAAATGACTTCGCGCGATGAAATGTTCCTGCCGCGTATGGGGCTGGAGCAGCGGGCATTATTTATTGTTTTGCCCGACAATGATACAACTTTTAATTTCATTGCAACGATGCTCTACACGCAGCTTTTTGACCAGCTTTTTCGTTTGGCAGATTCCACGCCGGAATACAACGGTGCGCTGCCGGTTCATGTGCGGCTGATGATGGACGAGTTTGCAAATGTTGCCTTGCCCAAGAACTTCAAAAATATCTTGGCAGTCTGCCGCAGCCGCAATATCAGCTGCGACATTATTTTGCAAAACATTGCCCAGCTAAAAAGCCTGTTCAAAGACGATTGGGAAGGCATAATCGGAAACTGTGACACCCTGCTTTACCTCGGCGGCAACGAGTACGGTACCTACGAATATCTTTCCAAAATTCTCGGCAAGGAAACCGAACGCACCAAAAGCCAAAGCATTGGCAAAGGCAGCCGAGGCAGCAGCAGCGACAGCCTGCAAACCGCTGGCCGTGAACTGTGTATGCCCGATGAAATCCGCCGTATGCGTGACGATGAGTGCCTGCTGCTGATGCGCAGCGAGGACCCTGTCATCGACAAAAAGTATAATCTGCTTCATCACCCGAATGTAAAATATACATCCGATGCAGGAGGTGAGCCTTATGTAATGCCGCCCGACTATATGGGCGACGCCGCTACTATTACAATGGACGCTGTTGCTGCCGCGACAGCGCCCGAAATCACCGAAGAAATGTACGAACAGCTCGACTACTTAGAAAAACACCCGGAGGAAAATTATTATGAAAATGAAGAAAACTTCTCTCAATACGACCAAGGTGACTGACCGCAAAATCAAGCGCCTTTATCTTGTGGCGGCGACGGTGGTTGCCGCTGCTTTTGTTATGGCCATGCCTGCGTTTGCAGATGATCCGCTGACGACCATCAACAATCTGAGCGACTTTGTGTTCAGCGCCATCAAAGCCATTGGTGCGATCCTGCTGGGGTTCGGCATCGTGCAAATCGGCCTTGCTCTCAAAGGCCACGATGCCAGCCAGCGTGCGCAAGGCTTTATGACGTTCTTCGGCGGCGTGGTCATTTACTTTGCAAAGGATATTCTTGATATGATTCTGTAAGCGATGCCGTCTCGTTGACTTTTATGCTAAATAAGCGTATAATGTTTAGCATAAAAGTCAATTCAAGAGAAGGTGTGTGCTATGGATTCTACAACGAAGATTATAGAGTTGGCTTCCCAAAATAATGGCATCGTAACTGCTGCTATGATTTCTTCTGCCGGAATATCACGCGGAAGTTTGAAATATTTGGCCGATACAGGCCGATTAGATCAGGTCTCCCGTGGGGTATATACCCTGCCGGAAGTTTGGGAGGATGAATTTGTATCCATTCAAGAGCGATATAAGCGTGGTGTATTTGCATTGGATACCGCACTGTTTCTGCATGATTTGACTGACAGGACACCACACAAGTTTCACATGGCATTTCCCTATGGATATAATACATCCAGTCCAAAAGCAGCGGGGATTTTATGCTCTTGCAAGAAAGAGCCTTATTACAGTCTCGGAATCGCGCTGGTTGACACCCCTGCCGGAAATACAGTCCGGGCCTACAATGCAGAAAAAACCCTATGTGAAATTCTAAAGCCCATCAGCCACACGGATATTCAGATCATTACAGATGCATTCAAGCGGTACGCTGGCCGTAAAGATAAGAACATTCCTTTGCTTTCGGAATATGCTCATCAACTACGCGTAGAAAAGCGGCTGCGTCCTTATTTGGAGGTACTATTATGAAAAACGCTATGCAGCTGAAAGCGATTATGAAAAAGCTAGCGAAAGAAAACCAGATTTCCGCACAGCTTGTTCTGCAAAATTATATGCTGGAACGATTCTTGGAGCGGGTATCATTATCCCCGTATCGGGATAATTACATTATCAAAGGTGGCTTTTTAATTTCCTCTATGGTGGGGCTGAACTCCAGAGCGACAATGGATATGGATGCTACCATAAAGGGTTATCCAGTTACGCAGGATACCGTCCAAAAAATGATAGAGAAGATTCTCACCGTTCCTGTTGACGATGACATCACATTTACATTCAAAAGCATTGGTGAAATCCGGGAGGGTGATGAATATACTGGATACCGCGTAGCTTTGACAGCCGATTTTCCGCCTATGGCAGTTCCCTTAAAGCTGGACATTACTACTGGCGATAAAATCACACCACGCGAAATTCAATATGACTACAAGTTGATGCTGGAAGATCGTCATATTCAAGTTATGGCATACAATTTGGCCACCATTCTGGCGGAAAAGCTGGAGACTGTAATATCTCGCGGTGACCAGAATACCCGGCCAAGAGATTATTATGATGTCTATATCCTTACCAAACTGCAAGCAGAAAATATAGACTTTCCCGCTTTAGGGGCGGCACTGATGGCTACAGCCAGTAAGCGAGGCTCTGATTCGATTTTGCAAGATTATAGAGCAATTGTGGAAGCGGTGCGAAACAGCGAGATTATGCGTAGGCAATGGGATAATTACCGAAAAGATTTCGACTACGCTTCCACCATCAGCTTTGATGAAGTGTGTGATGCAGTTGCTTCTACAATGGACACCCTAATAACAAACAATTTTTTTAATTAAGCTATGCAGTCGGCAGACTTTCTGTCGGCTGTTTTCTTTTATCTGAAAGTGGGTGAAAACTTGAATCAAAACTGGATCGTTGAGAATCTGAACAATGCTTTTTCCACATGGAATGGAAAGCTGGGCGAGTTATGGGGGCTGGTGACAACCGGCCCCCAAACTTTTAAGGGCGGCGCAGTGTGGAGCGTGATGCAGACACTGCACAATGGTATGGTTGGCATTGGCTATGCACTGGTCGTGCTGTTCTTTGCTATATCGCTATGCAAAAACACAATGAATTTTCACGAGTTAAAACGCCCCGAAGCTGCTATCCACTACTTTCTCCGCTTTGTGGCGGCAAAGGCACTTGTGGGATATGGCATGGACATTATGCTGAATGTGTTTTCCATCTGTAACGGCATCGTCACAGATATGGCCGACAGCATGGGCGGTATCTCAGAAGCTATGGTGTCGCTGCCCGCAGAAATGCAAACGGCTATCGAAAATGTGGGATTTCTCGCCAGCATACCGCTATGGCTCGTAACGATTCTCGGCAGCTTGTTCATTACGGTGCTTTCCTTTGTAATGATCCTTACCGTGTATGGCCGTTTTTTCCGCTTGTATATGTACACAGCGCTGGCTCCGCTGCCGCTGGCGGCTTTTGCGGGGGAAAGCACACAATCCGTGGGCATATCATTTTTGAAAAGTTATGTCGGCGTGTGCTTAGAGGGTGCGGTCATTGTGCTGGCCTGCGTGATTTACTCGGCGTTTGTCAGTACGCCAACAGTAGCCAGCGGCGAGGCGACCACTATTGTGTGGAGTTATCTTGCGGAAACAGTTTTCAATATGCTCGTATTGGTTGGCCTTATCAAAGGCTCTGACCGAATTATCCATGAAATGATGGGATTGTAATATGCAAATTCCGATAAATAAAGAAATCCGCCATTACCAAGAGGAAATCTTTTTGGGGCTGAATCTGCGGCAGATGATTTGCTCCGGCGCGGCCATTGCCGTGGCAGTTGCGGTCTATTTGGGGCTGACCTCGCTGTTGGGTCATGAAACGGCGGGCTGGGTCTGCATTGTGGCCGCTGCGCCGATTGCAGCAGCAGGATTTTTTACTTATGACTGTCTAACCTTTGAAAAATTCCTGCTTGTTGTAATAGACAGCACAGTTATCAGAAACGATTGGCGGTTATGGAAAACCGAAAACAAATATTGCAAAAAGAAAAAAGGTGATAAGCATTGAGACTAAGTGAGTACGCATCTACGCGAAAAACGCGCGGCAGCTATAAAATGCCCCGTTCCGTGCAGCAGAGCATCCCCATCGACAGAATCTATGCAGACGGTGTTTGGCAATCGGAAAATGTGTTCAGCATGATGTGGCAAATCAGCGACATCAACTACGCCATGCAGAGTGACGCGGCCAAGCAGAATATTTTAACGCAGCTTGGCACGGTCTACGCGGGCATCCCTGCTGACTGCTGGATGCAAGTCTGCATCGTCAGCCAGCGCATGGATGAAAAAGCCTTTGCCCGTGATGTGCTGTACCACCGCGAGAACGACGGCTTTGATGCCCTCCGCGCCGAACGCAACCGCCAAATCAAGGCCAACGCCCGCGAAAATGGAAATGTGGTGCAGCATAAGTACATCATCGTGTCCACGAACAAACCCGGCGTAAAAGAGGCCCGCGAACGCTTTGTACAGGTGCAGGGGCATTTGCTGTCTGCATTTTCCGCCTTGGAATGTGCCGTCACGCCGCTGGACAACCGCGCACGGCTGGAGGTACTGCACAAGTTTTTCCGCATTTCCGAGGAGGGTCGTTTTAACTTCGACTTTGATAATTGCGCCAAACTGGGGCAGGACTTCCGCGATTCTATCGCCCCGGACTGCATCCGCTTTTGCAAAAAGCATATTGAAATCGAGGATTTTTATGCCAAGTGCATGACGATCAGCGAGTACCCGCAGCAGCTTGATGATAAGTTTATCTCCGCACTGCTTCAGCAAGTGCCATACATTGTGTTATCAATCGACATTGAGCCGGTGGAAACCGAGGATGCTTTCAAAGAAATTGACAATGCGCAGATGAAAACCGATGCCGAGAAAGTCCGTTTCAATAAGAAATCCGTGGAAAATCTGGACTTCACTTCCTCCGTGCCGCAGCGGACGCAGGAGCAGGACCGCATCATTGCCAGCATCCGTAAAGAAATGACGGAAAATGACCAGCAGATGTTTTTGAGCCTGCTCACCGTCACTTACTTCGCTGACACACTGGAAGATCTCGCGCTGGAAACCGATGCACTGAAAACCACGGCGGCGAACTATAACTGCCGATTCACCGAGTTGTACTTTCAGCAGGAACGTGCCTTTAACACGGCCATGCCCTACGGTCTGCGGCGCATTGAAAGTGTGCGCACGATGCTGACGAAATCGCTGACAGCACTTGTACCGTTCAATACGCAAGAAATTCTCACACCGGGTGGCATTTGTTACGGCAGAAACGCCGTGACAGGCAATCTCATCATCGGGCTGCGCACTAGCCTTGTCAACGGCAATGCAATGGTTGTCGCTACCTCCGGCGGCGGTAAATCCATGTTTGTTAAGCTGGAAATTTTGATGCTGTATCTGCGCTTCACAAAAGCACGTTTCTATGTCGTAGATCCCGAAAATGAGTACGCGCCCCTCGTGCAGGAATTGGGTGGCGAGGTTGTGAATATCTCGGTGGACAGCGCTACGCACTTTAATCCGCTGGACTTCAAATACGATAAGGCAACGAAAATACCTCCCCATGTTGCCAAGGCAGAATTTGTATTGAGCCTGTGTGAGCAGATAATGGGCAAGGAGCATATTCTGGCCGGTGATAAAAGTCTGATTGATGATGCCCTTGAAAACATCTACAAACCCTTGATGGAATCCCACTATACCGCGCCATGCCCGACTATCAAGGACTTGTGGATGGCACTGAACAATCAGCGCGATAAACGGTCAAAGGAAATCGCGCTTGCATTGCGGATTTTCGCCACCGGCAGTATGCAAGCGTTCGCCCAGCCCACCAATGTGGACATGAGCAACCGCCTTATCTGCTTCAACATCCAAAGTTTGGGAGAGCAGTTAAAACCTGTTGCCATGCTCTCTATGCTGGAGTACATCAACACCGCTGTTATGAGCAACGAACGCAACGACCCCAAGGCCGCCACATGGGTGTACTTTGACGAAATCTATCTGCTGCTGCGCGATTCTTTAAGCGCCAATTTCCTGTACACAAGTTGGAAGCGATTCAGAAAGTACAACGCCTACGCCACCGGCATCACGCAAAATGTGCAGGACTGCCTTACCAATGACACCGCCTATGCCATGCTGGCAAACTCCGAATTTGTGGTCATGCTGCGCCAAACCAAGGACATTGACAGCGTGGTGGAGTTGTACGGCCTGTCCGAGCCGCAGCGGAAATATTTGCTGTTGGCCCAACCCGGTGAGGGTATCATCAAGATGGGCAACAGCCTTATCCCATTCAACAACCCACAGCCCAAGGATACTAAGACTTACAAATTACTCACGACCAAACCCGGTGAAATGGAGTGAATCCTATGAGTGAAAATGAAATCCGCGTGCTGTATGTGCAGCCCGGTAAATACCCGGAGGAACGCACAATTCCCAACACATACGAAGCACGACAGAAACTTGTAGGCGAAGATCTAACCGTTTGCCATCCGTGGCGGGATAACGCTTGCATTATCAGCAATGACGCCGCGCAGGACCTTGATTTGCCGCCAAACCGTCTTTATGGGTATGATGGCTGCATTGCCGGGTCTTTCATTGTTTGTGGGGATAGTGATGACGGCCTTATCAGTCTGACCGATGAACAGATGGCCTATTATGAAAAGCTCTACCACCACCCAATCGCCTTTCTCCCTATGGTACACAGCTTCCTGCCGATGAAATGCACCCCCGAACAGTACGAACAATTCCAGCGTGACGGCAACAAACTGAAAGTCAAGCCCATCGACCACGGGGAGCGCTAACACCATGATTCTGCACAAACAAAAAGCGGGGTGCCGCTCGCCGTAGAAATCAAGAAGCACAACTTTTATATAAAATAGGAGGATACCACCATGACCGACCCCAAATTTATGACCCCTCCCCATCGTAGGGCATACTTAACCCACCTTAACCGCTGCAAGGTGATGGATAACTACCCGGAATATGCGCGCCAGTTGGACGATGTGGTAATTGACGATGCCCGGAATTAAAGCAAAGCGCAAGCAGCTTGTGCGCAAAACACTTATGCGGGCCAAGGCGCAGAGCGAACGCCCCGCCGAGCAGCGGCAGGAATCACCCGAAGAATACGCACAAACCGAGGTGCAGCAGGGCATTTCCGATGTGGCTGCCCGTACAGGCAACACCGCCAAAAGCACCGCCCGCATGAGCTACCGCAAGTTTCGTGCAATGCAGGAGAAGCGGAAGAATCTCACCTTGCGGTGCAGCACCCAATCTGCATCAAAGCCGACTGAAAAAGAAAAAGTCACTGTTCCCACGCAGACCGAGCGCAGGGAAATGTTCAAAAAGCAGCGTTTCCGGCAAAAGGCCATCTCAGCCAAAACACCAGCGCCGCAAGCCCCTGTGTCGCCATCGGACACACCAGCACCGCCGCCCTACCGAGCCCAAATGCAGCAGCGCTTAAAGCGGCAGCACCTGAGCCGCGAGGCTGTGCGCCGCTATCTGCAAAAGCAGACGGCTGCCACAGCGGCGGGCAATACCGCTCCTCTCGTTACCCAAGCGCCCAAGCTGCCCACAATCAGCAATAAACAAACCACGGTTGAAGCAATCAGCCGTGGCGTTCATTATATCGCAGCCAAAATCAAAGCCCTGCTCTCCCAAACTGTGCGGCGCGCCGCGCAATCGCTGCTGGCGCTGCTTGGCGCGGGCGGCGTGGTGCTGTTGCTGGCGATGGTCATAGGCGCGGCTGCGGCAGTGATCGGCTCACCGATGGGCATCTTGTTTGCCGATGAATCCGGCGATCCCAACAGCATCCCTATTGCCGAAATCGTAGCCGACACCAACGCCGACTTCGGCGCGGCCATCAATGACATCGTATCTGCCCACCCGGAGTGCAGCGAAACTACCATCACCTACGACTACGAGAACGGTCACACATGGGCAAGCTACTGGCCGGAGGTGCTGGCCATCTTTGCGGTACATACCAACCTAAACTCCGATAGCGACGTTGTCGTTATCAATGCCGCCCAAAAGCAGAGTATTCAAGACGCCTTTTGGTCTATGCACGAAATCACCTACGAGGTCGAAGAAGTAGACACCACTCCCGAACCCACCGAGGACGACCCAGACCCGGAGCAGCAGACTGAATACATCCTGCACATCATCGTCAACAGCAAAACTGTGGATGAACTGGCCGAGTTGTACAATTTCACCCAAGACCAAAAAGACATATTGCACGAACTGCTTTCCGATGAAATGCGCCCTACGCTGCTTGCCCTCTGCGGCGGCATCGGCATCATCGAGGATGGCGAGTTATGTTGGCCGCTGCCCGGCCACACCTATATTTCCTGCAATTTTGGTGACGACGACGCTTACGGTAATTCCGGGCATCGCGGTACGGACATTCCCGCGCCGGAGGGTACGCCTATCCTCGCCGCCCACAGCGGCACGGTCATCATTTCCGGCTGGAACAACAGCTACGGCAACCAAGTTTTGCTGGACAACGGCGCGGGCCTGTCCACGCGGTACGCCCACATGACGCAAACTGCCGTTACCGCAGGTGAAGCGGTAACGGCAGGGCAGGTTATAGGTTATGTAGGCAATACCGGCGACAGCACAGGTTTCCATCTGCATTTCGAGGTGATACAAAACGGCGTGAGAATGAACCCCTTGGATTTAGTGGTCGCACAGTAATGGTAGTGCGCTGGTGTTTCGGTAGCTATTGTACAGAAAAATCAACAAAATTTAAGAAAGTGTCTTGAATAATTTTGCACATACTGTATACTTAAATGTGAAAAGGCAAAACACTACACTCAAAATTAGACAGAGCAGGTGCAAAATGTACAAAATTTTGATCGTCGATGATGAATCCATCGAGCGCGAAGGCATTTCTTTCCTGATTGAAAAATATAAACTACCGTTGGAGGTCGCACAGGCAACCAACGGGAAAACGGCGCTCGAATATATGCGAACCCACCCCGTCGACATTTTACTTACGGATGTAAAAATGCCGCAGATGGACGGCTTGGAGCTGGCACGGCACACTTTTGAAAAATACCCCGATGTGCGTATCCTCGTTTTCAGCGCCTACGGGGAGTTTGAGTTTGCCAAAAAGGCGATGGCGGCGCAGGCTGTCAGCTACCTGCTAAAACCCATCGAGGTCGATGAGTTCCAGCGCGTTATGGCACAGATTCTGGCACAGTGCGATGAGCTGGCTGAAAAGAAAAAAGATGAGCAGCAGCGCGGCGAGGAATATCGTCAACAACTTTTATTCCGCCTTGTGACAGGAACGGGCTTGGGGAAAGCACACATTACGGAAGAATGGTTTTCTGGACAGACGCTTTGCTTACTTCATGTGCAGACCGAGAATGACTACTTTGCTACAAATGAAGATGCGTTTTGTCAAATGCTGAAGGATTGTACGAAATATAAGTTTGAATACATCAATACTTACCCAGATGAAGCATTCGTCCTCTTTTACAGCAAATATGATTTGTCTGATCGTCTGGGCGATAAGCTAAAAGGCATACAGGAAAAACTCCGGCAGAATGGCTGCGAGGCATCGCTGCTGTTGGGCATAGATTTCACCGGCTTGGAGAATATCTCTGCCCGTGCGCAAGCGTTGTCAAGAATTCGCAACGAACTGTATGAAGCACCCGATGCGCTCCTGCTGGAGAAGGAGATCGGTGAGTCGGTCAGCTACTATGCAGAAGCCATAGAAAAGCTCCGTGCCGAGGTGCAGGCCGCATTGAATGAACATCACCCGGAGATTTTTCTGTCCACGGTACAACGCCTGATACAGCAGCTTGGGCAGAACTGTTCTTTGAGCAAGATGTATATGTATCATGTCCTGTATGATCTGCTCGCGCAGATGTACCGTGCTTACGGCATACAGGACCGCAACGAAATTGGGCGCGGTATCAATCGGGTTTTAAGCTGCAATACGGCAGCAGCCATGTGCGGTGTGCTGGAAGAAATCATGGCATCTTTGCAGGGAACACCAGAACCGCAAACGGAGGACAGCTCCGCTATCATTCGTCAGGTGCAGAAAATTGTGGATGCCGAATACGGCGAACCGTTAAGCCTGGAATACATCGCGGAAAAAGTATATATTACGCCTTCGTACCTGAGTTACATCTTTAAGCAGATGACGGGGCAGAATCTTATCAAATACATCACAGACCTGCGTATGTACAAGGCGCGGCGCATGGTAGCAGATGGCAATTTGAAAATTTCCCAAATTGCCAGGAACTGCGGTTACGACAACCCCTCCTACTTCAATAAGCTGTTCAAGAACTATTTCGGCGTAACGCCCCGCCAGTACAGGGAGGGCGAACGCGATGAAAGCATTGTATAAATGGTTCGCCTATAAGCTGCCTATTCGCAGTAAGCTGCTGATCAGCTTTAGTATTTTGGTTATGGTGCCGATCCTTGTGCTGGGCATTTACAGCTACCAGCAGTCGAAGGAAAACACCGAACGCCAAATTCGCAGCACGATGGAAAGCAACCTGACGCGCCTGACCTCAGAACTGGATACCCGCTTCCAGCGGGAGGGCTCCACGGTGAGGTTTCTTGCCTACAACCTGACATTCCGCAACGCGCTGGAAAATAGTGGCCACAACGCCTCCACGATGGCGCAGGTCATGAACACCTCGGTGGAGCCGACCTTCTGGTACTTTATCGCAGGGGACGCCTATGTCAAGGGAATGGAGGTCTACTCCACAAAAGTCCGCGACAAAATCGGCAACTTCCTGCTGCCGGTGGATGATACCGTAAGCCAGCAGGCTTGGTATCAGCAGGCGCTGGACAGCTATGCGACCCACTGGACCTACGATGGGACGGAGATTTGTGCCAACCGTGCGATTCTCGATACGAATTCCAGCAGTGAGGTCATTGCGGTGCTGCGGATGTTCTGTTATCCGGCCTCGCTGCTGGATGCCACTGACAGTATGAATTATCTGGACAATGGCATCCGTATCGTGGACGAAAACGGTCAGACCGTCTATGCCCGCAACAGCGGCGTGGATGCTTTGGACGAAGCCGTGCGCCTGCTGGCTGAGGATGGCAGCGAGACCGCTGCACTTGAACAGGGGATGCTCTATAAAAGCCGAATGGA
This sequence comes from Gemmiger formicilis, assembly GCF_900167555.1. GTDB lineage: Bacteria > Bacillota > Clostridia > Oscillospirales > Ruminococcaceae > Gemmiger > Gemmiger formicilis. The sequence continues at coordinate 50,753 of NZ_FUYF01000008.1, read as the reverse complement.
AGTCAGCGATTGGAGCATTTATTACTATCTGGACAAAGCAAACATCACAAAAGAATTGCAGCCGATTTTGAATACAACGATTTTAGTGGTGTTGATTTGCCTGTTCCTTTCCATTGCCGTCATTAACCTACTGGCTACAGCCCTGACCCGCCGCATCCTGAAATTACAGGAATACGCAGAATATGTGGCAGAAGGACATCTGGATAAGGAACTTTCCACCACGGATACCGATGAAATCGGCGTGGTGACAAACAGCATGGGGCAGATGACGCACCGGCTGAATGATATGATCCATCAGGTCTATACGATGGAGATCGAAAAGAAAGCCAGTGAGCTGCGCGCCCTACAGGCGATGATCAACCCGCATTTCCTGTACAACAGTCTGTCCAACATCAAGTGGAAGGCGCTGCGCTCCGGCAATGATGACATCAGCGAGATAACGGGATTGCTGGCAAAATTCTACCGCACCTGCCTGAACAACGGTCAGCCTTTAACCACGGTGCGCTCGGAGCTGGAAAACATCAAGGCGTATGTGCGTATCCAACAGCTGACCCATGACAACGGCTTTGATGCCGAATACGACATTGAGGAAAGCCAGCTTGATTACCGGATGCTCAACTTCATGCTGCAGCCCATCGTGGAAAATGCCGTCAAGCACGGCTTAGAGTATGAAGAGGAGGACGGAAAAGGGCATATCCGCATCGAATGCCGCGGCGAGGATGAGTTTATCGTGTTCCGCGTCATCAACAATGGCGGCGCTATCGACCTGCAAAAGGTGGCCGAAGTCATGCGCACCCCCGGTACAGGGTACGGTATTTATAATATCTGTGAGCGCATTGAGCTGTACTACGGCTCCGGCAGCGGGCTTTTCCCATCAATCACAGAGGACGGCGAGACCTGCTTCACCTTGAAATTGAACCGTACATTGGAAAAAGAAACACCCACTGAAGCCTGATTGCACCCCACCGATACAATTTCTGTCGGTGGGGTGTTCTGTAAAATAGTGTTAGTTTTCGAAAAAATGTTCTATTTCGCATTTTGGACATTTCGGGTACAATAAAGCCATCGAAAGCAGAACACACTGCAAGGAGGAAAACAAACATGAAAAAAGCAATCGCATCCGTGCTCGCAGCGTCGATGGCTCTGTCCCTCGCCGCCTGCGGTGGCTCCTCTACCGCCACCTCAAGCAGCACCGCCACTGAAAGCACTGCCAGCAGCACTACGGCAGAAAGCACCGCATCCGGTGACAAGGTTACGCTGCGCATGACCTACTGGAACAGCGAGGACACCGTCAAGGCACTGCTTGACTATCTGGGCGAGGCTGTTCCCGATGTTCAGATCGAGTATCAGTTCATCGACAACTCCAACTACGACACCATCGTGGATACCCAGCTTTCTGCCGGTGAAGGTCCCGACATCATCTGCGAATCTCCCGCTTCTGCCCTGAAGCACGCAAAACTTGGCTATCTGGCCGATGTGAGCGACCTCGGCGCGAAGTTCTCTGATGCTGGCACTTCCGTTTACAGCTATGACGGCAAGACTTACGCATTGCCCGGCATCTCTTGGTTCGAGGGCATCTACTACAATGTTGATCTGTTCGAACAGAACAACATTGCACTGCCCACCACCTTTGACGAGTATCTGGATGTCTGCAAGAAGTTCCAAGACCTCGGCATCAAGCCGCTGGCTGCCGGTCTGAAATCTTGGGAGCCGATGTTGAAGAACTCCATGGCGTTTGTCACTGCCGAGTACCTCTCCACTGATGAGGGCAAAGACTTCGGCGGCAAATATCGCGAGGGTCAGGCTACTCTGAACGGCACTTGGAATCCGTACCTCGAAAAGTGGAGCGAGATGATCACCAGCGGTGTTTACACCACCGATATGACCGGTATCGACCACGATCAGGCTCTGGAAGAGTTCGCCACCGGCAATGCCGCTATGTTCTGCTCCGGCCCGTGGGATCTGGAGGCCATCCAGTCCAAGAACCCTGACCTCAATCTCAACATGATGCCTTTCTACGGCACCAAGGCCAGCGCCGGCTGGCTGATCGGCGGCCCCGGCTGCGGCTTCGCCGTTAACGAGAACAGCGCCAACAAGGAAGCAGCCCTCAAGGTTCTGGCTGCTATCGCTACCGAGGAAGGTCAGAAGGCCCTGTGGGAGAACAACCAGGGCGGTTCCTCCTACATGAGTGGTGTTTCCTTTGACCTGCCTGATGTCTACTCCAGCGTTGCATCCGCCATTGATGCCGGCAATGTCTACTGCCCGTGGAATGAATGGGGCTCTGCTGCCGGTGCGCACGAGGACTACGGCACCGAGATGCAGAAATACCTGCTGGGTGAGGAAGACCTCTCCACTGCGCTCTCTAACGTCGATGCCGCCGTTGCTGAGCTGCTGAGCAAGTAAATCAATTCGTAACCATGGCCTCAAACTTTCAATCGAGGGTTTGAGGCTCTTTTTTTCAAAAAACGGAGGTCAGAAATGCCTACAAAGACCAAAAAAAAGTATGTGCCCGGTTCATTGGGCAAATACTTTGCCATGTTTGTGGCACCGGCGCTGATCGTATATCTGGTGTTCAGTATTGTGCCGTTCCTCTTTACGATCTATTACAGCTTTACCGATTATACCGATATGAATCCCATAAATCTGCATTTTACCGGGATCGACAATTATATCAAGGTCTTGAATTCGCCCCTGATGCGCACGGCCATTAAAAACTCGCTGATTTACGCCGTGGTGCTGACCGGGGCGCAGGTCGTGCTGGGTCTGCCGCTGGCTGTCATCCTGAATATGAAGCTGCGCACCCGCAATCTGCTGCGCGCGACCTTCTTTTTCCCGGCAGTATTTTCCTCGTTGATCATCGGCTACCTGTGGAACTTTATCCTTTCCTCCTCCAACTACGGCCTTATCAACAATCTGCTAGCTAAGGTGGGGCTGCCGACTTTCAACTTTTTCACCTCGCAAAACGCACTTTACTCTGTCCTGCTCACGCAGATTTGGCAGTGGACCGGCTGGGCTATGGTCATCTTTCTCGCCAACCTGCAGAGCATCTCGGGCGATTTGTACGAGGCAGCAGAGATCGACGGTGCCAGCGGCTTTACCCGCTTTTTCCGTATCACGCTGCCGCTGATGTGCCCCTCGGTCAAAATCGTGGCTGTCACCGGCCTGATCGGCGGCATGAAGGCATTCGATGTCATCTATTCGATGACCAGCGGCGGCCCCGGCGATGCCACCCAGACCGTTATGATGGTCATGATGCGCAAGGGCATCTCGGACGGCTTCTACAATCAGGGCGCGGCGTTCGGCGTTTGCTTCTTCGTTGTCGTTATGATTCTGAGTGCCATCATGAACACGATTATGCAGAAATGGAGTGACTCTATTCAATGAATACGCGTAAATTTGAAAGACGCGGCCTGATCATTACCGAAACATTGATGGTCTTGCTCGCTGTTCTCTGGGCTGTCCCTATTTACTATCTGATCGTCACAACGCTGAAATCTCCTGCGGAGGCTACCGCCAGCCCACTGGCGCTGCCCAGCACTATCAATCTGCAAAACTACATTGATGCATGGCAGAAGATGGAGTTTCCCCGTGCGTTTGCCAACACACTGTTTATCACGGCAATGAGCGTCTTTCTCATCGTGCTGTTCGGCAGTATGGCCGGGTATGCACTGGCGCGCACAAGCTCCAAGCTCGGCGGTCGACTGTTCCTGTTCTTTCTGGCCGGTCTGGTCGTGCCATTTCAGATGAACATTGTCAGCTTGTACAAGATCGTCAAGGCGCTGCACCTGATGAACAGCCCTTTCGCCGTCATTCTTGTCGATGTGGCTGTGAATATGCCGCAGGCGGTGTTCCTCTTCCGTGAATTCGTTCACTCTACGGTGCCTGTTGAACTGGAGGAGGCCGCTGAAATCGACGGCTGCGGCACGATTCAGAAGTTCTTCACCATCGTATTTCCGCTGCTCAAGCCGGTCATGGCAACCGTTATCATCATCGTTACGCTGAATGTCTGGAACGAGTTTATGACCCCGCTGCTCTTCCTGCAGAGCCGTGCCAACGATGTCATCCTGCAGGAGGTTTCCCGCAACATCGGTCAGTTCTCCACCGACTGGACTGCTATGTTCCCGATGATGATGCTGGGCGTTGCACCTTTGATGATTTTCTATCTGTTCATGCAGAAGTATATTATTGCCGGTGTTGCTGCCGGTGCTGTGAAGGGGTAATTGAAAATGAAAATCACAGATTTTGGTAAAATCATGGTAATCGTTCCCCATCAGGACGATGAGTTGCTTTTGACGGCCGGTGTGCTGTATTCGGCTGCCCATGCGGGGCTGAACCCCCATGTGGTAATGGTGACCAACGGCGACTACGGCTGTCACGACCACAGCGTAGGCTATGCGCGTCTGCGTGAAACGCTGGCGGGCGTGGAACTGCTGGGGGTTCCCGGTGAGCAGGTTACCTTCCTCGGCTATGCTGACACCGGTATGCCGCGGGCGGAGAGCTTCCTTGCTGGCTTGTATGACGAAACCGATGAGAACAAGGTTCATCCCTCCCACTGCGGCACGGAGACCTACGGTCTGCCCGAAAAGCCGGATTTCCACGCGCAGCATTTCGGTATGCCTGCGCCGTATACAAAAGCCGGCTTTGTGCAGGATCTGAAAGCCGTACTCGACGAAATCGAACCGGACAGCATCATTACCACGGCACTTTGCGATACCCACGGTGACCACAGCGGGCTGTACCAGTTTATCTGCGATGAACTGCGCAGCCGCCGTGAGGCTGGCAAAAAAGTTCCGACCCTCTATACCGGCATTGTCCATTCGCCCGCAGGGGATGAAAACTGGCCGCTGCGTGACGGTGTTCGTCCGCTGACCTGCCCGGAGGGACTGGAAAGTGCCAGTACACTGCGCTGGGAGAATCGTATCGTTCTGCCCGTTCCGCAGGAAATGCTGAACGAAGATCTGGCGCAGAACCTCAAGCACCGCGCCATTTCCTGCCATAAAACGGCCTTAAAGCCGGATGCCGTGGATTTTCTGTATTCGTTTGTAAAAGCAGACGAGGTATTCTGGAAAGTAGACCTGTAAGGAGAATTTGCAATGGATACCAACAAGACCCCAATTTATCCCTTTGAGCCTTGGAATGTAACGGAGGATCACCTTGATCTTGCGATGAACTACCGCAACGAAACGACGTTTGCGCTTTCCAACGGCTATATCGGCACCCGCGGCACCCATGAGGAAGCCTACGATTTTGACGAGCAGCACGGCTTGGAGGGCAATTTCCTCAATGGGCTGTACGAGCAGGAGCACGTCCGCTACGGCGAGTGGAACTTCGGTTTCCCGACGGAGAGCCAGACGATCCTGAATGTGCCGAACTGCAAGACGATTCGTCTTGTGATTGACGGTGAGCCTATGGACATCCGTACCGGCACACTGCAAAATTACCGCCGCACACTGGATATGAAGCACGGTCAGGTCGTGCGCAGCTTTGAATGGATCTCCCCCAACGGTAAAACTGTCCGGGTGGAAAATATCCGCTTTGTCAGCCTTGCTCACAAAAACCGCATGGCACAGCGCTACAGCGTTACCCCCGTGAACTTCAGCGGTACGCTGACGCTGCACAGCGCACTGGACGCCGATGTGGAAAACCATACTCGTACCACAAATCCGCTGGTGGACTACGGTCCGTTTGGGCGTCATCTGCTGCCCGATGCACTGACCGCCGATGACAAAACTATGACCTGCCAAAGCACCGCTGTCAACAGCAAGCTGGCGATGGCCTGCGGCTCGGTGCATCTGCTCTCGGAGGCAGCAGCTGCGACCCGGCATCAGGCAAACGATGTCGATGCTTGGATCGAATACGATTTTGCCGCCAAGCAGGGTCACACGATCACACTGGAAAAGCTGACCGTCTACACCGACTCCCTTGATATGGACAAGGATGCCATGCTCCCGTTTGTGAATGAGGAACTGACTGCCTTTGCCGCTGACGGATATGATAAGGAGTTTGCCGCCCATGCTGCCCTGATGGAGCACTTCTGGGAGACTGCCGATATTCGCGTGGACGGCGATGTGCCTCTGCAGCAGGGACTGCGCTTCAACCTGTATCATATCATGCAGGCATCAGGACGTGATGGCAGAACAGGTATGGGTGCCAAAGGCTTGTCCGGCGAAGGGTATGAGGGTCACTACTTCTGGGACACCGAAATGTATGTCCTGCCGGTCTTTGTCTATACTCAGCCGGAGCTTGCACGCAGTCTGCTGGACTACCGCTACAGCACCCTGGATAAAGCGCGCGACCGTGCCCGTGTGCTGGGGCATCCCATCGGTGCATTGTATCCTTGGCGCACGATCAATGGTGAGGAAGCATCTACCTACTTCCCGCTGGGTACGGCGCAGTACCACATCAATGCGGATGTGGCCTATGCGTTCCAGCTCTATGTTACTGTCACCAACGACATTGACTACCTTGCCGACAAAGCAGCCGAGGTTCTGTGCGAAACGGCCCGCGTCTGGGCGGATGTAGGCTGCTTTGCCGAGTGCCGCGGCGGCAAATACTGCATCTGCTCCGTGACCGGCCCCGATGAGTATAATGCCATTGTGGACAATAACTTCTATACGAACCTGATGGCGCAGCAGAACCTGTATGCCGCCGTCAACGCGCTGGAAACGCTGAAGGAACAGCGCCCCGATGCTTACCAAAAGCTGATCGAAAAAATTCAGCTCGATCCGGACGAGCCTGCCCTGTGGAAAAAGACAGCCGATGCTATGTATTTTGCTTATGATGAAAAGCGGCAGGTCTATTTGCAGGACGATGGCTTTATGCTTCGCAAGCCGTGGGATGATTCCCGTATCCCGCCGGAAAAGCGGCATCTTCTGTACGAAAACTACCACCCGCTGTTCATCTACCGCCAGCGAATGAGCAAGCAGGCCGATGCCATCATGGGTATGATGCTGTACAGTGCGTTGTTTACCGATGAGGAGCTGCTGCGCAATTACGACTTCTATCAGACCGTAACGCTGCATCATTCTTCGCTTTCCACCTGCATCTTTGGTATTCTGGCAAGCCGTATCGGACGTCACGAGGACGCCTACACCTATTTTGCCCAGTCTGCCCGGATGGATCTGGATGATTACCATGACAACTTCTACGCCGGTATCCATGCCGCCAATATGGCCGGCACATGGCAGAGCATTGTCTTTGGCTTTGCCGGTCTGCGTCTTGTAAACGGTGTGCCGGAGTTCAAATTCTATATTCCCGAAGCGTGGAACGGCTATCACTTCACTGTGAAAATCAAAGAGTCCGTACTGGCAGTGGATGTGCTGCCGGACGGCTGGACCATCACGCTGCAAAGCGGCGATGCTGTCAACTTCCTTGTCGAGGGCAAGCCTTACGAACTGACCGAGAAAGGGGCAACCTGCCATGAAGCACTATAAAGCAATCTTTTTTGATTGGGACGGCACAGCGGTTCTCTCCCGCAAAGCGCCTGTCGAGGATGCCGTCAACGCAATGCGCCCGCTGCTGGATAAAGGGGTAAAGCTCTGCATAGTCAGCGGTACGACCTACGAGAACATTGCAGGCGGAAAGCTGCACAGCTATTTTACGCCGAAGCAGCTGGAAAACCTGTATCTCGGTCTGGGGCGCGGCGCGTTCGACTATGGGTATGATGCTACAGGGCAGCCGACCATCCTTGTTGACCGTGTGCCGGATGCCAAGGGCATCCTTGCCGTACACGATGCCTGCTACCGCATCCACCGCGAGCTGTTGGAAAAATACGGCATGAACACCGATATTGTTTTCAGCCGCCCGAATTACTGCAAGATCGACCTGATGCCCGCCAACAACCGCGGCGAGAATCTGTTTTTGCAGGAGGGCGAGGCTGCCCGCCTGCAGCACATCTTGCAGCAGCACGGCATTGACAGCATTGAAACGGTCATTGCGATGGCAGAATCCTTCGGTACGCCGGAAATGCCGCTGCGCGCTACAACCGATGCAAAATATCTGGAAGTCGGCCCCACCGGCAAAAGTGATAACGTGGACGCATTGTTTGCGCGTTTCGGCTTTGCTGCCGAGGATTGCTGCTTCTGGGGCGATGAGTTTATTGGCGTCACGGATTCCATTTTCGGCAGTGATGCCGGTATGATGACCCAAACGACCCAAAACGGCGATTTCTACGATGTCTCCGACTTGAAGGGCGTAAGACCCGAACAGGTAAAGAAACTTGGCGGAGGCATCCAAACCTTCTTGACTTTTCTGCGTGAGCAGTGAACGATAAGGAATAGTGTGCCGGGAGGTGAAATTTAATTACTTTATGGTAACAAAATGAGTCGCTTAGGAAAGGGGATACTATTGTGAAACACAACATCTACAAGTTCTTATCACTTGCATTCATGTTCATGGCTTGTGTCACATTTGTTGGCACAACGGCGTATGCCGAGGACTATCCCGCAAACCCCACGACAAAAGAAGGCTATACATTGGATTTTCAAGAAGAATTCAACGAGCCGACTTTGGATACCACAAAGTGGACAGACTATTATTTGCCTCATTGGTGTGAGGACCCCTCAACGGCAAAAGCAAACTATCGTATTGAGGATGGCTGCTTAGTCGAGTATATCACCGAGGACCAAGAAGCGTGGTGCCCTGCACATGACGGAGCCGTGAAATCTTCCGCTATTATGTCCTTTGACAAGAGTTGGATTCATAATTTCAGCGGCACATCTGACAACCATAACCGTGAAACTTGGTATGGCTACAAAACCACCTATGGCTATTTTGAAATGCGCGCAAAACTCGCAAACTGTGGTGGCGGCGGACATCAGGCTTGGTGGCTTGTGGGTATGCAGCAGGACACAGATGACTGGTTTAACTCAAAGCAAACCGGCGAGATTGATATTCTCGAAACGTTCTTCAGCCGTAGCAACAACTGGCGAATTGCAGCCTATGGCTGGAATGACCCCAACTTCCTAAACTACTGGCAGATTACTGATTCTGCACTTCCCTCTGGTGATCCCTCTAACGAATTTCATATCTATGCGGTAGACTGGACGCCTGACAGCCTGAAATTCTACTATGACAATGAACTCTATTACACGATTGAGGGCGCACCTGACTATGACATGGGAATGATCCTCAACATTTACACGGACGCCGGCTCTGGCGAACACAACGATGTCTGGCCCAAAGAATGGGCAGTAGATTACATCCGTGTGTGGAAATCCAATGAAGGTTACCAGAAGGTGACAAAGGAGTACAACATCCAGAATCGTCAGACTGGTCACTATATGTACATCGACCCGGACAGCACCGCAGTGAAGTATGGTCCTCTCACCGATGAAAATGCAGCCTATGCAAAATGGGAAAAGGTAAAGCGCGGTGACTATGTTTTGCTGAAAAACTGTAAAACCGGCGAATACCTGCATATTGAAAATTTGACCGGCTATGTAGAGCATGGCGAGGTTCCAACAACATGGTGGAGCGCACAGTGGACAGAGTCGGAGGTTGATGGCTATACGCGACTAATCAATCGTTGGCAGCCGGATTATTCGATCCATACAGAAGATTACCAATGGCTGATTCAGTATGGGAATGTGCCAACAACATATTGGACAAGCCAATGGAGGTTTATTCAAACTAATTGAAGATAGATGATTTAATAACCGACTGTAAGACCTTGATAACAATGCTATACAAAAAAAGCAGCTATTCCTTGGTTAGATAGAAGAACCGTGAGTCTGCTTTTGGCCCGACAAGTTTTTGGCTTGCCGGGCTTTTTCTTTCGGGTAGGCTTATTTATTTGAAAGGCGTATTGTATGGTAAAAGTGATTGACGTCCCAGTAAGCAGAGCCATGCCGTATTAATGTATGAATACACATATTCTTTGTCACCCCCGCTGTATCACCCGATACAGCGGTATTTTTATTGTCAAAAAGGAGTTATTGCAATGTCTAACGAAAACAAAATCCGTATTCTGTATGTTCAGCCGGGCAAGTATCCGGAAGAACGGTTTGTTGTGGATGAGCTGCATCCCCTTCAGCAGCTTGTCGCTGGGTAGCGGGTTATATTTCTTCCGTCCGCAATCTCCAAGAAAGAACGCCCATTCTCTCTTGAGATATTTCGGCATACGGGGCATTTGCATCACATCCTTGCCCGCGCCGGGTTTGCGGATTTGCTTTTGAAAATAGAAAACGCCCAACATCTCCCGAAACTGTTCGCTTTCGGGGCGATTTTGGACGTTTTTATTTGATATGAGGGGCTTTACGACGGTTGGGAATATAACTTTGTCGCTTATGATGGGAAAGCCCGCTATTTGCTGCTTTGTGGCAATAGAAAAGCGCCGCATCGCTGCGGCGCTTTTGCTTTGCCCGGAAGATGGAACGGGGGCTGTTCAGTTATCTGTTGTTCTTTCTCTTGCTGGCAACAACGGCTGTTCCAATGGCTGCACTACCGCTGACAAGCATAAGGACAACCAGCAAAGCAGGGTTGCTTGTGTCGCCGGTCTGCGGAATGGTGTACTGAGGTGTGGCTGTTGCAGCAGGTGCCGGTGTGGGCTGTGTTGTCTTGTTAGCGTCCTTGTATTGCAGGGCAGCAAGGGCATCTTCAATAGCCTTTGCCATGGCGTCAACCTCTGCCTGTTGAGTGATGTTCTTGCCGCGTGCAACTGCTCTGATGGCGCATTCTACGCCGGAGAAGTCTTTGTAATCATTTTTGTTCAGTGCGTTTGCCCTGGCAATGGCTGCATCGACTCTGGTGTAGTCGGCATCCTTGTATTGCAGGGCAGCAATAGCATCTTCAATAGCCTTCGCCATTGCATCCACTTCGCTCTGTTCAGTGATGTTCTTGTCACGGACAACAGCTTTGACAGCGGCTTCCACGCCGGTGAAGTCCTTGTAGTTGTCTTTGTTCAGTGCTTTTGCCTTGGCAATGGCTGCATCTACCTTAGTATAATCAGCGTCCTTGTATTGCAGGGCAATAATTGCATCTTCGATAGCCTGCGCCATGGCATACACTTCGCTCTGTTCAGTGATATTCTTGTCACGGACAACAGCATTGACAGCAGTTTCTACAGCAGAGAAATCCTTGTAGTTGTCCTTGTTCAGAGCATCTGCCTTGGCAATGGCTTCGTCGACCTTAGTGTAGTCGGCAGGTAAATAAGTCATTGCAATGGTCTGCGTATGAGTTGCTGTATCAGCCGTAATCGTAATATTGGAATTAAAAACCTCGCAATTATCTGCGCTTACTTTGACAGGGTAAGTACCTGCCTCCAAATTGGCGGGGTTTGTTACTTCCTGACCGTTCACTTTGATGATAACATTTGTCAGTTCGGTAGGTGTTACAACAAAAGAAACTGCATATTTCGGTGCTGGCAGAATAGGTGTGCCATTTGAATTAAATCGATAATTGCCACCGGCAGCATTGATTTCATTACAAAAATCCTCGGTTTTCATATATTCAAGGGTCTTTGCTGTTCCAGCATCCGGATACTTAAAGCAAGCAGGGACATTTTCAGTTTCCACGAAATAATTGTTTCCAAAAACAGGTGTATCAGAAGAAACATTGCCTGCAATACCGCCCAAACGCTTATAAGGTGGAGTCGCAGTATATTGAGATAAATCCATTTCACCAGCGAAATAGCAATGTCTGATTTCTGTACCTGCACCAACTGTGCCTGCAATGCCGCCGAAATCCGTAGTTCCATTGCCAAGAGGAACCATTTTCCCGGTGGAATAACAATTGATAATTTTTGAGGCTTGATACAGCTGCCCAACAATTCCGCCGGTATAGGGTGTCCAAGAGGTCATATCGCCTGTATTAACACAATACTGCACGGTACTGTTTTCAGCACGACCTACGATACCGCCCATCCAAAATTGGGAGGTGTCCTTCATTACTGAAAAATCCCCCTTGTTTTGGCAGTATTCAATTGTGCTATTTATCGCATATCCGCACAAAGCCGCAGTGCCGTTAATATTTTTGTCTTTATCCGTGAACGACACATCTGAAACGCAGTCAGAAATTTTGCTGTCTACCGCAGCGCCCGCTACCGTTCCAAAATAGACATACCCTGAATTAGACACATCCAGCTTGCCTTGAATTGTCAAACCGGAAATTTCAGCGCCGTAAACCTCACTGAAAAATCCGAAAGAAGGATACTCTGCTTTTCCATAATTTTCGGAAAAATCTAAATTGGAAATCGTATGCCCGTTTCCGTAAAATTTGCCGCTGAAGTAATGCTGCAGAGTTCCATCAGCAGCAAATACGCTGCCAATTGGTGTCCACGCAACACCTGTTAAATCCAAATCTGCATCCAGCGATACAACCGCATCTGTTTTATCGTCATATTCGCCATTGTCCACAGCTTTTGCAAATTGCAAAAGCTCATCTACTGTTGTGATTGAAATTTTGTTAGCTTCCGCTGCAAACGCCGCCATTGGTACGAAAGTCATGACAAGGCAAAGCGTTAGCAGAAGGCTAAGAACTTTTTTCTTCATTTTCATTCCTCCTGTGTGTTTGAATCATCAAAAATTGTTGCCGCAGTAAGCGTACCGATAAAATAGATTGAAGCATCCGCAATACCTGACAATCAGGCGTAAAGTTTCAGTAGTGTTCCCCCTTCCCACAAAAGAAAAAATCCGAAAACAGGGCATAGTTCACCCTGCTTCCGGATTTTACCTGACGATTTGATGTAATAGAGCTTGACACACTGAATAAAAGGCGCAATACTACTGCCGAGCCGAGCCGAGCCGAGCCGAGCCGAGCCGAGCCGAGCCGAGCCGAGCCATTTTCGCGCCTTTGAGCATCATTGTCAAGCCCTCCTTCCGTAATTTTAGTAAGAAAAGAATATCAATTCCATTCCTCACAAATAAACATAGATATTATAGCAGATTCTCCATAAAACCACAAGTAGCGTTCAAAATATTGTCGGTCACTATTCTAAACGCATTACCTCTTCCATTACTAGCATATCGTGATACCAGATGTTTGTTGGAAACTGCTCCTTTTCTTTTTGATGATTGTTGTATGAATTTTCCCCTTCGTATCCTTGCTTTCGAGCGATTTCGACACGAATAAGAATTATAATTCATACTAGATTCACCAATTATAAACAAGGAGTGATCTTTTATGAAAAAGGAATTCGCAATGTCGTTATCGCAATCCTATCGGCAGGATCTTGTCGATGCCATACAGCTGGCTGAACAGGGGATGCTGTCGCCCTCGCGGCAGGCGTACTGCTTTGAGGAAATTGAGGACACCAAGGGTACTGCGTTCTATCCTGCAAACGGGGATGAATTGTTCCGGAAGCTGCGCACTGCGTTGGGCGAAAAAGCGCAAATTTCCGAGCGCCAGCGCGCAGAAACCGAGCTGCACAAGTTGGGGGTGGAACTCTTATTCCATATCTATATAAACAGGTTCACCTTTGCTGAAATTACCCATAACACCGCAGCCCACAAATATGATGCCATTATCTACCTCGATGAGTGTGCCACCGACAAGAATAAGCGCGCCAACGCCGCAGCGATGCGCAAGGCGTTTGATGCGTGGCTGGAGAAAAACGGTCTTACGGCAGACCCCACTACCTTAACTGAGGTGCCCGATCCGTGCGAGGGGCGCTTTGATACATTAGCCGGGGCGATTGCTCATATCGACCATATTTTGCGCTTTCCCGACCTGCTGCTTATCTGATACACCACGCCTGAAAAAACTTTTTTCAAAATTCAGTATTCAATCGTCAATAAATTGGCAATCCCGCGAAAACTGATACATCAATGCTGAACGCTCTACCGCGATTTATATTACAATATTTACATATTATAGTATAAATGGGAAAGGGTGTATCTGCTTGCTACAGGTAGCCGAATATGAGAATTTTGTCCGTAAGCGCATCACGCAGCTGCGCCATCGCCTCCACGTTTCTGAACATAAAATGAGCCTTGACCTTGGCAAAAGCGGCAGCTATATGCGCAGTATTTCAATCGGCAAGGCATTGCCCTCAATGCACGAATTTCTGCGCATCTGTGAATACCTCGGCGTAACCCCGCAGGAATTCTTTACCGGTGCTGGGGACGAAACTGACCGTATCAACATTTTTAACCGACTGCAAGACCTCGATGACGGTGACATACAGAAATTGCAGACATTCCTTGGTTGGATGGAAGAAAAGTAAATCCACTTTCTGCCCGACAAGTTTTGGCTTGCCGGGCTTTTCTTTTTATAGGGCTTATTTAGTGGAAAGGCGTATTGCATGGCAGATGTGCTTGACGCTCCGGTAAGCGGAGTCATGCCGTATTAAGGCAGGGAAAACTTCAAGCGCTACTGTGTCCTTTCAAAAGTCCCTTCGTCGCGTAGTTTTTCGTATATTATTCGTATGCCAGATGGTTTTTATAACCATCTGGCGTATTTTTTTGTTTCTGTTTTGTTTTGGCGGCAGAGGACCGCCGTTTTCTGCCCGCGCCCCTCCGAGTTTTGAGGTCTATTCAATGAAACTCAAAATTCAGGAGGTTTACGATGGCAAAGAAAAATATTGCCGATAAGTATTGGATTTACGGCGAGGATGCAGAATTAGCCGCGCGCCTTACAAGCTATTTGACAAGAGTGGTATACAATCAGCGAGCAAATTATATCCGCGCACTAATGAAGATTAAGGAACATGAGTGCTCGATTGAAGATTGTGATTCGGATATTGAATCTCAATCCATGCGCTCAGGTAATTCATTGGAGGAAAGTATTGAATCCAAGCTGATGTGGGAAGCTATTCGAAAATATTTGCCCAAACTGGAACTGAAAGAGTGCGAGGTTATGATAGCCTTGTACATTGACCGTCTTTCCGTTACGGCTACGGCTGCTAAGTTGAGAGTTGATGCCAGTACGGTCAGGCGCCGCCGTGACAGCGCCTGTGACAAAATTCGCAAAGCAATGGAGGAAAAATAAAATGGGAATGTTCAAAAACACCCTTTTACTGGCCCAGCAGGGGAATGAAAAGGCGATGGAGAAATTGCTTAATCGCTACGATCCTCTGCTGAAAAAGTGCAGCATTATACAAGGACACTTCGATGAAGATTTATATCAGTCCTTGATTCTTGAATTTGTGCGGGCTGTATCCGCATTCAAAATTTAACTAAAAAAGTGGCTGTCGCAATTCAGTGCGGCGGCCACTTTCTCTTTTAGGCTGATTCCATATCGTTATTATCTGTCCACAGTTCACACTGGGTCATAACGGTTTGCACGGCATCGTCCATCCCTTCCGGCGGGTAGCGGTGCCTTTTGAGCAAACGCTTTATCATCATACGCATCTTGGCTCGCGCAGAATCACGCTTTTGCCAATCTATAGTACGGTTCTTTCGCAATGTATCTGCCAGTTCTTTAGTGATAGCAATAAGTTCCGTGTTTTCGTAGAAGTCCTTGATTGCCTGCGGCTTTGTCAACGCATCATAGAATGCCAATTCATCTGCCGTTAAGCCAAGCTGCTCTCCCTCTTTGTTGGCTGTTGCCATCTGTTTTGCAAGGTTCAAAAGTTCCTCTATGACCTGCTCGTTGGTCAGCATACCATTAAGATAAGAGTTCATTGCCCGCTGCATAATTTCGCTGAACTTCTGCGACTTTACCACATTGGTGTGACGGTAAATCTGCACCTGCTCCGCAATCAATTTTTTCAGCAATTCTAGCTTTATTATAGCAAAATTTGATAGCTTTTGGGGGCTTATAGTAAAATTTATAAAATTTTTTTGATTTTTTTGCACGATTTGGCTTTTAATTGCGATGATATATATAGAGGGACAAAAAAGACCCTCTCCCCTTGAGAACCTTGAAAGCAGAATATCCGAATCACCGGCTACATAAAACTGGCCCTGCCGCAACCCAAGGAGCGCTTCGGCAGGTGCGTCCCGGCTCTGACGCGATGATACTGCTTTCACGGCGGTGGAGCGCCCCCCAGAGGCGGGAGAGGTGGCGTGGAACACATACCTCAAGCGAAGGGCCAGCAATCATGATACGCACCGTGGCGATGCTCTCAAGGCGTCGGCGGTACTGCCAACAATGTGGTACAGGAAGCGGGAGCTGTTTCCAGCAGCCAGGTCGGTGGTTCGCCCTTATATCCGGGAAGTAGTGTCGAATAGGATATACAATTTAATTTCAGATTATGGCGGTCACTTGTTTTCCACAAGTGGCCGCTATGCTTGTGGAATTAAATCCGCAATTATTATGAGAGGAGTTGACGACTATGGGAGAGCCGATTGGAAAGCGAGAAATTTTCCGCAAATATCCCGATGTGGTGGACGTACCACAGCTTTGCGAGATGCTGGGCGGTTCGCGGCCCGTGAGTAAGAAAACGGCATATGTATGCTGAATGCAGGGAAAATCAAGGCGTTTCGCATTGGGCGCAGTTACCGCATCCCCAAGGTAAACGTAATTCGCTTTTTGCAGAACGAAACACCCGAAGATTGCAACACTGTCAATGCGACAACCGACAGTGTGGAGTAAAAGGCATATATCCGCTATCATATAGATGCCATCTATACCGTTAGATAGTCGGAAAGGAGCAACGCAATGAAAACGAAAGTTACAGGCTATCTTACGCAAAAACACGGATTCTATTATGTGGTTCTGAATCTGCCCACGGATGAAAAAGGAAAACGAAACCGCAAAACGCTGAGTACGGGGTTGTCCACCGACCGCAATGCAACTAAGGCCAAGGCGCTGCTCCAGACGATGATTCGCGCGGCCAGCGCCGGAGAAGAAGTGCATGGTGTAAAAGAGCGCGTCGCCGCAGCCGCCACAGAAGATACCGAGGAAAGTTGGAATACACCACATCCCAATATGCTGTTCTCCAATTATCTTGAATTTTGGTTGCAATGGAAACGCAAAAGTTGGGAAGAGGTCACTTACTCCGGCTATTGCCAAAATGTCAGATCGTGGATTGCGCCGTATTTTTCCGCACGGAAAGTACGCTTGAATGAAATCACGGTGCTGGATATTGAGATGTTCTACACCCATGAAATCAACAAGCGTGGAGTAAGTGGGAACACGGTTCTCCATTACCATGCCAACATCCGCAAGGCTTTGTCGGACGCAGTAAAACTCAAACTGATTCCCTATAACCCGGCTGCCGAAGTGGAGCGCCCCAAAAAAGACAACTTTGTTGCCAGCTATTATTCAGCGGATGAATTGATGGAAGTGCTGCCTATTTTTGCAAATACCAAAATGGAACTTCCTGTCATGCTTGCTGCGTTCTATGGATTGCGCCGCAGCGAGGTAATCGGTCTGCAATGGTCGGCCATCGACTTTGAACGGAAAATCGTCACGATTTCACGCACCTTTGAACGCATCAATGTGGATGGCAAAATGGTGGACGTTTCCAAGTGCCGGACGAAAAACAAGTCCAGCTTCCGCAGTTTGCCGCTGATTCCCGCAGTTGAACAAGCTTTACTGAAAGCCCAAAAACGCCAGCGCCAGCAAATGAAACTTTGCGGCAACAGCTATTGCAAGGAATATAAGGACTATATCTGCGTTGATGATATGGGGCATCTTGTGACCCCGGACTATGTGACACGGGTTTTCCGCGAAATGCTCTTGAAGAATGGTTTTCGCCCGATTCGCTACCATGACCTCCGCCACTCCTGCGCCAGTCTGCTCATCAAGAACAAAGTCACGATGAAAGAGGTACAGATGTGGCTGGGGCATTCCAGCTTTTCCACCACGGCCAATATTTACGCCCACATTGACGTGGACAGCAAGATGGAAGCCGCGAATATGATTGCCAGCAAAATCAACCTTGGCGAACTTCCCGAAAAGAAGAAATCTCCCAAACGAAAAATCGCTTAGGAGAAAAACTCCGTTGGGCGAACTTGTCCGCCAAAACCAACGGAAAATAAATCCGTTTTGTCTGCCATTTGGGGTAAAAGTGGCAGACAAAATGGCAGACAAGCCGAAATCTTGTCTGCCACACAAAAAATACCTAAGCCGCTAAAAGGCTTAGGTATAAGGAATGCCGGTGATGGGGGTCGAACCCATACGGTGTCACCACCAACGGATTTTGAGTCCGTCTCGTCTGCCAATTCCAACACACCGGCGTATGTAGGTACTTTGCTAGTATACCAGCCCCATGCCAAATTGTCAAGGCATCCGCGCCGGGATTTTGCGGACAAATTTTCCGATTTTTTTGTCAAAAGGCATTGACAAACGGTTTTCATGCCGCTATAATAATTAGCGTCGCCTGACGGCGTCAGGGATATTGCCCCATAGCTCAGTTGGTTAGAGCACCTGACTGTTAATCAGGGTGTCGTCCGTTCAAGTCGGACTGGGGCAGCCAACAAAAATCACCGAGTTATCTTCGGTGATTTTTTATGCGGCCGTAGCTCATCTGGTAGAGCGCCACCTTGCCAAGGTGGAGGTAGCGAGTTCGAGCCTCGTCGGCCGCTCCATTTAGCAACAACCCCACAGAAGCAATCGCTTCTGCGGGGTTGTTTTGTTTTTTCAAAACAGGTCTGGAAAGTTGCCGCAGTGCCTGCTATAATAAAGGTAACATCAAGGTAGCATCCAAAATCCGGCAGGGCCGGGCACAGAAAGGGTACACTATGCTGGAAGAACTCAAGCAGCAGGTCTACGAGGCCAATATGCAGCTGCCCCGCCGCGGGCTTGTGACCTACACCTGGGGCAATGTTTCGGGCATTGACCGCGAAAAGGGGTTGTTTGTCATCAAGCCGTCCGGCGTGGAATATGACGAATTGACGCCCGCTATGCTCGTTGTTATGGACCTGAACGGCAACAAGGTCGAGGGCGATTTAAACCCCAGCAGCGACACCAAAACGCATCTCGAGCTGTACCGGGCCTTCCCGCAGTTGGGCGGCATCGTGCACACCCACTCGACCCACGCGGTAGCCTTTGCCCAGGCGCGGCGCGACCTGCCCGCCTTCGGCACCACCCACGCCGATTACTTTTACGGCCCTGTCCCCTGCACGCGGGAGCTGACGCCGGAGGAAATCGACGAGGATTACGAGAAGAACACCGGCAAGGTCATCGTCGAGACGTTCAAAGCCCGCGGCATCGACCCGCTGTATGTGCCCGGTGTGCTCTGCGCCAGCCACGGCCCCTTCACCTGGGGCAAGGATGCCGCGCAGGCCGTATACCACGCCGTTGTGCTCGAGGAGGTCGCCCGCATGGCGATCCTGACCCTGACCGTCGACCCCGGTGCCCTGCCCGCGCCGCAGCATGTGCTGGACAAGCATTTTATGAGAAAGCACGGCCCCAACGCTTATTACGGGCAAAAGTAAACAGGTTCTTTCTCAAGTATTGAAATCTCTGGTATTGAAACGCCCGGGGGCCGATGCCTTTGTGGTATAGCAGAGGGGTAAGAGCTTATGTCCCCAGGAGGAACAACGCATGGTTATAAAGCACGCTTCCCGGAAGGATATTGCCGCACTGACCGCTGTGGAGACGGCATGCTTTCCGCCCGCAGAGGCCGCGACGGAGAAGGAATTTATCGACAGAGTGCAGTATTACGGCAATCACTTCTGGCTGCTGTATGAGGGGGATAAGCTGCTTGCCTTCGTGGACGGCTTTGTCACGGACGAGCCGGACCTGACGGATGTGATGTACGAGGACGCCGCCCTGCACAACGAGCAGGGCGCGTGGCAGATGATCTTCGGTGTCAACACGCTGCCGGAGTACCGCAGGCACGGCTGCGCGGGGCAGCTGCTCCGCCGGGCCGTTGCCGATGCCAGGCAGCAGGGCCGCAAGGGGCTTGTGCTGACCTGCAAGGAGCGGCTGCTCCCCTACTACGCAAAATTCGGGTTTCAGGATGAGGGTGTGACGGACAAATCCACCCATGGAAATGCCGCGTGGCACCAGATGCGGCTTTCGTTTTGATAAGGCAACACCGCATAATTCCCGCCTTACGGCTTAAGCACCGCTCCGGCGGCTGCGGCACGGCATCTGCGTTGCCAAAATGCTCGATAATACACAAAGTATTATCTGCGCTTTTGGCTTAGCAGCTGCCGCACCTCGCTCGCCGTATCGGCGCTTAGAATTATGCGGTATTGCCATAAATCAGAGCTCGCCGCTGAAACGCCCCGCTGCGGCAGAGCGGCCTTTTTCAACTTTTTCAACTTTTTTCGCAAATCCACTTGACAATGGCGCTCGAGGTTGCTATACTATAAAAGTCGTCTGACGGCGACAGCAATTGAATATTGCCCCATAGCTCAGTTGGTTAGAGCACCTGACTGTTAATCAGGGTGTCGTCCGTTCAAGTCGGACTGGGGCAGCCATCAAGGCTTGAAGCATTCGCTTCGAGCCTTTTTGTTTTGCCCCGAATCGGCTGAAAATTGGCCGATTTCATCGTTCTGTGTCAATTTCTTGCGTTCCCCTCTTGCAATCCCTATAAAAATAGTATAGTATAGTTCGGTAGAGCAAAACTATCCGGGGGACACTTGTGCCCAAAAACCCGGTTATACCACTTGGAGGTGTTTTTTCCATGAGCAGCCCGCTGCTGGAAGTCAAAGATTTACAGGTCGTCGTCGGTGAGGAAAATAAGGTCCTTCTCGACGGATTGAACCTGACGGTGAACGCCGGTGAGACCCACGTACTGATGGGTCACAACGGTGCCGGCAAGTCCACCCTGATGAGCGCCCTGATGGGCGATCCCCGCTACACCGTTACCCGCGGCCAGATCATCTTCCGCGGGCAGGACATCACCCACGAGACCGCCGACGTGCGCGCCCGCGCAGGTATGTTCCTGTCCTTCCAGACGCCGGAGGAGATCCCCGGCATCACGCTGGAGAGCTTTCTGCGCACGGCTGCCGGTGCTGTGACCGGCAAGCCCGTCAAGGTCATGAAGTTCCGCCGCGAGATGGCCGCCCAGATGGAGGCCCTGAACATGGACCCGTCCTACGCGGACCGCTATCTGAACGTCGGCTTCTCCGGCGGTGAGAAGAAGAAGGCTGAGATTTTGCAGCTGCTCATGCTCAAGCCCGCGCTGGCCCTGCTGGATGAGACCGACTCCGGCCTCGACGTTGACGCGGTCAAGACCGTTGCCAGCGGCATCAAGGCGTACCACAACGCGGACAACGCCCTCATCATCATCACCCACAACGCCAAGATCCTGGAGGGTCTGCAGGTCGATTACGTCCATGTGCTGGACGACGCCCGCATTGTCCGCACCGGCGACGGCAGCCTCGTCAATGAGATCATTGAGGAAGGCTTCACCGCGCTGAAGGAGGACGAAGCCAAATGAGAGCCTTCGAGACTGAAAAGACCGAGGTCGCCGAGATTGACCGCAGTGTCTACGACATCAAGGACAAGGTCAACGCGGCGTTTGAGGTCAACTCCGGCCTGACGGCAGAGATCGTGGAGCAGATCTCTAAAGAAAAGCACGATCCCGACTGGATGCGTGAATTCCGCCTCAAGGCGCTGGACATTTACAACAAGGCGTCCATTCCCAACTGGGGCCCGTCCCTGGAGGGGCTGGACATGCGCAATATCGTCACATACGTGCGCCCCAACACCGAGATGCGCGGCAAGTGGAGCGAAGTGCCCGATGACATCAAGAACACGTTTGAGCGTCTGGGCATTCCGCAGGCCGAGCGCTCGAGCCTGGCGGGCGTCGGCGCACAGTACGACTCCGAGGTCGTTTACCACAACGTCAAGGAGGAGGTCGCAGCGCAGGGCGTCGTCTACACCGATATGGAGAGCGCCCTGACCGGCCCCTACGCCGACATGGTGAAGGAGCACTTCATGAAGTGCGTGCCCCCCACGGACCACAAGTTTGCAGCGCTGCACGGCGCTGTGTGGAGCGGCGGTTCCTTCGTCTACGTCCCGGCGGGCGTGCATGTGGACATTCCCCTGCAGTCCTACTTCCGCCTGAACGCCCCCGGCGCGGGCCAGTTCGAGCACACCCTGATTATCGTGGACAAGGGCGCATACCTGCACTTTATCGAGGGCTGCTCGGCCCCGAAGTACAACGTCGCCAACCTGCACGCAGGCTGCGTCGAGATTTTCGTCGGTGAGGGTGCGCGCGTGCGCTACTCCACGATTGAAAACTGGTCCAAGAATATGTACAACCTGAACACCAAGCGTGCGCGGGTCGAAAAGGGCGGCACGATCGAGTGGGTCTCCGGCTCGTTCGGCTCCCACACGGGCTGCCTGTACCCGATGAGCGTCCTGCAGGGCGAGGGTGCCCGCATGGAGTTCACCGGCATCACGTTTGCCGGTGCCGGGCAGGATCTGGACACCGGTGCCAAGGTCGTGCACGCCGCGCCGAACACGACGAGCCATATTTCCACCAAGAGCATTGCCCGCGACGGCGGCGTGTCGAACTTCCGCTCGTCCGTCGTTGTGCTGCCGAACGCCAGGGGCAGCAAGTCCAGCGTGAGCTGCGAATCCCTGATGCTGGATGACCGCAGCCGCTCCGACACGATCCCGGCCATGGACATCCGCTGTGATGCCGTGGACGTCGGCCACGAGGCCAAGATCGGGCGCATCAGCGAGGAGGCCATCTTCTACCTGATGAGCCGCGGCATGACCGAGGAGGACGCCCGCGCCCTGATCGTCGGCGGCTTTGCCGAGCCCATCGCCAAGGAGCTGCCGCTGGAATATGCGGTGGAGATGAACAACCTGATTCATCTGGAGATGAAGGGAAGCATTGGCTGACGCAATGCGTCAGAAATAAAAAATAATAAATAAGAAATAATAAAGAATGTGGAGTTTTCTCCCTATGGTCGAAAACAAAACCGTAGGGGCGGATTCCATATCCGCCCGTGGCACCTTGCCAACGGCAGGGCGGGCGCATATAGAATGCGCCCCTACGGCGGCAGAGGAATTTCGAGCGGTGCGCCAGCACCGCGCTCCACCACATTTATTATTTATTATTTTTTATTTATTATTTGCAATAGATAATATTTAGGTGATATTGCTATGACTACAACCATGAACCGCCTCCCGGTTTCCACCTGGAATCCGCTGGGCGTGAATTATGCCTCGGCGTCGGCGGCACTGCCTGCCGTGCCCGCCGCGGGCTGGGCTAAGGCCGAGGCGCTGTCCCCTGCCCTGCCCGCCGGTGTGACGGCCCCCGCCGCGGCTGACTTCGGCAGCTTTGCCGCCAGCGGCATGGGTGCCGAGACCGACGCCTGGCTGGCCGCAAACGCCAACCTTGTCAACCATCTGGCCGTGACCGGCACCGCCGACGCGCCCGTCGTGTTTGAGACGGCGCTCGACGCCGACCACCCCCACGCACTGACCTATCTGACCATCGACGCGGCGGCGGGCAGCAGCCTGACCGTCGTACAGGTCGTGCGCGGCGATGCCGAGGGCGGCGTCTCCGCCAACCTGACCCGCATCCGCGCCGCCGAGGGTGCGCATGTAGTTTTGGTGCAGGTGCAGCTGCTGGGCAACCGTGCCCGCCGCTGGAACGCCGTTGCCATTGAGCAGGGTACCTCCGCCCGCGTGGAGCAGGTCCGCATTGAGCTGGGCGGCTCCGTCGTCGCCTGCGGTGCCCGCACCCTGCTGAACCACAACAAGTGCGAGTACGATCTCGATGCCGTCTACTTCGGCCACAGCAATGACGTGCTGGACTTCAACGATGTGTCCGTCCACACCGGCAGGGATACCCTGTGCGAGATGCACACCGCCGGTGTGCTGACCGGCAGCGCCGATAAAATTCTGCGCGGTACTGTCGATTTCCAGCGCGGTGCCAAGCGCGGCGTCGGCCATGAGAGCGAGGACGTGCTGCTGTTCAGCCCCAGCGCCCGCAACCGTACCGCCCCCCTCATCCTCTGCGGTGAGGAGGAGGTCGAGGGCCAGCACGCCGCCAGCGTAGGCCGTCTCGACGAGAGCAAGCTCTACTATCTTCGCTCCCGCGGCCTGAGCGAAGCACAGGCCCGCCGCCTGATGGTGGACGCCCGCTTTGCCCCGGCCATTGATAAGATCCCGTTGGATTCTTTGCAGGATGAAGTACGTGAAAATGTTGCACGGAGGCTGAATGATGAACTGGACGGCTGATTTTCCGATTCTGGCTGCCGACGAAAACGGCAATCGCCTTGTCTATCTGGACAGCGCCGCCACGACCCAGCACCCCATGCAGGTCCTGAACGCGGTGGTCGATTACTATACGAAAGAGAACGCGAACCCCCACCGCGGCGTTTACGAGCTGGCCATGCGCGCCACCGACGCCCACGAGGGAGCCCGCCACACCGTAGCGCAGTTCTTTAACGCAGAGGACGACGAGATCGTGTTCACCCAGAACACGACGGAGAGTCTGAACCTCGTCGCCTACAGCTACGGCATGAATTTTCTGCATGAGGGCGATGAAATCGTCATCTCCGTGGCCGAGCACCACTCCAACATGGTGCCGTGGCAGCGTGTGGCCAAGGCCACCGGCGCGAAGCTGGTTTATATGTATCCCGGCGAGAACGGCCGCCTGACCACCGAGGAGCTGGACAAAAAAATCACTCCCAAGACGAAGGTCGTCGCCGTGGCGATGGTCTCGAACGTGCTGGGTCTGCGCGCGCCTGTGGAAGAAATTGTGAAGCGTGCCCACGCCGTGGGCGCTGTGGTCGTGCTGGACTGCGCCCAGAGCGCGCCCCACACCCCCGTGGACGTCAAGAAGCTGGACGTGGATTTTGCGGCCTGCTCTGCCCACAAGCTGTACGCTCCCATGGGCGTCGGTGCGCTGTACGCACGCGCCGGACTGCTGGAAAAGATGCCCCCGTTCATGAGCGGCGGCGATATGATCGGCGCTGTGCATGAAAGCGGCGCGACCTGGGCCGACGGCCCCCGCAAGTTTGAGGCCGGCACCCGCAACGTCGGCGGCGAGGTCGGCTTTGCCGCCGCCATCGACTATATGAAGGGCATCGGCTGGGAGGCCATGGAGACCCATGAGCATGCGCTGCTGGACCGTATGCTGGCCGGTATGCGCGCCATGCCGTGGCTGACCGTCTACGGTGAGCCTGTGGCCGAGGGCCGCTACGGCGTTGTCAGCTTCAATGTCAACGACGTACATCCCCACGATGTAGCGACGATTCTGGACGCGGGCGGCGTGGCCGTGCGCGCCGGGCATCACTGCGCCCAGCCCCTGATGGAGTTCCTGGGCATCGGCAGCTGCTGCCGCGCCAGCGTGGCGATCTACAACACACCCGAGGACGTGGACGCCCTGCTGGAAAATCTTGAAAATGTCAGAAAGGTGATGGGCCTGTGAACCTGAACGAACTGTATACCCAGATCATTACCGAGAACAGCCGCAGCAAAGAGAACCGCCACCCCGTCGAGGGGGCGACCCACAGCCTGGAGGGTGTCAACCCCAGCTGCGGTGACGACATCACGCTGCAGCTCCGCGTGAAGGACGGCAAAATCGAGGACGCCGGGTTTATCGGCAGCGGCTGCGCCATCTCGCAGGCGTCGGCTTCGCTGATGATCGACCTTGTGAAGGGCCGCACCGTCGAGGACGCGCACCGCCTCATCAGCCTGTACTTCCAGATGATCAAGGGCAAGATCACGCCCGAGGAACTGGACGACCTGGAGGACGTAGCCGCTTTGCAGGGCATTGCCCACGTCCCTGCCCGCGTCAAGTGCGCCGTGCTGGCCTGGCACACGCTGGAAGAAGCACTGGACGGCGAGGGGAAAACCGATAAGGTGACGACGGAAGAGGAAGCGTAACGTTATATTTCTGTGGCAGGATGTTTCGGCATCCTGCCGCTTTTGTTTGTCAGGCCTTCCCCTGTGGGGGAAGCCATTTTGCGCTTCACTTTTCTTCACATATTTTCCCCGTCTACTTTTCTTTTCCCCGCATCTGTGGTACAATATACAAATATATAAGTTAAAATCCTATGATTGCGCCTATAGAGAGAAAGGGAATGTACCATGTGTGGTTTTGTTGGCTTTACCGGTCTGCGTGAACAGCGCGAGGCCATCCTGCACAGAATGGCGGACCGCATTATCCACCGCGGCCCCGATATGGAAGGCTACCATATCAGCGGCGACGACCCGCGCACGGCCATTGCGCTGGGCTTCCGCCGTTTGAGCATCATCGACCTGGCCGCAGGCAAGCAGCCCATGTACAATGAGGATGGCACCGTTGTCTGCGTGTTCAACGGTGAAATTTACAACTTCATGGACCTGCGCACCGAGCTGCAGTCCAAGGGGCACATCTTCAAGACCCACTGCGACACCGAGGTCATCATCCACGGCTATGAGGAGTACGGCACGGCGCTGGCCGCCAAGCTGCGCGGCATGTTTGCCTTCGTCGTATGGGACACGAAAACGAACGAGATGTACGGTGCGCGCGATATTTTCGGCATCAAGCCGTTCTATTATACCCAGACTGACGCGGGCGAGCTGCTGTTCGGCTCCGAGATCAAGAGCCTGCTTGAGCACCCCGGCTTCCGCCGCGAGGTCAACGCCGAGGCCCTGCGCCCCTACCTGACCTTCCAGTACAGCGCCATGAACGAGACGTTCTTCAAGGGGACCTACAAGCTGCCCCCGGCCCACTGGTTCACCTACAGGGACGGCAAGATGCAGATTGAGCGCTACTGGGATGTCGATTTCCGCCACCCCACGGC
This sequence comes from Gemmiger formicilis, assembly GCF_900167555.1. Taxonomy (GTDB): domain Bacteria; phylum Bacillota; class Clostridia; order Oscillospirales; family Ruminococcaceae; genus Gemmiger; species Gemmiger formicilis. The sequence goes on along the minus strand of NZ_FUYF01000008.1, from coordinate 24,216 downwards.
GCTCTCCTACGAGGCCGCCGCCGATGAGATAGATGCCCGCGTGCGGGAGAGCGTGGCCGCCCACCGCATCAGCGACGTCAAGCTGGGCGCGTTCCTGTCCGGCGGTGTCGATTCCAGCTATATCACGGCCTGCCTGATGCCCGACGAGACCTTCTCCGTCGGCTTTGCAAGCCCCGACGGCACGCATAAATTTGACGAGACCACCGAGGCGGGCGAGCTGAGCCAGAAGCTCGGCATCAAGAACTACCGCGAGATGCTGACGAAAGAGCAGTGCCTCGACGCCTTCGCCGACATCCAGTACCACATGGACGAGCCCCAGTCCAACCCGTCCAGCGTACCGCTCTACTTCCTGTGCCAGCTGGCGCGCCAGCATGTCACGGTGGTGCTGTCCGGCGAGGGCGCGGACGAGATCTACGCCGGTTACGAGTGGTACGCCGACACCCCGCTGATGCAGAAGTATAAGCACATCCCCGCGCCGCTGCGCCATCTGGCCAGCGATGCCAGCCAGCACCTGCCCTACTTCAAGGGGCACGACTTCATCATCAAGGGCAGCGGCCGCCCCGAGGACTGGTTCATCGGCCAGGCGCACGTCTTTGAGGAGAAGGATGCCTACGACATTCTGAAGCCTAAGTACCGCGTCGGCCCCACGGCCCGCGAGGTCGCCGCGCCGATCTATGACCGCGTCAAGGACTTGAGCGAGCTGGAAAAGAAGCAGTACCTTGACCTGAATCTGTGGCTGCCCGGGGACATTCTGCTGAAGGCCGACAAGATGAGCATGGCACACAGCCTTGAGCTGCGCGTGCCCTATCTGGACCGCGAGGTCCTGCGCGAGGCCCAGACCTACCCCGACAGCTACAAGCTGCGCGGCGACACGAAGGCCGTGCTGCGCACCGCTGCCAACAAGACCCTGCCCGACGCCTGGGCCAACCGCACGAAGAAGGGCTTCCCCGTACCGATTGCCAAGTGGCTCGAGGACCCGGCGTTTTCCGCCAAGGTGCGCAAGAGCTTCACGAGCGATGTGGCGGCGGAGTACTTCGACCAGGACAAGCTCGTCGCCATGCTGGCCGACCCCAAGCACGAGCGCCGCAAGATCTGGACTGCCTACACCTTCCTGACCTGGCATGAGCAGTTCTTTGAGAAGTTTGATGCGTGAGCGGGAAAGCGATGCTTTCCAAATAAAAAATAAGAAATAATAAATAATAAATGCGGTGGACCGCGTCGCTGCGCTCCGCTCAAAAGAATCCCGTAGGGGCGCATTCCATATGCGCCCGCGAAAGTATGCGCCGCCGCAAACGGGTACGGGCGGATATAGAATCCGCCCCTACAAATTTCGTTTTCGACCAGCGGGAGAAAACTCCACAATATTTATTATTTCTTATTTATTCTTTATTATTTGAACAAAATCCTATTGAAAATTGGAGATGCACATAACCATGTCCGACATTATCCCTGTATTCCTTGGTGCAGACCTGAACTGCTACAACTTTGCCCGGGCGTTCCATGAGGCTTACGGCGTCGAGAGCTACGCCTATGGCCGCTACCCGATGGCTCCGACCAAGTATTCCAAAATCATCCACTTTACCACCGTGCCCGATATGGACAACGAGGACACGATGCTGCGCATTCTGCACGAGTTTGCGGCACAGCATAAGGGCAAGCGGCTCTATCTGTTCGGCTGCACCGACGATTACGCCGCGATGATCATCCGCCGCAAGGCCGAGCTGACCGAGTATATCGCCCCCGGCCCTGCCGCCGACCTGTACGGCTCCATCCAGAAAAAGGCCGAGTTCTACGAGGTCTGCGAGAAGTTCGGCATCCCCTACCCCGACTCGAAAATCCTGACCGCACCTGTCGATGCCGCCGAGCTGACCGAGGATAAATTGGGCTTTGCCTACCCCATCATCGTCAAGCCGTCGTCCAGCGTTGATTACTGGAAGCATCCGTTTGACACGATGAAGAAGGTCTACACCGCCGCCACCCCCGCCGAGGCCGCCGAGATCGTCAAAACGATCTATGCCAGCGGCTACCCGGACCGCATGGTCCTGCAGAAGATGGTGCCGGGCGGCGACGACCACATGCGCGTGCTGACGGCGTTCTCCGACGAGAACGGTAAGGTCCGCGCCATGTGCCTTGGCCATACGATGGTCGAGGAGCACACCCCCCACGGCCTGGGCAACCATGCCGCCATCGTCAGTGAGGACACGACCTCCCTGCCGCTGGTGGAGAACATCCGCAAGATGCTGGAGGCCTGCCGCTACACCGGTTTTTCCAACTTTGACATCAAGTACAGCGGCACCCCCGGCGACTACCGCGTGTTTGAGATCAACCTGCGCCAGGGCCGCAGCAACTACTATGTGACCGCCACCGGCATGAACATTGCCCGGCTGGTTGTGGAAAAGTGGAACGACGGCGGCACCGACTGCGTGCTGAACAAGAATGAGGTGTTCTGGCACCACGTCCCCGCGCAGGTGGCCTTCACCTACACCGAGGACAAGGACCTCGTCGCCCGCGCCAAGGCGCTGAAAGCGCAGGGCAAGGAGGCGTGCAGTCTGCTGTACAAGCCCGACCTGCTGTGGAACCCCGTGCGCTATGCCTGCGTGCTGGAGCAGCTGAGAAGGCAGTTCAAGAAGTTTAAGACGTATTACCCGGTACACAAATAATAAATAACAAATAAGAAATAATAAATGTGGTGAATCGCGTCGCTGGCGCTCCGCTCAAAAAGCGTAGGGGCGGATTCCATATCCGCCCGTGCCCGCTTGCGGCAAGGCAAACTTCCGCGGGCGCATATAGAATGCGCCCCTACGGATTTCGTTTTCGACCAAAGGGAGAAAACTCCACATTCTTTATTATTTATTATTTATTCTTTCTTATTTTAAAAAGGACGTTATCATGAAGCTAAACGACCTTGTCCAACGTATCTCCCACACAGGTGCCTCCGAAACGGACATCACCGCCATCACCTACGACTCCCGCAAGGCTTGCGCCGGCTCGCTGTTCGTCTGCCTTGTCGGTGCGTGGCTGGATGGGCATACCTACGCCGAAAGCGCCTACCAAAACGGCTGTCGTGCGTTTTTGGTGGAGCATAGGGTCGGCCTGCCCGCGGACGCCGTGCAGATCGTCACCGACGACACTCGCGCGGCGCTGGCCGTCATCGGTGCGGATTTCTACGGCAACCCCGCCGACGAGCTGCACCTCATCGGCATTACGGGCACAAAGGGCAAGACGACCACCGCCCTGCTGACCTCGGCCATCATGACCGAGGCCGGTCTGCCCTGCGCCTACATCGGCTCCAACGGCGTGGACATTGCGGGCGTGCACGAGACTACCGCCAATACAACGCCCGAGAGTCTCGAGCTGCACCGGCTGTTCCGCAAGATGCTGGATGCGGGCGTACGCCACTGCGTACTGGAGGTCAGCAGCCAGGCGCTGCGCCACCACCGCGTGGACGGCGTGCCGTTTGAGGTCGTGGCCTTCACGAACCTGTCGGAGGATCACATCGGACCCGGCGAGCACCCCGATTTTGAGGACTACAAGTGCGCCAAGCGCCGCCTGTTTGCAGAATACAACGCCCGCACGATGGTTTACAACGTGGATGACCCCTACAGCGCTTTCATGCGCGAGGGCTTTAAAGGCGAACAGATCAGCTTTGGCATCCAGAATGCCGCCGACTATCACGGGCAGAATCTGGCACAGTACCGCAGCCAGACCGCCCTCGGCGTTGACTTTGACTGCGTACACGCGGGCGAAACGACCCACATCGAGGTCATGTCCCCCGGCACGTTCAGCGCTTCGGATGCGCTGTGCGCCGTCGCACTGTGCGGCGCGTTCGGCGTGACGCCTGCTCAAGCCGCCGCCACGCTGGTCCACACCCCCGTGCAGGGCCGCTTTGAAGTCGTCGAGGGTCTGCCCGGGCGCACCTTCATTGTGGACTACAGCCACAACGGGCTGGCCCTGACCAGTGCGCTGAAAACGCTGCGGGCGTACGATCCGCACCGTTTACTTTGTGTATTTGGGTCGGTGGGTGGCCGCACGCAGGTGCGCCGCAAGGAACTGGCCGACGCATCGAGCGCCTACGCCGACTATACGATCATCACGAGTGACAATCCCGACAACGAGCCGCCCGAGGACGTCATCCGCGACATTGCGGGCCACATGGCTCCCGGCGCACCCTACACCTGCATCACGGACCGCCGCGAGGCGATTTATGCCGCGGTGAAAATGGCCGAGCCCGGCGACATCGTTCTGTTCGCGGGCAAGGGCCACGAGGATTACCAGCTGATCAACGGCAAGAAGCTGCATTTCGTCGAGCGGGAGATCATTAAAGAGGCTTGCGCGGAGATAAGCAAATAAAACAGCGGCCCACACTTCGGGAGATACGAAGTGTGGGCCGCTGTTGCGTTGCAGGGTTTTTATTGTATGTTGCAATGGTAAGCGGGCACGGAGCGGTCAAGACCGCTCCCTACAGAACCCTGGAAAGCGGTATCGTAGGGAGGGGTCTTGACCCCTCCGCACAAGTTTTCGACAGCAGAAGCATACATCCTTTACGCCCCGGCTCTTGGCAGCAACAACGCGGCGGCCAGATACGCAAAATACAGCGCCAAACACACCCACCCCTGCCCGCGCTTCAGCTTGTGCCTGCACAGCGGCGGGAGCAACAGCACCAGCGCCATGGCGGCGCAGACGGGGACTTCATAGCTGCGGAACTGCGCGCCGACGGGCAGCTTGTGGCGGTACATCAGGCTGGAAATCGGCAGCGCCAGCGTCAGGTTCAGGATCGCGCTGTTCAAAAGCTGGATGGGCAGCGAATCCGGCGGGTAGTAGCGGCAGCGAACCGAGAACCACTTCCAGACCGAGCCCAGCGGGTGATTCAGCGCCTCGACCAGCAGAGGGATACAGAACCCGAAGCTGATGAGCGTCGCCGCCCAGAGGGCCTGGATCGTGCCTGTAAGGTTTGCCAGCGTCGTGGCGCTGTAGAGCAGCGCCTGTGCACCGCCCGCCAGCAGGGCCAGCCCGCCCACGACGCCCGCCAGATTTGTCAGTGCGTTCCGAACGTTCATGACCGGGAAGGCCATCGTGTGGGCGGTGTAGCCGTATTCCTGCGCGGCCAGCTGCGGGCTGGGGTGCTTTTCGGACGTGGAGACCGCCTTGATCGTATCACCGTAGGTGAATTTGTGCTGGAACACAATGCTCATCATGACAAAGAGCACGAACAGCAGCATCAGCAGTCCGGTGCCGGTGTAGCTCAATTCGCCGTCCCGCACAAACACGGCCAGCACGCCGCAGGCCGCCAGCAGCAGCAGGCATTTACGGCAGAACTCGTCCCGGTCCGCCACGGCGCAGTGCCTCTTGCGCAGCAGGCAGACGGAGAGCGCCAGACCCAGATTCGTGACAGCGCCCGCCAGTGCGGTGCCGACGGCCAGCGCCGTGACCGACATGCCCGCCGCCAGAAATGCCAGCATCAGCTGCGGCAGCGCCAGGCAGAACGGTGCCACCGTGCCGCCCACGACCCACATGGGCAGCCCAAGCAGGGCGCAGCACCAGGTAGTGCACCGCCCCGCCAGCCGACTGCCCACCGCTGTAAACAGCAGGCCGAGGGCGTAGACTAATAAAGTTGCAGCTAAAATTTTCATCGTTGTATCGTAGGGGCGGATTTCATATCCGCCCGAGCCGTGCCGCCGTTTGACGGGCGGATATGGAATCCGCCCCTACGGTTGTAAACAAAAAAGCGGTGCCGGGGCACCGCTTTTTTCTTAGGGCAATACCGCATAATTCTAAGTGCCGATACGGCGAGCGAGGTGCGGCAGCTGCTAAGCCAAAAGCGCAGATAATACTTTGTGTATTATCGAGCATTTTGGCAACGCAGATGCCGTGCCGCAGCCGCCGGAGCGGTGCTTAAGCCGTTAGGCGGGAATTGTGCGGTGTTGCCTTAGTACGCTACGCCCCAGACGACCATCTTCTGGGCGGGCTTGCCGCAGACCGGGCAGACGTCGCTCAGGTGCTCCTGGGCAAAGGGCATGCAACGGCTGGACAGGCCAGCGTCGGCCTTCATGGCCTCCTCACAGGCGAGGTCGCCGCACCACATCGTCTTGATAAAGCCGGTGTGCTCCTTGGCAAGCTGCTTGACCTCGTCCATCGTGGTGGCGCTGTAGGTGCGGTTCTCGCGGTTCTGCAGGGCGCGGTCATACAGGTCCTTTGCCAGGGCCTCCATGGCGGCGGGGATGGCCGTGGCCAGCTCCTCAAACTTCACAAACTGCTTCTCGCGGGTGTCGCGGCGGACCAGCACGCACTGGCCGTTCTCGATGTCGCGGGGGCCGACCTCCAGGCGCACGGGCACGCCCTTCATCTCCCACTGGGCAAACTTCCAGCCGGGCTGCTTGTCGCTGTCGTCCAGCTTGACGCGGGCATACTTGCCGATCTCGGCGGCCAGCTCGCGGCACTTGTCCAGCACGCCGGGCTTGTGGGCGGCTACGGGCACGATCACGACCTGAATGGGCGCAATGGCCGGGGGCAGGATCAGGCCGTCGTCGTCGCCGTGGGTCATGATGATGGCGCCGATCAGGCGGGTGGACGCGCCCCAGGAGGTCTGGAACGGATACTGCAGGGTGTTGTCGCGGCCCGTGAAGGTCACGTCATAGGCGCGGCTGAACTTGTCACCGAAGTAGTGGCTCGTGCCGCTCTGCAGGGCCTTGCCGTCCTTCATCATCGCCTCGATGGTGTAGGTCGCCTCGGCACCGGCAAACTTCTCCTTGTCGGTCTTGCGGCCCTTGACAACGGGGATGCACAGGTCGTGCTCGGCAAAATCGGCGTAGCAGTTCAGCTGCTGCTCGGTCTCGGCCTTGGCCTCCTCGGCGGTCTCGTGGATGGTGTGACCCTCCTGCCACCAGAACTCACGGGTGCGCAGGAACGGACGGGTGGATTTCTCCCAGCGGACGACGCTGCACCACTGGTTGTACAGCATGGGCAGGTCGCGGTAGGAGTGCAGCACATGGCTGAAATGGTCGCAGAACATCGTCTCGCTGGTGGGGCGCACCGCAAGGCGCTCCTCCAGCGGGTCGCTGCCGCCGGCGGTGACCCAGGCGACCTCGGGCGCAAAGCCGTTGACCAGCTCGCCCTCCTTCTTCAGCAGGCTCTCGGGGATGAGCACAGGCATGGCCACGTTCTCATGGCCGGTGGCCTTGAAGCGGGCGTCCAGATTTTTCTGGATGTTTTCCCAGATGGCGTAGCCATAGGGGCGCAGCACAACAAAGCCCTTGACGCTGGAATACTCGACCAGCTCGGCCTTCGTGCAGATGTCGGTGTACCACTGGGCGAAGTCGACCTCCTGAGCGGTGATCGCCTCGACCATTTTTTTCTTATCGTTTGCCATTTCTCTTTTCCTCACACTTTGTAAAACCGGGGACAGGCGCTCAGATACGCTCCTCCAGATAGTTGACCACATCACCGACGGTGTGGAAGTTCTCGATGTCCTCATCGGGGATCTCAACGCCGAACTCGTCGGACAAGGTGGTGATCATATCAATAACGTCAAGGCTGTCTGCGCCGAAATCGTTGACAATGTCGCTGTCGGGGGTAATCTTTTCAGGCTCGACCTCAAGCTGGTCGGCCAGGTAGTCACGGATGCGGCTGAAAACTTCGGAATCCATAATTTAACTCCTTTATAAACACAGATATACATTTAATATATAGCGTATCTGCGGGTGAATGTCAAGGGGGTAAGTGTTAATTTTATGCCACATTGCATAGGATTTGCGGGGAGGTGGGCAAGTGAAGCTGAATTTTACCAAAATGCAGGGTGCTGGCAACGATTATATCTACATTGACTGCCGCGCTGCGGGGCTGCCGCCCGACGCCGCCGCGTGGGCGGTGCAGCTGTCGCGGCGGCATTTTTCGGTGGGTGCGGACGGGGTTATCTACCTCTGTCCCCCACTGCGGGCCGACGGCGACGCGGCCATGCGGATGTTCAACGCTGACGGCAGCGAGGGGGTCATGTGCGGCAACGGTGTGCGCTGCGCGGCGGAATTTTTATACACCCACGGCGTGCGGCGGGACTGTATCCGTATCGACACGCCCTCTGCCGGGCAGCGGGTGCTGCACCGGGTCGGGGACGGGCTGTGGCAGGTCGAGATGGGCCGCTTTACGGCAGCACCGGACGCCGTGGGGGCCGTGGGGCTGGGCGGCGGACCGCTGCTGGATGTGCCGCTCTGCGCAGGCGGGCGCGCGTGGAGGGTGCACTGTGTAGCCGTGGGCAACCCGCACTGCGTACTTTTTACGCACGAGCCGCCGCCCGCCGGGGCGGAGCTGGCCGCCTGGGGCCGTGCGCTGGGGCACCACCCGGCGTTCCCGGGCGGCATCAATGTGGAGTTTGCCCAGCCCATCAGTCCCACCGGGCTGGCTGTGACGGTGTGGGAGCGCGGCAGCGGGGCCACGCTGGCCTGCGGGACCGGGGCCTGCGCCGTGGCCGCGGCGGCGGTGCTGACAGGCCGCTGTCCGCGCGGCGCGCCCATTTTAGTACAGCTGCCGGGCGGCACGCTGGAGGTGTGTGTACAGCGGGACGACACCGTGCTTTTGACCGGCGACGCCGCAGCAACATTTAGCGGAACCGTTTTGATTCAGCCTTGCAAAGCACCGCGCGGTGTGGTATGATGTAAGTAATAACAATTTGAACAGTATTTCAGTCTGGAAGGGGGCTTTGCCCATGAACATTCACGAATCCGCAGAGGACTATCTGGAAAAAATTCTGATGCTGCAGGAGCAGAAGGGTTCTGTGCGCTCCATCGACATAGCCGTTGCGATGGGATTCTCCAAGCCGAGTGTCAGTGTGGCGATGAAAAATCTGCGTGAGAACGGATATATTTCGATGGACCCGGACGGTTTCATCAAGCTGGAGCAGCCCGGTATGGAGATCGCACAGCGCATCTATGGCCGCCACCGCAAGCTGACCGCTTTTTTGTGGCGCTAGGCGTTGACCCGGATGTTGCCGCCAAAGACGCCTGCAAGGTCGAGCATGACCTGAGCGAGGAGACCTACAGCAAGATGATTGCCTTTGCCGAAAAGGCCGAGCAGGCAAAGCAGCCCCTGTAAAATCACCAGCCAAAAAGGCATGTGCACCGTTTGATGCGCATGCCTTTTTCTTGCGTTTATTCGTTTATTTTTTCCGCGCGGCAAGGGTCATCCCCACTGCGCCGAACAGCGCCAGCAGGGCGGCGGCAGATGCGAAAATCAGCAGGCCGGTTCTATGGCCGTTGATTTTTCCGTCGGTCAGCACCAGCGGGCGGAAGGTGCAGGTATCATCCGGGCCGATCTCATCGTCGCCAAAACCGGCCTCGCGCAAATACGCGCGGAACTGTGCTTCGGTTTCGGCGTCCATGGGCTGCAGCGTGCCGCGCACCGTCACCCGGGAGCCGTCCCAGCGGTAGCTGCCGTCCGCATCATTGACCATGCGCTGGGTGTCCGCCACAACGGCGTCTGCGTCCGCCAGTTTGCTCTTAGGCAGTTCGACACCGATGTAAATCGTCGCGCCGGGCGTATTGACGGGCATGATGTACCCGCGCGGGGCCGTCTCGGCGTAGCAGCCTACCAGTGTGTCAAGGTCAGCTTCCAGGTACTTCCCCTGCAGGGCGCCGACGTCGTTGTCCGCCAGCGGGTCAATGCGGGTCGGCCCCTGCGCCAGCACAAGCGCAGACGGCCCGAACAGCACGCCGATGGCCACCGCAATCGCCAGCAGTCCGACGGCAAGGCAGCACTTTACAGCAAGCGTTTTCTTTTTGTGAGAGTGCGGCATAGTTTTCTCCTTCTCCGGTTTGCATCGGGATGGGTTTATTGTAGCAGAACGGGGAGAGGGAGTCAACGGGGGCGGCGGCGCAGAATATATTCCCGGTTTTATATGGGGCGGTGTGCTTTCCCGCCTTGCAATCCGTGTATAATTCTGCTAGAATTATAAGAGAATACTATAGGAGGTGCTTTCCATGATCATCAAATCTTCCACTGCGCTTCGCAATGACTACGGCACGATTTCCGAATTGGCCCATAACGAGGGCGAGCCGATCTACATCACAAAAAACGGTGAAGGCGACCTTGTTGTCATGAGCATCGAAGCCTTCGAGCAGCGCGAGGAGGCTTTGAAGCTGCGCGCAAGGCTCGAGGCCGCGGAGCAGGCCCGGCTGGCTGGTACCCCTACCTACACGCTGGACGAATCGCGCAAGCGGCTGGAGGCGATTTATCAGCATGGTTAAGCTTGTCCTTCTTGAACCCGCCCAGCGTGAGCTGGAAGAAATCGCACAACTGCACAGGAATCTTGTCGGACCAAATTCTGCACGTAAAATCACAAACAAAATTTTTGATGCGCTTTCCCGGCTGGAGCTTTTCCCGCTGTCCGGCTCACTTCCCCGCGATAAAGTGCTGCTCCGGGATGGGTATCGCTATGTTGTCGCGGGAAAGTACATCTGTGTATACCGCGTTCTGGGTGATACTGTCTACGTTTATCACATTGCGCATGGTGCCAGCAATTATCCGCGCTTGTTCAAGCGCCTTTTGCGGGATGAAAAAATCTAAGTGTATCCATGTTTTTACCCTCCCGCTGCTTTACTGCATAGAATCTATCCCCATTATACAGCTTCTTTTGCGTAAGGAAGTGATAGCTTGATTTCAGTCTGCGCGGCATGACCGAGCAGGAAAAGCGCTTGGTTTACAATCTGATAGACTACATCAGCGAACGCAATAAACCGTAACCAAAAACCGCCCTCTCCGGTTTGACCCGGAGAGGGCGGTTTCAGCTATTTGCTATTCGCAGTTAAGCTACTCGCAGATTACAGCTCAGCGAAGTACTTAATGGTGCGGACCATCTGAGAGGTGTAGGAGTTCTCGTTGTCGTACCAAGAAACGACCTGAACCTGATAGGTGTCGTCGTCGATCTTGGCGACCATGGTCTGGGTGGCATCGAACAGAGAGCCGTAGCGCATGCCGATGACGTCAGAGGAGACGATCGGATCCTCGTTGTAGCCGAAGCTCTGGGAGGCAGCAGCCTTCATGGCAGCGTTGATGGACTCCTTGGTGACGTCCTTGCCCTTGACAACGGCAACCAGGATGGTGGTGGAGCCGGTGGGGACGGGAACGCGCTGAGCAGAGCCGATCAGCTTGCCGTTCAGCTCGGGGATGACCAGGCCGATGGCCTTGGCAGCGCCGGTGGAGTTAGGAACGATGTTCTGGGCACCGGCACGAGCACGGCGCAGGTCGCCCTTGCGCTGCGGGCCGTCCAGGATCATCTGATCGCCGGTGTAAGCATGAACGGTGGTCATGATGCCGGAGACGATGGGATAGGTCTTGTTCAGGGTGTCGGCCATGGGGGCCAGGCAGTTGGTGGTGCAGGAAGCAGCGGAGATGACCTGATCCTCAGCGGTCAGGGTCTTCTCGTTGACGGAGTAGACGATGGTCTTCAGGTCGTTGCCGGCGGGAGCAGAGATAACGACCTTGCGGGCGCCAGCCTGGATGTGGGCCTCAGCCTTAGCCTTGCTGGTGTAGAAGCCGGTGCACTCCAGAACGACGTCGATGCCCAGCTCGCCCCAGGGGCAATCCTTAGCATCCTTAATTGCGTAGATGGTGATCTTCTTGCCGTCGACGACGATGTAATCCTCGCCAGCCTCAACGGTGTGCTTGTTCTCGCCGATCTTGCCCAGGAAAGAGCCCTGTGCGGTGTCGTACTTCAGCAGGTGAGCCAGCATAGCGGGGCTGGTCAGATCGTTGATGGCGACGACTTCGTAACCGTCAGCCTCGAACATCTGACGGAAAGCCAGACGGCCGATACGGCCAAAACCATTGATAGCAACTTTAACAGCCATAGTGAAATCCTCCCAAGATTTGTCTTTTTCACCTTATGAGCGGTCACCCGCTCGTCGGTATGGTACTATTGTACCCCATTTTTCACAATTCTGCAAGGGGGTCTGTTATTCTTTTAACACATTTTTTCAAAAAATCCACGGAAATTTTGAAATCCCAGCCATTTCCAGCGCAAAACCGTTTCCTGCGGGGCAGACTAACCCCAGAATTTGCACAGAAGGTGAGGGAGTGCTCATGCCGGTTTTCGGCCCGACACGCGCGGCGCTGGCGGCTGCGGCGGCCCGCGGGGCGGACATTCTGCCGTCGCTGCGGCTGGTGCTGACGGCGGAGGCCCTGACCGCGCCCCCGCCGCCCCGCGCACTGGAGCTGAACGCCGAGCTGGACGCGCTCTGCGCCGCCGTGCGGGAGCTGGCGGACTGCCGTGCGGGGTGGCTGTACTTCTGCCCGGCATACGCCCCGCTGCCCGCTGCCGTGCCCCGGGCGCTTCTGCAGGGCACCGTACTGACGTTTCTGCGCGGAGTTTTGCGCAGTGAGCGCCGCGCCGCCGTGCGGCTGGCGGCGCAGCAGGGTGCTGCGGTGCTGGCCCTGCAGGGCGGCGATCCGGCGCGGATGCCCGGCGACCTGCCAGCGCTGCTGCACCGCTGCGGGGCGTATGTCACAGCCACCGGCAGCGGTCCCTGGGCCGCCGCGGTGCGGCTGCCGCTCTCCTCCGCTCTGCCCCTGCGCGAGCCGCCCGCCCCGGCAGATCTCGTGCTGGACCGCTACAGCGCGGCAAAGGTATATCTGGACGGGCTTTGCGTGGAGGATGTGGAATAAAAGCAGTTTCTTCCCGGAAGCGGGAAAAGCCCCTCAGACCTCGCAGGCTCGGCCAGCTCCCCGCACAGGGGAGGTGGCCGAGCGACAGCGATGGCCGGAGGGGCTTTTTCGCCACCCGCCAACGGGAGTGTTTTTTGCTTTATTCCGTCTCTTTCCCGCACGCCTCCCACGCACACACCAGACCGCACAGGCCGAACAGGCCGATGCCGATGCCGGTCAGCAGGTCGGGCAGGGTCAGCATGCCGCGGGCGGCCTCAAACAGGGTCTGGGGCAGCTCCAGTCCGGTGCAGAGCAGGAACGCACCCGTCCCCGCTGCGTAGAGCGTATGCCCGCAGGGCAGACCCGGCACAAGAAAAATCTTGATCAGCACCACAGCCAGCAGCAGTGCGGCGGCAGCGCTCAGCACCCGCAGCGTGCAGGGCATACGGCAGAGCGACGCGGGCGCAAACTGGAACCGCCAGATGAGCCGCCACAGAAACACCAGCGGCACAGCGCCCGCCAGCAGCGAGCTGCCCAGCCTTTGGCGCTGCAGGCCGAAGCCGCTGAACGCCCGCACGGCGTAGTTCAGCAGCCACGCACCGGCAAAGATCGGCAGCAGCAGGTCCGCCCACGCGGCCCAGACCGGGCAGCTCCCGGAGAGTACCTCCGGGTACAGGATGGCATACCGGGCCGTATTGCCCGCCGCCACGCCGGAGGCCAGCAGTGCCGCACCGGCCAGCGCCATGCAGACGCCCAGCGGCTTGTTGGTATCCTGCAGACCGGCAGGCTGCGCCGCCGCCCGCCGCGCGGGCAGGTAGGGCAGCGCAAACGCCGCCAGCCACGGGATGTACCGCAGCCAGACCGACCCGGCAGCGGCAAAGCCGGTGTCGGCCTCGGACCAGAGCAGCAGGTCAGCCAGATGCAGCCCCGCCATGGCCAGGCCCAGGACCAGCACCACAGCGGCGTGGGGATGTTTATTTTTCATGGTGTTCCTCTTTCATAGCAGCGGCGGCCCCCGCGTATATTGGGACAGGCCGCGCGGAATATCCCTATTGTACAACCGCGCGCCGCAAATTGCAAGGAGGGTCTGCCCCTTGAGGAAAACATTCCGCCGGGCGGTGATGCTCGGCCTTTTGGCGTTTGCCGCGCCGTTTGCCGCCCTGCCGCTGGCAAAGCCCGCCGCCGCGATGCCTGAAGCGTCGGCTCCTGTGCTGCCGGACGCCGTTGACACCCCTGCCGCCACACCGCAGCCCGTGCTGCCCGCCGCGCCCGAGAGCCGCAGCTTTGACGCAGATGCGCCTATTTTGCTGAACGACGGCGGTGATGAGATCACCGTATCCGTGCAGGAGTTTCTGATCGGCACTGCCGCCAGCGAGCTGCCGCCCGACTGGCCCGACGACGCGGTCTTAGCCCAGATGGCCGCCGCCCACAGCTATGCCCTGAGTCTGGGCGGCGCGGCGTTCACCTGCAACAGCGCCCAGTGCGCGGGCTGGACGAGCGCCGAGGTGCTGCGCGCGCGGTGGGGCGGCGATTTTGCCGCGTATTATAGCAGGCTGGCCGCGCTGGCGGACGAGGTCTCCGGGGCCGTGCTGTGCTGGGACGGTGCGCCCGCCGCGGCCTGTTACCACAGCAGCAGCGCCGGGCAGACCGAGGCAAGCCAGAACGTGTGGCTGACCGCCGTGCCGTACTTACAGGGTGTCGCGTCGCCGTGGGACGCCGATGCGCCGGGGTTCGAAACGTCCGTCACCTACAGTGCCGAGCAGGTATACACGATCCTGACCGGGCTTGGCCTGGACACCGACGAGATACCAAACGCCCCCGCCGGGTGGTTCGGCGAGGGCGTGTTGGACAGCGCGGGCTATGTGGCGCAGATGCCCGTCTGCGGGCAGGTGTTTACGGGCACACGTCTGCGCAGTGCGTTCAGTCTGCGGAGCGCGGCGTTCACCGTGGCGTATGACGCCGGGGAGAATGCGTTTGTTTTCACCACCCACGGCTACGGCCACGGCGTCGGCCTGAGTCAGTACGGCGCAAAGGTAATGGCGGAGGACGGCAAAACGTGGCGGGAGATTCTGGAGTGGTATTTTCCGGGGTGTGAGGTTATAGAGTGATTCCCTGCCTTCCTCCTTGGGGGAAGCCCAGCCCGTCAATAAATTGCATTCTTGCCTTATTGCGTGCGTAGGGGCGACCATTGGTCGCCCGCCAACTTGCCGCAGCAACGCTTTTTCCGGGACAGTCTTTTGCAAGGCAAACGGGCACGGGCGAGCAATGCTCGCCCCTACAAGCGGTTTTCGGCAGTCTGAGCTTCCCCCGAGGGGGAAGCCTCTCGCCCTTTACGGCAGCTCCGCCGTAAACGTTGTCAATTCCGCATCCGTATCAAAATCATACACCTTCACCGTCAGGCTGTGGCAATTTTCCGGCACGGCAGCAAAGTAGTCATAGCTGGCCTTGGTGCATTGTTCCGGGTGGTCGAAGTCCGCCGGGTCGGCCGTCCATGCGCCGTCCGTCCACCAGCCGCCCTCGCCGCGCTCGTGGCCCAGCTCTGTGCCGTCTGCCGTGTAGAGCTTTACGCTGACCCAGTGCTGCTCCGGCGGGAAGGTCAGCAGCACTTTTGTCGCAGCGGGCGTCGCCCTGACGCTTTGCAGTGTAATGCCGTTCTGTTCCACAGGAGTATCCATTGTGCGCACGCCCGCGTCGCTGACTTCCGGGATCGTAAACGTCAGCGTGTAGGTGCCGGGCAGCGGGGTCTGGTCGGCATAGTCATAGTGCCAGTAGCTCTTGCCGTCGGTCTCCACGATGCTCTTATTGCAGGCCACCAGATCGGACAGCGTCAGCGTCGCGGTGTGCCCGGCCAGATCTTCGTGTGTCAGGAACAGCTCATAATTCAGGCCCGCCACAAAGGTATGGTCGTCGCGCTTTTCAAAGTTAATGCCGCCGCTCAGTTCAATGCCGTTGTCCAGCACCAGCGTGCCGTACTGCCCGCCGCCGTTCTGCAGTGCCTTTTCTACGGCGTCCTCGCGGGGGCCGATGGCGTTGGACCCGGCCAAGCTGTCATCCTCACTCGTCAGCATTAAACTGATGCGCAGCCAGTCGCCGTCGTTGAAGACCTGCCCCAATGTCAGGGTGTAGGGACTGTCGGAGGTCTCGGCGGTGGATTCCACCGTCTCGGCGTATTTGTTCAGCTGCTCACTTTGCAGCGAAACATAGTCGTCCTGCCCGCCGCGGTTCATCCAGCTGAACAGGCTGCCCACTACGGGCAGCTGCTCGGCCACAGCGGGCGCGGCAAAGTTGATGCTGCCCAGCCCCACGGCCAGACAGGCCGCGGCGGCTGCGGCCACCCGTCCCCACGGGAACCGGCGGTGCCCGGCGGGCTTTTTCTGCGGCAGCCGGCCGCAGGCAGCGTCCAGCACGCGGGTAAACTCGTCGTCGGTCAGCGGGGTCTCCGGCATAGGCTGGTCGTTCAGCGTTTTCAACAAATCCACATCAAAATTTTTGTCACGCATGGCTATACACTCCCTTCGCGGTCAGTTCACGGCGCAGACGGTCCCGTCCGCGGCTCAACCGGGTGTTGACGCTCTCCACGCTCATACCCAGCGCAGCGGCGATTTCCTTACCCGATTGCAGCAGATAATATTTGCGCAGAAAAATATCCCGGTCCGGCGGCGTCATAGCCGCCACCAGCGCACCGACGAGGTCGGCGGCTTCGGTGGTCGCGCTGTCAAACTCGGCCAGCTCGCCCAGCGTCTCGGCCAGGCCGTCGTCCAGTGTCACCGTCTCGCGGCGGCGCAGCGCGTTGTAGCAGTCAATGGCGCGGTTGCGCGCCGCGACGGCCAGCCAGGGGCGCAGCGGTGTGCGAGCGGCCTCCAATTTTGCGGCGCTGCGCCAGAGTGCAACGAACACGTCGGCCATGCACTCCTCCCGGTCACAGGGGTTCTGCGGCAGGATACGGCAGAGAATGCCCTTGACGAGCGGCGCATATTCAAGCATCGCCGCCTCCAGGCCCTCCTCCGGGTGTGCCTGCAGCAGACGGGTCAATTCCCGGTCTTTCATGGGTGGTTCCTCCTTTTTTGTCGTTCCAACTATATAGACCGGGACGGGGCGGGAAATCTTACAGGTTTACCCAAAAAAGCCTTCCCCCGAGGGGGAAGGTGCAGCGTGTCGAAAAACCTCCCTCTGCGAGGGAGGTGCCCCGAAGGGGCGGAGGGAGAGAACCTTGCCATAGCCCGAAATATTTCGGAAAGCCGTACAGTTCTCTCCCCCACCGCCTGCGGGCGGAGCCCCCTCGCAGAGGGGGCCAAGGGGTGAGCACATCTTTTTCGACAGTCTAAGCCTTCCCCCTTGGGGGAAGGTGGCCCCGCAGGGCCGGATGAGGGGGGAGTTCGCCGCGATTGCCCGTTCACGGGTTGCCGTGGCACACCTACCCCTCATCCGTCAGCGGGCGGGGCCGCTGACAGCTTCCCCCGAGGGGGAAGCCTTTCTCACGCACAAAAAAGCAGACGCCGCTTTTGTGCAGCGTCTGTTATGCGGTTGCTTATTGCCCTGCCGGCAGCGTAAACACGAACCGGCACCAGTTGCCTTCCTCGCTCTCGGCGTGGATCTGGCCGCCGGAAAGGTTGACCAAAATCTTGCAGATATGCAGTCCCAGTCCGCTGCCGCGGGTGTTCATGCCGCGGGAGCGGTCCTCCTTGTAGAACCGCTCAAACACAAAGGGCAAAGCCTCGGGGGCAATGCCTGCGCCCGTGTTCTCGATGCGCACCTCCACCATATTGCCGCGGCGCTCGGCGGCAAAACTGATCGTACCGCCCGCCGGGGTGAACTTGATGGCATTATCCACAATATTATACACGACCTGATGCACAAAATCCGGGTCCGCGTAAATCAGCAGCGGATCGCCGCCCAGACCCTGGATGTCGATCTTGCCGTCCTCGATGCGCTGCTCGTCGGAGAGCACGACGTCGGTGACGGTTTTCCACAGATCGTAGGTCTGCGCGTGGATGGGCACCTCGCCCGCCTCGAGCTTGGTAATGTCCAGCATGTTCTGCACCAGCCGCGCCAGGCGGCCCGTCTCCTGCGAGACGATGCCCAGATAATGCTTTGTTTCCTCGGGCGGGATCGTGCCGTCCAGCATGCCGTCGATGAAGCCCTTGATGGTCGTCATGGGCGTGCGTAGCTCGTGGGCGATGTTGCCCATGAACTGCCCGCGGGAATTGTCGATGGTCTGCAGCCGCGCAGCCATGTTATTGAAGGTGGTCGCAAAGTCAGCCAGCTCCACGCAGCCGTCCACCGGCGCACGGGCCGTAAAGTCCCCGCTGCCCAGGCGGCGCGCGGCCTCACTGATGTCCTCGATAGGGCCGGTGATGCGCTTGGCCAGCACCCAGCACAGGATGCTGCACAAAATCAGGATGACCGCCGCCGAGATGCCGAACATCGTCAGCATATCGGTCATGTAGCTGCCCAGCGCAGCCATCGGGCTGGCGGCAAACAGGTAGCCGTCCTGCCCGCCCACCGTGATGCGGCGGCCCGCCGTGTAATACTTGGCGCAGTAGACACCGTCCAGCGTGCCGGTCTCAAAAATGTCGTATCCCTCGTTCAGCTCGTCAATGTAGGACGCGGGCACGCCTGCGCCTGTAAAGGCGTCGTCCCCCGTATGCAGCAGGATCTGGCCGTTCTCGTCGGCGATGAACACCAGCGCACCGGAGGCCGTGTTGAACAGCTCAAACCCGCTGTGGGCGCGTTCCAGCACATCCTCCCCCTGCAGGGGCTTTGTGACGATGGAGCCCTCATCGGCGAATCGCTCACTCAGCGCTGTCGCGCCGTTGAGCACATCGGTCAGCGAGCTTTTGCGCTCCCCGATGAAGTACGCCGCCGACAGTGCCGCCTGGATCGCGCACATAACGCTGAGCCCCAGCACAAGCACGGCGGCGATGGTCGCGAAAAATTCGCGGCTGATCGTGTTGCGGCGGCTCATTCCCTGACCTCGAACTTATAGCCGACGCCCCAGACGGTTTTCAGGCTCCACTGCTCGGACGCACCCTCCAGCTTTTCACGCAGGCGCTTGACGTGGACGTCGATCGTGCGGGAGTCGCCGTAATACTCAAAGCCCCAGACCTCGTCCAGCAGCTGGTCACGGGTGTAGACGCGGTTCGGGTGACCGGCCAGGCAGGCCAGCAGCTCCAGCTCCTTCGGCGGGGCCTCAACGACCTTGCCCTTGACCTTCAATTCATAGCGGTTCATGTCAAGGTGCAGATTGTCAAAGTCGTAAACGCCCTTGTTTTCCTCCTCTTTGGCGGAGGAGCGGCGCAGCACGGCCTTGATGCGGGCCGTGACCTCCTTGGCGTCAAACGGCTTGACGATGTAGTCATCCGCGCCCAGCTCAAGACCCAGCACCTTATCGTAGGTCTCGCCCTTAGCGGTCAGCATGATGATGGGGGTGTTGTCCTTGGCACGGAGCTTGCGGCAGACCTCCCAGCCGTCCATGACCGGCATCATAACGTCCAGCAGCACAAGATCCGGGTGCAGCTTGTCGAACTCTGCCAGCGCTGCGCCGCCGTCGTGGACCATCGTCACGTTGTAGCCCTCCTTGACCAGATACAGTCGGAGCAGCTCGCAGATATTTTTATCGTCATCAACGACCAGAATTTTCTCATTTGCCATCTTAGTTTCCTCCTTGCCCGCCTGCGGCGGTATCAATACAAGAGTATTATACCGCATAATTGTGGACAAAGAAAGAACAGATCGTCGGGTTCCTGGGAAATTTTTGCGGTTTTTCTGCGCAGGCGGCGCACCTCGGGGAAGATTATTTCAAAAACGGCTTGAGAGAAAAGAACGCATCTGCTATAATACATTTATATATGTAAATCGGCCTGTGCGCCGATCCGCATGGCAAAAATTCAGCAAAAATTCAAAGGAGAATTTTGAAATATGAAATTAGGTATCGTAGCTTCAGCGGTACTTTTTATATATCTATAATTCTCCAAAAACCTCAATATATTTTCATAGATACGCTGTTTTAAGCCATCCTCCATTTCATGTAAATCCACATAAATCCATGTACTTTACTCCCAAATGGGGGTAAATACGGGGGTAAAACACAGGGAACTCAACGCGATAAAACGCCTCGATTTTCGATCTAAAAGTGTTGTGAGCCGTTTTGGGCACATTGTTGTCTTTAATGTGCAGGACAACAAAACAGCGCCTTTAATCTGTTGCTGTATGCAATCGGATTGAGGCGCTATTTTTTATTGCTGCGTGACAACTTTGAACACTATGCTGGCAGACAGGAATGATAGCTGAACACGCATACGGATTTTTTGATATAGGAATCAGTTTCAATTCTTCAATACAGATTTCATACATCACGGGTTGCTATGCGGCATAGAAAGTAGAATCATCACGCAACAAAATGTTGCTAAAATGCGCATTGCCTTGTATAATATGGATATAACTTATTTGAAAGGTGGGCTGGACATATGAAGTATATTTTGATGCACCGTGAAACTGTCGTTGCCGTGCTGAGCGTCAATGACATCAGCGGCACGGTATACCGTGTAGACGATGTGCTGCAACCTGCTCACCTGCCGATTGGACTATACGCCCCCGACCACAAGGAGCTTGCCAAGAATCTGAATCTTTGGTTGGCCGGACGTACCATCCCTGCCAGCCGTTCGGGATTTCACCGTGCGCTGGAGGATTTGCAGGTTCAGAAGAAGTTACAGCTGTCCGCCAGCACTTTGATGATGAAGTGCTTTGCACTAAGCCTGTCCGATCAATACTGGCTCAATCCTGCAGAACAGCCACTGGAATGGAGCAAGGTCAATTTCTATAATAATGATTTTTCGGAAGATGTCGGCAACATTCTGTTTGGGCAGATTCCGCAGCAGGACAGCATTGACCTTGCCTCCCCCTGCAACACCTCGGACGGCTGGCTGAAAAAGAAATGGAAGATTCTGAACTGCCAGCGTGTGTTGGTAAAGGGCGGTAGCGGCATGGCCCAGCAGGAGCCGTTCAACGAGGTTGTCGCTTCCCTGCTCTGCCGCAAGGTGGGCATCCCGCATGTGGAATACAGCCTGCTGTTTGAGGGGGACAAGCCCTATTCCGTTTGCCCGAATATGACAACCGACCGGCAGGACTTTGTCAGCGCCTACTATATCTTTTCGGCTTTCCCCCGCGCGGACGGTGTGAGCGCCTACGACCATTTCCTCGCTTGCTGTGAAAAGCTGGGTATCCCGGATGTGCCCGAGCGGTTGCAACAGATGATGATTCTGGATTATCTGATTTGTAATCAGGATCGTCACTTCGGCAATTTTGGCGCTATCCGTGACGCAGTAACGCTGGAATGGGTCGGTTTCGCACCGATTTTTGACAGCGGCACGAGCCTTTGGTTCGACCAGTACGCCTCCAAAATCGACGCACTGGCCGATGCCCCCGCCAAACCGTTCGCTGCCACACAGCAGGCACAGCTTGCCCTTGCAAGAGATGGATTGCCAGCGCTGAATCTTGCTGCGCTGGATGATTGTAAAGATGAGGTTCTTGCAATTTTTGAACAAGCGCATTTCGGTGAGCCAAACCGTGCCAACATCTTGGTTGATGCTCTGGCAGTGCGCTGTAAAATCTTGCAAGCGAAGCAATAACTTTGAAATAAAAACAGCCTTTCCCTATGCTTTCTTGGAAGCACGCGGGAAAGGCTGTTTTTGTTATGGCGCTCACACAGTCTGCAAGATTTTCTCTAAGGCATTTTTATAGGCCATGTTCTGCTCCTTCG
This sequence comes from Gemmiger formicilis, assembly GCF_900167555.1. Classification (GTDB taxonomy): domain Bacteria; phylum Bacillota; class Clostridia; order Oscillospirales; family Ruminococcaceae; genus Gemmiger; species Gemmiger formicilis. The sequence continues at coordinate 2,831 of NZ_FUYF01000008.1, read as the reverse complement.
TTCGCTTGGATGCCCCTTTAGGGTGCTTTCCGGCACGAAGGAGCTTTTTATTTTCGTGGCGGCGGAACAGCAGGCCGTCTATATTTTCGGGCGTATACTCTAAGCCGTTTTGGTTCAGCACGAGGGCGCGGCGTGCCAGACACATACTTGCCAGCCCGTAATCCTGCGTAATTACAAGATCGCCGGGGTGTATACGGTTCACCAGCGCGAAATCTACGCTGTCGGCACCTTTGTCAAAGGTCAATGTCTGTGCGCCGTCACGCTGGACTTGGTGGGCGGTATCGCATAGGATCAGTACGGGTACTTTGTACTTTCCGGCTGTCTGCACAGTCAAATCCACCACCGGGCAGCCATCGGCATCAATCAGAATCGTCACTTTATTGTTTTCCTTCCATAACCCAAACAAATGCCCTTGCCGTCCGCAAGTCTGCATCTTTGAAGTGGCCGCCTGCATTCCATTCCAGCGCGTTGTCTGTGCTGCGCCGGGTCAGGGCGGTGTGCAGGGCGCGGATGTTGTCGCCCACTGCCGCCATCGGCTGGTTTTTGGTATGTTCCTCGCGGTCACCAAGGCTGAGATAAACACGCTGCGCTTGGATAGGGTGCGCCGCTTCGTATTCTGGCCAACCGGGAAACCACACGGACGGCGAAGCCGCCGCCACGCCATACAGCGCGTTCGTTTGTGTTGCCGCCCACAGAGCAAACAGTCCAGCCAGTGAGTAGCCGCCCAAAACAACCTTGCAGTCTTCCTTTATAGAATACTGCCGGCAGATGCTCGGCACAGCCTGCGCCAGCCATGCAAGCGTATCCCCTGCCCTGCCGCCAAAGCCCTGCTTGCCCCATACGGGCGGTGCAGGCCAAGGCGACAAATCGTCGTTCCAATCCTTGACTTGGACAGCGGCCAGCAAAAATGGTTGTGTGGTTTGCCGATGTATGGCTTCAACTTCTCGTTCCATCCCTGCAAGGTCATGTTCATCCACCATTTGCAGCAGCAGGTATTCGGCGCTGGCAGTGCCGTAGATGCGGCAGGTTCTGTTTTGCATCTGCAATAATTGGTTATCCATAAAAATGACGATTCCTTTCCTTTGCATTATAATGCCTGCACACCAAAGAATCAAGATTGCGCCGGATGCACTGCCTTGAAAGTTTTTTGCTGCACTTGCATCACATCTGCACAACATCCGCATTGCGCTTGTATATACGTGTATAATCCCGCGTGTTACAATTAGTATGTTCAAAATAGGGTTCAGCCAAAAAGGTTGGACATTTTCACCCGGAGTCGTACCTGACTTTTTCAGGCACGGCTCTTTTTGTTTTGGGCATTTTCTGATTTTGGGAGGTTTTGCAGATGACCGTAATACGTCCGCCTTGACGCAATGATTACGCAATAAAAAGTTTAATACGCAGTAGGGCGTATTGATTGCGTATTAGCGGCCTGTGGCTATGCTGTTGGCAGTACCTAATACGCCTTTATGCGTCCTTAATGCGCAATAAGGATGGTGATTGTATTGAAAAACCGCGCAGCGATCTATCAGCGGGAAGCTGCTGAAATGCTGCATAACATTTCGCTGTACCCCGGTCTGACCGAAGAACAGCTTTGCCGATTCTTCCCCGAAAAGGAAGCGACGGCAAAAGCTTTGCTTGCCCATATGCTGAAAGAGGGACGCGTCTTCCGCGATAGGAATGGCCGCTGCTACGCAAATCAAGAAGCACAAAACGGCGCAGATAAAGACTTATCCCGCTGCATCTGGGTTCTACTCGATTTTATAGATCAAGTGGAATATCACGCTGTTGGAGAATTTCCGGCATCGATCCTCTGTTTTGCAAACGGAGAACTGTATGAAATCGTGCCTATCCCGCAGGGCAAAGAAACCATGATTTGCCAGCTTCTGCGACAGCCACAAAAAGATGCAGGCAAACGCATTGTGGTGGTCGATGATGCTGCCCAGATTGAGTTGCTGGACATTCCGCAGGCGGCCGGATTCTGCACGGTAGCCGAAGACGGCACCGTCAGCTACTACAAAAAGGAGGCCGCGCTTGAATCCTGACGTACTTTTGAATCGTATCCGCTTGGAGCAGCGCGGACTCATCGACATTCACAAAAAGCTGTACGAGATGGAACATCTGCTGCCCGTGCCCGACCCAATGCAGTTCGCCAAAACTGCCGAGAGCGCGGCACTTCTCAGCGAGAAAAGCACGGCACATCTGCGCAATATGTTCTTTTCTGTGTCTAACGAGCCGCCGATTTATTACTATCCCAAGGCAGCCGAGGTGCAAGGCATCCGCGTGTGGGCGGACACCAATTACTTGCGTGTGCTGCTCCCTGCGCTGCTGCCGGATAAAAAGAAGCGGGACGGCTGCAAGTTTCTTTTGCTGCCGCTTCAGGCCGCGCTGGTACAAAGCGGGTCGCTTCCCCACTTTTCCGATTGCGTGATTTGTGTGGAACATATCTACGACCGCAACCTGCCAATCAAAGCCGTGCGGGATTATGACAATCTGGAACTGAAAGCTGTCATAGATGTCATTGCTACATTCTGTCTGACAGACGATACCGGGGCGTTGTGCGATTCTTTCCAGACGACCCGGTTTGGATATTCGTCCTCTACCGTGATAACCGTTATGCCTAAAAATTGCTTCTCAGCATGGCTGAACGCCCCAGAATCGGCTGAAAATCGACCTCCACTTTTTCCGAAAATTTCGTAAAAATCAGATACCTATGCTTGATAGTGACTTTTCCGCGTTGTTGTAAGCCGATTCATACCCCAATCGGCAGCGACTTTCGCCGGAGTCAAAGAAGGCACGGTTAAATTCCGAGGTGATTTCTATTTCTTCTG
>NZ_FUYF01000027.1 GCF_900167555.1 Gemmiger formicilis | reverse complement strand
CCCCGATGGAAGAAGCAATCTCGACTTACAGCGACTATCTGCAAATGTGTCAAGAACAGAATTATGATATGAAAAGCAGTCAGGTTTTGTTTCCCAAACACTGCAATGAGGCCCATGACGAGTTGAGCCGATACATTAAGAAGTGTAGGGACGAGCAAACAAAGCGTGCATTTCGTGAAGTATATGAGCATTTGGCAGAAAAGGCTAACCTCACTTCAAAGAAACTGCAAATTGTCTGCCCCAAGCAAACCGATGACCTCATCACAGAAGGACAGGCTTTGCACCACTGTGTCGGCACCTATATTGAGCGAGTGGCAGCGAAAAAATGCCTGATTGTATTTGTCCGCCGTGTAGAAGAACCGGAAAAGCCGTTTGTAACGGTAGAAGTCAGCAACGGCAAAATTGTACAAATCCGTGGCGAACGCAACAGTGACCCTACGAAAGAAGTGAAAAAGTTTGTTGACCTGTGGAGCCGCAAGGTGCTGCCTATGGCTTTGCAGACCGCGTAAGAAAGGAAGTGCTCACCTTATGAAGCAAATAGGAAATCTCGCCATCGTCTGCGCCCGGCGCAAGGATGTGACTCTGCGCATTGAGCAGGGGAGAGTGATGGTCATGCTGGATGGCACCTATGCGCCGACAGCGTTTTCTGCCGATTGGGATGACGATGAAACCATCCTGTCGGTGATCAATGAACTGAACTTCGGCCACTGTGCCCCCAAAAGCAAATGAAAACTGAGGAATGGCAAGAGAAAGCCGCTTTCATAGCCAAGCTGCGGGAACTAACAGAACGCTTGAACCGCTGCCGCGCGGCGTATGAAGCCCATACGCCGTTGGTAAGTGATGAGGTCTATGATATTCTGTTCAGCGACTTGCAGACATTGGAAAGCTGGCTGGGGTTGAGGATGAAAAACTCACCCACCAAGAAAAACAACCATCTGATATGAGACAGCCTCCACCTTACGCGGCATTGCGCGTAGGGTGGAGGCTTTTTGTTTGGAAGAAAGAATACTGCTTTTTCATTTTGGCACTTGCTTTTGCATAGAGTTGATGCTACAATAATGTTGAAATGAGATTCAATGAATTACAATTCAACGATTTTGGAGGCACGATATGTTTATTGGCCGTGAGAAAGAGCTGGCGCTCCTACAGCAAGACTATATTGGAAAAGCAGTGATGGTCTATGGCAAACGTCGAGTTGGCAAGACCACCCTGATTCAGAAAGCACTGAAATCGAGCAGCTATCGGACGGTTTACTTTGAGTGCCTGAAAGGTACAATGCAAGACAACATCAGCGGGTTTGTGCAGGAATTGGTCCGAGCAAAAATCCTACCTGTGCCATTAAATTTTGGTACCTTACAGGATGTGTTCGCGTATCTGAACGCCCTTCCGGAGAAAATCGTCGCCGTTATTGATGAGTATCCCTATCTTAAAGCAATGAATGACTCCGCAACTGTCGATTCCATCTTCCAAAACATCATTGACAATCGTCTGGTCAATATTGAACTCATCCTCTCCGGCTCCCACATCGGTATGATGAAAGACACGTTGCAGGAAAAGAATGCCCTGTATGGCCGTTTTGCCGTAACGATCAAGCTCAATGAGCTGAACTATCTGGAAGCTGCAAAATTCTATCCCGACAAGCCCCCCTATGATAAAGCGGCGCACTATGCCGTCTTTGGTGGATCACCTTTTGTTAATCAAGCGCTGCAACCTAGGGCTACAATTCGGAAAAATATTATCAGTACGATTCTCAACCCTATGAGTGCTGTCTATCTCTATGCCAACCAACTGCTGTTGTCGGATTATTCTGTCAAAATCAATGCCGAGCGGATCTTCTCGGTTATTGGAAACGGGAAGAAGAGGTATACAGAAATTGAAGATAAGCTGGATGTCAAAAAGACCGGCAACCTCTCTAAACAAATAAAATCGCTGATTGACCTTGAAATCATCGCACGCAATAGCCCCATCAACAAGATTGGCGATAATAAAAAGTCTACTTTTGAAATCAACGACAATCTGCTGCGGTTTTACTTTACCTTTATCTATAAGAACGCCAGTGCCCTGCAAGTCTTGGGGGCCGAAGCATTCTATGATGAGTATATAGCGCCAGCCTTGACGGATTTTATCTCTCGCCGATTTGAGGGTATCTGCCGCGACTATTTCAGCCTTCAGGTTCGTTCCGGTAAAATGAAGGGGGTACGCAATATTGGCAGCTATTACTATGACGACCCCGCCCATCGAAAGAATGGTGAGTTTGATGTCGCCCTGGAATTTGCAGACGGATATGAGATTTACGAAGCAAAATATTATGCCCAGCCGATGCCCCTTGATGAAATTCATCGTGAGGTTCAGCAAGTGGAAGAAATCAAAGAACTCACGGTCAAGAAAATTGGTTTCATAGCTATCAATGGATTTGCAGAGAAGGAAGAGCCGTATCTTTATCTGGACGGAAACAATATTTTTGCAAACGAAAAAGTATTATATGGTAAATATGACGTAGAATAGTCCATCAAAGTAAATTAGATAACGAAAAAAGGTGCGACTATAACGAACACATTGGAGAGGCCCCCTATGGAACCACAGAAAATAGCACAACGTAAACGGGCAGTACATGTGGCAGATGCAGTCAATAAAATTGAAGGCGTACCGGTTCGCAGCTATGCGATAGAGCTTTCAAACGCATGGTGTGAAGACAAAATCACTGGTGTACAGATGAAAGAAGCCCTTTTGAAAAGCCACATGGAATTAGCGCGCCGGGCGAAGTAAAATTATATAAAAGAAAAATCACCTTCGGGTTGCACTGCATCGCGTGAGTGCAAGTCGAAGGTAATTATTTTTATGCGAGAACCGCCAATCTACACGATACAACCGCGTAAGTTGGAGATTTTTATTTAGTGAGTAACGAGAGGTGTGTATTGATTTTAATGTTTATAGAAAAAATCATGAAAATGCATAACACTTTAGTAAGTTATGGTGTTATAGTAGTGAAAGGCCTTTGCAAAGTCAAGTAATGGGAGCGGTAACATGGAACAAAAATATAAAGTGGAACAGATTTTCACAAAAAACTATGCCCGCCTATGTGCAATGACCACTGCCATTCTACATGATTCGTCTCTTGCCCAAGATGCGGTACAAGAAGGATGGATTAGATTGCATAAAGCCAAGCAACTTGATACGTCGAGTGAGGAAAAACTTGAGCATCTTATACTTATTACTGTCCGTCATGCGGCCTACAACATCATGCGAAGGGGAAATCCTGAACCGATTGAAGATAGTATATTGAATTCTATCCCGGACACTTCACCATCACCACATGAGATTGTAGAGAGCAGAGAGGTAAGTAGAAAAATAAAGAACAGTTTGAGAAATCTAAGCGAGACAGATCGGTCTATTATTCAATTACAGTATGGTCAAGGATATACCAGCACACAAATAGCAGCATTACTTGACATCTCTCCCAATACAGTGCGACAGCGAGCATGGAGAACGAGAAAAATGCTCAAAGCGGTGTTAGAGAAAGAAGGTATTATACTGTGAAGAATAAGTTTGATGAGTTATTGATTGCGGTATGCGAAGATATGCAAAAAGAAGAATTGGAAGCATTTCATGCAATCGAAGTAAAACCAGTGACTGGGCCAAATCTTAAGATTAGTAAAAAAAGATATAAAAGTGTTTACATGGCAGCGGCAGTCGTTGCGGCGGTTTTTCTATTTGCAACAGCAGCGGTGGCGTTATGGCCAGAACTGAGCTGGAATATGAATCGTGGGAGTGTTTGGCTGACGGTTAGGAATGCCCCTGATTCAAGCAACTATGAGAAAATGCAGATTCAAGTTCCCAGCAGCGATTATAGTGTAGAGGAGCTTGATGAGAATGCAGAAATAGGATATAGTCGTATTCGTGTTACCTATTCTGGAAAAATTCATACGGGAATAGGTAAAGGCTATAAGACAGAGCAAAAAAGCTTTGTTGTAACACAGTACAGTTTTGCATCGGTTGAACATGAATTTACAGATGAAGACGGGAATCTTCTTTCGGAAATTGACCGAGATGAACTTCGGAATGCAATTGCATTAAAGGAATCGGTAAATAGTATTCAGCCAGAAGATATTATCTCTAAAGCGGCAATTTATTGGGTAACAGATCAGTCTTGCTATCGATTTTATCGTGAAACAGAAATATATGATGTGGACGAAGCTGAAAAAATAATAGAAATGCTAAAATCTATAAAGCCATGAAAGGAGGCTCTTAGGCTTTATCTGTACTGTCGAATTTTATCGCAGGAAATAACAGGTTCAAAAACGCAATGCCTACTTACAGGGGAGGTGTATTAAGGTGAAGACATTTGAATGGGGATTGCTAAAAATATGTTGTGCTTTTTTGTGCATGTTGACTTTGTTGACAGCATGTTCCAATGAGGAGCTTGTTGAAAACACATCAAACTGTGTCGGTGAGGAATATGTTGAAATTGAAGGTGAAAAAACATCTAATGGGTCACAGGAACACGTAACGGTGGACGAATTAAAGGAATTACCTGCAATTATTGCTGAGGCAAAACAAATATGCAATGAAAAAGAACTGGCAATTGATGAATTTTATACTTTTGCATATGGAGATAAGTTTGTGACAGTGTGTGGTGCGGTTGAACAAACAGATGCACAACTTCTACATGAAAAATACCCGGATATCACTTTTCCTGATTCGATTGGCGATTACAAATTTCAAGTGGCATCGTTAGATTATAAGCCCACACCATCAATTCAAGTGTCTACTTCAATTCCAGAGGGGGCTGAATTGAATAGTATTTACAAACAAGCAGATGAAACAACATATGATCATTTGCTTCGAATGAGTATTAGTTATTACAATGAGAAAAAAACTCTAAAGATTGAAGTATATCGAGCAAATGCCGAAGCCGTGTCGGTACAAGAAAACAATCTTAATATCGAAGAAGAGATTGGCAAATATGAGATTGTAAGTGATAGTATTACCTCGGAGATGTACTTGCGCTGGGGAAATGAAACGTGGAAATACTTGATGCATGAGAACAATGGCGGGACGGAAGAAAATTTCTGTAAAGCATTAATTGATATAGGCGTTTCTTTGTTGATTGCTTTTCGGTAGCCAGGTAAGAGCACAGAAGCATATGCCGTCAATAAAAGTGGAGATGTACTGGGTCGTACCTATGCGATGGAACTTTAAACTACAAGCAACGAAGATGAAATCACCGGATCGCAGATGAAAGCAGTACTTTTGAAAAAGCTACATGGAAATGGCGTGTCGTGTGAAGCAAAGCCACATGAGATATAAAATGGAAACCATGTATTCAAAAAAACACAGCAGGGAAAGTCTCAAAAAATGACGGCATTAACAATTTGAAAACATAAAAAGCTGAAATTGTCTCCGACTTGCACTCACGTCATGTGATGTAAATCGGAGACAATTATATTTTATATTTTTTTCCTCTGTTGCTTTCACCAGCAGCATTGGGCGGCGCAGTTCGTCTTTCATACCGGGCAAGTCCATCATGTTGGCGGGCGGCTCGGCTTCCTCTACAGCCTCCAGCACAAACCCGATGCGCAGTAAGCCCATAAGAATCTGCGTTAGTGTGTGGTGCTGCTTGCGGATCTCGCAGCCTAAAAAGTTAGTGACACGCTCACCGGGCAGAAAGTAGTTGTCGATGGGCCAGTACAGCAGCCGACCGTTCGTACCATAAACCCAGCCTTGATGTACACCAGCAGTGAATGAGGGATGCTCTATATAAAAAAGGAACGTCCCGCCAGATTTCAGCGTCCGATGCACATTGGCAAACACACGGTCTAAATCGGCAATGTAGTACAGCGCCAGATTGGAAACTACGCAATCCCACGCGGCGGCAGGGTAATCGTAATCCGCAATGCTGCAAAGGCGGTATTCAATTTTCGGATCTGCATTGCGCTTTTGGGATTCATCCAGCATTTTGTGGCTGATGCCGATGCCCAACACCTGTGCCGCGCCCTGCTCCACAGCATACTTACAGTGCCAGCCATAGCAGCAGCCTAAATCCAAAACACGCTTGCACTGCAAATCTGGGAACAGAGGCTGCAGCATGTGCCACTCGCACGCGTCGGCAAGCCCCCGTTGGCTGCGGGTCATCTTAGCATATTCTTGGAAAAATGCTTCGTTGTCATATTCAATATCTGCCATAGTGTGTGGCACCACTTTTGTGGTAGTATACCATGAAATATCCCCGGCAGTAAATTGACGTTTTCTGCAAATTATGGTATCATACTGATGTAAGTGATTTATGTGTCCTGCAAAGCAATTTGCACTGACACACGTTGTTATTTTTGTACTTTGTGCCTGCAATGCCGCTGACCGTTTGGTCTGTGCATTGCGGGCATTTTTTATCTGACGGGGGCAGCCCCGCATAAAGCGAGAATGATTTTTTGTACTGCTGTTTGCAGCGAAGAAAAGTTGTTCTCGCTTTTTTGTTTTGGTTTGGCGCCGCCCGGCGTTAAAAATAGAAATGCAAGAAAGGTGAAATCACAATGATGGATGAACTCAAACAGCAATTTTACGAGGTCATGCACAAGTATCAAAAGCCGTTTTCGGAGGAAGGAGTCGCGGCGAACCTTACACAGTGGTATGAACAGAAGCAGGGGCTTTTGCAGCTCCTGCGCAAGCATCCGCTATGGAACGAGAAGGAACTGGCAATCGTGTTCCGCGTGGAGGAGCGCCGGGAAATTGACCGCATTACCGTAGATGAAACACGCGCCGCCATACTGGAACTGGGCCGCAGGGCCTGCACGGATGATACGGTGTACGAGAACTTTGAAGTAGCCCTGCGCGCAGCAACCGCAGACTATGCCCGGATACCAAACGAGTACCGCTTGGACACGATTCGGCAGTACGGCGGTATCAAGTGCGCACCGGGGCAAAAGGCAAGCCGTATCATCAATCGGCTCTGCCTGAAATTTCATCTCGACCAAATCGAGGAAGAAGCAGAAGCTGGCGAACCGGATAACCGCTATACGCGCACGATCAAGCCATACAACGCGCTGTTTGCGCGGCTGGCAGATGCCCTGAACCCGGCGCATATCGAGAAAACCGCAGTGCTGTCAATCCACCCCTGTGATTTTCTCGAAATGTCCAACCGTGACAACACTTGGAGTTCCTGCCATTGCTTAGAAGGCGGCGGTTACCGCGGCGGCTGCCAGTCCTATATGGGGGATGCTGTCAGCATGATTTTCTTCACGGTCAGTGACGAGTACACGCAGGACTTCCATACAGCCCCGCGCATCACGCGAGAGATTTTCTGCTATAAGGATAATGTTCTGCTGCAATCCCGATTGTATCCTACAGATTTGGAGGACCAAAAGACATTGTATCGCAGCATCGTCCAGCAGGCAATCGCAACATGCCTTGACAAGCCGAACCTGTGGTCACTTAAGCGTGGAAAAGATACCGAACCTTACTGCGAGTCTGCGGCGGACAGCAACCACTATCCCGACTATGAGTATGGGTATGCGGTAGTATCTCTGCTGAAAGGGGAGACTGACTATGGCAAAATGACGATTGGCTCGGTGGCTCGCTGCGTCTGCTGCGGCGGGGAACAGAAGAACCACCGCTCGATACGCTGTACAGAATGCGGCAGTATGTTTGTTTGCAAAGGCTGTGGTAAAACGGTGCATGGATATGGGCGATATATTGATAACCACTTTTACTGTAAGGAATGCAGTTATCGCTGCACTGCCTGCGGAGAGGAGTTTATCGGTATGCCGCGTATCGGAATTGCCCGTTCCGGCGAGCAGCGCGGAATTTGCCCTGCCTGCTATGAGCAGGTTGTTGGCGTATGCGGAAACTGCACAATCCATAGTGACTGCCTTTCCATCGGTGCCAATCGCTTCTGCCCGAACCAGATGAGCGGTCTTGCCGCATAAAGGAGGAATCCATGCAAGAATTGACATTTGAAACCATTCTGCGCCTGCCGCAGATGGAATTGAAAAGGACGCTGAAAGCTGAGTTGAAAAGCAGGGGCTACCCCGTCACCGATAAACCCGGCTACCTGTATGCCGAGGGAGCAATCCCTGTGATGCTGGTGGCCCACATGGACACGGTTCACAGGCAGCCTGTTGAGCAGATATGCTATTCGGCAGACGGGACAGTAGCCATGTCACCGCAGGGAATCGGCGGTGATGACCGCTGTGGTGTCTGGATGATTTTGCAGATCCTGCACACAGCAAACTGTCATGTGCTGTTCTGTGAGGACGAAGAAATCGGCTGCATAGGTGCAAAGAAATTTACAGGAGGTCCTTTGCAGCCACAGGTAAACTACATCGTAGAACTTGACCGCCGCGGCAGCAATGATGCTGTGTTTTACCGCTGCGATAACCCGGAGTTTGAGGATTTCGTCACCTCGTTCGGGTTCGAGACAGCAGAAGGTTCGTGCAGTGACATATCCTACATTGCGCCGTATCTGGAAACTGCGGCGGTCAATATCAGCTGCGGGTACTATTTCGAACATCAGCGGCATGAGTACATCTGCTTAGAGGAGATGGAACTGAACGCCGCCCGTGTGGCGCAGATGGTAACGCAGCAGACAGAACATTTTGAATATCGTGAACGGCAGGATGGCTTCTTCGGTGGAAGAGCGTACCAGTACTCTATGTGGGATACCGCTTTTGAGCGAGAAACCTACAAGTGGCTTTCGCCGCTGCCGAAAGAAGCAAAAATCAAGCTGGGAACAGCGGAACTTATCATGCCTCACGCCAAGATTGACCGGCAGGGGAAGGTACATCGCTATGTTCCTAAATTGAAAGCGGCCATACTGACAGAAAACGCCATAGCGGTGATGCCGGACGGTAAGAAAGCAGGATATGATTCCCAAGAGGCCAAGTGCCAGAAAGTGATGCCCCTGTCAAGGGCGTTGGAAATACTGGGATGTAAGTAAACAAAAGGTCCTCTTTCGCTGTGAAAGAGGACCTTTTGTGAAGTGGTGCAAATATATAACTTGGTTAGAGTTCGGTGCAGTATCTTGCCAATCATGCGAAGCGGATGTAAAATTTATGGCGACCCGTTGTGCAAATGCAGAAAGCTATGGTATGCTAATTATATAAAGTGTACAGGAAATAATCAGAGCGCGAGGGGGCATAATGATGGAGAACAAATCGGATAAAGGCGGCTTCTGGAAACGACAATCTTTTCTTTTGCCTCCATTGACTGCGGCGGTGGTTTTGCTGTGCCAGCAGATGGCTTCTTCCAATCCATCCGGCGTGGTCACCGTGAACATTTTGCTGTTGGTACTGAATTTCTTCAGCTATGTAGGTCTTTTGCGTGGGGAAAAAAGCACAGAAAAATCCGTGGCGATCGCCGCGGCAGGGTTTATTACACTGATGGCATTTGTGTTCAATACCTGCGTAGCGGGAATTCCCACCCCTTTGAGCGATACGGGAATCTTTATGAACAGTCTCTGCGGTATGTGGGTACTGGTAGCAGTTGTTCAAGGAATTTCGCTGTTGATACAGGCAGTGTTGCAACCAACGGTTGAGCAAGAAACAGGAGCAAGCGAAACCAATGTTTGGAATCGCCTACAAAAAGTAGGGGGACAGCTAAAACCAAAAGCCACAAACTCGCAGGGAATGATTTTGACACTGCTGCGCCTTGCCACAGTATTGTTGGCAATCGTTTCTTGGTGGAGTACCGCACAGGGCATGCGGGACTATGTGTTTTCACAGGCGTGGCAGGCAAATCTTGCCTCGTTTGCCATACAAAGCATCCTGCTGGGACTGAACTTTTACTTGCCGACCTTCTGGCGCTGGATACATAGTCTGCGCGGGAAAATCTGCGTGCTGGCGCTCAGCGGCGTGGTCTTGTTCTGCTCCTCGTGGTTCAGCTATGTTTTTATCGTTGGCACGGTCTATGAAAAAAGCTGGCAGACCGAAAGCCGCCTGTTGGTTCAGTCCGTGTACCGAAACGAACTATACAAAGCGGATGAATTTGTACAAATCAGCAGTGATGCACTGCGGGAAACCCTGGGCGGCGAGGTGGCGGCTCTGTACACTGCCAGCAAGACCGCCGATACCGAAACAACACAGAATCCTTCCGGCTTGGATCTGACAGCGGACAAGGCAAGCTACGCCGATAATGCGGACTTTGCGGCAAATAATGAAATTGCTTCGGCAATCCAAGCAATGCAGATCGCCACGCAGGAGGGAACATCCTCCGGCGTGCGCGAACAGGCTGCCGCAGCACTAACACAGCTTACCGAACAGGTGGAAACCCGCATCGAACAGCTGACGCAGCAGATAAGCCAGACGCAGGACGCCTTGACGGCAGCAGCAGATGCGCAAACCAGCGCAGCAAGTGCGTTGCGAAATGCGCCGTATGGAAGTAATACTAACGCTTTGCAGAGTGCCTATAACAGTGCGGCATCCCGATTGAGTAACTTGCAGGATACGGTAAATCAGCAACAACAGGACTTACAGGATTATCAGCAGGCGCAGGGAATCCTGCAACGATACGCAGGTGTGCTGGGAATTGCCGGAAATGCAGCCTCCGTGCAGACAGGTCAGGCGCTGCGTAGTATCCAAAGTGCGCTGCTCCAGACAGATGTGGATACGGAAGCTATTGAACAGCAGGCACGCACTGTGTTTGAACAGCTGCAAGCCGCACAGGACAGTGGATTGGATGCGGATTTTCAGACATTATTGAATGATATGGACAGTTTTATCCGCAAGGTACAGGATTACGCAGTCCTGAAATCATCAGGTGACGCGCTGCAAAACCAGATTGACAGCATGACGGCAGACACTGCACAGGATACGGAAAACTGGGAGCCCCTATGGACAGAGAAAAATGAGCGTCTGAAGGCAACAATCAGTGGTCTGCCTGTCAGTGACAGCGGGCAGGAGTATGACCGTGCAGATGCCCTTGATAAGCTGGACGATGCACAGCGCCTCTATATTTCAGAGCATAACCCTGTTGATCAGGCACTGATTTATCTGGGAAGCCCATATTGGCAGCTGGCAGCATTTTCTCTTGTATTGGCGTTCTTCTTGGATATTGCCGCCTTTATTACCGGGCTTGTCATTGATGTGGCAGATCGGCGTAAAATGTTGGAAAAATGAAGAAAACCACATAGGTTAAAAGGACAGCCCCTTCCGCTGATGTGATTTCAGCAGAAGGGGCTATTACTTTATGCTCACGTGTGACATGGCAAAGTAACTTGCAAAAATGGGTTTGTAAATTTTGGCTAAAAGTTCACCGAAATGTAACATTCTGTTGTACAATAGGGATTATAAAGGGGGATTGTTGAATGAATCCGATTTTGATTGTGGACGATGAAGCCGCCATTGCCATGCTGGTGCGGCGCATCCTGACGGAGGCGGGTTACCGCTGCCAGGCCGTGACCGACAGCCGTGCGGCGGCAAATTTGCTGGAAAAGAACCGCTATGATCTGGTGCTGCTCGATGTGATGATGCCCCATCTGGACGGGTACGATCTGCTGGCGTACCTGCGGCCCACGGGCACGCCCTGCATCTTCATCACGGCGAAGGACGCTGTGGCCGAGCGGGTGCGCGGGCTGAACAGTGGCGCGGATGATTATATTGTCAAGCCGTTTGCCCCCACTGAGCTGGTGGCCCGGGTGGAAAGCGTGCTGCGGCGCGCCGGGCGCAGCACCGCCGTCTATACGATGTGGGAGTACACAGTGGACGCTGCGGCCTGCCGTGTGCTGCGCGGTGAGGAGGAAATGCACCTGACCCGCAAGGAATATGACTTACTTCTCTTGTTTTTGCGCAACCGCGGCCGGGCGCTGTACCGGGATTATCTGTACGAAACCGTCTGGGGCGATGACGGCACGGGCTGTGACACCCGCACGCTTGACACCCACATTGCCCGCCTGCGCCGCAAGCTGAACCTTGGCGACCGCCTGCGCAGCGTGCGGCAAATCGGGTATATGCTGGAAAAGGAATAAAAAGAATAAAATGTAACCCGCCCGTGACGAAGCTGTAACCAACCGGAAACAATCCTGCACTATGCTGGGGGTACAACAAACAAAGGGGGATAACCACCATGAAACACACCACAAGGCTGACCGCCTGTCTGCTGGCGCTGGCGCTGACGGCCTGCACGGCCGCGCCGCAGAATATGCCTGCAGGCACGACCACCGAGACAGCCACCCCGCCCGCGCAGACTGCAGAGCCCACCACAGAAACACCCGCCGTGCAGGACACACTTACACCCATTTACACGACCTGGGGCGCGGCGGTGGGCCGGGATGCCGTCTACAGCGCGATGAACATTGACGATGCCGGGCAATACTTCGCCACAACGATTGATTTTTCAACGGGCGAGCAGCGTATTCTCTGCAAAAAGCTCGGCTGCAGCCATGCGGATGAAAGCTGCCCGGCCTACATGACGGCCATCCGTAACGGCTGCGTGCCGAAAGCCATGCTGCTGCCCGTGGGTGACCACCTTTACTGGCTTGTGGATGGCCGCCACAATGAGAGTGACAGCGCCTATCTGGATGTGAGCAATCTGGACGGCAGTGACCGCCGCCGTGTGGCCGAGGGGGATGACCTGCCCGATTTGACCAATGCCTTTATCTGGTACACGGATGGCACAGCACTGTATATATTTGTGCGCAGCTATGACGAATATTCCGCTTTTCGTCTGGATGAGGGCGGTGCAGCGTGCTTCTTTACCCGTAGCATACCGGACGGCGAGGACTATTTCGCCTTAGGCTGCTGGCAGGACAAAATCGTTTTGCAGCACAGCGCAGGCTATCAGCAGCAGCCCTTGAACCCGGCCGGAGAGGCCGCCACGGATGAGGAACTGCGCGCATGGCTGGCCGCCGACGAGCAGGCGCGGAACGAGCAGACGAAAAACATCTGTCTGCTGGATACGGCGGGCAACATGACCGACACCGACATGACATGGGGCGGCAGTGAGGGCAATGTCCAGCTTGTCCACAACGGTGCGGCCTATCTGCTGAACGAATCGGGGCTGGTGACAAAATTTGACCTGACTGCAGGCACAGCCCAAACCCGACAGCTTGACCTGCAGGGAGTATTATACGGTGTCGTGGAAGGCGCAAGGCTGGACGGCTGGATCCCTGTGACGGTGCGCGATGACAGCGAGGGGCTGCTGAACCCTGAGACCGGCGTCTACACCCCGCTGCCGACCACATGGCTCAAGGATCAGACGGTGGAGCGCAGCCCGTTTATTGTGGCAGCCAGCGACACGATGCTGCTAGTGAAATACGGCGAAATCTACTACACGACAAATGACATCGGCACGGACGGCGCACCTTACAGCTTTACCACCTGCCGCGGAGAGTACGGTATCATTTCGGTTAAGGACTATCTGGCGGGCAGTCAGGATTGGGTGCAGGTGACGCTGCAGGGCCGCGATCTGGTATGAGGAAACAGTCATGAAATTTGCAACCAAGCTATCTCTGGGCTGCATTGCGCTGCTGTCTTGCGCGCTGGGTGCGGCGGGGCTGCTGCTGACAGGGCAGAGTTTTTCCGGCAGTCTGGCCAGCACCCGCACGGCCCTGCAGGCCCAGCAGGAAAAAGAAAAATACGCGCTTGAACGCATCATCTTTCAGGCCACGGACAGTGCGCAGTTTGAAAATTACATTTTGGCGTCCGCGGCCCAGCAGTATGCCGAGCAGACCGCCGATGCGGGCAGCAGCATGGCACTCTGGCTGGACGGTGCGTATACGCTCTACTCCGGCCTGCCTGCGGCCCTGCCGCGCACCGCACTGAAGCAGGCCCTGACGAACGGCGAAAACGCCTGGCAGCTGACCCGGGCGGCCGGGCGGTGGTATCTGCTGCTGACCCAGCCGCTGGACCTGCCCGGCGTGCGGGCCGATATGCTCTGCGCCTACGATGTGAGCGCGGTGTTCGCCACCCGTGACGCCCAGCTGCGGGCGTGGCTGGCGGCATCGGCGGCGCTGCTGGTATTGGGCGGCGGGGCAGCTGTGCTGTTCAGCCGCCGCGTGACCCGCCCGCTGACTGCGCTGCAGACGGCCAGCGAGAAAATTGCCGATGGTGAGTACACCCAGCGTACTCAGGTCAAGACCGATGATGAAATCGGCGCGCTGAGCCGCAGCTTTGATGCAATGGCCGCAGCGGTGGAAGGCAAGATCAACGAATTATCAAAAACAACGCAGAGCCAGCAGGACTTTATTGCGGCATTTACGCACGAGGTCAAGACCCCGATGACCGCGATGCTCGGCTATGCTGACCTGATGCGCGCCCGGCCCGATGACACCGAGACCCAGCGGGAGGCAGCGGGCTACATCTACCACGAGACCCAGCGACTGGAAAACCTGAGCCGCAGTCTGCTGGCGCTGATGGGGCTGGATCAGGCCGGGGCGCTGGAGCTGGTGCCCTGTCAGGATGCCGGGCTTTTGCTGCAGACCGTGCGCAGCCTGCCGCAGGGCAGTACGCCCGTGCCGCGTGTCATCAGCGCGGGGTGCGTGGTGCAGGTAGACCGCAGCCTGTGGGTGGATATGCTGCGCAACCTGACCCTCAATGCCCAGCGAGCCTGTCAGGGCATCGAGGGTGCAGCCATCACCCTGCGGTGTGAGCGCCGCGCCGGGCAGGTGGTTTTCACCGTGACGGATACGGGCTGCGGCATCCCCGCCGCCGATCTGCCCCGCGTGACCGAGGCATTTTACATGGTGGACAAGTCCCGCAGCCGGGCCGCAGGCGGCAGCGGCATCGGGCTGGCACTCTGCGCCCGCATTGCCGGGGCACACGGGGCAAAGCTGGAAATCACCAGCACCGAGCATGTCGGCACGACTGTGACCATCGCCGTGCCGGAGGTGCTGCCGAGCGAAAGGGAGGCTGACAATGACACACAAAGCTGATACGCTGCGCCCCTTCCTGCGCTGCGCTGCTGTGGTGCTGTGCAGTCTGGCGCTGCCGCTGGCGGTGTTCGCCCTGTGGGACCGCGCACTGCTGGCAGCGCCCCACATCCGCACGGACGGGGAGCGCTTTTCGGCAGCCGGGCGGGCCAATGCCACAGCCTGCACCCTCTACGCCGCCGAGCATGTGACGAAGGTGCCGCTCGGCAGCAACAGCGTCTGGGACGGCGGCTGGACGGCGGGCACGATGGACGGCAGTGCACTGGCCCGCGCCCGCCGGACGCTGCGCGCCCTGCACGAGGCCGGGCTGCTGTGCGATGACAGCTATGCCGCTGCACTCTCGGTCTGCCGTCTGGACTACGGCAGCTGGGAGCTGTACACTGCGCCCTGCGGCCTGACGCAGCTGGTGCGCAGCCCGGAAGAGATCTACACAGGCGCGGATACCGAGCATGTGTATATCCAGCTGATTCTTTCTGATGACGATGCACCGCTGTATTTTAACTATCAGAACGATTTAGGACAGGGTGATACGCTTGCTGATGACGCTGTGGCGCAGTATTGCGCCCTGCTGGGGCTGGACGAGTTTACCGACTGGCAGTACCCGGACTGGGGCACAGCCGTGCGGGATTTCGGCGCAGCAGGCTACAGTGAGACTGCGCAGGTCTACGCCGTGGCGAACGCCAGCGGGTACAGCGTGACGCTCTCCGCCGCCAGCATGACGCCGCAGACCTTTGCCGCACTGAACACGCAATACGGGGAGGAAATATCATGAAGAAATATCTTGCTATCACTGCCGCGCTGGCGCTGGCCCTGACAGCCTGCGGACAGACCGCAGCGGACAGCACGCCGACACCGACTGCGGCCACGGAAGCCGCAGCAGCCCCCGCCGAGCAGCTGCAAAGCATCGGCAGCGGCACCCTGCGGCTGCTGACCGCCGCTGCGGACGGCGTGTATTATCAGGCGTTCAACGACTGTGAAATCAACTATACCGACACGATGGGTCGTGCGCTGATCTATGCCATCGACGAGCAGACTGGCGATGCGCGCCCTGTCTGCAATCTGCCCGGCTGCGCCCATGACAGCGCAGCCTGCCCCGCGTGGAGCGACGGCAACGTGACGCTCTGCTACGGCGATGGGGATGAAGTGTATCTGTTGGCGTTTTATTATAACGATGAAACCAGCTATTATCGCTGGGAAAGAATCAATTCCGACCACACGGAGCGGATTTTGCTGGCGGAGGTGGAGCCAGGTTTGTCCGTTGTGGGGCGCGGCGTGGCTGTGGATGATGCGAACCTCTATTACAGTGTGCTGACCGATGATAACCGCCGCCAGACGCTGTGGGCTGTGGATAAGACCGGCGGTCAGGCACAGAAAATCTGCACATGGGACGATCTGCCTGACGGGACAGGGGAGTATGCCCCCGAAATGTACACGCTGTTGGAAGTAGGCGGTCAACAGATGACCTTTGCCAAGATGATACAGTCGAACGATGCGCTGACCAAGGCTATGCAGATTTGCACAGTGGATCTGGCCAATGGGAGCTGTACACCGCAGCAGCGCTATGAGCGCGATGCGGGCACGGTGTTTGTGACAGGGGACGGTATGGAAAAGCGCGACCTGATCAGCTACCGAAACGACTACCAAATCCTGACCGAGGGCAGCCGCAGCGGCCTTGCCAACTGCAACTACCAGAGCGGGGAGGTCGGTTATCTGAACGCGGCAGCAGATAGCTTTACCCCCGTAGCAGACGGCTTTCCCACAACCCGCGCAGGGTGGGAGTGCTACTACTCCCTGACCGGCTTTGCCGATGGCTGGCTGGTGTGGGTGGACGAGTGCGGCTGCGATGAAAACGGCAACGGCACGGGCGACAACACGACCCGCCAGTATTTCTGCCGCAACGGCGTCAAGACAGAGCTGACACAGCAGCGCTATGTGCCTGGCAAGGACGTGCGGAATATCCGCATCCTGGACGCTCAGCAGGGCCGCGTGCTGGCCGCCTACGACACCAAAACCGGCACGGTACACGACGTGGACAAGGACGGCACGACCTACACCCGGCCGATGAACTGGGACGTCTACGGCGTCATAGCGCTGGACGACCTGCTGGCAGGCAGTACAGACTTTACGCCGCTGAACTTTGCAGAATGACAAAAAAATATGATCAGGTACAATTTGTTGCTTACTGGGACGGGAACTCACTGCACCTGTCAAAATGCCATCGCTCTGGAAAGCCAATATTGGCAGTTTGCGATATCCTCTATTATACTGGCATTCTTCTTGAATATTGCTACGTTCATTACCGACATTGTCCTTGATGCGGCAGATTGGCGCAAAATGTCGACAAGATGAAGAAGATCATATAAGAGGTTAGAAATACCGATAAATCATAATAACAGCCCCTTCCGCTGATGCGATTTCAGCAGAAGGGGCTATTCCTTTAATTATATTGAATTTTCCCCGGCGGGTCACAAATTACCGATTCCAGATGTTGTTTTCAAGATCGACAAGCCGCTTTTTATACTCGGCCATCCGCTGGTCGGCTTTGCCGTCGTCATCGGGAAAGCTGACGAGGTAGCCTGTGTCTGTATCATGGAAGCCGATTTCGCCGGTAAGGCCGCATATATCGGAAACTTTCAGCAAGGTATGAAAATCATACTGCATGGCACTGATTTCAAGCGTTTTATTCATGACGGACTCCTGTGTTTTTACTTACTTTGCCCATTATAGCGCACCCGTCAGGGAAATGCAAACAAATAAATAATGCGCATCATTGCGTACAAGAAAAAATAATGCGTAAATTTGTTGGGAAATGACGTATTCAAAACGTATAAGGTAAATATAAGCATCGAAAGGAGCTGATGTTATGCTTATTGCTATCGACCACGGCAACAAACAGGTCAAAACTGTCCACGGAAACGCCATTGTTTCCGGTGTACAGAAAAGCAAAACCAGACCTTACGGTAGGGACGTACTGAAATACGGCGGCAGTTACTATACGCTGTCCGCACAGCGCATCCCGTACCAGAAGGACAAAACCACAGACGAGCGTTTCTTTATTCTGTCGCTGTTTGCCATCGCGGAGGAAATCGAAGCGCAGGGCGCGTATACCTCCGGGTTGATGCCCATTGACCTTGCCATCGGTCTGCCGCCCGCACACTTCGGCGCACAGAACAAAGCGTTCGTGCGCTACTTCAAGCGCAAGGACCCCATCTACTTCTCCTACCGTGACAAGTTGTACAGTATCCTGATCCGCGATGTGCAGTGCTATCCGCAGGCATTTGCAGCGGCGGCCATGATGCTGGGCGAGCTGGCAACCGTGCCGCGTGCGCTGATTCTGGATGTGGGCGGTTTCACGGCGGACTATCTGCTGTTGAAGAATGGCCGCGCCGACCTGTCCACCTGTGATTCACTGGAAAACGGCGTGATTCTGCTGTACAACCGTATCCGCTCCAAGGCAAGTTCAGATTTGGATGTACTGCTGGAAGAAACCGATGTGGATGCCATTCTCTTGCAGGGGCAGGGGAGCAGCTACGGGGAAGAAGTCGCCGCGCTGGTGGAATATCAGGCGCAGGAGTTCGTCAATGATATGCTGGGCGCACGGCGTGAGCGCCAGCTTGACCTGCGCACGGGACGCGTGAT
>NZ_FUYF01000011.1:16482-107832 GCF_900167555.1 Gemmiger formicilis | reverse complement strand
ACCCACGATCAAGGTTCCACAAGTTTCAGTTTTGTTCAATTTTCAAGGTCCTGCTGCGCTGTCGCGTTTCCGTGACAGCTTGTATATTATATATCAGATTCTCTCGTTTGTCAAGAGGTTTTCTGAAAGTTTTTTGAAGAAGTTTTCTTCAAAAAACGGCGTACAAGCTGTAGGTAAAGGCTCCAGCGGCTGCCGCCGCGGGCTGGGCTCGCGAGACAGCTTGATTATTATAGCAAGTAGTATGACCTTTGTCAACAGGTTTTTGCAAGTTTTTTTGATTTTTTCGACAAAGTTTGAGGGTGAAGTTTGGGCAAGGTGTATATTGGGGTGATGGCGGTTGGTGGGCACAAATTATGGGGGGGGTGGTGGGTGGTGGAAGATTGACGGCAGGCGATGGGAAGGTTGCGGGCCGGGCATGCCCGGCCCCTACGGGGTGGCGGAAGGGTGAGCGGGTGCCGGCCGGGAACGGGCAGGCGGAGAGGTCAAGACCCCTCCCTACGATGCGGAAGATTAGAGGGTGGTTATGGAAAAGCGCGCGGGCCGGGCATGCCCGGCCCCTACGGAGTGGTGGAGGGGTGAGCGGGTGCTGGTGGAGTGGGCAGTCGGAGAGGTGACGGGACATTGCTGCGTTTATTGCCGCATACGCAGTAAAATCTCCTTGCGTATCCTCTGCAAAAGCCGTATACTACTATTATAATAGTATATTAGGTGGAATAGCCATGATGAAGATTTACCGCACACAGGATAAGCATCTGACGCGCGTTGACGATATGAACGAGGGGGCCTGGATCTGCCTGACCAACCCCACCGACGATGAGGTCCGCCGGGTAGCGGCAACGCTGGACATCGAGCCCGCGGACATCGTGGCCGCGACGGACCCCGAGGAATCGGCGCGTATCAGCCTGGAGGACGGCTATACGGTCATCATCGTGGACATCCCCGTCAAGGTAGACGGTGCCGGCGAGGGCATCTATACGACTATCCCCCTGGGCATTCTGCTGACGCAGGAGCTGATCGTCACGGTCTGCTCCACCGATACCGCCGTTATCGGGGATTTTGCCGCCTGCCGGGTCAAAGGGTTCTCGACCCGCAAGAAAATGCGGTTCGTCTACCAGCTGCTCTACCGCGCGGCCACGATGTACCAGCAGGAGCTGCGCCTGATCGACCGCCGCCGCCAGGCCATTGAGAAAAATCTGGCCGGCGAGCTGAAGGACAGCGACCTGATGGAGCTGCACGGCCTGGAATCGACGCTGGTCTACTTTGCCACGAGTCTGCGCGCCAACGCTACGGTGCTGGACCGCCTGACCCGCTATAAGCGGCTGGAGCAGTACCCCGATGACCGCGAGCTGCTCGACGACGTCATCGTTGAGATCCGTCAGGCCATCGAGATGACCAGCATCTACCGCGACGATATAAAGGGCACGCGGGAGCTGTTCAGCTCGATTCTGGACAACCGCCTGAACAACGCCATGAAGTACCTGACCAGCATCACCCTGCTGATGGCCGTGCCCACCGTCATCAGCGGTCTGTACGGCATGAACGTGCAGTCCGACGGCATGCCCTTTGCCAACACCACCGCCGGGTTCGCCATTGTGCTGGGCCTGACGCTGGCGCTCTGTGTGTTTGCGGCGTGGGTGCTGCACAAGAAGCACATGTTGTGAGCTATACCGGGCGAGCAATGTTCACCCCTGCATGAAGTCTGCCCCGTCGGCAGACTTTTTCTGTAACATCCGCAAAAAAATCCCTACCTTATATAATAAAGGAGGCTGAAACCATGGAGGACGCCGCAATCGTGGCCCTGTACTGGGCGCGGGACGAGCAGGCGCTGGCCGAGACGGCGGCGAAATTCGGCGCGTACTGCCGCAAGATCGCTGACAACATTCTGCACAGCGCCCACGACGCCGAGGAATGCGAGAACGACACCTGGCTGGCCGCTTGGAACAGCATGCCCACCAACCGGCCTGCGCGGCTGGCTCCGTATCTGGGGCGCATCACGCGGAATCTCGCGCTGGACCGCTTTGACCGGGCGGCGGCGCAGAAGCGCGGCAGCGGGCAGACCTGTGCGCCGCTGGACGAGCTGGCCGAATGCGTCGCCGCGCCGGGCAGCGTGGAGGACAGCTTTGACGCTGCCGAGACCGGGCGGCTCATCAGCGCGTTTCTGCGCACGCTGCCGGAGGAAACGCGCAGCATATTTTTGCGTCGGTACTGGTACTGCGACGCGACGGCGGACATTGCCGCGCGGTACGGCCTGACCGAGAGCAAGGTGCGGGTGACGCTGCACCGCACGCGCGGCAAGCTGGCCGCCTACTTACAGGAAAGGGGTGCTGCACTGTGACAGAACGCGAATTATTTGAGGCCATCGGCCATGTGGACGACGACCTGATCCTGGCCGCCGACGCCCCGGTGAAAAAACGCCGCCGGGTGGTGCATCTGCACTGGCGGCAGGTCGTGTCTGTGGCCGCGTGCGCCTGTATAGTTTTGGGCGGCGCAGCCGTGTGGCGGAGCGGCGCACTGCGCAAGAGCAGCATAGCCAGTGAAGCCGCCATGGCCGCCGACGTCCCGGAGGCCGCTGCCGAGACCGCCCCCGCGCCGGACATGCCGATGTTGGATGCCGCCGCGCCCCAGGCCGCGGACGCCGACGAGGGAGCTGCTGTCGAAAAGGACAGCGCCGCTTCCGGCATCGCTCTGGGCTTGGCGCAGTGTGTACAGATCGACGGCGTGCTGTATTTTGATACGGGCAGCGCAGTGGACTGCCCCCCGGACCGCGGGGCTGACGGGGTCATTGAGACAAGCGTTGACCGGGACGCCTTCCCGGAGACGGACGGGTGCTCGAACTTTGGTACCGGGTATTCCTACTGGGTGACCGAGGACGGCGTTGCCATCGTGGAGATGGACGGGGCGTATTGGGAGTTTATGGCGAATTGAGGGTTCTACTCGCCTTCCCCTTTGGGGGAAGGTGGCCCCGCAGGGCCGGATGAGGGGCGTGTGTACCGTGGCGCCCCGATAGCGGACGGCAACGGCAAGGCAGCCCCTCATCAGTCAGCGGTCGGGGCCGCTGACAGCTTCCCCCTCGGGGGAAGCCATGCTCATACAAAGTACAAATGACCCATGAGAGGCAGCCACCGTCTCCATGGGTCATTTTTTATCCCGCTCTTTGGCGGTGCTCAACGCCTCGGGCTTGCGGGTATCGGGGCTTAGCAGCGTCGCCCGTGTCACCGCCGCGCCGCCGAATTTACGGCGCAGGGCATCGGCGGCGCGGTCCAGCTTCTCCTGCTTGTCGATGCGGGCGGCATCGGTGAAAAGGTCCATCTGCTCAAAGTTGTCCTCGCCGGTCTTTTCGGCGCTGACACCCACCAGCCGCACGGGGCGCTGCGGCCACATCTGGCGCATCAGCTCGATTGCCACATGGTAGAGGCGGTCCGTGGAGTTCGTCGGGTTGGGCAGCGTCGTCTGGTGGCTCGTGCGGCGGAAGGCGTTGTCCACCAGCTGTACCGTGACGACACGGGCCGTCTTGCCGTCGGCGCGCAGACGCCGCCCGACGGAATCGCAGAGTGCCAGCATCGTGGCGTCGGCGTCCGCGGGGCGGGCCAGGTCCCTGGGCATCGTTACGCTGTTGCCGTAGCTGTTGTCGCGGGTGCGCTGCTTGGTCACGGGGTCGGCCTCGCGGCCATTGGCGTAGTTCCACAGCGTATCGCCGCGGCTGCCGAACAGCTTGACCGCCGTGTCCCGCTCAAGCCGGGCCAAATCCCCTATGGTGTAGATGCCGCAGCTGTTCAGGCGCTTGGCCGCGCTGGGGCCGACGCCGAACAGGTCGCCCACCGGCAGCGGCCACATCTTGGTCTCGACCTCGTATTTATATAAGGTATGCACCCTGTCGGGCTTTTCAAAGTCGGAGGCCATCTTGGCCAGCAGGCGGTTGGGCGCAATGCCGACGTTGACCGTGAAGCCCAGCTCCCGGCGCACGCGGCGGCGGATCGTGTGCGCGGCGGTCAGCGGCGGGCCGAACAGTGCCTCGGTGCCGGTCATGTCGAGAAACGCCTCGTCGATGCTGTATTGTTCAACATCCGGGGTGTAATCGTTCAAAATTTGAATCAATGCCTTGCTGTTTTTTACATAAAAATCAAAGTCCGGCGGCACGACGGTCAGCCCCGGGCACTTGACGCGGGCGGCAAAGAGGCTCTCCCCCGTCTGGATGCCGAATTTTTTCGCCGGGGTGCTTTTTGCCAGCACAACGCCGTGGCGCTTGGCCTCATCCCCGCCGACGACGGCAGGGATCGTACGCAGATCGACAGTGCTGCCGCCTTGCAGCGCCTTGAGCGCCGACCAGGACAAAAACGCCGAGTTGACGTCCACATGGAAGTAGATTTTTGGCATGGGGACCTCCTTTCCGCCCTTGCCTTCCCCGTCGGGGGAAGGTGGCCCCGCAGGGCCGGATGAGGGCAAAGCCCGCCATAGATGCCCGGCCGGGGATTTCCGGCCTGTAGGGGCCGGACATGTCCGGCCCGCGGCTTTTCCATGGACTACCGCCCGCCCTGCACCTCCGGGCCGGGCATGCCCGGCCCCTACAAAGCCGTTCAACGGCAAATGGACACTCGCGGCAAGCCCCTGTTTTTTTAATTATACCACAAAAACCCGCACTTGCATATCATCCCCAAACGTGCTATAATGTATGTATATTTATACAAATAAACCGTATATTTAAAAAGGAGCTTTACTATGGACCTCATAGGGCATGATTTTTTGACGCTGTTGGACTTTACCCCCGCGGAAATCGGTTATCTGCTGGATCTGGCAGCCGAGCTGAAGGCCAAGAAAAGGGCGGGCATTCCGCACGACACGCTGCGCGGCAAGAATGTGGCGCTGATCTTTGAGAAAACATCCACCCGCACCCGCTGCTCGTTCGAGGTCGCCGCGCACGACCTTGGCATGGGCACGACCTACCTGGACCCCACAAGCAGCCAGATCGGCAAGAAAGAGTCCATCGCCGACACCGCGCAGGTGCTGTCCGGCATGTTTGAGGGCATCGAGTACCGCGGCTACGGCCAGGCCATCGTTGAGGAGCTGGCCAAATACGCCAGCGTGCCCGTCTGGAACGGCCTGACGAACGAGTACCATCCCACCCAGATCCTGGCCGATTTTTTGACGCTGCGTGAGCATTTCGGCAAGCTGCAGGGGCTGAAATTCGCCTACATGGGCGACGCCCGCTACAACATGGGCAACAGCCTGATGATCGGCTGCGCCAAGATGGGCCTGCATTTTGTGGCCTGTGCCCCCAAAGCCTACTGGCCGGACCCCGCGCTGGTGGAAAAGTGCAAAGAGTTCGCCCGCGTCAGCGGCGGCAGCATCACGCTGAGCGAGGACACCGACGCCGTGGCCGGTGCGGATGTCGTCTACACCGACGTCTGGGTCAGCATGGGTGAGCCTGTCGAGGTCTGGGAGGAGCGCATCAACGCCCTGTCCCCCTATCAGGTCAACGCCGAGCTGATGGCGAAGGCCAAGGGCACTGCCGTGTTCATGCACTGCCTGCCCGCCTACCACGACCACAAGACCGCCGTCGGCAGGGAGATGGGCGAAAAGTTTGACCGCGACGCCATGGAAGTGACCGACGAGGTCTTTAACGGCCCGCAGTCCATCGTGTTCCAGGAGGCCGAGAACCGCATGCACACGATCAAGGCGGTCATGGCGGCAACGCTGGGGGCGTGAGTCCCAAGCCTTCCCCCAAGGGGGAAGCCAGACACAGAAAAAGGCACGTCCAACGTAGGACGTGCCTTTTCATTTATAAAGGAAATTACTCCTCAATATAACCGTACTGCAGGTACCAGTAGCCGTAGGGGCTGTGCCAGGTGCCCTTCAGAGAGGGGCTCTGCAGCCAGAAGTCGTTGTAATACGCAACGGGGATGCAGGCGGCGTCGGCCATCAGCATGTCCTCGGCCTCGTGCAGCTTCTCAAAGTGGGTAGCCTTGTCGGCAACGCGGGACTCCTCGATGAGCTTGTCAAACGCGGGGTTGGCGTACTTGCCGTCGTTGTTGCCGTTGTTGGTGGTGAACAGCTCCAGCATGTTGGAGGGGTCGTTGTAGTCCATGGACCAGCCGTTGCGGCTGATGTCATAGTCACCGGCGCGGCGCATCGGCAGGAAGCTGGCCCACTCGACCTTGTTGATGTTGACGGTGATGCCCAGCTCGCCCCAGGCCTGCTGGACGTACTCAGCAACGGGGATGTGGTAGCCGGCGTCGTTGGCGCTGTACTCAACAACCGGGAAGCCCTCGCCGTCCGGGTAGCCGGCCTCGGTCATCAGCTGCTTGGCCTCCTCGAGGTTGGCCTCGTAGTCGTCGCTGATGTAGGGCTTGCCGCCGTTGGCATTGTCCTTGAAGTAGCCCTCGTTGTCCACGATGCCGGGGCCAACCAGCGCAGTGGCGGGGGTGTAGATGCCCTGCATGATGGTGTTGGCAACGTAGTCGCGGTCAATGGCCAGAGACAGAGCCTTGCGGACATTGGGGTCGGTGAACGGCTCCTTCTGATCGTTCAGGGAGATGTAGTAGGTGCCCATGATCTCATCGAGATAGAAGTCGCCGCCGTCCTCGGCCCTGGTCAGGCTGGGGATCTCATCGGTGGGGACGTCCTTGACGAGCTGTGCCTCACCGCTGTTGTAGGCGGCGTAGGCAGCGCTGGAATCCTCGAGCAGAAGCAGGGTGATGGTGTCGGAAACGATCTTGGAGGAATCCCAGCCGCCGACGTAGTTCGGGTTCTTGGACAGAACAATACGCTCGGAGGGGATCCAATCGGTGATCATGTAGGGGCCGTTGCAGACGTAGGTGTCGGGCTCGGTGCACCAGGCGTCGCCGTTGGCCTCCACAGTGGCCTGCTGCACGGGTGAAGTGGCGACAAAAGCGGCCAGCTTGTCAAAGTAGGAGCAGGGATAGCTCAGGGTGATGGTCAGGTCCTTACCGTCCTCGCTGGCAACGACGTTCAGAGCGTCCCAGTCGGGATCGGTGGTGGTGTTGCCGTCCGCATCGGGGTTGCCGATGGCATCCTGATAGCCGTCGATCATGCCGACAACCGTCTCGGCGTAGGGGGCGGCGGTGTCGGGGCAGGCCAGACGCTTGAAGGAGTACTCAAAGTCCTTCGCAGTCAGGTCGGAACCGTCGCTCCACTTCAGGCCGTCGCGCAGATGGAAGGTCCAGACCAAGCCGTCATCGCTGACTTCGTAGCTCTCGGCCTGACCGGGCTGGATTTCGTTGTTCTCGTCGATGATGAGCAGGGGCTCCTCGATGGTGATGAGGGTGTTGCCGCCGTCGACGGCAGCGTTCAGGGCCGGGTCCAGGGTCTCGGGGTTGGGGCCGAGCTGGACGGTGAAGCCGGTGCCCTCGCCGGTGGCGGCGTCAGCAGCCTCGGTGGTGGCAGCATCGGCAGTACCGGTGGTGTCGGTCGTGCTTGCGGAACCGCCGCAGGCAGCCAGAGAAACTGCCATACCGGTAGCCATCGCCGCGGCGATGATTCTCTTGTTCTTCATGTTGCTTGTATCCTCCTGATGGATCTTTCTTACACTCGTTTCCTGTCCGCGACAGGCGAACATCGAATATTATAGTACGCGCAACACAGGATTGCAAGTTCGGCAACGATATGTTACCGTTTTGTAACAAATTGGCCTTCCCCCGCGGGGCCGGATGAGGGCCGAGTCTGCCGCCGCTGCCCGCTTACGCGCAGCGGCGGCAAGGTTTCCCCTCATCAGTCAGCGGGCGGGGCCGCTGACAGCTTCCCCCAAGGGGGAAGCCGCACAACCAAAAAAGGCACGGCCTTTTTACAGGTCGTGCCTTGCGCTTATTCAGTTATAAGGGATTACTCCTCAACATAACCGTACTGCAGGTACCAGTAGCCGTAGGGGCTGTGCCAGGTGCCCTTCAGAGAGGGGCTCTGCAGCCAGAAGTCGTTGTAATACGCAACGGGGATGCAGGCGGCGTCGGCCATCAGGATGTCCTCGGCCTCGTGCAGCTTCTGGAAGTGGACGCTCTTATCGGCGACCTTGGAGGCTTCGACGGCGGCATCGAACTCGGGGTTGCTGTACTTACCATCGTTGTTGCCGTTGGTGGTGGTGAACAGCTCGATCATGTTGGAAGGATCGTTGTAGTCCATGACCCAGCCGTTACGGCTGACGTCGTAGTCGCCGGCGCGGCGCATCGGGGTGAAGCTGGCCCACTCGACCTTGTTGATGTTGACGGTGATGCCCAGCTCGCCCCAGGCCTGCTGGACGTACTCAGCAACGGGGGTGTGGTAACCGGCGTCGTTGGTGCTGTACTCGATGGTGGGGAAGCCCTCGCCGTTCGGGTAACCGGCATCGGCCAGCAGCTGCTTGGCCTCCTCGAGGTTGGCGTCGTAGTCGTCGCTGATGTAGGTCTTGCCGCCGTTGGCGTTGTCGTAGAACATGCCGCTCTCATCGACGATGCCGGGGCCGACCAGGTTGTAAGCGGGGGTGTAGGTGCCCTGCATGATGGTGTTGGCAACGTAGTCACGGTCAATGGCCAGAGACAGAGCCTTGCGGACATTGGGGTCGGTGAACGGCTCCTTCTGGTCGTTCAGGGAGATGTAGTAGGTGCCCAGGATGGTGTCAACGTAGAAGTCGCCGCCGTCCTCAGCCTTGGTCAGGCTGGGGATCTCATCGGTGGGGACATCCTTGATGAGCTGTGCCTCACCGCTGTTGTAGGCGGCGTAAGAAGCGCTGGAGTCCTCGAGCAGGAGCAGGGTGATGGTGTCGGAAACGATCTTGGAGGTATCCCAGCCGCCGACGTAGTTCGGGTTCTTGGACAGAACAATACGCTCGGAGGGGACCCAATTGGTGATCATGTAGGGGCCGTTGCAGACGAAGGTGTCAGGCTGCGTGCACCAGGCATCGCCGTTGGCCTCAACAGTGGCCTGCTGCACGGGGCTCATAGCCGCGAAGGCGCAGAGCTTATCGAAGTAGGAGCAGGGATAGGCCAGCTGGATGGTCAGGGTCTTGCCGTCCTCGCTGGCGTGGACGTTCAGGGCATCCCAGTCGGGATCGGTGGTGGTGTTGCCGTCTGCATCGGGGTTGCCGATGGCATCCTTGTAGCCGTCGATCATGCCGACAACGGTCTCGCCGTAGGGGGCTGCGGTGTCGGGGCAGGCCAGACGCTTGAAGGAGTACTCAAAGTCCTTCGCAGTCAGGTCGGAGCCGTCGCTCCACTTCAGGCCGTCCTTCATGGTGAAGGTCCAGGTCAGGCCGTCCTCAGAGACCTCGGGCAGATCTGCCTGGCCGGGGATGACCTCGTTGTTCTCATCGATGAGCAGCAGCGGCTCAAAGACAGTGATCAACGTGTTGGAAGCGTCGATTGCGCTGTTCAGCGCGGGGTCCAGGGTCTCGGGGTTGGAACCGAGCTGGACGGTGAAACCGTTGGCGGAAGTGCCGGTAGCCTCGGTGGCTTCGCTGGTCGCAGCCTCAGTGGATGCAGCGCTGCTGGCATCGGTGGCAGCGGAGCTTGCAGAGCCGCCGCACGCAGCCAGAGAAGCAGCCATGCAGCCGGCCATAGCCACGGCAGCAATGTTCTTCATCTTCATGAATGTACCCTCCAAATATAATGTACTTTATACCCAATCCCCCCGGGAGACAAGCCCCCAACGGAATGAATATTTATACTTTACCACTCTGAATCCGCAATTTCAAGTGGTCTGTAACTTTTGTAACTGTTTTGATAGAAAGTCCCTTTGTATTTCTACCGCGTACAGTTCTATGCCCCGCGGATGGATGTTCGCCCTACGCGCACATTTTAGGGTCAAGCACAAGGCGGCTGCGGTGAGCCGCCCTGTATAAGTATGAGTTTTTATGTCGGGTGGAGTCGAGGGGCGGACAAACGGCGTCCGCCACGCCCGGCAGCGCCCCCTACATTACTTTACTTTGTCCAGATGGTGGCACGCTGCCCAGTGGCCGCTGCTCACTTCCTTGAACTCCGGCACCTCGGCGGCGCAGCGCTCGTCGGCGTAGGGGCAGCGGGTGCGGAAGCGGCAGCCGCTCGGCGGATTCAGCGGGCTGGGCACATCGCCCTGCAGCACGATACGGTGGCTCTGGCGGGCCGTGACGGGGTCCGCCACGGGAATGGCCGAGATCAGGCTGCGGGTGTAGGGGTGGACACTGTGGGCGATCAGCTCAAAGCTGTCGGCCAGCTCCACCATCTTGCCCAGATACATAACGCCGATGCGGTTGGAAATGTGCTTGACAACGCTCAGGTCGTGGGCGATGAACAGGTAGGTCAGCCCCATCTCCTGCTGCAGGTCCTCAAACATGTTGACGACCTGCGCCTGGATCGAAACGTCCAGCGCGGAGACCGGCTCGTCGCAGACGATGAACTCGGGGTCCACAGCCAGGGCGCGGGCGATGCCGACGCGCTGGCGCTGACCGCCGGAGAACTCGTGCGGGTAGCGGTTGGCGTGCTCACTGTTCAGGCCGACGCGCTCGAGCAGGGAGATGATCTTGTCATGGCGCTCCTTGGCGTTGGCGCACAGGTGGTGGATGTCGATGCCCTCGCCGACGATGTCGCCGATGGTCATGCGGGGGTCCAGGCTCGCGTAGGGGTCCTGGAACACGATCTGCATACGGCGGCGGTAGGGCAGCATATCAACGGCGATCTTTTCCTTTTTGTCAAACAGGACCTTGCCGTCGTAGATGATGGTGCCGTCGGTAGGCTCATACAGGCGCAGCAGGGTGCGGCCCGTCGTGGTCTTGCCGCAGCCGGACTCACCGACCAGGCCCAGCGTCTCGCCCTTGCGGATGGCAAAGCTCACGTCGTCCACGGCCTGAACGTACTGCTTGTTCTTGCCCATGCCGCCGGCGGGGAAATACTGCTGCAGATGCTTTACTTCAACGAGATTCTCGCTCATCAGGCTTTGCCCCCCTTCTCAAATTCTTCCTTCTGGCGCAGCCAGCAATAGGTGTAGTGGGTGTCGCTCAATTCGGTTCTGGGCGGCATCTTGTTCAGGCAGACCTTCATGCAGCTCTTGCAGCGCGGCGCAAACGGGCAGCCTGCGGGCGGGTTCAGCAGGTCAACGGGCTGACCCTCGATGGGCACCAGACGCTCCTTCTCCTCGGCGTTCAGCTTCGGGATGGAGTTGATCAGGCCCTTCGTGTACTCATGCTGGGGGTTGTAGAAAATTTCGTCCGTCGTGCCGTACTCGACGATGTGACCGGCGTACATGACGGCGATCTTCTCGCACATCTGGGCCACAACGCCCAGGTCATGGGTGATCATAATGATGGACATGCCCAGCTTGTGGCGCAGGTCGTTCATCAGCTCCAGGATCTGTGCCTGGATCGTCACGTCCAGCGCGGTGGTCGGCTCGTCGGCGATCAGCAGCTTCGGCTCACAGGCCAGCGCAATGGCGATCATGACGCGCTGGCGCATACCACCGGACAGCTCATGCGGGTACTGCTTCAGGCGGCGGTCCGGCTCGTTGATGCCGACCAGCTCCAGCAGCTCCCTAGCGCGGGCCCAGGCTTCCTGCTTGGTCTTTTTGGTGTGCAGCAGGATGACCTCGACGATCTGGTTGCCGATGGTGTACACCGGGTTCAGGCTCGTCATGGGGTCCTGGAAGATGATGGAGACCTCGTTGCCGCGAATTTTGCGGAACTCCTTCTCGGTCATTTTGTCGATCTGGTGGCCGTTGAACCACACCGTGCCGCCGACCAGACGTCCGGGGTAGGCAGTCAGGCCCATGATGGAGTAGGCCGTGACAGACTTGCCGGAGCCGGACTCGCCGACGATGCCCAGCACGTCGCCCTGGTTCATGCTGAAGGACACGCCGTTCAGCGCCTTGACCTCGCCCGCGGGGGTGAAGAAGGACAGGCGTTCGTCCTTGATTTCAAGAATTTTTTCGCTCATGTTGCTCCTCCTTCCCTCTTTAGCTCTTGAGCTTCGGGTCAAACGCATCGCGCAGACCGTCGCCGAACAGGTTGAAAACCAAGATCATGATGCTGATCATCAGCGCGGGGGCGATCAGCAGCACCGGGTAGGTGTTCATGCCCTTGACGGCGTCAGTCGCCAGCGAGCCGAGGGACGGCATGGGGGCTGCAACGCCGAGGCCGAGGAAGCTCAGGTAGCTCTCGGTGAAGATGGAGGACGGGATCTGCAGGGTGGTGGTGACGATCAGGGTGCCCATGCAGTTGGTCAGCAGGTGCTTCTTGATGATGCGCCCGCCGGAGGCACCCAGCGCGCGGGCAGCGGTGACGTACTCGCTCTCCTTCAGCGTCAGGACCTGGGAGCGGACGATACGCGCCATGCCGACCCAGTACAGCAGGGCGAAGATGATGAAGATGGACACCATGTTGGGGCCGAGCTTCTGCATCCAGCCGAAGCCGGGCTTGGTGGCCAGGCTCTCCAGCGGTTCCTTGATGGCCATGGCCAGCAGGATGATGAGCAGGATGTCGGGGATGGTGTAGAGAATATCGGTAATACGCATCATGATGTTATCGATCCAGCCGCCCGCAAATGCGGAGATGGCGCCGTAGGTCGCGCCGATGAGCAGGACCAGCACAGAGGCCAGCAGGCCGACGGACAGGGAGACGCGGGTGCCCATCATGACACGCACGGCAAAGTCACGACCCATACGGTCGGTGCCCAGAATGTGGGGGAATACGCTCTCGCCCTGGTCGATGAGCTTCTGCTCCGCGGCAGAATACTCAAACGGGGCCAGGTTGTTGCTGCCCTTGATCTGCTGCTCATAGCTGTAGGGCCAGAGGCTGGGCAGAACATAGGCCATGAAGGCGATCAGCAGGATGACGACCAGGCTGACCATGGCGATCTTGTTTTTGCGCAGACGGCGCATGCCGTCCTTCCAGAAGTTGACGCTCTCGCGCATGACGACAAGGCTTTTCTTCTCGTCGTTGGACGCGGGGGCAAAGTCCTCAACGTTGAGTTGCAGGCTCAACGGATTCTTTTTCAGATTTTCCATGTGTCTGCTCCTCCTTACTTCAGCTTGATGCGCGGGTCGATGATCTTATACAGGATGTCAACAACGACGTTCGCAACGATGACGAGGGTCGCCAGCAGGATTGTGGTGCCCATGATCATCATGTAGTCACGGTTCGTGATGGCGGACACGAAGTCGCGGCCCAGACCCGGGATGGAGAAGATCTTCTCCACGACGAAGGAGCCGGTCATCAGGCCTGCCAGCATGGGGCCGACATAAGTGATGACAGGCAGGATCGCGTTGCGCAGCGCGTGCTTGAAGAGGATCTTCACACTGGAAACACCCTTGGCGCGGGCGGTGCGCATGTAGTCCTGACCCATGACGTCCAGCAGGCTGGAGCGCATCAGGCGGGTGATGTAGGCGGTGGGATAAATCGCCAGCGCCGTCACGGGCATGATGTAGGCCGCCGGTTCATTCAGGCCGACGGTGGGCAGGAGCTTCAGGTTCATGCCGAAGGTGTACAAAAGCACGACGCTTGAGATAAAGCTCGGGATGGCGATGCCGCAGGTGGCAAACACGATGATCAGATTATCGGCCCACTTCCCTCGGTTATACGCGGACAGACAGCCCAGCGGAATGCCGACGCAGAGCGCGACGACCACAGCCAGACCGGCGGTACGGGCCGAGACCGGCAGCTTGGAGAAGATGATCTGGTTGACGGTACGGCCTCGCTGTTTCAGGCTCAGGCCCATATCGCCATGGATCAGGCTGTTCATATAATTAAGGTACTGCACGCCGAGGGGCTTATCGAGGCCGTATTTTTCGGCCAGGGCCTGCTGGGCTGCTTTGCTGATGGACTTTTCCGCCACGAACGGGCCGCCGGGGACCAGGTTCATGATGAAAAAGGTAAGGGTCGCGACGATGAACACGCTGAAAATGCCCATTGCCACGCGCTTGACGATGTACTTCGCCATGGTTTTGTGCCACTCCGTTTCTTAATGGAATACAAATTGGGGTCGATTTCGGTTTATTCGTTTAACGCTCTGTACCGTGCGTACACGCTTGTGCGCAACAGGCGGACAGACTGGAGAATAAAAAAGCCGATGGCGGCTGCGATTGCAAACGCCATCGTTCGTAATCCGAAATCTACTCTATATTATAAAATGTTGCAAAGTATTTGTCAATTCGATGTTCGTTTTCAGACAACGGCAAAGAGCTGAAAACCCGCCCCGCAGGCTGCTGATTTTCGTGAAAGATGCCCATTTGCAGAATTTTTTGAGTTTTTTGAAAAAAACGCTTGACTTTCCGGGCGGCGGGCGCTATAATAAAACACGTTCTCCGGCGAGAACGCCAAGAGAATATGCGCCGGTAGCTCAGCTGGATAGAGTGTCTGACTACGAATCAGAAGGTCGGGGGTTCGAGTCCCTTCCGGCGCACCAAGGTCACTTGCGATTGCAAGTGACCTTTTTTGTTTATATGTTGCAGTCTTATGATACTGTTGTGCAACATACATTTGCCATATTAACAAACGCCGCCTTCATTCGGGAGAATTCCGAATGAAGACGGCGTTGTTTCTGATATGTTGTTTTACCCCTTCTCAAACTCCTTCGCCACATCCTGCAGCAGCTGCCTGATGGGCAGGTGCTGGGGGCAGACGCGCTCGCACTGGCCGCAGCGGATGCAGTCCGAGGCGCGGGAGCCGGGCCCGGTGTGGACATCCTCATAGTAGTAGTCCGCGTTCCAGTCGTGGTGGGTGTGCTTCGCGTTCATGATGGCGAACAGGTCGGGGATGGAGATATGCTTCGGGCAGCCGTCGGTGCAGTAGCGGCAGGACGTGCAGGGGATCAGATCCTGCTTGCGGAAGATCTCCACCACCTTGGAAACGGCGGTACGCTCGGCATCGTTCAGCGGCGTAAAGTCCTTCATGTAGCTCAGGTTGTCCTGCATCTGCTCCATGCTGCTCATGCCGGACAGCACCATCAGCATACCGGGGAAGCCCGCGGCAAACCGGATGGCATAGCTGGCGGGGCTGCCGCCGTGCAGGGCGTCCAGCACGGCTTTTGCGTCGTCGGGCAGGTTGACAAGGCTGCCGCCCTTGACCGGCTCCATGACCAGCACGGGCTTGCCATGCCTGCGGCAGACCTCATAGCACTTGCGGCTCTGGACGGCCACGTCGTCATAGTCCAGATAATTGAACTGGATCTGCACGACCTCGATGGCCGGATAGTCGGTCAGAATCTGCTCCAGCACGGCGGCGCGGTCATGGAACGAGATGCCCACATGGCGGACCTTGCCCTCGGCCTTGAGGGCGAAGGCCGTCTCATAGGCGCGGCAGTCCCTGTAGTGCTGGTAGTTTGTCGTGCTCTGGGAATGCATTAAATAAAAGTCAAAGTAGTCCACGCCGCAGGCTGCAAGCTGGCTCTCAAAGAACGGGCGGATGTCCTCTTCCTTTTTAAAATAGGACCCGCTCAGCTTGTTGGTCAGGACATAGTCCTCCCGCGG
Organism: Gemmiger formicilis; assembly: GCF_900167555.1. GTDB lineage: Bacteria > Bacillota > Clostridia > Oscillospirales > Ruminococcaceae > Gemmiger > Gemmiger formicilis. The sequence goes on along the minus strand of NZ_FUYF01000011.1, from coordinate 92,418 downwards.
GTAACGGCTGGTCAGGCACTCCTTCAGGGCCAGCTCGCTCTTGCCCTGAAGGTAGCCGTGGGCCGTGTCAAAATAATTGAAGCCCTGCTCCAAAAAGCAGTCCACCATCTGTTTCGTCTGCTCCATATCGACGTCCTCGCCGATCATGGGCAGGCGCATACAGCCGAAGCCGAAATTTTTCCTGATCTTTTCCATTTGTAAATGCTCCTCTCGCAAGGTTTACCCTCCCACGGATCTCTCCGGGGGAGGTTTTTCTCTTGGCCCCCTCTGCGAGGGTGACTCCCCACGGTGTGGGGAGATGTCGCGAAGCGACAGAGGGGCCCGGGCCCGAAGGGCTCCGCCCGCAGGCGGTGGGGGAGAGAACCTTGCGGCAATCCGAAGCATTTCGGGCTATTGCAAGGTTCTCTCCCTCCGCCCCTTCGGGGCACCTCCCTCGCAGAGGGAGGCATGAATCTTTACGCCAGCTCAAACATCCCGTGATACAGCTGGTAATACTCGCCCTTTTTGGCCAGCAGCTCGTCGTGGGTGCCGCGCTCGATGATATGGCCATGCTCCAGCACGATGATGGCGTCCGCGTTGCGCACCGTGGAAAGCCGGTGCGCGATGACAAACACCGTGCGGCCCTCCATCAGGCCGTCCATGCCCTTCTGGATCAGCGCCTCGGTGCGGGTGTCGATGCTCGACGTGGCCTCGTCCAGAATCAGCACCGGCGGGTCGGCGACGGCGGCGCGGGCGATGGCCAGCAGCTGGCGCTGTCCCTGGCTCAGGTTTGCGCCGTCGCTCGTCACCATCGTGTTGTAGCCCTGCGGCAGGCGGCGGATGAAGGAGTCGGCGTTCGCAATTTTGGCCGCCTTTTCAATTTCCGCCTGCGTCGCGTCCAGCTTGCCGAAGCGGATGTTGTCCGCCACCGTGCCGGTGAACAGGTGGGTGTCCTGCAAGACGACGCCCAGCGAGCGGCGCAGGTCGTTTTTCTTGATGAGCCGCACATCCATGCCGTCGTAGGTGATGGACCCGCCCGACACCTCATAAAAGCGGTTGATGAGGTTGGTAATCGTGGTCTTGCCCGCGCCCGTGGAGCCGACAAAGGCAATTTTTTGCCCCGGCTTGGCGTAGAGCGAGAGGTTCTGCAGAATCATCCGGTCCGGCGTATAGCCAAAGCTGACGTCGTGGAACCGCACGTCGCCGTGCAGCGGCTCGAGCGGGACGTCGGGACGGCGGCGGTCACACCAGGCCCAGCGGCCCGTGTTCCCGGCGCACTCGGTCAGCGTACCGTCGCTGTTTTCCCGCACGCTGACCAGCTCCACCGTGCCCTCGTCGATCTCCGGCTTTTCCTCCATGACCGTGAAGATACGCTCCGCACCCGCCAGCGCCGCCAGCAGGAAGTTGCCCTGCTGGGTCAGCTGGTTGATGGGCAGCGTCGTCTGGCGCACAAAGACCAGATAGCTGGCCAGGCTGCCGAGGTCGGACCAGCCCCACATGACCATGAGGCCGCCGACCACCGCAATGACCGCGTAGTTCAGGTAGCCGATGCTGACGACGGCGGGAATCATCGTGGCGGCGTAGCTCTGCGCGCCGGTGCCTGCCTCGCGCAGCTTTTCGTTGCGGGCGGCAAAGGCGGCCATGTCGGCCTGCTGGTGGTTGAACACCTTGACGACCTTCTGCCCGGCGATCATCTCCTCCATGTAGGCGTCCAGCTCACCGAGGCTGGCCTGCTGGCGCGCATAAAAGGCGCGGCTGCGCTGTGTCGAGTAGTTGATATACCAGAACATGGCAATATAGCCAACGACCACCAGCAGCGAGAGCCGCCAGTTGAGGACGAACAGCAAAAGCAGCGTGCCTGCGACCTGAATAAAGGTCTGGATGACCACCGCAAAGCTGTTGTTCAGCGCGTCCGAGATCGTGTCCACGTCGTTCGTGAACAGGCTCATCAGATCGCCCTTGCGGTTCGTGTCAAAGTAGTGCAGCGGCAGCGTCTGCAGATGTGCGAACAGGTCGCGGCGGATGTCCTGCAAAATCTTCTGCGCGGCACGGACCATGAGCTGGGTGTAGCCCAAGGTAGACAGTGCGCCGACGATGTAGATGCCCGCGGTCAGCGCCACAACGCCGGCCAGATAGGCGGCGCTGCCGTTTTCCAGCACGCCGTTGACGATGGGGCGGATCATGTAGGTGCCCAGCAGCGCGGCCAGCGCACTGACCGCCGCCAGCAGGCCGACGACGCCGAGCATGATTTTGTGGCGGCCCAGATAGTCCATGAAGCGGCGCAGCGTGTGCCGCAGGTCCTGCGGGCGCTTACCGCCGAATGGCTTCGCCATCTGCGTCGCCCCCTTTCATCTGGGAATGGTAAATTTCCTGATAGATCGTATCTTTTGCCAGCAGCTCGTCATGCGTGCCCACGGCATGCAGCCGCCCGTCGTCCAGAATGACGATGAGGTCGGCACTCTGCACCGACGTGATGCGCTGGGCAATGATGAGCTTGGTCACGCTGCCCAGTCCGGCCAGCGCATGGCGGATGCCCGACTCTGTCGCCGTGTCCACGGCGCTGGTGGAGTCGTCGAAAATCAGCACCTTCGGGTGCTTGAGCAGCGTCCGCGCGATGCAGAGGCGCTGCTTCTGCCCGCCCGAGACGTTGCACCCGCCCTGGCCCAGGTCGGTGTCAAGGCCGTCGGGCATCCGGGACAAAAATTCGTCCGCACGGGCGGCGCGGCAGGCGGCCCAGAGGTCGTCGTCCGTCGCGTCGGGATCGCCCCATTTCAGGTTGTCGCGGATCGTGCCGGAGAACAGCAGGTTCTTTTGCAGCACGATGCCGACGGCGTCCCGCAGGGCGTTCACGTCGTAGCCGCGGACGTCGCGCCCGCCGACCCGGACCGTGCCCTCGGTGGCGTCGTACAGGCGCGGAATGAGCTGGACGAGCGTCGTTTTGGCCGCGCCCGTGCCGCCGATGATGCCCACCGTCGCACCTGCCGGAATGTGGAGCGTGATGTCGGAGAGGGCATTTTTCTCCGCTTTGGCGTTGTATTTGAAGCTGACGTGGTCAAAGTCGATTTGGCCGTCGGGGATGGTGTCCACCGGCGCGGCGGCATTCGCAAGGTCGGGCGTCTCGGTCAGGACCTCACGGATGCGGCGGGCGCTGGCCAGCGAGCGGGACATCTGCAGAAAGACGCCGGAGAACATCATGACCGAGTTGAGCACCTGCAAAACATAGCTCAAAAACGCCGTCAGCTGGCCGACGGACATCGTGCCGACGAGGATATACTTGCCGCCGAACCAAAGGATGCAGACGATGGCCGTATACATGACGGTCTGGAACGCTGGCAGGTTGAGGACAGCATAGCGGAAGGTTTCCGTCGAAGCATCGCTTAATTCCGTGTTGACGGTGTCGAACTGGGCGTTCTCGTAGTCGCCGCGGACGAACGCCTTGATGGCGCGGATGGCGGTCAGGGACTCTTGGATGCGGCCATTCAGGTGATCCACGGCGCTCTGCTGGCGGCCATAGAGCGGGCCGACCTTTGTGACGATCCAGGCGAGGACGGCGGCCAGGATCGGCGTTGTGACGAGGAATACAATCGTCAGCCGCGGGCTGAGCACGCAGGCCATCGCCAGCCCCATGCAGAGCATGACCGGGCTGCGCACCAGCGGACGCAGACCGGCGTTGACGGCGTTGAGCATGACCGTGACGTCGGTGGTCATGCGGGTGACGAGGGACGCATCGGAGAAGTGGTCGAGGTTGGCGAAGTCGAATTTCTGCACGGCGGCATACTCCGCCATGCGCAGCTCCGCCGCGAACCCGTTTGCGAACCGCGCCGCGAACCGCGCATACAGCAGCCCCGTGATGAGCGCGAGCACCGCGCACAAAATCATCAGCCCGCCCTGCCGGAAGATGACGGCCATATTATGGGCGGGCACGCCGTCATCCACGAGGGTGGACATCAGGACGGGGATGACCATTTCAAAGATACATTCAATAAAGATCAGCCCCACCGCCGCGAACAGATCGCGCCGGTACGGGCGGGCATAACGGAAGATTTTGCGCAGATCTTGCATGGGTGGCTCCTTGCGGTGGGGGTAGGATGGTTGTTAAGGAAGGGTTGCGGTGAATGTTGTGGGGGGCGGCGTCCCCGACGCCCCGCGGAGGGGTCAAGACCCCTCCCTACGATGCAAAAGACACATGGGCGGTAATGGCAAGGTGGCGGGCCGGGCATGCCCGGCCCCTACGGACTGCTGTGAATGGGTTGCGAACGAGAGGGGCGAGGGAGGGCAGCAGCCCGCCCCCCCTTTCCCGTTGACGGGTTGCCGCGGTAGGTTGCGGGCGGCATATATGCCGCCCCTACAGAGCTGCCGTTCATCCCTGCGGGGGTTCGGGGGAACTCCCGAGTTTAAGGTGGAGGAAGGGGCGGGGGCGTTAAGAACGAAAAGTAATACTGCTTTCGTTTAGCCCCCGCCCCTTCCGACCTCCGCTTTGGGGTTCTTAGGGGCGTGCAGCCCCTAAGTCGCGGGTCCGCTGCGTCGAAACAGCGGCAGTTTTCTTTGCCAAGCTTTCTTTTGCTGCCAAAAGAAAGCGAGTTCCCGGGAGGCTGCCGTTCCCGGGTCAGCCTCTCTTTTTCTCCGGCAGCTGACTCACCACAATCGCGCCGAACATCAGCGCGCAGCCGCACAGCTCGGTGGCAGAGAGCGTCTCGCCCAGGATCAGCCAACCGGCCAGGGCGCTGAACACACTCTCGAGACACATCGCCAGACTGGCAATCGTCGGGTCCAGCTCCTTCTGGCCGACGATCTGCAGCGTGTAGGCCACGCCGCTGGACATGATGCCGCAATAGGCAATCGAGACCGCCGCGGCGCGGAACTGGTCGGGCGACGGGGCCTCAAAGACAAACGCGAAGATCGTGGACAAAACCGAGACCACAAAGAACTGCACAAAGCTCAGCTGGATGCCGTCGAGCTGCGGGCTGAAATGGTTGACCAGCATGATCTGCGCCGTGAACAGGATCGCGCAGACCAAAAGCTGCCACTCGCCGCCGGTCAGGCTCAGCGTGTCGCGCCCGGCCAGACAGAGCAGATACAGCCCCACGACGCTGGCCGCGACACAGCCCCACAGCTTGACGCCGGGGCGGCTGCCCAGAAAAACCCCCGCCACCGGCACCAGCACAACGTAGAGCGCCGTCATAAAGCCCGCCTTGGCCGTGCTGGTCGTGCCAATGCCCATCTGCTGCGCTGCGGACGCCGCAAACAGCGCCACACCGCAGAAAATACCGCCGCGCAGCAGCACTTTTTTGTTCTGCCAGAAGCCCGGCTCCGCGGCGGGGTTCGTTTTGCCCATCTTGCGCAGCACGGCCATCAGGCCCAGCAGAAACGCACAGGCCAGCCAGCTGCGGCTGGCCAGAAACGTGTACGGGCCCATATAATCGCTGCCGACGCTCTGCGCCACAAAGGCCGTGCCCCAGATGAATGCGCAGGCCATAAGCATCAGCGTGTTGCGCAGCTGTTTTTTATCCATGTTCCAATTCCTCTCTGTGTTGTGCGGTCCCTGCAATACAAACCAAAAAGCCGCCCTGCCGCAAGCGGCACGGGCGGCATTGCTGCCGTTATCAGCCGGTCGTCGTATCGTCGCCGTAGGTGTTCAGCTCGGTGCTGCCCAGACCCTCGACCTTCAGGCCGCCGGTGACATAATACTTGTTGCCGTTGTCATAGCTGATCGTGATTTTGTACTGCTTGCCCGCAGTCAGGCCGGTCACGTTGTACTGGTAATCGGCACCGTCGGCGCAGTAGTAGATCGTCGAGTCCGGCACGTAGCTGGTCATCGTCTTGTCGTCAGACAGCTCCCAGAACGCGATCTTGAAGTACATATATTTCTCGTTGCTGGCCTCGGTGGTGGCGTAGCCGGTCACGGTCATGCTGTCGCCGCCCGCCACGAAATACTCGGTGGAGCGGTTGGCAATGCCGTTAAAAGAGACATACAGCGTGTCCTCTACCGGGTAGGTCACAACGCGGGCCGCGGTGGTGTCCATCTCGGCAGGGAACTCCACGCTGCCGCCGGCGGGCGCCTTTGTGGTGGTGTCGGTGTCATCCTCGTCGGATTCCTCGACCAGGCCCAGCTTGTGGACCAGATGCACGACCATATCCTGGGCGACCTGCTTCGGGGAGCAGGCCGTCAGACTGACTGCCAGCAGCACGGCCATCGCCAGTGCCGCGAGCTTGCGGGAAAGTTTCATATCGCAGACCTCCGTGGGTGTCATTGCAAAAATACACAGCCTATTATACCGCAATTTTTCGCTATGTACAAGCGTTCCGCGCGTTTTTACACATTTGTTTTCGGCTGCCATTCCTTAATAAAATCGATGAGCAGCGACGACACCGTGACCGTAACAAGGGAAAACGCGATGCGCCGGAACGGGATGTAGGACAGCGACGCGAACAGGACGGTCAGATCGGTGAACAGGTAGGCGCGGGAGAGCCGCCACCCGGTCAGCTTATGGATGACAAGGGCGAGGGCGTCGTCGCCGCCGCTGGACCCACCCTGCCGCACGATGAGCCCCACGCCGACGCCGACGAACACGCCGCCCAGCAGTGCCGCCGCCAGCGGCCAGGGCGTCAGGTCGGGCAGCATCGGGGGCAGGCATTCCCAGATTCTATAGAACCCGGCCAGGCTCACGCTGGCCACCCCTGCCGAGAGCAAAAAGTCCCACCCGAGAAATTTGAACGCCAGCGCGTAGCTGGCCGCGTCGAGCAGGGGTGACGCCACCGACGCGGGCACGCCGAGCCAATGGTTGATGAGCAGCACCAAGCCGATGACGCCGCCCTCGGTGATGGCGGTGCGCTGGTGGATATTATGGATGCCGAACGACAGGATGGCTGCGCCCAGCAGGATCATAGCGATCCGTTTGGCGGTGAACCGGCCCAGCGCGCGGCGGATTTTTTGTTGGAGCGTTTGTTTTGGCATAGTGTACCTCTTGACAGTGATATACCCAGTATACCACATGGCGTCAAGTGGCCGGAAACAGTCCCCGTAGGGGCCGGGCATGCCCGGCCCGCGGCCTTGCCATTGCCGCCCCTTTATCTTTTGCATCGTAGGGAGGGGTCTTGACCCCTCCGCCGCCTCCCGGCCAACTACAGCTAAAAGGTAACCCGTAGGGGAGGGATTCATCCCTCCCGCGCGCCTTCCGCCGCCGCTCACTCCCGCGGGGCGTCGGGGACGCCGCCCCCTACAATGATCCGCAAGGCTGATCCGCAAGGCTTCTCCTTACCGCAAAAGGGCACGGCGGCCTGGGGGCAGGCCGCCCTACATCCTCCTTTTCCACAGTCCGTAGGGGCCGGGCATGCCCGGCCCGCGGCCTTGCCATTGCCGCCCGTTTTCGGGTTATTCCGCACAAAAAACGGCAGGTTCGCACGCTCGCACTCCCCTGCCGTTCCTCTTACTGCAATACTCTTATTTCCCCGCCAGCAGCACCGCCAGCACGGCCTTTTCCACGTAGATGCGGTTCTCCGCTTCGTCGAAAATTTCGTCGGCGTGGGCTTCCAGCACATCGGGGGCGATCTCCTCGCCGCGGTGGGCGGGCAGCGGGTGCTGCACCATGCAGTCCGGCTTTGCCAGCGCCATGCGGGCGGCGTCCAGCGTAAAGCCGGTAAAGTCGCGGCGGCGCTGCTCGGCCTCGCGCTCCATACCCATGCTGACCCACACGTCGGTGAACAGCACATCCGCGTCCCGCGCGGCCTCGTCCGGGTCGTTCGTCAGCGTGAACTTATCCCCGTACTGCTTCGCCAGCATCAGCACGTCGGCGGCGGGGCGGTAGCCCTTCGGGCAGGCAATCGTCACCGTCATGCCCACGGCCAGACAGCCCACAATGACGCTGTTTGCCATGTTGTAGCCGTCACCGACAAACCCGGCCTTCAGCCCGGCCAGCGTGCCCTTGCGCTCGCGCACGGTCATCAGGTCTGTCAGCACCTGCAGGGGGTGCGCATAGTCGGTCATACCGGAAACCACCGGTATACCGCTGTATTTTGCCAGCATGTCCAGCGTCGTCTGCTTGTAGGTGCGGCAGACGATGGCGTCATAGTACCGCCCCAGCACGCGGGCCGTGTCCTGCACAGGCTCACCGCGGGCGGTCTGCAGGTCGCTGGCGCTCAGGTAGGTGCCCAAGCCGCCCATCTGGTAGATGCCGACCTCCAGGCTTGTGCGGGTGCGGGTGGAGTTTTTGGCAAAAACCAGCGCCACCGCCTTACCCTGCAGATCCTTCGGGTCCACGCCGTCCTTGTGCAGCCGCTTGTACTCGTCGGCCACATCCAGAATGTGCAGAATTTCCTCGGGCGTCATGCCGCCCAGCTTCAGCAGATGTTTCATACGCATTTCTCCAGTACGCTGCGCAAAATCGCCAGCGCGTCGTCCACGTCGTCCGCCGTCAGGATCAGCGGCGGCAGCAGACGCAGGCGGGTCTTGGCGGTCAGCACCAGCAGGCCCGCCTTCTCGCAGGCGGCGCGGACGTCGGCGGCCTTGATGCCGTCGTCAAACGCGATGCCCACCATCAGGCCGAGGCCACTGACCTCCCTGACATGGGGCAGCTTTGCCAGCCCGGCGCGCAGCTGGGCCGCGCGCTCGTTGACGTTGGCGAGGAAATCGTCGTCCATCTCGTCCAGCACGGCCAGCGCACCGGCGCAGCAGACCGGGTTGCCGCCGAACGTCGAGCCGTGGGAGCCGGGCTTCATGTGGTCGGCGACCTTTTTGTTCATCAGCACCGCGCCGATGGGCAGGCCGCCGCCGAGCCCCTTCGCCAGCGTGACGATGTCGGGATGCAGATCAAAATGCTCGCACGCCAGGAACTTGCCGGTGCGGCCCACGCCGGTCTGCACCTCGTCCACAATGACGAGGATGTCTTTTTCCCTGCAGAACGCCGCGACCCTGGCGACGTAGTCCGCGTCCAGCGCGACGACGCCGCCCTCGCCCTGCACCAGCTCCATCATGACGGCGCAGGTGTTCTTGTCGGCAGCCTTTTCCAGCGCGGCAAAGTCGCCCGCGGGCACGTAGTCAAAATTTCCCGGGAAGGGGCCGAAGTCGTGATGGAACACGTCCTGGCCGGTGGCGGTCAGGGTCGCCAGTGTGCGGCCATGGAAGGAGTTGACCAGCGTGATGACCTTATTCCGGCTCTCTCCATACGTATCTACGCTGTATTTGCGGGCGCACTTGATCGCGCCCTCGTTGGCCTCGGCGCCCGAGTTGCCGAAGAACACGGCGTCCAGCCCGGTGCGGCGGCAGAGCTTTTTCGCCAGCTTGCCGTCGGGGGCGGTGTAATACAGGTTCGACGTGTGCTGCAGCGTTGCGGCCTGGTCGGCCACAGCCCTGACCCACGCGGGGTGGCAGTAGCCCAGCGAGTTGACGCCGATGCCCGACGTGAAGTCAAGGTAGCTCTTGCCGTCGGCGTCCCTGGCCGTCATGCCCTCGCCCTCCGCCAGCACGACCTGGCTGCGGCCATAGGTGTGGAGGATGTAGTCGTTATCACGGGAAATAACTTTTTCGGTATTCAATTGGGTGACCCCCTTTTTTAGAAATAATAAAGAATAAATAATAAATAATAAATTTGGTGGATCGCGTCGCTGCGCTCCGCTCAAAAAAAGCGCCCGGCCATCGGCAGTCGCCCTGCGGGCGGATATGGAATCCGCCCCTACGTTTTTGTTTGCGCCTTCGGGCGCAAACTCCACCTTCTTTATTATTTATTATTTTTTATTTCTTATTTGTCTGCCGCCCGTTCCCGGTTCAGCGGTTGCCCCTTCTATAAAACATCGTGCCTGCGCCTCTGTCGCTGAACATCTCGAGCAGGATCGAGTGCGGGACGCGGCCATCGATGATGACGGCCTCGTGGACGCCCTGATAGATGGCGTCGGCCATGCCCTCGATCTTGGGCAGCATACCGCCCGCAATGACGCCCGCAGCCTTGTAACCCTCGATCTCGGAGACCTCGACCTCGGGGATGAGCGTAGACTCGTCGTTCTTATCGTAGAGCAGGCCGACAATATCCGTCATGCTGACGAGCTTTTCGGCGTGCAGGGCAATGGCGATCTCCGCTGCGGCAGTGTCGGCGTTGATGTTGTAGGGGACGCCGTTGTCGTCCATGCCGACGGTGGCAATGACCGGGATAAAGCTGTCGGCCAGCAGGTGGTCGATCAGCGTCGTGTTGACCTTCTCGATCTCACCGACGTAGCCGAGGTCAACGTCCGACTTGCGCTTGCACATGATCATGTGGCCGTCCATGCCGCACAGGCCGACGCCGCGGCCCTTGAGCAGCGCGACCAGATCCTTGTTGACCTGCCCGGCCAGCACCTGCTGGACGATGCCCATGGTCTCCTCATCGGTGTAGCGCAGGCCGCCCACAAATTTGGACTCCTTGCCCACCTTTTTTAGCATACTGTTAATAGCCGGGCCGCCGCCGTGCACCAGCACGACACGCACGCCGAGCAGCGTCAGCGTGACCAGGTCGTTCATGACGGCCAGCTTGAGGTCATCGTTGACCATCGCGTTGCCGCCGTACTTTATAACAAGCGTTTTACCGTGGTATTTTTGGATATAAGGTGTAGCCTCGCTGAACAGCAGGGCCATTTGTTCGTTTTTCATTGTGCTCCTCCGCATCCCCTACTCCTAAAGCCTTCCCCTTGGGGGGAAGTCTTTTGCGTTAGGTGCGATAATCCCCATTGATCTTCACATAATCATACGTCAGATCGCAGCCCCAGGCCTTGGCGGTGGCGTCACCGCTGCCAAGGTCCACGAGGATGTCGATCTCGTCCTCCTTGAGCACCACGGCGGCCTCGTCCTCGCTGTAGGGGTGGTAGGCGGCGTTCTCGCAGACAAAGACCTCACCGGCCTTGCTCTTGAGGCGCACCGATGTCTTGCTGATGTCGAAATCGCCCGGCGTGTAGCCGATGGCGCAGAGCACGCGGCCCCAGTTGGCGTCCGCGCCGAACATGGCGGCCTTGAACAGGGTGGAGTGGATGACGCTCTTGGACACCGCGCGGGCCGTCGCCAGGTCGGGCGCACCGGTCACGGTGCATTCCAGCAGCTTCGTTGCGCCCTCGCCGTCACCGGCCAGCTCGCGGCTCAGATGCTCGGCGACCTCGGTCAGCGCGGCGACAAACGTATCGTAATCGGGCGTGCCCTCGGCAATTTCTGCGCCGGACAGGCCGCTGGCCAGCAGCAGCACGGTGTCGTTCGTGGAGGTATCGCCGTCAACCGAAATCTGGTTGAAGGTGGCGGGCACGACGGTGGACAGCGCCTTTTGCAGCGCGGCGGGCGCGACCTTGGCGTCGGTGGTCATAAAAAGCAGCATCGTGGCCATGTTCGGGTGGATCATGCCGCTGCCCTTGGCGATAGCGCCGATGCGCACGGCCTTGCCGCCGACGGCAAATTCCAGCGCAATTTCCTTCGGGTGGGTGTCGGTGGTCATGATCGCGGTAGCCGCGTCGTGGCTGCCGGCCTCGTCGGCGGCCAGCTTGGCGGCGGCCTCCGGGATGCCCTTGGCGAACGGCTCGATGCTCATGGCCTGGCCGATGACGCCGGTGGAGGACGGCAGCACGTCGTCCGCGCGGATGCCCAGTTCCTTGGCGACGATGTCGCAGGTGTCCTTAGCCAGCTGCACGCCGTTGGGCGCGCAGGTGTTGGCGTTGCCGCTGTTCACAACGATGGCCTGTGCATAGCCGTCCTTCAGGTGCTCGCGGTCCACCGTGATGGGTGCGCCGTAGACCTTGTTGGTGGTATAGCAGCCCGCACCCGCGCAGCGGACGTCCGCCTTGATCAGCGCCAGGTCGAGCTTGGAATGGTTATGGCGGATGCCGCAATGCACGCCCGCCGCGGAAAAGCCCTTCGGCGCACAGATGCCTCCGGGAATTGATTTGAAATCAGACATTGTATGTACCCCTCTTGCTATTTTATATTGAACTTCAAAAGCCTTCCCCTTCGGGGGAAGGTGGCCGCAGGCCGGATGAGGGCAAAGTCCGCCATTACCGCCCGTAAACGGGTTGTTCCGGCAAGGCCGCCCCTCATCAGTCAGCGGTCGGGGCCGCTGACAGCTTCCCCCAAGGGGGAAGCCATTCACCGCGCTAAGCCCTTGGTCTCCTCCAGCCCCAGCATCAGATTCATGCACTGCACTGCCGCGCCCGAGCTGCCCTTGCCGAGGTTGTCAAACAGGCTGATAAGCTGCATCCGGGTGCCGTCCGGGTTGGCCAGGCAGTAAATTTCCAGCGTGTCCTTACCCGCCAGCTTGTTGGCGGCCAAAAAGCCGCCGTCCGTGCCCTCGCACAGGGGATGCACCTTCACCATCGGCTGACCGTCGTAATATTCCGCCAGCGCGGACGCGACCTGCGGCGCGGAAACACCCAGCGCCGTTACATCCAGCGGGATCATCGTCTCCATGCCCGCGTAGTAGTCGGCCACAACGGGGACGAAATTCGGTGCGGTGTCCAGCCCCGTGACGGCGGCCATCTCGGGCAGATGCTTGTGGTGCAGCGCCAGGCCGTAGGGGCGCGGGGCGTTCAGCGCCTTGTTGGTGCGCTCGGCCTCGTACTCGGCGATCATCTTTTTGCCGCCGCCGCTGTAGCCGGTCAGGCTCGTCACGTTCAGGTGCGCGGCCTTAGGGATGATCCCCAGCTCCACCAGCGGCGCGACGGGCGCGATAAAGCCGGTGGCGTGGCAGCCCGGCACGGCGACGCGGGTCGCGGTTTTCAGCGCCTCGCGGGTGCCGTGCAGCTCGGGCAGGCCGTAGACCCAGCCGGGCGCGGTGCGGTGCGCCGTGCTCGTGTCGAGAATGCGCACATCATCCCGCAGCAGCGGCACGACCTCACGCGCGGCGTCGTCCGGCAGGCAGAGGAACGAGAGGTCGCTCTCATTGATGACCGCCGCCCGGGCGCGGACATCCTTGCGGTCCGCCTCGGAGATTTTCAGAATTTCAAATTCGTCCCGTTCCGCCAGCCGGTCCGCAATGCGCAGACCGGTGGTCCCGGAGGAACCGTCCACGAAGATTTTGTATTTTCCCATTGTTACACCCCTTACTTCCAAAGGCTTCCCCCGTGGGGCTGCCGCCAGTTCTAAAGGCTTCCCCGAGGGGCTGCGCCCGCAGGCGCGTGTCGGAGCGCAACCGCCGAAGGCGGCTCTTAGCGCGTAGACTGAAGCTGCCGCCCGCAGGCGGCTGATGAGGGCAAAGTTTCCGCCGCCGCCCTGTAAACGGGCAGCCGCAGCAGGTTCGGCCCTCATCCGGCCTCGCAGGTTCGGCCACCTTCCCCCGATGGGGAAGGCTTTTATGCCAGCTTCCCCTTCACATCCGCAACCTGCTTCATCACGCTTGCCTTCGTCGGGCCGCCGTAGCTGGTGCGGCCCTCGCAGCAGGTCGTCAGGTCGATGGCCGTATAAACGTCATCCTCAAACAGGTCGCTGTACTGCTTGAATTCGTCCAGCGTCAGCTCCTCCAGCGTCTTGCCCTCGCGGATGCAGGCGGCCACCATCGTGCCGGTACACTTGTAGGCATCGCGGAAGGGCATCCCCTTCTTCGTCAGGTAGTCGGCGCAGTCCGTCGCGTTGATAAAGCCCTTCGCGGCGGCGCGGCGCATGTTGGCGGGCAGCGGGGTCATCGTGGCCAGCATCGGCGTGACGGTGCGCAGGCAGAGCTCCAGCGTGTCCACGGCGTCAAAAATAGCCTCCTTGTCCTCCTGCATATCCTTGTCATAGGCGAGCGGGATGCCCTTCATCATGACGAGCAGCGTGTTCAAATCGCCGTAGACGCGGCCTGTTTTGCCGCGGATCAGCTCCGTTACATCGGGGTTTTTCTTCTGCGGCATGATGGACGAGCCCGTCGTAAAGGCGTCGTCCAGCTCGATGAACTTGAACTCCCAGCTGCACCACAAAATAATTTCCTCGCTCAAGCGGGAAAGGTGCATCATGCAGGTCGCCATGGCACTGCACAGCTCAATGCAGAAGTCGCGGTCCGACACGCCGTCGATGGAGTTGCCGCACGGCGCGGCAAAGCCGAGCTGTTCGGCGGTGTAGAAGCGGTCCAGCGGGTAGGTCGTGCCCGCCAGTGCGCCGCTGCCCAGCGGGCATTCGGCGTCCATGCGGCGGGTCGCGTCCTGCAATCTCCCCAAGTCGCGCAGCAGCATCCAGGCGTAGGCCATCAGCTGGTGGCCGAAGGTCACGGGCTGGGCACGCTGCAGGTGGGTGTAGCCGGGCATGACGTACCCTGCGCCCTTCTCGGCCTGGTCGCAAAGCACGGTGATAAGTTCTTTTATCTGGCCCTGAATATGCTCGCTGGCGGCGCGCAGGTTCAGGCGGATGTCCAGCGCGACCTGATCGTTGCGGCTGCGCCCGGTGTGCAGGCGCTTACCGGCGTCACCGACGCGGGCGGTCAGCGTCTGCTCGACGAAGGTGTGGACGTCCTCGGCGTTGGGGTCGATTTCCAATGCGCCGCTGTGCAAATCGTCCAAAATGGAGTGCAGACCCTTGTGAATATCGTCCACATCCTGCCGGGAGATGATGCCCTGTCTGCCCAGCATGGCCGAGTGGACAAGGCTGCCCTGAATATCTTGCTCGATCATCCGCGCGTCGAAGCGGATGGAGGAGTTAAAATCGTTTACGCGGCTGTCAACGGCCTTGCTGGCCCGGCCCTGCCAAAGTTGGGGCATAGGTTTTACCTCCGCTTTCTAAAGGCTTCCCCCTTGGGGGAAGCTGTCCGCGAAGCGGACTGATGAGGGGCAGACCTGCCGACACGACCCATTCATGGGCAATCGCGGGCGCGCCGTCCCTCATCCGGCCTCACTTCGCTCGGCCACCTTCCCCCTCAGGGGAAGGCTTTTTTGTAGAATGCCAAAACCGCCAAAGGGTTTCCACGCCCCTTGGCGGTTGCTTATTCGGCGTTCGTTCGCTTATTAGTCCTGTGCGGGCCAGTTCTTGGCCAGCTTGGCGCGCTCGGCAATGGGCAGGCCGAACAGGTTGATAAAGCCGTTGGCGTCTGCCTGATTGTAGTCCTCATCCTCACCGAAGGACGCGGTCTGCTCATCGTACAGGGTGTACGGGCTGGTGACACCGGCGTTGATCATGTTGCCCTTGTAGAGCTTCAGCTTGACGTCGCCGGTGACGGTTTTCTGCAGGTCGTCGGTGAAGGCGCTGATGGCCTCACGCAGCGGGGTGAACCACTGGCCGTTGTAGACCAGCTCGCCCATCTTCTGGGCCAGCTGTGCCTTGAAGTGCATAGACTCCTTGTCCAGCGTGATGGTTTCCAGAACATCGTGCGCCTTGTACAGGATGGCACCGCCGGGGGTCTCATAGACGCCGCGGCTCTTCATGCCGACGAGACGGTTCTCGACGATGTCCAGCAGGCCGATGCCGTTGGCACCGCCCAGCTTGTTCAGGTACTCGACCAGCTCGACGCTCTCCATCTCCTTGCCGTCCACAGCGGTGGGGATGCCCTTCTCAAAGTGGATGGTGACGTAGGTCGGGGTGTCGGGGGCCTGCTCGGGGGAAACGCCCAGCTCCAGGAAGCCCGGCTTATTGTACTGCGGCTCCAGGGACGGCTTCTCGAGGTCGAGGCCCTCATGGCTCAGGTGCCACAGGTTCTTGTCCTTGGAGTAGTTGGTCTCACGGTTGATCTTCAGGGGGATGTTGTGGGCCTCGGCGTAGTCGATCTCCTCGTCACGGCTCTTGATGCTCCACTCACGCCACGGGGCGATGATGGCTATATCGGGGGCCAGCGCTTTCAGGGTCAGCTCAAAGCGGACCTGGTCGTTGCCCTTGCCGGTGCAGCCGTGGCAGATAGCGTCGGCGTTCTCCTTCTTGGCGATCTCGGCCAGCGCGGCGGCGATGCAGGGACGCGCGTGGGAGGTGCCCAGCAGGTAGTCCTCATACTTGGCGTCGGCCTTCAGGCAGGGCCAGATGTAGTTTTCGACGTAGTCCTTCTTCAGGTCGAGGACGTACAGCTTGGACGCGCCGGTCTTGATGGCCTTCTCCTCCAGGCCGTCCAGCTCGGTGCCCTGGCCGACATCACCGGAGACTGCGACGACCTCGCAGTTGTTGTAGTTTTCCTTCAGCCAGGGAATGATGATGGAGGTGTCCAGACCGCCGGAGTACGCCAGAACTACCTTTTTGATGTCTTTCTTATCCTTTTTCATGATGAAATCCCCTCTCTGTTTCTTCATCAAGACGCGCGGGGTATGTTGCTTGCCGTTTGCCTTGAATATTTATTCATTCATTGCTGTATATTATACACTCTTTTATACATTTTGCAAGCGGTAAAACTGCCAAAGGATTCTCCATTTTCGCGGTTGTTTTAGGCAGGTTGACGAATAGTTATACATTTATGCTGCCCGTGCCTGCAAAAATATGCAATCCCTCGTGTATATCCAGCGTTGACGTATGTATTATAGCACGGTTTTCAGCATTAGGCAACACAAAATTGCGGATTTGGCAACACCGGAGGAAAGCCTTTGCCTTTCCCCAAGGGGGAAGGTGGCCCCGCAGGGCCGGATGAGGGGGTAAGTTTCCGGGCGGCAGACCATAAACGGGCAGCAGAGACAAGCCTCGCCCTCATCAGTCAGCGGGCGGGGCCGCTGACAGCTTCCCCCGAGGGGGAAGCCGCTTCACCCAGGCTGTTCATTCTTTTGCACACGCCCTCACCCCGCCGCAGTCAGCGTCAGCAGCCGCCCCCGGTCTGCCCCACAAACTTCTTCACCATCCCCAGCTCCTCCGGGAAGATGCAGTTGGGGATTGTGCCCTGCTCCACGGCGGCAACGGCCTCGTCCAGGTCGAACCATTTTACATAGTCGATCTCCGACTTCTGCACGGCAAAGTCCTCGGCCTCGCGGTCCAGCCAGAGGCAGAACACCTTGCTGACCTGATTGTCTTTGAACGGTTTACCGTGGAATTCAGCCTCAAAGCGGAACCGCCGCAGGCCGCATTCGTGCAGGTCGGCGGGGGCGGCGGTCACGCCCAGCTCCTCGCGCAGCTCCCGCAGAGCCGAGCCGACGAACTCCGCGCCCGCCGGGATGTGCCCGGCAGAGGAAATATCGTAGCAGCCGGGGTAGGAATCCTTGGCGGCACAGCGCATCTGCAAAAGCACCTGCACCCTGCCGTTTTTGCGCCGCACGATCCAGACATGGCTGGTGCGGTGGCGCAGCCCCTCGGCATGGGCCGTCGTGCGCGGCACGCTCTGACCGGTGGGAACGCCGTTTTCATCGACAATATCAAGCATTTCAGGCATGGGGAACACTTCCTTAACAGATTTATTATCCTTTTTATACCACAGTTTCGCCCTTTCCGCAATTTTTTCTTGCATGGCCCGCAAGCGGGTCGTGACGCTATGGGAGCGGGTGCAGGGGTTTAAAAATTCATAATCTTCTTTTATAATAATGATATTGCCGCAAACGGCCGCGGGCGGATATGGAATCCGCCCCTACGGTTGCAGGGGGGCGGCGTACCCGACGCCCCGCATCCGCCGTAACGCTTATAATAAGGAGAACGCACCCATGTCCCAAATGACAAAGCGCGCGCTGGTCGCATCCTTAAAGGACCTGCTGGCCGAAAAGCCGCTGGACAAAATCACCGTGACCGACCTGACCGAACACTGCGGCGTGAACCGCATGACGTTCTACTACCATTTCAAGGACATCTACGATCTGGTCGAGTGGGCCTGCATCGAGAGCGCGACCCGTGCGCTGGCCGGGCAAAAGACCTACGACACCTGGCAGCAGGGCTTTTTGCAGATCCTGCAGGCCGTGCAGAAGGACAAGGTCTTTGTCACCAAAGTGTATCATTCCATCAGCCGCGAGCATATCGAGAACTACCTCTACCGCCTGACCTACGATTTGATGATCGGCGTCGTCGAGGAGAAGGCGGCCGGGATGACCGTGCGCCCTGAGGACAAGGAGTTCATCGCGAATTTTTACAAGTACGCCTTCGTCGGCCTGACGCTGGAATGGGTGCGCACCGGCATGAAGGACGACCCCGCCGCCCTCATCGAGCGGGTATCGACCCTTATCCACGGGGATATTACAAAGGCTCTGGAGGCGTGCCGGATCGATAAGTAACGGTAAAAGTCTCCCTTGTCAAAGACAGACTCCCCCGCGCCGGGGGAGGTGGCGCGTAGCGCCAGAGGGGGAACAGGTGGCCGAGCCTGCGAGGCCGGAGGGATTCCGGGCCGCATTCGGGCAGCGCCATCCTCCCGGGCGGCCCGTCGGAATCCCCCAGTCCGCTCACGCGGACAGCCCCCCTTTGACAAGGGGGCCTTTTCCTCTCCCATTCACAAAATCGCCATACTCTATACAATCCGTCCTCTTTGATAAAATTCTTATCAAAGGGGATTTTTTGCTGATTGTAACCGTTCCGCCCGCCGGGTATACTACAGACATACCAAGTAAATCACAGGCCGCCCCCAACAAGCACGCGGCCTTATCATCACAGGAGGTACACTATGTATTATTCCGCCGGTAACTATGAAGCCTTTGCAACCCCCAAAAAGCCCGCCAACGTGGACGGCAAGTCCGCCTACATCGTCGGCTCCGGCCTGGCGGCGCTGTCTGCGGCGTGCTATCTCGTCCGCGATGCCCAGATGAAGGGCGAGCACGTCCACATTCTCGAGAAAGACCCCATCCCGGGCGGTGCCTGCGACGGCTACCACTACGAGAACCTCGGCTACGTCATGCGCGGCGGGCGCGAGATGGACAACCACTTTGAGTGTATGTGGGATCTGTTCCGCTCCATCCCGTCCATCGAGGACGAGAACCACACCGTTCTGGATGAGTACTACTGGCTGAACAAGGCCGACCCCAACTACAGCCTCTGCCGCGCCACCCGCAACCGCGGCGAGGACGCCCACACCGACGGCAAGTTCGGCCTGTCCGACAAGGCCGCCATGGAGATCATGAACCTGTTCATGTCCCCCGATGAGAAGCTGTACGACAAGAAGATCACCGACTTCTTTGACGATGAGGTGCTGAACTCCAACTTCTGGATGTACTGGCGCACGATGTTCGCTTTTGAGAACTGGCACAGCGCACTGGAGATGAAGCGCTATCTGCAGCGCTACATCCACCACATCGGCGGTCTGCCCGACTTTACGGCGCTGCGCTTCACCCGCTACAACCAGTACGAGTCGATGATCCTGCCCATGGTCAAGTACCTCGAGGGCTTCGGCGTGCAGTTCCACTACGATACAAAGGTCACGAACATTGCGTTCGACTGCGCGGGCAGCAAGAAGCAGGCGACCCGCATCGACATCCTGCACGACGGTCAGGAGAGCTCCATCGACCTGACCGAGAACGACCTCGTCTTTATCACGAACGGCGGCTGCGTCGAGAACTCCACCCTGGGCAGCCAGGACACCCCCGCCGAGTTCAAGCCCGAAATCAAGGAGGGCGGCGGCTGGGACCTGTGGCGCAAGATTGCCGCGCAGGACCCGAGCTTCGGCCACCCCGACAAGTTCTGCTATGACCCCGAGCTGTCCAACTGGATGAGCGCCACCGTCACGACGCTGGACCAGCGCATCGTGCCCTATATCAAGAAGATCTGCAAGCGCGACCCGTTCAGCGGCAAGGTCGTCACCGGCGGCATTGTCACGGTCACCGACTCCAACTGGCTGCTGAGCTGGACGCTGAACCGTCAGCAGCAGTTCCGCGACCAGCCCAAGGATCAGCTCTGCGTCTGGGTCTACAGCCTGTTCACCGACAAGCCCGGCAACTATATCAAGAAGCCCATGCGCGACTGCACCGGCAAGGAGATCTGCATGGAGTGGCTGTACCACCTGGGCGTGCCCGAGGATCAGATCGAGGACATGGCCGCGAACAGCGCCAACACCGTGCCCTGCATGATGCCGTATATTGATGCGTTCTTTATGCCGCGCGCTGCGGGTGACCGCCCCGACATCGTGCCTGAAGGCGCTGTCAACTTCGCGTTCCTGGGCCAGTTTGCCGAGACCGCCCGCGACACGATCTTCACCACCGAGTATTCCATCCGCACCGGCATGGAGGCCGTCTACACCCTGCTGAACGTGGACCGCGGCGTGCCCGAGGTCTGGGGCAGCGTCTACGACATCCGCTGCCTGCTGGATGCCACGGTCAAGCTCCGCGACGGACGCAAGATCACCGATATGGAGATGCCTCTCGTCGGCAAGCTCGCCATGAAGGAGGCCCTCAAGAAGATCGAGGGCACCGAGGTGGAGAAGCTGCTGAAGGAGTATAACGTTATCTGAATGTAGGCCAAACGGGCAGTCACTCAAAATGGGTGACTGCCCGTTTTTGGGGTATTGCGTAGGGAGGGGTCTTGACCCCTCCGCAGGAGGTTGGCGGTATTTGCAAGCTGCCCGGAGCGGTCAAGACCGCTCCCTACAAACCGCCCGGGAACTGCGCGGCAGCCTGGGGTCAGGCCTACATTCAACCGTATATACGTAGGGCGGGGTGCCCTCACCCCGCCGCGGGCCAGCAGCCGTTTATCTCACCGCCGCCAGCTTCCTTTGCATCGTTTCCAAATGCAAACAATAGGTCAGCGCGGTTTCTTTCGTAATTCTCCCCGCCCGGCACAGGGCGGCCAGGCTGTCGTCCATCGTACACATGCCCAGCGCGGCACCGGCCTGGATCGACGCATCGATCTGGTGGGTGCGGCCCTCGCGGATGAGGGTCCTGATGGCGGGGGTCGAGTCCATGATCTCGAACGCCACGGTCTGCCCGCCGTCGGTGGTGGGGACGAGCTGCTGGCTGATGACGCCCTGCAAAATCATGGCAAGCTGCACCCGCACCTGCCCCTGCCGCGCGGCGGGGAAGGCGTCGATGATGCGGTCCATCGTGTTGGCCGCGCCGGTGGTGTGCAGCGTTGAGAACAGCAGCTGCCCGGTCTCGGCGGCCTGCATGGCGACCTCCATCGTCTCGTCGTCGCGCATCTCGCCCAGCAAGATCACGTCGGGGCTTTCGCGCAGGGCACCGCGTAGCGCCTGCACGTAGGTGCGCGTGTCGGTGCCGATCTCACGCTGGGTCACGATGCAGCGGTTGTGGTGGTGGATGAACTCGATGGGGTCCTCCATCGTGATGATGTGGCCCTCGCGTTCGCGGTTGATGGCGTCGATCATACAGGCCAGCGTCGTGGATTTGCCGCTGCCCGCAGGCCCCGTGACCAGCACAAGCCCCTGACGGCGGCGGGCAAAGCTCAGCACCTGCGGCGGGATGCCCAGCGCTGCCGGGTCGGGCAGGCCGAACCGGATGACGCGCAGCACCGCGGCCAGACTGCCGCGCTGGCGCAGCACATTGGCGCGGAAGCGGCCCAAGTCGCGCATGGAAAACGAAAAATCGTCGTCCACGGACGGGCTGTTCAAACGCTGCTCCGGGTCGCGCCGTGCCTGCTGGTACAGTGCGCGGATGACCACCTCGGTGTCATCGGGCATCAGCACCGCGCCGCGGCGGTCCTGATGGCCGTTGATCTTGAACGTCAGCGGCAGGCCCGCCACGACGAACACATCCGACGCGCCCTCGTTGACTGCAATACGTAAAATTTCGGTGAGTTCCATAAAATTGCCTTTCTTGGCCCCCGGACCGCCGCGCTGTAGGGGCCGCACATGTGCGGCCCGCGGCCTTCCCATAAGCGCCCGTCTGCCTTTCACCGCAGGGCCGGGCATGCCCGGCCCCTACAGGGCTGCCCATTTCCCACGTCAGGTAGGGTGGGGGGACCTCACCCCGCCGCGGCGGCCTGTGGGCAGGCCGCCCTACGTCCCACTTGGAGAAGCTATTGCCCATCCCACAGCTTCGTGCCCTCATCGGGGTTCCAGTCGCGCTGCAAATACCATTGGGTAATCTCCACGCCGTTTTCTGTGCCGCGGGCCTCGATGTGCAGGGTCAGGTCACCCTTCACACCCGCGTCCAAATCGGCGGTCAGGGTGGTGCCCTCGTCATAGCTGCGCTGGTCGGCCTCGCGGTACCACTGCGCGCCGACCAGCTCGGCGGCGGCAGTGTCATAGGCGCTGTTCAGCTGGCGCTCGGCCAGGGCCAAATCGGCCCGCGCCGTGGCCAGGCAGAGTACGCCCAGCAGCGCCAGGCAGACGACAACTGCCGCCAGCAGCAGGGTCAGCGTCGCGGCCCGCAGCGGCGGCGGGTCAGCCTGTTGATTCCTGCGCCGCATCATGCCGCCCCCTTTTTGTAATAGCAGGCTGTGTTGGCAACGGTGTAGCGGGTCGTCCGGTCCGCGTCGGATATGACGATCTCCGCGGTCCAGTAGCGCCCGTTTTTGCCCGCGGACGCAGGCTCTGCCCGCACCTGCACCCGGTACGCGCCGTCCGCGTCCTGCTCACCCTCGGCGTTATAGCAGATGGTAAAGCTCTGCGCGGCGGCGGACGGCTCCGTCAGGGCAGCAAACACCCCGGCCCCGGCCTGAAGATCCGCGTCCACGTTCTGCAAGATCAGCGCGGCGGCGCTGGTGTGCGCGGCCTGCTCGCCCAGCTGGCGCGCCTTGCCGAACACCTGCACCAGCACGGTCAGCGCCAGCAGCACAAAGAGCGTTAAGAACGCTGTCTCGATGAAAAATACGCGGGTATGGTTCTGCTTCATTCGTCGGCCCTCCCTGCGCTGTGCAAGGTCACATGGACCTCGCCGTCGTCGGTGGTGATGATGTACCGCGCCCCGTCCTGCACAACGGTAAAGGTGCGCGTGTCGGCCACCTTCTCCGCCGCAGCGGGCCTATAGTCGGTGTCGGCGGCGGCGTACTCCTCGACCAGCGCACCGTTATAAAGGTAGAGGCGCGTTTCGTAGCCGCTGCCGTCGTCCAGCACCAGCGCATCGCCCTCGGGGCGGCCTTTCACCCGCACGGCCCCTGCGGCGTCGGCGGCACGCAGACGGGCCGCGACGTAGGTCAGGCTGGCGCGGCGGGCATCGTTGGCGGCGCGGCTGTCCGACAGCGCACCGTAGAGCCGCCCGCCAACACCGGCCAGCACCAGCACAGTGCCCAGCAGCACCAGATACAGCGCCAGCGCAGCGGCGGGCGCGAATTTTTCAGCGCGCTCCTGCATGGGCCGCACCCCCTTTCTCACTCACTTTTCCAGTACCTGCACGTCGGGCATGACGTTGGACGCGAAGGCCGAATAACTGACGATGTAGCGTTTATGATTGATATGCAGGCCATAGTTTTGCTCCAGATAGTCCACGCTCTCGGGGTAAGCCCCCTCGACGGCGTAGCACTGCACAGCGGCCTGCACAACGCTGTCCTTGAGCGCCGCGGCGGCCTGCGCATCCATATCGCGGCTGACCTGCCCGGCAGCGGCAGCCACCGCCACCACCGGCACCGCCAGCAAAAGCGACGCCAGCGGCACCTTGCGCTGCCTGGGTTTTTCGTGATACATCATAAGCGTATACCTTGTAATTTGTGGTTCGTAGGGAAACATGCAATGTAGTTTGTAGGGGGCGGCGTCCCCGACGCCCCGCGGAGGGGTCAAGACCCCTCCCTACAAAGCAAACCGTTAAACGGGTAATACACGAAGGGCTGCGGGCCGGGCATGCCCGGCCCCTGCCACGCGGCTTTCCACTGAGAAAGCTTACCCGATTGCCCCGAGCATGCCCACCAGCGGGAGCATGGCGGCGATGAGGGTCACGCCGACGGCCAGCGTCAATAACCCGGACAATACCGGCTCGACCAGCCCGGTCAGGTGTTCGGTGGCCTCGGCGGCGTCCTCGCTGAACAGCTCGCTCAAGCGGGTGACGACCTGGTCCATCGTGCCGCTCTTGGCGCCTGTGACCAGCATCCGCGCATAGAGCGGCTCAAACAGCTGCTGCTCCAGCACGGCCTCCTCCAGCGGCTTGCCGGCGGCGACGGCATCGGCGCAGCCCCGGGCAGCCTTTTTCAGCTGCCCGCAGGTCACGACCTCGGCGGCAGCACGCAGCGAGTCCTCGGCGGGCATACCGCTGGCAAGGTACAGATCCAGCACCCAGACATACCGCGCCAGCGCCTGCTTGCGGACGACACCGCGCAGCGCGGGGATCTTCTCCGCCGCGGCCTCCAGCTTAACGCAGCCCCGGGCCGTGCGGGCCTGCAGCAGCGTGACCGCCAGCACCGCCGCGATGACCGCCGTGACGGCCAGCGCCACGCCGCCCACGACATAGCCCACCTGCAGATAGCGGTAGCCCGCCGCCGCGGTGCCGCCCGCCATGGCGGCGTAAACGCGGCTGAACACCGGCAGCACCTGCACCAGCAGCACAACCAGGATCACGGCCATCAGGCAGAGCAATACCGCCGGGTAGGCCACGGCGCTGCGCAGCTGTTTATTGAACCGGGCCCGATCCGCGTAGTAGCGCGCAAGGCCCCGGAGCACCTGCTCGGTGCGGCCCGTCAGCTCGCCCGCAGCCAGCATCCGGCAGGCATAACCGGGGAAATACCCGGTGGCCGCGCAGGCGTCGGCCAGCGTGCCGCCGTTTGCGGTCAGGTGGTCGTGCACGGCCTTCGCGGCGTCGTGGAACTCACTCTCGACGCCGGTGTCGCTCAGGAGGGCCGTGCCCTCCTCGGGGCCGATGCCCGCGGCGAGCAGCATGGCCATATTTTCACAAAATGCGCTCACGGCCATGCTCTGCAATTCCTGTGCCATGATAGCCTCCTTAATATGTATAGCGGTCTGTGTAGCTTGTGCCGTCGCCGGTAAAATCGGCACCTGCTCCGGCGGCAAACGTGGTGTCGATGCGCTGCCAGCTGTGGGCCGGAGCCTCAAAGTCGACGGTGATCCAGCCGGTGTTTTCCAGCCAGATCATATTCCAGGCGTGGTAGATCTCGCCCGGCTCCACATAGCCCGTGATGAGCTTGGCGGGGATGCCCTGACTGCGCAGCATGGCGGCGGTCAGGGCGGCGTAGTCGTAGCAGATGCCGGTGCCCGCGGCCAGCGTCGCGTCGGGGTCGGGCAGATAGCCGTCCTCCACCGACGCAGCCTTGGCGGAATCGTAGGTGATGTTTTGCGTCACATAGGCAAACACCTGCGCCGCAACGCCCGCATCGTCCCCGGCCATTTGGGCCAGCTCGGCGGCCTTCGCCACACAGGCGGAGTCGGCGGTATAATTGACCATCTCGCTGGGGCGGATGTAGGGCTGGAATTCATCGTCCAGCGTAACGCTGGCGGACGTTTCGTATATTGCCGCGTATTTTGTACCGGATGTATTTTCCAGCACGCGGAAGCTGTAGGTCCCGTCGCCCATCTGCAGCGGGAAGCTCTCGGGCGTGCCGTCGCCGGGCAGGTCGTAGTTGTACTTTGTGCCGCCGCACTCGACCTGAAATTTCAGGCGGGCATCGTCGGTGGCACTGACGGCGACATAGCCCTGATTGACACAGGACACATCAATGCCCACCGCCGCCGTGCCGATGGCCGCGTCCTGATGGAACTCGCTCAGCGCCGGCGCCGGGGCCCGGTAGGGGTCGGCGGGGGGCGTAGGCTCGGGTTGTTCGTCTGCCGCCGACTGTGCCGCCGGGGGCGTGGAGGCCGCCGCGGTATTCCCGCAGGCCGTGAGCAGCGCCAGGCACAGCGCCAGACACACAGCCCGCCGCCGGGTAGAAATACGCATGGCCGCAGCCCCTTTCCGTAAGAATACAGGGTAATTATACCGCGAACCGGCATTGCAATACAAGTAAAACCGCAAAAAAAGGCGCAGCCGGGGCGTTGGGCCCGGCTGCGCGGTAATTTACAAATTGTTCATAGGAAAAACATAGTTTTTTAGCAGTTATCCGGTAGTATATAGGCACAGGGTTACGGAGCCGCAACCGTAATTCTGGAACATGATTCCTCCTCACACAAACCGATACCCCAAGCCCCCATCCGGAGCCGCAACCGGATGGGGGCGATTTTTTTGTTGGGGCGAGAGAGCGGCGGCGGGAGGCTGCGGAGGGGTCAAGACCCCCTCCCTACGGGGCAAAAGATACATGGGCGGTAATGGCAAGGTGGAGGGCCGGGCATGCCCGGCCCCTACGGGGTGCCCCAAATGGGTTGTGGACGAGAGGGGCAAGGGAGGGCGGCAGCCCACCCCCTTTGCAGTGGGCGGAGGCAGCCGTTAATGGGTTCACCTCCTTTTCCACGCCGTGCCAAACCCGATGACGCTTGCGCAAAACGCGGCGGCCAGCGCCTCGACGGGGAAGCCGTCCCCGGTTTGCGGCAGCGCCGCCGGGGCGGCAGCCTTCACGGTCCGTGTGCCAGCTGCCGCGGCTGACGCAGTCACCGCTGCCGCGGCGGTCTCCGGCGGGTCATACCGGTTCACAAACAGCACGCCGTCGGCCTTCGCGGTCTCCCCGCTGCGCACGGCCCAGAGCCCGGCGGCAAGACCGCCGTCCGGGCGGCCCGTCACCCGGACCGTGACCGTGTAGCTGTGCGCATCGTAGGTCGTGTGGGCAGCGCCGCCGCTGCGCTCGGCAATCAGATACCGGTAATCCCCCGGCTCGTCAAAGGCGAAGCCCGTAAAATACACGGTGCCGCCGTTTTTTACGGTCAGGGCACGCTGCACAGGCACGGGGGCCGCGTCCAGCGGCGTCAGCTCCACCGTATAGACGGCGTCCGCCGCCGCGCCGTCGGTGCGGACACTGACGGGGATCGCCGTGCCCGCCCGCGCAGCCGCCACGGGCAGCGGGCAGAGCAGCGCCAGCAGCAGGGCCGCTGCGGGCAGCCAGCACCGCAGGGCCGTTTTGCCAAAGGTCATTGCATTTCATCTCCTTCTTTCAGGGGGCAGAGCCGCCCCAGCACGACGACCCGCCCGTTTGTCTCGCTTCCGGCGCAGGTCGAAAGCGCCACCAGCCGGTCCTGCGCCGTCACACCGATGTCCCGCTGCTGCACGGCCTGCGCCGCCGCATAGTCCAGCAGCGCCCCCACGTCGTCGGGGTAACGCTCCGGCGTGTAAATGGCGGTGTCGTAGGCATCTGTCACCACACAGGCGAACAGCTCGATCGTATAGGCGGCGTTGGGCAGACTTATGCTGCCCGCGGGGTGCGCGGCAAAATAGTCTGCCTCCGCAAACCGCGCCACATCGCCGAACATCGCGCTGTTGTCCATGTGGTGGCCGTAAATCACCGTGTACGGGTCGGTCAGGTCGGCGGCACAGCGACTGTCGAGAAAAATCGCGCCCGACAGGGAAAAATCACCGTAGACGTCGCGGTTGACGTAGTCCATGTTCGTCGCGCCCTGCACAACGGGGTAGTCGATGCCCGTGCCGTCCACCGTCAGCCAGCCGCAGACATCGGGGTTGACGGTTTGCAGCCCGGCCAGCGTCGGGTTGTCGGCAGCCGGTGCGGCGGGCTTATACTGCAAAAGCTCCGCGCCCACAAACGCCCCGCGGCGCAGCGCGGCGTCCTGCCAGAGCGCGAACCCGCCGAAAGCCAGCAGCGCCAGCATCAGCAGCCCGGCCAGCGCACTGACCAGCCGTGTGCCCAGGCGTGCCAGCCGCGCCGCGCGGTCCGGCATCAGTCCTCACGGCGGCGCTTGCGGAAGAACACCAGCCCGCTGCCCGCGGCCAGCGCCAGCATCGCGCCGTAGGGGGCGGCGTCCAGCAGCAGGCCGGTGGGGGCAATCGAGCTGCGGGTATTCGTGACGGTCAGGGCCGTGTCGGCGGCACCCACCGTCTGCGTGGGCAGGGCCCTTTCGGTGCTCAGCGTTTCGCCGTCCAGCGTCCAGGCCGTCGTATACTTCTCAGCGTCCAGGCCGCTCTCGGTGATCGTGTAGGCCGCGCCGGTGGGCAGGCCGGTCACCTGGATCATATCGCCGCCCCGGATCGTCTCCGAGAAGCTGACCTTGCCGTTTGTAAAGGGCTTCACCTCGGCGTTGCTCCTCACGCCCGCCGCGCTTGTGGTTTGGACCGTGACCGACGCCATGCGGCTCGGGTCTGCGTCCGGGTCGGTGATCTCCAGCGTGAAGATAAAGTGGTCGGTGTAGTCGGCCCAGTCGCCCGCCAGCGCCTTGGTCACGGTCAGGCCGTGGGTCGTGTAGGTATTGGTGATGAGGTCGCTCTTGGTATTGTCATCGAGCGAGGTCAGCGTAGCGTAGTCGATTTTGAACGTTGCACCGTCCGGGTCGGACGTATTGTCGTTGACAACGCGCACCTTTAGCAGGTAGGTCGCCGTCGTGGCGGTCAGGCCGTGGATGCCGGGGTCGCGCTCGGTCAGGTGGTAGTAGTAGACGCCGGGGGCCTCGAACTTCGAGGTGTCAAAGCCGACGCTTACATCGCTCTCCTTGTTGGCAATGCCGCTGTCATCCGCCGCAAACGTGGCGATGATGTCGCTGCCGTCCAGCTGATCCACGCTGCCGACATAGTTTTTCTCTCCGTCGTCGGGCAGGTCGCTCTCGTCGGCGGCGGTGACGTCAAAGGCAATCGTGCCCGTGATGCCGCCCGCGCCCTCGGCGTTCGTCACGTCGATGGCCTTGCGGAAGGTGATGCTGCCGGTGGTCGTGGTCAGGGTCTCTGCCGCAAACGCCGTGGCGGAGAGTGCACCCGTGAGCAAAGCAGCGGTCAGAACGGCGGAAAGCTTGATGGTGTTCATAAGTATGTGCTCCTTTCGGGGTGGTGTATGGTTATGTGGGTGGTTTCCGGTAGGTCGGCCCTCATCCGGCCTCGGGCGGGGCCTCGGCCACCTTCCCCCGCAGGGGAAGGCATCCCGCCCCAAGCCTTCCCCCTCGGGGGAAGGTGCCGCCGCAGCGGCGGATGAGGGCAAAGTTCACCTGTATCTCCTTCTTGCCCTTATCAAATCTCATTCCTCCTCACAATCGCAATGACCCGCCCGGCGATATTTTCTGCCGTCACAGGGCCGTACCGGCGGCTGTCGGGCGCACCCTCGCGGGCGTCGCAGAGGATAAAATACTCGCCGTCGGCCAGGGTCAGGGGGTAGGTCACGTCACTGTCGTAGCGGGGGGTCGTCTCGTAAATGTCCGGCTCGGCCACAAGGCTGCCGTTGATGCGCAGCAGCGCGTTTTCTGTCACCTCCACGGTGTCGCCGCCGCGGGCCGCAACACGCCCCGTGCAGCGCCGGTCATCCTGTGTAAAGACGACCACCTCCCCCGCTGCAAAGCTGCGCGGCAGCCGGTAGTAGAGCAGCAGGTCGCCGGGCTTGAAGTGCGGGTACATCGTGTCGTCCGGCTGGATCGCCAGCCCGAACACGACGCCGAACAGCACCAGCAGCAGTGCGGCCAGCGCCCCGGCGCGCAGAAAAAACTCCTTCACGTCCGCCAGCGCACGGCGGCGCTGTGTCTCGTTCACGGTGCAGCCTCCCTTCGGCGGCGGCAGACCACGGCCAGCGCCGCGCCCGCCGCCAGCAGCCAGACTGCCGGGGCCGCGTCCTGCGCAAGACCCGTGGGCGGCACGCCGTCCTTATTGTTGACGCAGGTCAGCGCCGCGTCGCCGGTCAGGGTCGCGGTATAGCTGCTGCCCAGCGTGACGCTGCTGCCGTCGTCCATTGTCGTTTCGTAGTCGGTCAGCGTCTCCTCGGTGACGGTCACGGTCTGGCCGGGCTTCAGATGCCCGATGACGATGCTGCCCTTGTGCGGGATCGTGAAGCCGTCCGCGGTCAGTGCCGCGCCGCCGTAGGGCTGTACATAGGGGGTATCCGCGGTGACCGCCGCGCCGTCAATGGCCGCCGTAAACGCAAAGCCGCGGCGCGTGTCGCCCATGCCGCCCGTGACCTGCTTGGTCACAGTGACGCGCAGGAACGGCGCGTAGGTGTTGGTGATGACAGCCTCCCCCACGCCGCCGGACGGCACCTGCACCGTCCCGGCCGCCGCGGCGGCGGTGGTCGTGCAGTACCAGCCGGCTAAGTCGGGGTGGTCGGTCTCGGTCACGGTGTAGCTGCCCACGGGCACATCCTCCACCGTTACGCTGTGCAGCCCCTTGAGCGGCACGGTCAGTGCGCCGGGCGCGTCCAGCGTGACGGTGCGGGCCGTGCCGTCGTCATAGACCAGCGTATAGCTGCCGATGGGCAGGCTGCCGACGGTGAAAGTGTTCGTCACGGCCTCGGCCTCATCGCGCAGGGCCGTGTCGTCCACGGCCTTCGTCAGCCGCAGGCTGCCGGTCTGCCGGGCGTAGGTGTTCTCAAAATCGGCGTAGGTCGTGCCGTTTTGCAGCAGCGTTATGTTGGCCAGCGTCGGTGGGTCACCCGCGGGCTGCAGCGCGTCGCCGTTGACGGCGGCGCGGCTCGCCAAATAGAGCACCGCCGCCGGGGCGGCGTGGGCGGTCTCGGTCACGGTGTAGGTGTAGGGTGTGCCGCTCTCCGACGCCACAGGCAGATCCTGTATAGTATAGCTGCACTGGGCCGGGTCGGTGCCGACGGTCATATCCGCGCCGCTTATGACGGCCACAGCCGTGCCGTCGGAGCGGGTCACAGTGAAGGTCAGCCCCGCGCGCACGGCGGTCAGCTCGTCGGCGGTCAGGCTGCCCGCCAGCGTCTTGCGCAGCGTCAGGTTGGCATGCCCGGCCACGGGCGGCGCAGGCTCGGTGCTGAACCAGACCTTGTCCAGCAGGTTGCCCTCGCGCCGGTCCCCCTTGCCGCTGGACAGCGCCAGGAAGAAGAACCGGCTGACATACTGCCCCGCCCGGACCGTGTAGTCGCCGCTGTGGACGCCCCACTGGTCGCTGCCGTCGGTGATCTCACCGCCGACCATGAAGCTGCGGATGGGGACCTCCTCGCCGTTGTATTGCACGGTCCGGTCCAGCGCCGCGCGCACCAGAAGTCCCCTGTTGTCGTCCTCGCTGGAAACGCCCGCCAGAATGTCGGTGATCTGCGCTGCCACATCCACCGGCGCGATGAGCAGCGCCATTGAGTCCTGCATCCCCCTGCCGCGGGCGCGGTGGGCCAGCGACCAGTGCAGCGTGGTGCCGGGCGCGGTCAGCACATCCTGATACAGTGCGCCGTAGGCCTCGCAGTTCAGCTCGGCAAACTGCCGGCCGTCGTAAGCGCCGTCGATGCTGTAGCTGGCCTCGGGGTAGTTCCGCGTGCCGTTATAGCTGCGGTTGGAGCCGTCCGCCAGCTCAATGTACAGGCCGGCGCTTCCGGTTTGCCAGTGCCTGGCCACGCCGGTGGTCTGCCAGACGATGCCCCCTTCCCCCGACGGGTACTGGGTAAAGAAGCTGCCGGTCTCACCGTCCGGGGAATAATACAGCCGGGATGCGGGCGTATTGTTGTTTTTGTTGTGATACGCCTTCAGCCCGGCAATATCCGGCGTTTCAAAGCTGCCGTTCTGCAGCTGGATGCAGTAGGGCACCTGCATGGCCGCGGCGGTGAGTTTTGCGCCGTCGGTGCCGGTGACCTCGACCTTATAGTACAGCCGTTCCGCATCCCTGACACCGGCAATGCAGGCATCCAGCGCAGCGTTCAGCCGGTGCTCGCTGCCCGGCGTGATGTTCCACGCATCGCCGGAGCAGAGCTGCTGCGGGACCTCCTCCCAGTTGGTGCCGTCCTTGCTGCGGTACCAGGTGTACACAGCGCCGTCGAGTCTGTCCGTGCTGCCGTTGACCTTCGCTGTAAAGCAGCCGTCGGTCCGAATGCTGTCCACCAGCTCTGCGCTTGTGACAACGGCAGTCTGCGCCGCGGTGTCGGGCGCGGCGAGCAGCGTCTCCATCACGAGGGTGCGTGCGGTCTCGGGCGTTGCCGCGGGGGCAGCTGCCGGGGTCGGCTCCGCCTCTATTTCGGGTTCCGGGGCAGGCGGGTCCGGGTCGGCGGGCGCAATCGCCGCCGCAGATTCCGCCGTGGCGGGCAGCTCATCCGCCGCAAACACAGCGTTGGCCATGCCTGCCGCCATACAGCAGGCCAGCAGCACAGCCAACAGACGTTTTTTCATGTACGGTTCCTCCTTTGCTGGTTTCCCGCGCGGGGCTTGTCTCCCCGCCGGGTCAATTGGGAGTATACCGTCCGCTGCCCGCGGAACACGTCGAGGGCTGCTTTCTGCTAAAAGGTTACAAAAAAGACGCACCACGGAAGTTTTTCCGTAGTGCGTCTTTTCTGTATTCACTTCTGCCCTGTAGGGGCCGGGCATGCCCGGCCCTGCACCTTTCCGCAAGCGCCCGCCTATGGGACACCTGCGGGCCGGGCATGCCCGGCCCCTACTGTCTCTGCAATGGGGAAATGCGCTGTAAGGGCACACTGGCGGGCCGGGCATGCCCGGCCCCTACCGCTCGGCTGGGGGATACAGCACCGCTCCCCCGCTTTACACCACCGTCACCAGCGTCTCACAGTCGCCGGTCACGGCGTACTTGCCGCTGCCCGCGGGGATAAAATAGCTTTCGCCCTTTTTGACCTTCACGGTCTCGCCGCCGCAGGTCAGCGTGCCTGCGCCGTCGGTGATGAGCAGCGAGACAAAGCTCTTTTCGTCAGCCGCACCGTCAAACGCGCCTTTTTTCACGTCCACCGTGAAATACTCGCACTGCGCGAGATGGCTGCCGAAGTCGTGCTTTTGCGGCGGCGTGCGGCGGGTCACGTCCAGCGCCTTTTCAATGTGCAGGGCGCGGGGCTTGCCGTCCGCACCGACGCGCCCGTAGTCGTAGACGCGGTAGGTCACGTTGGAGTTCTGCTGCACCTCGACCACGACGATGCCCTGGCCGATGGCGTGCAGCGTGCCGGACGGGATAAAAAAGCAGTCGCCCTTGTGTACGGGCACGGCGTTCAGGACCTCGGTCAGGGTGTTATTTTTGATGCGCTCCGCAAACTCCTCTTTGGAGATTTCGTGCGTAAAGCCGTAGTAGAGATACGCCCCCGGCACGCAGTCCAGCACATACCACATCTCGCTTTTGCCGTACTGGTGTTCGTTTTTCAGCGCGTAGTCGTTGGACGGGTGTACCTGAATGGACAGGTTCTTGCTGGCGTCGATGAACTTTGTCAGGATCGGGAACTGCTCAAATTTTGCGCAGTCCGTGCCCAGAGCTTCGGGGTGCGCGGCCACGTAGTCCGCCAGCGTCGTGCCGTCGGGCAGGTAGCTCGGGCCGTCCGGGTGGCAGGACAGCACCCACGCTTCGGCCAGCGGTTCAAGGTCGCTCTTGATGCCGAAATCGGTGCGCAGGCGGCTGCCGCCCCACAGATAATCCTGGCAGCTCGGGGTCAATTTCAGAATTGCCATACCGTTCACGCTCTCATCATGTCTGCGGCGGCTTTGGCCAGCGCGGCGTTCACGGCATCGGCGGCTGCTTCACTGTCGCCAACGGCGGAAAGATAAACTTTAATTTTCGGCTCGGTGCCGGAGGGGCGGACCATCAGCTTATGCCCGCCGTCCAGATGGTATTCCAGCACGTTGGCGCGGGGCAGCCCGGTGCCGTCGGTGTCGTAGTCCACGACGGACTCCACCTTGTACCCGGCAATGTCCTCCGGGGCGTTGGCGCGCAGCTTCTTCATCAGCTCCTGCATCGTGCGCATGCCGCTCTCGCCCTCAAAGGCAAAGCTGCACAGCGCATTGCGGTAGTAACCGAACTCCCTGTACAACGCCTCGATGGCGTCCAGCAGCGTCTTGCCCTGCTGGGCGTACCAGGCCGCGGCCTCGCAGACCAGCAGCGTCGCGTTGACAGCGTCCTTGTCGCGGACGTGGCCGCCGGACAGGTAGCCGTAGCTCTCCTCAAAGCCGAAGATATAGCGTTCGGGACGCCCCTCGGCCTCCAGCTTGCCGATCTGCTCGCCGATGAACTTAAAGCCGGTCAGGGTGCGGCGCAGCTCAACGCCGTATTTTTTTGCCACCGGCGCTGCCATATCGGTGGAGACGATCGTCGTTACCGCCACGGGGTCGGCGGGCATCGTGCCCTGTGCCAGACGGGTGCGGCAGATATAGTCCAGCAGGATGATGCCCATCTCATTGCCGGTAATCAGCCGGTAGCCGCCCTTGCCGTCGGGCACGGCGGTGCCGCAGCGGTCACAGTCGGGGTCGGTGCCCAGCAGCAGATCGGGGCGGACCTTGTCGCACAGCTCCAAGCCTTTTTGCATAGCTTCGCGGATCTCGGGGTTCGGGTAGGGGCAGGTCGGGAAGTCGCCGTCGGGCTTTTCCTGCTCGGGCACAACGGTCACATGGGTCACGCCGAGCTTTTTCAGCAGCTTTTTCACACATTCCAGACCCGTGCCGTTCAGCGGGGTGTAGACGAGCTTGAGCGCGTCGATGCCCGCGCCGTCGCCGACGCGCTGGTCATAGACAGCCTGCACAAAATCATCGAGGCATTTTTCGTCAATTGTCACAATGCGGCCCGCGGCGGCGGCGGCGTCAAAATCTGCCAGCCGGACATCGTCAAAGCAATCAATTTTTTCGATAGCTGCCAGAATTTTCTCGGCAGCCTCCAGCGTGATCTGGCAGCCGTCCGCGCCGTAGACCTTGTAGCCGTTGTACTTAGCGGGGTTGTGGCTGGCCGTCACGCAGACGCCCGCACCGCAGCCGAGGTACCGCACCGCCCACGAAAGCGCCGGGGTCGGCTCAAGCCGGGGGTACATGCAGGCGGTAATGCCGTTCGCGGCCAGCACGCGGGCGGTCTCGCGGGCGAACAGCGCACCGTTATGGCGGCTGTCGTGGGCGATGGCTACCTTTTTGGGCAGGCCGGACGCATTGAGGTAGTCCGCCAGCCCCTGCGTTGCCTTGCGCACGGTGTAGAGGTTCATCCGGTTCGTGCCCGCGCCGATCACGCCGCGCAGGCCGCCGGTGCCGAATTCCAGATCGCGGTAAAAGCGGTCCGTGACGGCGTCGCTGTCGCCCGCGATGGAGACGAGCTCGGCTTTGACGGCGTCGTCCAGATCCGGCTGGGCTAGCCAGCGGTTATAGAGGTCGTTTGTATTGTTCATGGAGTTTCTCCTTTATCTTCCCTTGGGTCCTGCGGGCAGCCGCAAGCCGCCCGCCTCTCTATTATCTTGCATTTTTACCGCTTTTGCAAGTACCAAATCTTTGTCGGCACCGCCGGATTTTCCGGTCAAGACTGTCAAAAAATTGCATTCCTGCCTTATTGCGTATGTAGGGGCGACCATTGGTCGCCCGCCAACTTACCGCAGCAACGCATTTTTCCGGGTGGTTTGCTTACAAGGCAAACGGGCACGGGCGAGCAATGCTCGCCCCTACAAGAGTTTTTCGACAGTCTGCACCGGATTTTCCGGTCAGCCCTGCCAGACACCTTTTATTGCCTCCGCTTCACTTTCCGCCAGCGCCGGGGCGTCGGAATTGGCAAACAGGCTGCCGTAGCGGTAGAGCCCCGCGCCCTGCACCCCTATGCGGGCAAGCAAAGCAAGCTGGTCGGCCAGCGCATGGCCGGAAAACCACTCGGAGCCGGCATCGGACCCATCCCCTGCGCCGACGCGGTAGGCTCCCAGCCCGGCGTACAGCTTCACGCCCGCCGCGCGGGGCAGTGCGGCCCACGCGGCGGCCAGCTGCGCAAAGCTGTGCGACGCATCGCCGTTTTTTATATATTCCTGCCCCCAATAAAGCTGGGGCATCAGGTAATCCACAGTCCCCTGCCGCAGCCAGCGGGCCGCGTCGCTGTATTGCAGGGTGTAGTTCTGCTCCGGGTCGCCCGCCGGGGCTGCGCCGAACCGCACGCCGTACCGCCGGGCCGCGGCGTGGCAAAGCTCCATCAGGGCGTTCACGTTCTCCCGCCGCCAGTCGTCCTGCGTCCGTGTGCTGCCGCTGGCCGCGTAGTCCGCCGCGTCAAAGGCCGGGTCGGTGGTGGGGTAAAAATAGTCGTCAAA
Organism: Gemmiger formicilis; assembly: GCF_900167555.1. Taxonomy (GTDB): domain Bacteria; phylum Bacillota; class Clostridia; order Oscillospirales; family Ruminococcaceae; genus Gemmiger; species Gemmiger formicilis. Next base: position 56,801 of record NZ_FUYF01000011.1, on the reverse strand, counting down.
GTGGATGCCGTCCACAGCGTACCTTGCGCACAGCTCCCCCACCCCGTCGGCAATGTACTGCCGCACGTCCGCGCTGGCGGGGTCGAGATACGCGCCGGTGTCGGTGTACCTGACCCAGTCCGGGTGCAGCCGCGCCGGGCTTGCGCCGCACAGAGCCGGGGTCTGCCCGGCCTGGATACGGTAAGGGTTGACCCAGGCTTCCAGCTGTAAGTCCCGCGCGTGGGCGGCGTCCACCAGCAGTGCCAGCGGGTCAAACCCGGGGTCCTGCCCCTGCGTGCCGGTGCAGAGGTGGCTGAACGGAAAGTAGTCGCTGGGGTAGAGCGCATCGCCGAAGGGCCGCACCTGCGCCAGCACGACGGTTGCGCCAATCGACTGTATATTGTCCAGCATTGTGCCGATTGCCTGCGTGAACGCCTCCGCCGACGAGAAATCGACCCGCTCCCATTCCAGATAGCTGACCCACACAGCGCGGTAGGGCGCGGCGGCCCGGGCGACGGCGGTTGGGGTGGGGGTCGGCGCCGCAGCGGGGGCCGGGACAGCCTTTTGCGGCAGTGCAAGCAGCGGCGCAAGCAGAAAGACGGCCATTATAAATAAGTAGAATCCGATCCGACGCATGGCATGTACCTCCTGCGGTATGTATATGCGGGGCGGGCAGCGGGTAGGACAGGGCCGTCGGGGGGCTGCCCGTTGCCGGGCGGTCATGGGGTTCCCCCTTACCACATTGACAAAAAACGCCCTGCAATGCTATAATGTTCTTATATGTAACACAATTTTTATCTACCCATTCCTTCACACAAAGGCGGAAGCACTATGACCAGAGAACAGGTCGAAACGGAAATGGCCCAATACCGCACCATCTTTACTGTGGTGCGGCTGCTGGATGCTGCGCAGGTCGGCGGCGAGGAGTCCATCAACAGCTTTTGCAGCTGCTACAGCTATTGGGGCAAAAACACCCCCTGCCGGAACTGCATCTCCCGGCAGGTGCTGGAGGATCACCGCCAACGCACCAAGCTGGAATACATGGGCAGCGAGGTCTTTCAGGTCACCGCCGTCTACCGCGAGGTCGACGGCGTTCCCTGTGTCATGGAGCTGGTCCAGAAGCTGGACGGCGAGACCCTCATTGACCCCGAAAACGGGGACCGCCTGATAGACAGCATCACGCGCTACCACACCAAGCTCTACCACGATGCACTGACCGACAGCTACAACCGCCTCTACTTTGAGGACGAGCTCAAGGACAAGACCGACCCCGCCGGTGTGGCCGTGATGGATCTGGACGACTTTAAATTGATCAACGACACCTACGGCCATCAGGCCGGCGACATGGCGCTGCGCACCTGCGTTGACGTGGTGCGCACCAGCATCCGCAAATCGGACGTGCTCATCCGCTACGGCGGCGACGAATTCCTGCTGGTGCTGCCGGGCATTGAGCGCGCGGCGTTCCTGGCCAAGCTGGACCGCATCCGGGAGCAGCTGCACGCCGCCAGCGTGCCGGGGTATTCCCGTCTGCAGCTGTCCGCCAGCATCGGCGGCGTGATAACGCAGCCCGGCGAGACCGTGGAGCAGGCAGTCTCCCGCGCCGACAAGCTGATGTACCAGGCCAAGAACCGCAAAAACATGGTCGTGACCGAGGACAACGCCCGAGACGGCGCTTTGAGCGCTGCCGGGCGCGAAAGCCATTCCCGCCAGAGCATTTTAATTGTGGACGACTCCGAGATGAACCGCGCCATTCTGGCGGAAATTCTGGGCAGCGACTACAACATTCTGGAGGCGACGAACGGCAGGGAATGCCTGGCCATGCTGGAGCAGTACGGCACCGGCATTGCGCTGATCCTGCTGGACATCGTCATGCCGGTCATGGACGGCTTTGCGGTGCTGAGCGAGATGAACCGCAGCCACTGGATCGAGGACATCCCCGTCATCATGATCTCGAGTGAGGACGCCGACACCGTTGTGCGCCGCGCCTACGAGCTGGGCGTCTCGGACTATGTCAGCCGCCCGTTCGATGCGGGCGTCGTCTACCGCCGCGTTTTCAACACGATCAAGCTCTACGCCAAGCAGCGGCGGCTCGCCTCGCTGGTGACGAGCCAGATCAAGGAAAAAGAGAAAAACACCAAGATGATGATCTCGATCCTGAGCGAGGTCGTCGAGTTCCGCAACGGTGAGAGCGGCCAGCACGTGCTGCACATCGGCACGCTGACCCAGCGCCTTCTGGAGCGGCTGACGCAGAAAACCGACAAGTATGACCTGCCGCCCGAAACGCAGGAGCTGATCGTCATGGCATCGGCGCTGCACGACATCGGAAAGGTTGCGATAGACGATAAGATCCTGAACAAGCCCGGGCGGCTTACCCCGGAGGAGTTCGATCTTATGAAAACCCACACCGTTGTGGGCGCAAACATGCTGGACCATCTGGGCCGCTATAAAAACGAAGCGCTTGTCAAGACCGCCCACGACATCTGCCGCTGGCACCACGAGCGCTGGGACGGCCGCGGTTACCCCGACGGCCTGGCCGGGGACGACATCCCGATTTCGGCGCAGATCGTCTCGATAGCGGACGTCTACGACGCGCTGGTCAGCAAGCGCGTCTACAAGGCCGCCTACTCACCGGACACCGCGGTGCAGATGATCCTGCACGGCGACTGCGGGCAGTTCAACCCCCTGCTGCTGGAATGCCTGGTGGATATTCAGGACGTCTTAAAGGCCGAGATTGTTGGGCGGGGGAACGAATCGGAGTAACGGTATATTTTTAGCTCGCGGCGGCGGAAACCTCTGCGGAGGGGTCAAGACCCCTCCCTACGATGCCACGATAACGAGCGGTTTGTAGGGAGCGGTCTTGACCGCTCCGTGCCCGTGCGCGGCGGCAGAAACCTCCCCGGGAGGGATGAAGCCCTCCCCTACCGCGCCCTTATAAATTGTGTAATTGTTATGATATTGCGGATTTTGTTGAAAATATCCTCTGTCTATGGTAAAATAAGAAGATAACTATTAGAGAGGACTTCTCCTTCTTCATGACAAGTAAACGCGAAAAGCTGCAATACGCTTATGTATTTTTCGCCGACCTGCTCACGATGGCCGTCAGCGTTCTGCTGGCGTGGCTCATCACCGACGGGCTGTTCGGCGTGCTGATCCCCTACACCAGCACCGATTGGCTCCAGACCTTGTGCCTGCTGTTTGTGGCGTTCGTCGTCACCTTCTTCTTCTTCGACCAGGACAAAAACATCGTAACACGGTCTGAAAACGAGGAAATCAGCCTTTCCCTCCGGTTCAACATCGCGCTCGGCCTTGTTTATGCAGGCTGCATGCTGCTGGCCAAGGCCACGATGCTGGACTCCCGTTATTTTGCGGTCACAGTGCCCGCGGTCAACGCGGTGCTGCTGCCGTTCTCCCATGCGATTTTAAAGCGACTGCTCATCCGGTTCCAGCGCAGCTGGGGCATGGAGACGCTCGTCGGCGTCGTCACAACGTCGGACCGGGCCGAGCGGCTGATCTCCGAGATCCGAAAGGACTGGTCCCGCCGGGTCGTGGGCGTCTCGCTGCTGGAGGCCACACCCGCCGCGATCTCCACCAAAGTCTGCGGCGTCGAGGTCAAGGCGACGTTCGACGACTTCATGGACTGGATCCGGCGCGAGGCGCTCGACGAGGTCTATGTCGATGTGCCGATGGACAGCGGCGAGAGCTTCATCCCCTATCTGGACGAGATGGAGAGCATGGGCTTGACCGTGCACTTCCGTCTGCCGCTGCTGGACCGCATTGAGGAAGCCTGCTGCGACGAGACGAGCGCCGCGCGGCTGAGCCGGTCCCTGGGGCGCTGCGCCGGGGGCAACATCGTCACGATGGGCACCGTTGAATTGCAGCTGCGCGACCAGATCGCCAAGCGCTGCATGGACGTGGTGGGCGCTGTCATCGGCTGTATCATCAGCATCCCGATCATCGCGGTGGTCGCCATCCCGCTCAAGCTCGAAAGCCCCGGCCCGCTGTTTTTTAAACAAAAGCGTGTGGGCCGCAACGGGCGGTATTTTTACATCCACAAGCTGCGCAGCATGTACGTGGACGCCGAGGCCCGCAAGAAGGAGCTGATGGCCCAGAATGAAATGAACGGCCTGATGTTCAAAATGGAGGATGACCCCCGCGTGACCAAGGTGGGTAAATTCATCCGCCGCACCAGCATTGACGAGCTGCCGCAGTTTTTTGACGTGCTGCGGGGCGATATGAGCCTGGTGGGCACCCGCCCGCCGACGGTGGACGAGTACAAGCAGTACGAGAGCCACCACAAGCGCCGCCTGTCGATGAAGCCGGGCATCACCGGCCTGTGGCAGGTCAGCGGGCGCAGCGACATCGAGGATTTTGAGGAGGTCGTCAAGCTCGACGTAGCCTATATCGACAACTGGTCCCTCTGGGGCGACGTAAAGATTTTGTTCAAAACGATTTACGTTGTGTTCGCAGGGAAAGGGGCGAAATGATAGCAAGCAGCCGTTCCGGAAAGGGACGGCTGCTTTTTTGCCGCCGCGCGGCCCCTACAGGGAGCTGACGTTGCCGCAAAGCACCCGGAGCGGTCAAGACCGCTCCCTACGAACTGCCGCTCACGGGTGCCTTGTAGGGAGGGGTCTTGACCCCTCCGGGCAGCCTCCCTCCACGCCAAAACGGGGCCCGCTTTTCGGCAGGTCCCGTTTTGGTTGGTATAGGAAAATAATAAGATAATGGCTTGTTTATCCCCGCATTACACGATCTTGCGGGATTTGTGGACGCCGGTCTTGAGGAACTCGACCCATTCCGCAATGTTCACGGCGTGGTCGCCCAGGCGCTCAAGGTACTTATCGATCATAAATAAGTCCAGCGCCGTCTCGGCATCGCTGGGGTGGGCGGCGATGTAGGCCGCAATTTCCTTGGAAATGCGGCTGAACATCGCGTCGCAGTCGTCGTCGCGGGCAATGACCTGCGCGGCGGTGGACAGATCCACCTGCACGTAGGCGGCAATGGCGTCCTTGACCATGTGCAGGGCAATGTCGCCCATCGCGTACAGGTCGTCCAGCACGCCGACGGTGCGCGCGCCGTCCGGGTGGAGATGGAGCGTTATCTCGGCAATGTCGCTGGCCTGGTCGGCGATGCGCTCAATGTCGGTGACCATCTTCAGCGCCGTGGAGACCTTGCGCAGGTCGCCCGCCACGGGCTGCTGGCGCAGAAACAGCGTTAAGCAGCGGTGCTCGATCTCATGCTCGGCGGAGTCGATTTCGCTGTCCCGGGCAATAACGCTGCGGGCCAGCTCGGTGTCGCCGGTGCGCAGGGCGGTCATGGCGCTCTCGATCGCGCCGCCGGCGGCGTGGCCCATGCGGGCCAGCATCGTGTCAAGCTGCAGCAGCTCGGCGTCGTACATTTTTCGTACACTCGTACCCATTTGTCGTACCTCCTTAGCCGAAGCGGCCCGAGATGTAATCCTCGGTGCGCTTATCCACGGGCGTGGCGAACACACGCTCCGTCGGGCCCATCTCCACCAGCTCGCCCAGCAGGAAAAATGCCGTCTTATCGCTGATACGCGCGGCCTGCTGCATGTTGTGGGTGACCATGACGATGGTGTAATTCTCTTTCAGCTCCGTGGCCAGCTCCTCGACCTTGGATGTCGAGATGGGGTCCAGAGCGCTCGTCGGCTCATCCATCAGCAGGACCTCGGGCTCAACGGCCAGGGCGCGCGCAATGCAGAGGCGCTGCTGCTGGCCGCCCGACATGCCCAGGGCGCTCTTGTTCAGGCGGTCCTTGACCTCGTCCCAGATGGCCGCGCCGCGCAGGGATCTTTCCACGATCTCATCCAGCTGCGCTTTATTATGGATGCCGTGGGTGCGCGGGCCGTAGGCGATGTTGTCATAGATGGACATCGGGAAGGGGTTCGGCTTCTGGAACACCATGCCGACGCGCTTGCGCAGGACGTTGACGTCCATCTTGTCCTTGTAGATGTCCACGCCGTCGAGCTTGATGCCGCCGGAGATGCGGCAGCCCTCGACGAGGTCGTTCATGCGGTTCAGGCTTTTCAAAAACGTGGATTTGCCGCAGCCGGACGGACCGATGAACGCGGTGATCTCCTTTTCCGGGATGTCGATATTGATATTTTTCAGCGCATGGAAGCTGCCATAGTACAGGTCCATATTGCGCACTTCAAATTTGTTCATGAAATGACCTCACATTTTTATCTCTGCTCTGTTCCATGTGTCGGTAGGGGCCGGGCATGCCCGGCCCGCGGCCCGGACCGCGAGCACCCGTTTTCCGTACACCTGCGGGCCGCATATATGCGGCCCCTACATGCGCGGCGCCGGGGAAGGGGCTGCCGGACGGAAGGTTCCCGGAGCGGTCAAGACCGCTCCCTACATGGCACCCGTGAACGGCGAATCGTAGGGAGGTGCGGGGTTGTAAGCGTGGGACCACGGTTGAGCGTAGCGAAACCGGGGAGCGAACAATGTTTGCCCCTGCGGGGCAAACAACCGCATGAGCGGGCCAGCTTTGCTGGCTGGCGGCGCTCGTTGTGCGCCGCCAAGCGGTCTTGACCCCTCCGCGGGGTTTGCGCTGCCGCATACTCCCACGGGCGGATATGGAATCCGCCCCTACGGTATAGGGGTCGATGCTCCTCATCGACCCGGAAAGCTGTTTCCTGTATCGGCAGGGGCCGGGCATGCCCGGCGCCGGGGAAGGGGCTGCCGGACGGAAGGTTCCCGGAGCGGTCAAGACCGCTCCCTACATAGCACCCGTGAACGGCGAATCGTAGGGAGGGGTCTTGACCCCTCCGGGCAGCCGGTGTCTGCCGCCCGGCCCCTACCGGTGCAATGTCCTTTACCGTTTTGCCAGTTTCCCGGCTACCAGCCCGGACAGGCCGTTGATGACCAGCACCAGCACCAGCAGGACCACTGCCGTGCCGTAGGTCTGGCCGATGTACAGGCCCTCGTTGGAGAGCAGGTACATGTGTACGGCCAGGGTGCGGGTGGAGCTGAACACGCTGGACGGGATCTTTGCCACAGAGCTTGCGGTATAGATCAGCGCGGCGGTCTCGCCGACGATGCGGCCCGTGGCCAGAATGACGCCGGACAAAATGCCGGGCATGGCGGACGGCAGCACGATCGTGAACACCGTGCGCAGCTTGCCCGCGCCCAGACCAAAGCTGCCCTCGCGGTAGGAGTCGGGCACTGCGATCAGCGCCTCCTCCGTCGTGCGCATGATGACGGGCAGAACCATGATGGCCAGCGTGAACGCACCGGCGATCATCGAATAGCCCCAGTGCAGCTTGGTAACGAAGAACAGCATACCGAACAGGCCGTAGACGATGGACGGGATGCCCTGCAGCGTCTCGGTGGTGACGCGCACGACCTTGACCAGCTTGCTGCCGCGGTGTGCGTACTCGACCAGCCAGATGGCCGCAAAGATGCCCAGCGGCGTCGAGATCGCCAGCGAGAAGGCCGTCATCAGCACCGTGTTGATGAGCGCGGGCGTCAGCGAGACGTTCTCGGAGTTATACTCCCAGGCGAACAGCTCGGGCTTCAAATTGGGGATGCCCATGACCAGAATGTAGCCGATGAGGAAGACCAGCACCGCGGCGGTCAGCAGGGCGGCCATGCGCACAAGCCAGCGCAGCGCGGCGGCCTGCATACGGGCGGCGCGGCGGTTGCTGCCGCCGGTGGGCAGGAACGCATGCGGTTTTGCGTAGGTCATATCGGCGGCTGTTTGCGTTGCGGCGATCTCAGGCATAGTCCTTACCCCCTTTCACAAGGCTGAAGCAGAGGTTGATAAGCAGGATGAATACGAACAGCACAACGCCGGTGGCGATCAGCGCCTCGCGGTGGAGGTCGGCGGCGTAGCCCATCTCGATGACGATGTTCGAGGTCATCGTGCGCAGGCCCTGGAACAGACCCTTGGGCATCCAGGTCTGGTTGCCCGCGACCATGACGACAGCCATCGTCTCACCGATGGCGCGGCCAATGCCGAGGATGACTGCCGACAGCACGCCGGATTTTGCGGCGGGCAACACGGCGTAGAACACGCTGCGCTCATGCGTCGCGCCAAGGGCAAGGCTGCCCTCGTAGTAGCTGTCGGGCACGGCGTCGAGGCTCGTCTTGCTGACCGTGATGATGGTGGGCAGGATCATGATGCCCAGCAGCACGGCAGCGGTAAACAGGCTCATGCCCTTGCCGCTCTTGACGTGGAGCACGGTTTTGAAGAACGGCGACTTGACCATGGCCTGCACGGCGGGCACAAGCACGATCATGCCGAAGAAGCCGTAGACGACGGACGGGATGCCGGCCAGCAGCTGCACCGCCGGGAGCATGACCTTATTGATGCGGGGCGACGCGAACTTGGACATGTAGATGGCCGTCAGCAGGCCGATGGGCACGCCGACGAGGATAGCCCCCGCCGTGACGTAGATGCTGCCCAGGATCATCGGCAGGATGCCGAAGATGTCGTTGCCGGGCTTCCATGTCGTGCCCAGCAGGAACTTGAGCGGGCCGATCTTGAACAGGGTGGGCACGCCGTTGGCAAACAGGAAGATGCAGATCAGTGCCACCGCCAGGATGGACACACAGGCGCAGAGAGTGAACACGCCCTGCATAACGCCTTCTTTTAGCTTGGAGGTCATTTTCCTATACTCCTTTGGTTACATGCCATGTAGGGGCCGGACATGTCCGGCCCGCAGCCTTCCCATAACCGCGCGGTCACGGGTACGCTGCGGGCGGGGCATGCCCCGCCCCTACGATGCCGCTATACTTTACTGCACATCCGCCCAGGTGGTCAGCTCGCCGGTGTAGATGCCCTTGATCTGGTCAACGGTCAGGTCGTCGGTGGTGTTGCCGGGGTTGACGACGACGGCGATGCCATCCAGTGCCAGGACGGTAGCCTTGGCACCGCCCTCGACCTCGGAGTCCTTCAGCTCACGGCTGGCCATGCCGATGGTGTAGGTGCCCTCCAGCGCACCGGAGACGCCGGTGGTGGAATCGGTGGTCTGGAGCTCCAGCTCGGCGTTGGGGTTGACGGTCTTGTAAGCCTCGATCAGCTTCTCCATCAGCGGAGAGACGGAGGAAGAACCGCCGACGACGATCTTGCCCTCGGGCTGGGCGGAGGTAAAGTCCGCGCCGTCCTCACCGATGTAGCCGTTGTCGGTAGCGATGGCCTGGCCGTCCTTGCTCAAGACATAGGCGATGAAATCGACGGCCACGGGGTCCGTCGCGTCGCCGTTGGTGACGATGTTGAACGGACGGGACAGAACGTAGCTGCCGTCCTTGACGGTCTCAGCGGAGGCCTCGACGCCGCCGACGGTGACAGCCTTGACGTCATTGCTCAGAGAGCCGAGGCTGATGTAACCGATAGCGGTCTCATCGTTGGCGACGGCGGTCATGACGCCGTTGGTGCTGGACTGGATGGCGGCGGCCTCGGTGGTGTTATCGACCTTCTTGCCGTCGGCGTTCTTCTCCTCGACACCGGTCAGCTCGATGAAGGCGCCGCGGGTGCCGGAGCCGTCCTCACGGGAGATGACCGTGATGTCCTGGTCGGCGTCGAAGTCACCGGCAGGGGCAGCCTCGGTGGAAGCGGCGGTGCCCTCTGCAGGGGCAGAGGAAGCAGCGGCGGAATCGGCAGAGCCGCAGGCAGCCAGGCTCAGAGCCAGCGCAGCAGCGGTAACGGCAGCGATAGCAGAAGTACGTTTCATGTGTGTATTCTCCCTTTTTCCCAAATTTATGTGGTATAGTTTGGATGTTTTGCCAGTGCTTCACCGGAAGCAAGCTAATTGTACCGCGGTTTTGCGCCGGTTTCGACCATAGTACTGTACAATCGCGGTAAAGGTTTTGCAAAGAGGGGGCAGGTTTTGTGTAGCGCGTGTAAAGTTTGTAAAGTTTTGGGAAAGGGAGAGGGGTGGAGTTAGGAGAGAGGAGTTAGGAGTGGATTGGGCGGCAAAGGGGTGACGGGCGGCGGCGGAAAACCCGACAAAGCCCCTCAGGCCGGCTGGCGCGGCCAGCTCCCCACGCAGTGGGGAGCCTTTTGCGCGGGCGGAGCCCGCGAGGAGAGCCTCCCTTGTCAAAGGGAGGTGCCGAGCGCAAGCGAGGCGGAGGGATTCCTGGCCGTCTGCGGGTGTAACGGGCGGCCACGCAAGGCCCGCCGGAATCCCCCAGTCACCTAACGGTGACAGCCCCCTTTGACAAGGGGGCCTTCCTCTCCCCCCTGCGGGGGTTCGGGGGAACACCCGACTCAAAGGTGGAGGAAGGGGCGGGGGCGTTAAGAACGAAAAGTAATACTGCTTTCGTTTAGCCCCCGCCCCTTCCGACTTCCTTATTGGGGTTCTTAGGGGCGTGCAGCCCCTAAGGCGCGGGTCCGCTGCGTCGCAACAGCGGCAATTTTCTTTGGTTCTTTCTTTTGTTGGCAAAAGAAAGAACAACCTCCCGGGAGACTGCCGTTAATAGCCCGTTTTACACAAATTTTACACAACATTTACCTTCCCGTGGTGGTGTACCTGCGGCGCATACATTATAATAGAAGGCGGTATAGTGTAAAACTCAATAAGAGAATGGATGTGTAACACCGGATGACCATTTTTAATGTGTTCACCTTGATGGGCGGCATTGCCATGTTCCTGTATGGCATGGACCTGATGGGGAAAGCTCTGGAACAGACCGCCGGCAGTAAGCTGCAGGGCATTCTGTCCACCATGACCAGCAGCCCCATCCGCGGTTTGCTGCTCGGCATGGCCGTCACTGCCGTCATTCAGTCCAGCGGTGCCACCACCGTTATGGCCGTCGGCTTCGTCAACTCCGGCCTGATGGAGCTGCATCAGGCCATCAGCGTCATTATGGGCGCAAACGTCGGTACAACTGTCACCGGCTGGCTGCTCTCGCTGTCCGGTCTGGAAGGCGACAGCTTCCTCACCCAAATGATGAACCCTACCGCGTGGAGCCCGATCCTCGGCTTTATCGGCATCTGGATGTATATGATCGGCAAGGACCGCAAGCGCGGCGTCGGTAAAATCCTGCTGGGCTTCTCTATTTTGATGGCCGGCATGAACACGATGTCCCATGCCATGTCCCCGCTGGCCGACGAGCCGTGGTTCATGGATCTGTTCCTCAGCTTCAAAAACCCGATCCTCGGCGTCATCGCGGGCGCGGTGCTGACGGCGGTTTTGCAGTCCTCGTCGGCGTCCGTCGGTATCCTGCAGGCCCTGACCAGCACCGGCGCGGTCACCTACTCCGCTGCCGTGCCCATCATCATGGGCCAGAACATCGGCACCACCGTCACGGCGCTGATCTCCTCGGCGGGTGCAAACAAGAACGCAAAGCGCACCGCCTTCGTCCATCTCTATTTTAACGTTATCGGCACGATCCTCTTCCTGTGCGGGTTCTACGGACTGAACGCGCTGATCAGTTTTGCCTTCTTCAACGAGACGGCCAACACCTTCGGCATCGCCATCGTACACACAATTTTTAACATAGTAACGACAGCTATTCTGCTGCCGTTCAACCGCCTGCTGGAAAAACTGGCCATTTTGACCGTGCCAGACTCCCCGTCCGACACGAAGCAGGAGAACACCCTGCTGGACGAGCGTCTGCTGACTACGCCGTCCGTGGCCGTGGGCCGCGCCATGCTGACCGGCGGCGATATGGCCGAGATCTGCCGCACCGCGCTCTTGCAGGCCATGTCCACCACCCGCGTCTGGAATGACGCCATCGCCGACGAGGTCATCCGCAAGGAGGACGCCGTTGACCACTATGAGGACGTGCTGGGCACCTACCTTGTCAAATTGAGCGCCAAGCATCTGTCCGTGGAGGATAACCGCTCCGTCAACACGCTGCTGCACACCATCGGCGACTTTGAGCGCGTCTCCGACCACGCCGTGAACATTATCAAAACGGCGCAGGAGATCCGCGACAAGGACATCAAATTCAGCGAAGAAGCGCTCAACGATCTGTCGGTTCTGGAGGCCGCCGTGCAGGACATCGTCAACCGCACGGTGGATGCGTTCCAGAAGTGCGACACCTACGCCGCCGGCAAGATCGAGCCGCTGGAGCAGGTCGTGGACGGCCTGGTGCGCGAGGTCAAGACCCGCCACATCGCACGTCTGCAGGCCGGTGTCTGCACGATCGAGTACGGCTTTGTGCTGGACGATTTGCTGACAAACTACGAGCGCATCGCCGACCATTGCTCGAACATTGCGGTGGCCATGATCGAGGTCGCGGCGGACAAGTTCGACACCCACGAGTACCTGAACAACGTCAAGCACGGCGGCAGCGTGAAGTTTGAGCGCCGCTACGAGAAATACCGTGGCCGCTACACCTTCCCGCCGGAGGCGTACACCGAATCTGCTCCCGCAGATTCGAAAGAATAAATAAGAAATAATAAATAATAAATATTTTGCGGCGCTGCGCACCGCTCGGAACGGTGTGTTTCGGGAAGTTCGCAGCGCTTTTTCAATTTGCGCGCGCGGCGCGCATCCTTCTTTATTATTTTTTATTTATTATTTATTATTTGCAAACCACACACATGAGGTATTTTCTATGATCTACATCGTTGAGGACGACTCCAGCATCCGTGAGCTGGAGCAATACGCTTTGCAATCCAACGGGTACGAGACCACGGGCTGCGAGGACGCAGCCAGCTTCTGGGCGGCGCTGCGCAGCGGGCGGCCCGACCTCGTCATTCTGGACGTCATGCTGCCCGACGAGGACGGCTACCAGATTTTGGCCAAGCTGCGCGCCGACCCGGCCTGCGCCGCAACGCCGGTCATCATGGTCACGGCCAAAACCAGCGAGATCGACGTCGTCAAGGGGCTGGACCACGGCGCGGACGACTACCTGTGCAAGCCGTTCGGCATCATGGAGTTCATCTCCCGCGTGCGGGCCGTGCTGCGCCGCGCCGCCGCTGCCGTCCCCGCGCCCGCCGCGTCCACGCTGCGCTTCGGGGACATCGTGCTGGACGACGTGTCCCGCACCGTCCGGGTGGGCGGCGTGCCCGTGGAGCTGACCTTCAAGGAATACGCGCTGCTGCATCTGTTTTTGGAGCACCCGGAGGAGGTCCTGGCCCGCGAGCGCATCATGAAGGACGTCTGGGACACCGACGATTTACTGGAATCCCGCACCATCGACATGCACGTCCGCACGCTGCGCCAGAAGCTCGGCGCGGCGGGCGAGGCCATCCGCACCGTGCGCAAGGTGGGCTACAAGCTGAGCACGGAGGGCAGCGATGACTGACGACGAACGCCGCACGCGCCAGCCCCTCAGCATGACCCGCCGCTACCGGCGCGGCCTGATCCTGACCGGGCTGCTCTGCGCGCTGGCCGTGCTGGCGGCGGCGACGGTGCTTTTTCAGCGCAGCTACGCAGAACGCATTGACAATTACCTGATGCAGATCTGCCATGGCTACGCCGCTGCCTACGAGGCGCAGGACACCCACAACGCTACCACGCTGCTGAACCTGCTGCCTGAGGACCGCCCCCTGCGCATCACCCTCATCGACACAGACGGCACGGTGCTGTACGACACGAAGCTCGGTTCCTACATCGTGGACGTAAACGGCGACATCTACGCGGCCCAGACCGACCTGCCCAATCACGCCGACCGCCCGGAATTTCAACAGGCAATGGCGAACGGTTCCGCGTGCATCACCCGCGAGAGCGAGACGCTGCAGCTGGAGACGCACTACTATGCCGTGCGCATCGACCTGCCGGAGGGCGCACAGGTGCTGCGCGTGGGCGAGGACGTCGCGAACATCTGGGGCCTGAGCACCGACACCCTGCCGCTGCTGTGCGGCGCAGTCGTGCTGATTTTGCTCGCTGCCACGCTGTTCAGCTGGTGGCTGACCCGCCGCATGGTGCAGCCCATCAACCATCTGGCCGAGCATCTGGACACGATCGAGGCCGATGTGCCCTATGAAGAATTGATCCCGCTGGCGCGGACGATCCAGACGGACCGCAAGCTGCGCGAGGACAACGAGACGATGCGCCGCGAGTTCACGGCCAACGTCAGCCACGAGCTGAAAACCCCGCTGACGAGCATTTCCGGCTATGCCGAGCTGATCGAGACCGGCATGGCAAAGCCCGCCGACGTGCCGACCTTCGCCACGCGCATCCACAAGGAGGCTCAGCGGATGATCGCGCTGGTCAGCGACATTCTGCAATTGAGTGAGCTGGACAGCACCCAGGCCAGCCACAGCCGCGAGCCTGTGACCGAGATGGCCCCTGTGGATCTGGCCGCGCTGGTCAAGGAGACGGCCCAGAACATGACGGTCAACGCCCGCCGGGCCTACGTGACGCTGCAATACGATGCCAGACCCGCCACCGTGCGCGGCAGCCGCGACCAATTGAGCGAACTGACGCAGAATTTGTGCGACAATGCCATCCGCTACAACCGCCCGGGCGGCCATGTGGAGCTGCGCTGCGGTGTAGGCGGCGACGGCTGCCCGTATTTTGAGGTCGAGGACAACGGCATCGGCATCCCGCAGGACAGCCAGACCCGCGTGTTTGAGCGGTTCTACCGCGTGGACAAGAGCCGCTCCAAGGCCACGGGCGGCACGGGCTTAGGGCTTGCCATCGTCAAGCACATTGCCCTGCTGCACGACGCAAAAATTGACCTGCAAAGCCAGGTCGGCACCGGGACGACCATACGGGTGACGTTCCCGAAAAATTCGTAACTTCGCAACGCGGTAGGGGCCGGGCATGCCCGGCCCGCGCGTTCCCGGAGGCATCCGCTGCACCCGTGCAGTGCCAAAGCCCCTCAGGCCTCGCGGGCTTGGCCAGCTTCCCTGTAAGGGGAGCCTTTCGCGGACGGCGAAGCCGCCCGAAGCAAGCCTCCCCACACGGTGGGGAGGTGGCCGCGAAGCAGGCCGGAGGGGCTCTGCCCGCTTGCCCGGGCAAGCAGCCCCCGTAAAGCCCGACGGAATCCCTCCGCCGCCCTTGGCGGCACCTCCCTTTGACAAGGGAGGCTTTGTACCCACCAAACAAAAAAGCTGCTGTCCCCCCATGCCGGGAGACAGCAGCTTTTTATTTACAATGTTACGCCAGCACGAATGTCTGCAGGGCCCAGACACCCAGGACGACGATGCCCAGGGCGATGCGGTACCAGCCGAAGGCCGTGAAGGTGTGCTTCTTGACGTAGTCCATCAGGAAGCGGATGGCCAGAATGGAGACGACAAACGCCACGATGCAGCCGACCAGCAGCGCGCCGATCTCGCCAACCGTAAAGACGCCGCCGCCCGCCAGGAACTTGACGAGCTTGAGGCCCGACGCGCCCGCCATGACCGGGATGGCCAGGAAGAAGGTGAACTGGGACGCGCAGGCGCGGCTCATGCCGCAGAGCAGGCCGCCGATGATGGTGGAGCCGCTGCGGGACGTGCCGGGGATGAGCGCCAGCACCTGCCACGCACCGACGATAATCGCCTGCCTGTAGGTGATGCGGCTCAGCTTGGTGGTGGTGGGCACACGGGGGCGGCGCTCGATGAGGATGAACGCGATGCCGTAGACGATCAGCATGACCGCGACGACGACGCTGTTATAAAAATGTGCGTCGATCCAGTCGTCCAGCGCCAGACCCAGCACGGCGGCGGGCAGGCAGGCGACGATGATTTTGAACCACAGCCGCATGACCGGCCAGCGGACGTGCTTCGCCAGGCCGGAGTCGCGGCCATTGTCAACGCAGAAGGGCCACAGCTTTTTGAAATACATGACCACAACAGCCAGGATCGCGCCCAGCTGAATGACGACGCGGAACATCTCCATAAATTCGGCGCTGAAGCTGAATTTAAGTACCTGCTCGGCCAGGATCATGTGGCCGGTGCTGGAGATGGGCAGCCACTCGGTAATGCCTTCGATCACACCGTAGATGACCGAACGCAGCAAATCAAAAAACAAATCCATTCGAGAAACCTCCTTACGTGCTACCTTATATAATACCATAAATCGTGCAAATGGGAACAGCTTTTTGAGAATTTACATCTTTTTTACGGTAAATGGGCGCGGCGGCTTGCTGTTTTCGTCAAATGCAACTATAATAAGAGTGATTTCTTGTGCAAAGAGGTTTTGAGAAATGTATAAAACCGTACTGTTTGATTTGGATGGGACCCTGCTGAACACGATTGACGACCTGGCCGACTCCGCGAACCGCGTCTGCGCCGCCCACGGCTGGCCGCAGTATGAAACTGCGCAGTACCGCTATTTTGTGGGCAACGGCATCCCGAAGCTGGTGGAGCGGTTCAGCCCCGCAAGCTGCCGCAGCCCGGAGCAGCTGGCCGCGACGCTGGCCGAGTTTGATAAGGTCTACGGCGCGCACATGCACGACAAGACTGCGCCGTACCCCGGCATGCCGGCGCTGCTGGCCCGGCTGAAGGCCGCCGGGGTGCGGATGGCGGTGTTCTCCAACAAGGCGGACGAGTTTGCCCGCGCCGTGGTCGCGCGGTACTTTGACGCCGACCTGTTTGAAGTCGTCCGCGGCGCATTGCCCGACGTACCCACGAAGCCCGCCCCCGAAGGGACGCGCGCCCTGATGGCGCACCTTGGCGTCGAGGCCGACGGCAGTGTGCTGTACGTCGGTGACAGCAATGTGGACGTGGAGACCGCCCACAACGCGGGCCTGCCCTGCTGCGGGGTCTTGTGGGGGTTCCGGACCCGCGAGGAGCTGACCGAAGCCGGGGCAGAATATTTGGCCGAGGATACCCAGGGGTTGGAAAAGGTTGTTTTGGGGTGACGTGAGTGACCAGGGCACCCGAAACGCCTGGAATGCCGGGAGATTGCCCGGAGACGGGATTTGACCGGACCGTTCCGGGGCAGAAGTTTACGGACCATGCGTAGGGCGGCCTGCCCACAGGCCGCCGTGCCCGTTTGCGATAAGGAGAAGCCTTGCGGATCGTTGTAGGGGGCGGCGTCCCCGACGCCCCGCGGAGGGGTCAAGACCCCTCCCTACGATGCAAACCAGTAAAGGGGATACAATGGCAAGGCTGCGGGCCGGGCATGCCCGGCCCCTACGGACTGCTGTTTCCGGCAGCGGGGGTTCGGGGGCGCTTGGCGGCGCACAACGAGCGCCGCCAGTTTGCTACGCAAACCCGCTCGTGCGGTTGTTTGCCCCGCAGGGGCAAACATTGCTCGCTCCCCAGTTTCGCTGCGCTCAACTGTGGCCCCACGCTCGCAACCCCGCAACTCCCGAATTTAAGGTGGAGGAAGGCTCGGCGGCGTTAAGAACGGACAGTAATACTGCGTCCGTTTAGCCGCCGAGACTTCCGACCTCCTCTTTGGGGTTCTTAGGGGCGTGCAGCCCCTAAGTCGCGGGTCCGCTGCGTCGAAACAGCGGCAGTTTTCTTTGCGAGCTTTCTTTTGCTGCCAAAAGAAAGCGAGTTCCCGGGAGGCTGCCGTTTCCGGGTCAAATTACAACATTTTTCACAAAAAGGAGCTGTTATTATGATTGCACAGCACTATAAAGATATGCTGGGCGCCAAGTCGGTTATCCGTCAGATTTCTGAATGGAGCACCGCCCGCGGCGCGGAGATCGGCTATGAGAACGTGTTCGATTACTCGCTGGGCAACCCGTCTGTCCCCTGCCCGCCGCAGTTCACCGCGGCTTGCGAGGACCTGCTGGCCCACACAGACCCCGTCAAGCTGCATGGCTATACGCCGACGCTGACGCTGCCGTCCGCCCGCAAGGCCGTGGCCGAAAGCCTGAACCGCCGGTTCGGCATGGACTATACCGCCGACCATATCTTTATGACGACGGGCGCGGCGGGTGCGCTGGCCCATGCTGTGCGCTGCGTCGGCGTGCCCGGGCAGAACATCGTAACGTTTGCGCCGTTCTTCCCCGAGTACAAGCCGTACATCGAGGGCGCGGGGCTTACCCTGCGCGTGACGCCGCCGCGGTGCGCGGACTTTCAGATCGACTTTGAGGCGTTCGCGCAGCTCGTGGACGAGAACACCGCCGCCGTGCTCATCAACAGCCCCAACAACCCCAGCGGCACCGCCTACAGCGAGGAGACCCTGCAGCAGCTGGCCGACTTTTTGACCGCGACAAGCACCAAATACGGCCACCACATCTTCCTGATTTCCGACGAGCCGTACCGCGAGATTTCGTTCGGCGGCAGGGTCACGCCCTACCCCGCAAAATTCTACGATGATACGCTCACCTGCTACTCCTTCTCCAAGAGTCTGAGCGTGCCGGGCGAGCGTATCGGCTATGTGGCCGCCAAACCGCGGTGCGAGGACGCCGCGTACATCGTGCCGATGTGCGGCCAGATCTCCCGCGGGACCGGCCACAACTGCCCGTCGTCCCTCATCCAGATGGCCGTCGAGCGCTGCCTCGACATGACCAGCGACCTGTCCGTCTACGAGACGAACATGAACCTGATCTACGACGAGCTGATCGCGCTGGGCTTCACCGTCGTCAAGCCGGACGGCACGTTCTACATCTTCCCGAAGGCGCTGGAGGACGACGCAAAGGCGTTCTGCCAAAAGGCGCTGAAATATGACCTGGCGCTGGTCCCCGGTGACAGCTTCGGCTGCCCCGGCTACTTCCGCATGGCATACTGCATCGAGACCGAAAAAGTCCGCCGCAGCTTTGCCGCGCTGGAGAAATTCGTGGCCGAGGAGTACGGCGTCACCAAACACTAAGGAGATTTTATGTCGATTCTACGCCGCATTTTTCCGCTTCTGCTGACGGCTGCGCTGCTGTGTGCCTGCGTGCAGATGCCCAACACCCCACAGGACGTGCTGCCCGCCACGACGCCGCAGACCACGGCGGCCCCCGCCGCCACGCCGGAGACAAGCCCCACGCCGACGCCCGAGCCGACGGTGGCCCCCGCGATGGCGACGGCCACGAGCAACGCCACCAAGGACGCGCCGCAGATCAAGGACCCGACGACCTGGGACGATAACGCCGCCGAGACGCTGGCCGGGCTGGAAACGCAGTTTGCCGCCTACGGCCTGACGCTGGACGCGAAGGAGGGCTTCCCCTACCTGCTGGCGGTCAACAACGCAGGCGGCGTGGTCACGGTCTACGCCGTGGATTCTGCCGCAAAAAAGTACGCTGTGCCGTTCATGGCGATGGTGTGCAGCGGCGGCATGGATACCCCCACCGGGTATTTTTCGACCCCTGTGGACTACAGTTGGCGGCTGTTGATGGGCCCGAGCTACGGCCAGTACGCGACCCGCATCTATGACAGCTACCTGTTCCACAGCGTGCCCTATTACAGCCAGCACAAGGACGATGTGGAGTACGACGAGTTCAACCTGCTGGGCACCCGCGCCAGCTTGGGCTGCATCCGGCTGGCCGTGGTGGACGTGAAGTGGATCTACGACAACTGCCCGCTGGGCACGCCGGTCATCATCTACAACGACGCCGACGACCCCGGCCCGATGGGAAAGCCCGGCACGATCTACACCGACCCCGCCGACACCGAGAAACGCGGCTGGGACCCCACCGACCCCGACCCGGCCAACCCGTGGGACGATGCCTTTGAGAGCGGCACCGCCATCCGCAGCCAGGCAGCCTGGGACCAGTGGGAGACCGAGCGCGAAAATTGGATGAGCAGCCTGACGCCCACCGATTTGCAGGGGTGGAGCACCGATTCCAAGATCGCGGGGACGCGCGGTTGATTTTTGCGCCGTAGGGGCCGGGCATGCCCGGCCCGGAGGTTTTCCGTTAGCAGACGCCACATCAGTGCCCTGTCTACCCGACGGAGGGGTCAAGACCCCTCCCTACAAAGCACCCGTGAACGTCAGCCCGTAGGGAGCGGTCTTGACCGCTCCGCGGCACGTTTCGGAAAATGCCTGTCAATCAAAAAGCACCTGCCTTTTTATCGAAGGCAGGTGCTTTTCTATTGCATTATCAGCTGAACATCACCACGTCCTGCGCGGGCTTTTCGCCCGGCTCGACGGAGATGGCGGTCAGGACAGGGCCGGTGGAATCGGGGGTCTGGCCCTTGTAGATGGGGTGGTACTTGACGTTGACCTTGGCCGTAATGTTGATCCAGCTGCGCTGCTCCAGCGACTTGTAATCGTCGTACTTGCAGGGCATGCCCACAAACTGGATGTCCTGCACGCAGCAGGTCATGGCAAAGCGTCCGGGCACAAACGCGCCCTTGCCGGCCTGGGGGGTCTGGCAGACCTGAGCCAGATATTTGACCGTCTTGCCGTCATATTTCTTCGGGTCGTCCATGCAGTCCATGTACCATATACCGAAGAACTCCTCGGGGATCTCAATGACCGGCGCGTCCACGTCGAAGGGCAGCGGGTCGGGGATGTCGTCATAGGCGACGCTGCCGTCCTTGAACTCGTAGGCGATGTCGCAGCGGCGGCTGGCCTGGCGCACCAGCTTGTGGATGAGTTGGCGGCTCTCGTCGTCGTTGACAGCCTCGGCGCGGTTGACGACCAGCAGCTCACTGCCGCGCAGCTTGTCCAGCAGCAGGCTGCGCATGGCGCTGTCGCCCGCGTAGGTCTTGATGGTCGTACCGTCGGCGGTGGCCAGGCACTGGTAGACGAGCCAGTTGTCGGGCAGGGCGTCGTACAGCTCCTGAATGAGCCACATACCGTTGTACTCGATGATGACGCGGCCACAGCCGGACTTCTTTTCGAGCGCGGTCAGGTTCTCGGCGGTCAGCTCGCTCTTATCCTCGATCTGGGCAACGTGCACGCCGCCGAAGGCGAACTTGGACGGGTCGTACTCGATCTCGCCCTCCTCGCAGACCAGCAGCAGGGTCTTGTCGCCGGAGTCGAAGTTGGGGTCCTCCATCGTTTCCTGAATGAATTTCGTCTTGCCGCTCTCCAGCTGGCCGACGAAGAGATATACGGGGATTTGTTTAGGCATAGGGGACGTCCTTTCGGTTAGTAGCAGTCAAAGGCTTCTCCCCCGGGGGAGAAGCTGTCCGCGAAGCGGACTGATGAGGGGAGAGCGAATCGCGGCCTGCCATTCGTGGGCTGCTGCGGCAGGCTCGCCCCTCATCCGCCCTCGGGCGGGGCCTCGGGCACCTTCCCCCAAGGGGGAAGGCATTCTTACCGGGCAGCGGTTTACATCAAACGTGGAACAATTCCGCGATCTCATGCTCCTTCAGCTGGGAGCCGATGACGCAGAGCTTGCCGGTGACGTCGGGGCCGCAGGGGCGGATCTCGTGCTCGCCGGGGACCATGTCGAACTCGTACCAGGTGTCGCCGCCGTCCACAATGCCCTTGGCGCGCAGGATCATGCCGTAAGCGCCCTCGTCCAGCGCGTGCAGGGCCTTGTCCAGATCCTCACGGCTGTATTTGTGGGCCGTCTCCTTGCCCCAGCTCGTGAACACCTCGTCGGCGTCGTGGTCGTGGTGGTGATGATGCCCGCAGGAGCAGACGCCGTGCTCGTCGTAGTGGTGCTCATGGTGATGCTCGTGCTCGTCCTCGTCCTCGTCGTCGTGGTGATGGCAGCAGTCGTGGTCATCGTCATCATGGTCGTGATGGTGGTGATGCTCATGCTCGTCCTCATCGTCGTCCTCGTCGTGATGATGATGGCAGCAGCAGTCGTGGTCGTCCTCATCGTGGTCGTGATGGTGATGATGGTGGTGCTCGTGCTCATCCTCGTCGGCATGGGCCACGTTGGCAGCGCGGGCCTCGGTCAGCAGCTCGGCGACGAGGTCGCGCTTGCCGTCCATGACGGAGACGATCTGTGCGCCGGTCAGGACGGTCCAGTCGGTGGTGACGATGGTGGCGGTGGGGTTCTTCTCGGCCAGCAGGGCGACGGCGGCAGCGACCTTCTCCTCACTGGCGTTGCCGGTGCGGCTCAGGATGATGCAGGACGCATGGCTGACCTGGTCATCATAGAACTCACCGAAGTTCTTCATATACATCTTGACCTTGTTCACGTCGGCGACGGTGACAAAGCTGTTCAGGATGACGGGCAGATCCTCGGCGACGCCCTCGACGGCGCGGGTCACGTCGGACAGCTTGCCGACGCCCGACGGCTCAATGAGGATGCGGTCCGGGTGGTAGGTCTCGACGACCTTCTTCAGTGCCTCGCGGAAATCACCGACCAGGCTGCAGCAGATGCAGCCGGAGTTCAGCTCATTGACCTGAATGCCGGCCTCGCGCATGAAGCCGCCGTCGATGCCGATCTCGCCGAATTCGTTCTCGATCAGGACGATCTGCTCACCGGCGAAGGCCTCCTTGATGAGCTTTTTGATAAGGGTGGTCTTGCCGGCGCCGAGGAAGCCGGAGAAAATGTCGATTTTGGTTTTCTTTTCAGCCATAGTTGGGTACCTCTATTCAAGATGTGTTCAGATGTTCAGTTGGTTGGCAATCTATTACACTAACTGCTAATACTATTATAACAAACACGTCAAGGGGTTTTGCGCCATTTTGCGCGGGAAATTTTGAATTTTTTGCAAAATTTGTGGGATTTGCAGGGGGCTGGCGCTAATGGGACACTGCCTCGGAGGGGTCAAGACCCCTCCCTACGGGCTATCGTTCACGGGTGCTTTGTAGGGAGCGGTCTTGACCGCTCCGCCGGGTAGGCAGACGTTAGCGGGTTGGCCCGTAGGGGCGGCATACCTGCCGCCATGCCCGGTCCCTGCAAAGCGCCGCATTTTTGTTTGTGCCCCCGGGCGCAAACTCTACCTGTTTATTATCTATTATCTATTTATTATTTGCAGCATTCGTGGTATGATATACCTAACCCCAATATCTATCACAAAAAGGAGCGATCCATTTTGACTACCAATGAAAAAATCGCCGCGCTGCGTGCCGCTGCCAAAGCGGCGGGCGCGGACGGCGTGCTCATCATGACCAGCGACCCCCATTGCAGCGAGTACCTGCCCGGCTATTATAACGCTCTGCCGTGGTTCTCCGGCTTCATCGGCGAGAACTCGACCCTCGTTGTGACTCAAGACCGCAGCGCCCTGTGGTGCGATGGCCGCTTCTACGTGCAGGCCGACAAGCAGCTGGCCGGCAGCGAGATCGAGTGCATGCACGCGGGCTCCGCGGGCGTGCCCACCGTGGCCGAGTACCTCGGGAGCCACTTTGCGGACGGCCAGACCCTGCTGCTGGACGGCAGCTGCGTGCCCGCCACGATTGCCAAGGAGTACATCGACGCATTGGCCAAGAAGGGTGCCGCCCTCAAGAGCCAGGACGTGGCCAGCCCGATCTGGGACGCCACCGGCGAGCGTCCGGCCCTGCCCGACACCCCCTGTGAACTGCTGACCCCGGCCCAGACCGGCGCGACTGCCGCGGACCGCATCGCCATGGTGCGTGCCGAGCTGCAGAAGGCCGGTGCCACCGCGCTGGCCGTGACCGGTCTGGACTGCGTGGGCTGGCTGCTGAACCTGCGCGCCCGCGACCTGCCCTGCACCCCGCTGGCCGTCGCCTACGCGCTGGTCACGATGGACGCCTGCACGCTGTTTATCGCGCCGGGCCGCCTGTCCGACGCTGACACCGCCACGCTGGCCGAGAGCGGCGTGACGCTGCGCGGCTACGAGGAAATTATCGACGCCGTCCACGCCCTGCCCGCCGACGAGGTGTTCCTGGTGGACGAGAAGGCCACCAACTACGCCCTGTACGAGGCCCTGACTGCCCACAAGACCGTGGCCGGTGCCGACCCGATTTTTGCCCTGAAGGGCATCAAGAACGAGACCGAGCTGAAGAACCTCCGCGAGTGCCATATCCGCGACGGCATCGCCGTGGTGCGGTTCCAGATGGATCTGGAAAAGGCGCTGGCCGAGGGTAAGCAGCTGACCGAGATCGACATCGACACGATGCTGCAGAAGCGCCGCGCCGAGATGCCCGGCTACTTTGAGGACAGCTTCTCCACGATTGCGGCCTACGGCGCCAACGCCGCCATGATGCACTACCACGCCGAGGGCGACGTGAACAGCGCCATCGAGCCGCGCGGCTTCCTGCTGGTGGACAACGGCGGCCAGTACGACTGCGGCACCACCGACATCACCCGCACCTACCCCGTCGGCCCGCTGACCGACAACGAGCGCCGCTATTACACCTGGGTGCTGCAGAGCCACATCGACATGGCCCGCGCGGTGTTCCTGGACTACTGCACCGGCTTTGCACTGGATACCTTTGCCCGCGGCCCGGTCTGGGCGCACAAGGTCAACTACCGCTGCGGCACCGGCCACGGCGTCGGCTTTATCTCCGGCGTGCACGAGGGCCCGCAGAGCCTGCGCCCGAACAACCCCGTGATTTTTAAGCCCGGCATGACCATCACCGACGAGCCGGGCATCTACGAGACCGACGAGGTCGGCATCCGCATTGAGAACGAGCTGGAGTGCGTCGACCTGGGCGAGAACCAGTACGGCCACTGGCTGGGCTTTGCGCCTTTGACGCTGGTGCCCATCTCCACCGAGCCGGTCCTTGTGGACGAGCTGAGCCGCGACCAGATCAACTGGCTGAACGACTACCACGCCCACGTCTACGAGATGCTCAGCCCCCGCCTGAACGAGGACGAGAAGGTCTGGCTGAAGGAGAAGTGCGCGGCGATTGGCAGATAAACAGCTGACAGGTGTTTATCTTTTATATTCCTGTAGGGGCCGGGCATGCCCGGCCCCTACAGAGCGGCATACTCAATGGCTATTTACTTCTCGCACGCGCCGTCGTTGCCCTCACCACACCCGTCGCAGTCACTCTCAAACCGGACGGCGTTCTTCGCCAGCTCGGGGTCAAGGCGCTGGGCGACCTGCATCATCAGGGCGCACTCCATCCGCTTGCGGAACACCTTGCAGCCGTACTCATAAGTGCCGTGGATGTCGCCGGTAGCGTGCAGGGCGTTGGCCGCGCAGCCGCCCGCGCAGTACAGGCGTGCCCAGCAGTCCTTGCAGTCGGGGCGGGCATAGACGTTGCACAGCTTGAACTCGTCACGCAGGGCGGTGTTGGTCACGCCGTCCCAGACGTTGCCCAGCTTGTACGCCGGGTCGCCGACAAACTGGTGGCAGGGGTACAGGTCGCCCCAGGGGGTCACGGCCATGTACTCGGTGCCGGAGCCGCAGCCCGAAATGCGCTTGTAGATGCAGGGGCCGTGCTTGAGGTCCAAAATATAATGATAGAACGTGATCGGCTTGCCGGCCTTCTGGCGGCGCAGCATGTCGTTGGCCAGCAGCTCATACTGGTCGAACAGCTTGGGCAGGTCCTCCTCGGTCAGGGCCTCGGGGGAGTCCGGCGGGGCGACAACCGGCTCCATGGACAGCTCAGTAAAGCCGAGGTCGTCGGCCATGTGGAACAGGTCCTTCGTAAAATCAACGTTGTGATGCGTAAACGTGCCGCGCATATAGTAGCCCTGGCCGCCGCGCGCCTTGACGAGCTTCTGGAACTTGGGCACGATGCGGTCATAGCTGCCGTTGCCAGCGAGGTCGACGCGGAAGCGGTCATTGACCTCCTTGCGGCCATCCAGCGACAAAACAACGTTGTGGCATTCTTTATTGCACCAGTCGATGACCTCGTCCGTGATGCCGATGCCGTTGGTCGTCATCGTGAAGCGGAAGTTTTTGTTGTACTTTTTCTCGATGCTGCGTGCATAGGCGACCAGCTGCTTGCAGACCTCAAAGTTCATCAGCGGTTCGCCGCCGAAGAAATCGACCTCGAGGTTGCGGCGGGTGCCGGAGTTTTCGATGAGGAAATCCAGCGCGCGCTTGCCGGTCTCGAAGCTCATGAGACCGGCCTCGCCGTGGAACTTGCCCTGCGCGGCGAAGCAGTAGCTGCAATTCAGGTTGCAGGTGTGGGCGACGTGCAGGCAGAGCGCCTTGACAACGTTGGAGCGGTTTTTGAAGTCAAAGGCGTGGTCGGCGTAGGCGTCGGGCGCAAACAGCTGGCCCGCGGCGGTCAGCTCGTCGATGTCGTCGAGCACGTCGCTGATGTCGGCGGCGGTCACATCGGCGCGGTCCGCGTACTTTTTGGCAAGGGCTGCAGCAGCCTGCTCCCGGCTGCTGCCTTGGTCGATCAGGGCGATGGCGTCATAGGCGACGTCATCCACCGCATGCACGCTGCCGCTGTAGACATCCAGCACAATGTTGTAACCGCTTAATTTGTATTGATGGATCATGATTTTCTCCGTTTTGTTATGTCTTGGAAAGGGAGTGGCAATGGCGGGGTTCTCTCCCTCAGTCGCCTGCGGGCGACAGCTCCCTCGCAGAGGGGGCTCCCGCCGCAGCGGGTGGGGGAGAGAACCTTGCCTTTACCGCCCTTTTCCCTTTTTGTATCATAGAAAATGCCGGGCTGCCACACGGCATCCCGGCATCAAAGCCAGCAAAAATTACTTGTCGGTCTTCTCGCAAGGCTGGTTGGCAATGCCGCAGCTGGTCTTGCAGGCGCTCTGGCAGGAAGTCTGGCACTCGCCGCAGCCGCCGTTCAGCAGGCTCTTAGCCATGTCGCGGGTCTCGAGAGTCTGGATGTGCTTCATAAAACAGTCACCCCTTTATACATTTTAGAATTATTATTATTGTACACGGAAATCCGGGGTTTGTCAATAGGGGCGGAAGGAAAACAACAGACAGCGGGAGGCCCGTCGGAACCCCTCAGGCCAGCTTCGCGGCCAGCTCCCCTGATGGGGAGCCTTTCGCGGGCGCATGCCCGAATAAAGCCTCCCCATCAGGGGAGGTGGCCGCGCGCAGCGCAGGCCGGAAGGGTTCCGACGGGCCTTGCCGCTGCCTCCCTTTACAAATTACAAAACCGCAATCTCCTCCGCCCCGCTGCCGCCCGTATGCTTCAGCGCGGTCCCGGCCTGCTCCAATGCACGGCAGGCCGTCACCAGCTCTGCCGTCACTTCCTCGCCCGGTGCCACCAGCGGCACGCCGGGGGGATAGGCCCAGAGATACTCCGCGGCGGTCTCCCCCACCGCGTCCCGCATCCTTACGGCCCGCGCGGGGCGCAGCAGCGCCGCGGCAATCGTGCAGCGGGCTGCGCCGGGGGCGGGCAGAATATGCCGCGGGGCCGCGGGCGGGGCCGCCGTTTTGTCCCAGGCGTGCAGCACATCGGCCAGCCGTTCCAGCGCGTCGGCGTCGTCGCAGGGGCTGGTCATGGCCAGCACGTTCGGGCCGCAGACCATCTCGGGCTCAAAGCCGTCGGCTCGCAGGTACGCCGCCCCCGCCGCGCCGATTTGCAGCAAAATTTTGCCGCTGTCATGCGCAAAAAAGTCAGGATGCGCCGTCAGTGCGTCCGCGCCGCAGCACAGTATTTTGGTATTTTTCAGATCCCGCACCGCCGCGTCAAAGGCATCCAGCCGGGCGCGCCACGCGGCAAAGGCGGCCTCCCCCTCGTCGGCCAGCCAGCGGGTGCAGCCGTCCAGACTGACCATGAGCGGGTAGCTCGGTGAACTCGTTTCGAACACGTCCAGCTGGCGCTCGACCTCGGCAGGGTCGGCCAGATCGCCGTTCAGCTGCAAAAACGCGGTCTGGGTCAGGCTGGGCAGCGTCTTGTGGGCGCTCTGCACGACCAGATCGGCCCCTGCGGCTACGGCCCCGCCGCGCCAGCCGTACCGGGCGGCAAAGGGCAGGTAGTGCGCACCGTGGGCCTCGTCCACCAGCAGCGGCACGCCGCGGGCGTGGCAGATTTCCGCGATAGCACGTATGTCGCTCAAAACGCCCTCATAAGTCGGGCTGGTCAGGATCACGCAGCGGGCATCGGGCGCAGCGTCCAGTGCGGCGGCCACATCGGCGGGGCGCACACTGCCGTAGATGCCAAACTGCGGGTCCACGGGCGGCGTGAGCCAGCGGGCCGTCAGCTGCCCCAGCTCAATCGCGTGGTAGACGGCCTTGTGGCAGTTGCGCGCCGCAATGACCGTGCTGCCGAACGGTGCCAGTGCGCGGATGCCCGCCAGCAGGCCGACGGTGGACCCGCCGACGAGGTACCAGCACCGCCGCGCGCCGTACAGCGCCGCCGTGCGAGCCATGGCGTCGGCCAGAATGCCGTCCGCGTCGTGCAGGTCGTCCGCGCCGTCGATCTCGGTCAGGTCCCAGGCATAGCAGCCCAGTCCCGGTGCGGGCGGCAGCCGCCGCTTATGCCCGGGCATGTGCAGCGGGTAACGCGCCGCGGAGAGGGTTTCCAATTGTTGTTGCAGCGTTGATTTTGTCATATTTTTATACTTTTTATAAATAAGTGCAAGCTAAAAAGCCTCCCCTTTGAGGGGAGGTGCCCGCGGGGCGGAGGGGTGGGCGGGAGACACACACTTTACAGGTCTACACCCGGCCACCCCTCACCGCCTGCGGGCGGAGCTCCCCTCAAAGGGGAGCCTTTACGAAATCTCAATTTCCGCCTTACTGCCAGCCCGCGTTTTGGTCACGTGGATCTGTCTCGTCAGGCGGTCCTGCAGCGCCTCGACGTGGGAGATGACGCCGATGAGCTTATCGCCCCCGGCCAGCCCGGCCAGCGTGTCCACGGCCTTTTCCAGACTGTCGGAGTCCAGCGAACCGAAGCCCTCGTCGATGAACAGCGTCTCAATGACGACGCCGCCCGCGTTCTGTTGGATCGTGTCGCTGATGCCCAGTGCCAGGCTCAGCGCGGCCATGAAGCTCTCGCCGCCGGACAGGCTGCCCACGGGGCGGGTCTTGCCGGTGTAGGCGTCGAACACGTCGAGGTCCAGCGCGGTCTTGCCGCCGACGGCCTCACTCTTGCGGCGCAGCAATCGGTACTGGCCGTCGGTCATGCGGGTGAAGCGCAGGTTTGCGGCCTCGACCACGCCGTCAAAATAGAACGCCTGTACGTACTGTTCAAACGGAAGTTTGATTTTTCCGGTCAAATTACCATTGATCGTTTTGGACAGATTGTCCCACATGGCGCGCTTCTCGCGGGCGGCGGCGCTCTCCCGCATCGTTTTTTGCAGCGCGTCGATGGCGGCGCGGTTCGTGTGCAGACGGTGCACGGCAGCGTCCCGGGCGGCCATGGCGGCAGCGCGGTCCCGGCGCAGGCGGGCCAGCGCGTCCTGCAGCTGGGTCAGTGCGTCGGGGTTGTCGCGCTTGGGCATCGTCTCGCGCATCTGCTGCACGCGGGCGCTGGCGGCAGCGTGCCCGGCCTTGGCGTTGGCGGCGCGGCGGGTGGCCGCAAAGCGCTGCTTTTCCAGGTCTGTCAGCTGGCCGTTCAAAAGGTCGGCCTGCTTGGCCAGGCTGCGGGCGCGGTCCGTCTTTTGCTTCAGCTTCAGGTGGTCGGCCTGCAGGCCGCGCAGACCCTCGGTCAGGCTGGTCTGTTGGGCGGTCAGCGCGATTTTCAGCTCGTCGGGCGTCAGCTCGGCGGCGGGCTTGCCGGTGTAGCGGTCCCCGCGGCGCGCGAAAAATCCATCCGCGTCCCGCTGCAAAGCCGCCCGCAGCTCATGCGCGTGGGCGGCGGCGTCACCGGCGGTGCGGCTGGCCGCGGCAGTGCTGCGGCGCTGGGCCGTCAGCGCCTTCTCCCGCTCCTCCAGCTGCTTTTCGGTGATGTGGTCCTTGGGCAGCGCGGCGATCTTCGGGTGCTTGGTGGAGCCGCAGACCGGGCACGGCTTGCCCTTTTGCAGGTCCTTGGCCAGCAGGCCCGCGCGGTTGGCGTTTAATTGGCGCTGCATCGTGCTGTATTCTTCCTCGGCGCTGTCCAGTGCAGCCTGTGCGGCCACATACTCTGCCTGACGCGCGGCGGCGTCCTCGTCGGCCTTGTCGGCGTCCGCCAGATTTTGCAAGAGCTGCCTGCAGTCGGCGGAAAGCCCCTCGGCCAGCTCAATGCGGTGGTCGGTCTTGAGCAGGTCGGCCTCGGCCTGGCTCAGCGCGGCGCGGTCCGCCTCGTTTTTGGCAATATTCTCCTTCACGTTCGCCGTGCGCTTTTCCAGATCGGTCATAATGAGGTCGGTCTGGTGCTCCACATCGGCGGCGCGTTGCTCCTCGGCCACCAGCCCGGCCAGCTGGCGGCGGCGGGCGGCGCGTTCCTCGGCAATTTTCAGGCCGGCGTCACCGCGGGCGATCTTCTCGTCCAGCTCGTTCATAACGTTGGTCTGTCGTTTTTCGTTGGCGTCGTCGGCCTCCAGCAGCAGCCTGCCCAGCTCGGCGGCAGCCCCTGCGGCAAACGGGTCGCGCTCAGCCTGCATTTCGGCCAGGTCGGCGGCGGTTTCCTCATCGGCGCCGTCGCCGATTAGTGTGCCGACGTGCATCAAAAGTACATCGTCCAGACGCTTGCATTCCTCGTCAGCCTTGCGGGCGTGCTCGACGGCGGCCTGCCCCAGGCGCTGGTGGTCGGCAGTGTCAAAAATGCGGCGCAGGATGGCCGCGCGGTCCGCGGACGGCGCGTTGAGCAGCCGGGTAAAGTCGTTCTGCGCCAGCATCGACACCTGGGCAAACTGTTTGGCGTCGATGCCCAGCAGCTTGACCACGGCGTCGGTCACGGCTGACGCACCGCTGACCGGCTCGTCCGGCTCACGGTTCAGCTCGGCCTTGGCGGGCACCTTGACCATGCCGGTGCCGCGCTTGGCGGCGCGCTGCTGGTCGGGCCAGCGGCGCACGGTGTAGCTGCGCCCGCGGTGGGTAAAGGCCAGCTCGACGCTCGTCTCGGCGTCGGGGGCGGCAAAATCACTGCGCAGCATCGTTGTTTTTCGGTTCTCACCGGAGGTCTCGCCGTAGAGCGCAAACGTGATGGCGTCAAACAGGGCGGTCTTGCCCGCGCCGGTGTCGCCGCCGATCAGAAACAGTCCGCTGCCGCCGAACGCCGAGAAGTCCAGCTCGGTGCGGCCCGCGTAGGGGCCGAAGGCGGTCAGGATCAGCTTTTGGGGTTTCATTCGCTTTTTGACGCCTCCTCGCGCAATCTTTTCACAGCCACGGTCTCCTCCACTGTCAGGGGGCGTCCGTTCATCTTGGTGAAAAAGTCCTGGAACAGCTCGACAAAGGGCTTGCCGCGCACAGCCTGGGTCATGTCCAGCGGGTGCGCGACCTCACCTTGGGGCAGGTAGTCGAGCCGCATGGCGTTGGGATAGGCGGCGCGCAGCTGCGCCATGGCGTCGGGCAGCGGCGTCGGGTCGGTCAGGGTCGCCCAGATGTAGTCCTCGGTGTCGGTTGGCCGGGCGGTCAGCCGGGCCAGCGGGCCGGTCAGGTGGCGCATGGCGCGGCGGGGCGTCAGCGGCAGCTGCTCGATTTTTTCCACGCCGCGCTTGCCGACCCGCACGAGGGTGACGGATTTCTGCATCCCGCACTCGTCCAGATGGTAGCAGAGCGGCGCACCCGCATAGCGCACGGCGTCGATGCCGACGCGCTGGGCGCGGTGGATATGGCCGAGCGCCGCATAGCAGAAGCCCGCAAACCGCGCTGCATCGATGGAATCCACCGTGCCGACGGTCAGGGGCGCAGTCTCGCTGCCGGAGAGCTGCGGCGGGCAGACGCCGGAGACCACCATCTGGTGGGCGACGAGCACCCGGCGCGGGGCGGCGGGCTCACAGACGGCCAGCGCCGCGCCGACGGCGGAGTCGTAGTCGGTGATGTCGGCGTCGGGCAGGTAGTGGCGCACCGTGGCCGCCCGCACAAAGGGCAGCAGCGTGAACTCGATGGGGCCGTGGCGGTCATTGAGTACGACCTGCTTGGGGCAGCCGGTGAAACGCCCGGCAATGTGTACGTTTTGTTCGGCCAGCAGACTGCTGGCAAAGTCGAGCCGCTCGGCGCTATCATGGTTGCCGGAGACGGCCAGCACCGGAATACGGCGTGCGGCCAGCTGGGTCAGGAACCAGTCCAGCAGCGTGCAGGCCGCGGCGGGCGGCACCGGCGTGTCGTAGATGTCGCCTGCGATGACGACGGCCTCGACGCCGTGTTTTTCACAGAGGGTCAGAATTTGTTCAAGGATGAACCGCTGATCCTCCAGCATATCAAACCCGTTGACCCGTTTGCCCAGGTGCAGGTCTGCAAGGTGCAGAAATTTCATGGTGTATCTCCAGATTTTGCTTTTACCGCGCTGTAGGGAGGCGGCGTCCTCGACGCCCCGCGGGCCGATGCAAGCATCGGCCCCTACAGCTTTACCGCCACAGCTTCTCCCAGGTCGTGATGTCCAGCGTGGTGCCGGGCAGGACCTCCACGGGGGCTGTCTCGGCCTTGCGGAAGCGGCACTTTTTGGCAAAGCCCTCGGCCTTCAGGTCGCGTGCCCACACCCGCATATACAGGCGGCTGCGGCCATCGCCCTCGGCCAGCTTCTGCGCATAAGCCACGATGCTGCGGCCAATGCCCTGCCCGCGGGCCTTTTCCTTTAAGAAAAGGCGGCTCAGGCACATGGCACCCGCGGGGCCGAGGTCGAGCGCGAAATAGCCCACCGGCTCGGTGCCGAGGTAAATTAAGAAGTAGTTGATGACGCCGCTGTGGATCTCGTCGTCGGTCAGGATGTCGCTCTGGTACTTATCGGCCAGTGCAGCGGCGACCTTGGGCGTCAGCTTGGTGTAATGCTGGACGAAAATTTCCTGCGCCAGCTCGGAAACCAGCTGGACGTAGCGGGTCTTGGTTACTTGCTTGAAGGTTGGATTCATGGGAACTCCTTTTTATAAATAAGAAAGAATAAATAATAAATAATAAATTTGGTGGAGTTTTCTCCCTCTGGTCGAAAACAAAATTTTGTAGAGGATTTTTTGAGCGGTGCACAGCGCCGCGTTCCACAACATTTATTATTTATTATTTTTTATTTATTATTTGCCCGGCAGCGCGTTTGTTCTATTCCACCGTTATACTTGCCTTCGCCGGCATGCACGCGGCCCAGTCGCCCTCGTTTTTCAGGGTGCCGAAGCCCTCGCACAGGTGGTCGGGGCAGGGGCTGTCTACAAAGGCGATGCCGCCGTTTTCCACCCGCAGGTGGATCGTGTACAGGCCGGTGTCAATGTCATATTCGGCGTTTTTACGCAGATCAATGCGCTGCTCGACCTGCGGGTCGCCGTAGCGCAGCACCGCCGTGCGACCCGTGCCGCCGTGGTGGGCGGCCAGCCACAGCACCGCGGCCAGCGCCAGAATTACAGCGATAAACAGCAGATTTTTTCGTTTCTCGGTCATGGCTCTCTGTCAAATTCCAGTTCTTCGGTCAGGCCGTCATACCCGGCCACGGCGGTGGGGTACGCGGTGCGCGCGGCGGCCAGGCCCGGCGCGGGGTCGGTCACGGCGGCGCTGTAGTGGGTCAGCCAGAGGCGGCGCACGTTGGCCGCGGCGGCCAGTGCGCCGGTCTCCCGGCAGGTGGCGTGGCCGTACAGCTCCGCCTTGGGCAGGTCGGCGTCGTCGGCGTAGGTCGCGTCCATGCAGAGCAGGTCGGCGTCCCGGGCGGCGGCCTCTAGCGCGGCGCAGGGGCGGGTGTCGGTGGCGTAGACCACCTTCAGCCCGCGGCGCGGCGCACCCAGCACCTGCTCCGGCGTGCAGCCGCCGACGGGCTCGCCCCTTTGCAGCGTTTTCCAGTAGGGCATCGGGATACCCGCAGCCCGTGCCCTTGCGGGGTCGAACCGCCCGGCGCGGGGCAGCGCAAGCACATAGCCGCAGCAGGGTACGCGGTGGGTCAGCGGGAACGGGGTGATTTTCAGCGTGTCTATGTGGAATGGTTCGTCTGCGACCTGCCAGCGCACCGGGTACACCTGCGGCCCGGCCAGTGCCGTGACGGCCTGCGCCACAGGCTCGATGCCCTTGGGGCCGTAGATCGTCAGCGGCTCGGTGCGGTTCAGGCTGCTCAAGGTCTGCAAAAGACCGGGCAGGCCCAGAATATGGTCGCCGTGGTAGTGGGTCAGCAGCACCGCCGAAAGCCGATACGCGCTGACGCCGTACCGCCGCAGGCCGACCTGCGTGCCCTCGCCGCAGTCCAGCAGCACGCTGCGCCCGCCCACCGTGACCGCGGCGGCGGCCAGTGCGCGGTCCGGCAGCGGCTGCGTGCCGCCCGTGCCCAGCAGGGTTACTTTCAGCATGTATGCACCTCTTTTCCAATACTTCCCCATTATCAAGCGTATTATAGCACAAATCGGGCGGGCGGTAAAGGGGCGGTGCGGAAGCCTTCCCCCTTGGGGGAAACCGAAAAAAGTTGAAACACCCCGCCCGTTTTTGTCGTATAATCTTTATGAAAGGGGGCGACGCCCATGACAGAGCACGAGTTGGACACCCTGCTGCGGGACTACGGCGGCGCAGTGCGGTCCGTCTGCCGGGCCATTCTGCCCGGCCACCCGCAGGACGCCGAGGAGGCCGAGGCCGACACATTTTACAAGCTCTGGCGCGGGGCACACCTGCCCGCAGACGAGACCCATCGGCGGCGGCTGGTGGTACGGACGGCGCGGCAGTGCGCCATTGACCGCTACCGTGCGCTGCTGCGCCGGGGCGAGACGCTGCCGCTGGATGACCGTGACGACGCCGAGCTGGCCGTTGCGCTGGAAAGCGAGCTGGAAACCCGCGAGCTGATGGCGCAGGTCATGGCGCTGCCGCCGCCCGACGGGGAGCTTTTTCTGCGCAGGTACGTGTATGGCGAGACCGCGGCCCAGCTGGGCGTACATTTCAACATGCCTGCCGCCACGGTGCGTACCCGGCTGCACCGCGCACGGCTGGCACTGCAAAAGCTATTGAAGGAGGGCTGACCTATGACCGAACTGGAACGCTGGATGAACGACCACCCGCCGCTGGCAGACGCCCTGACGGCGGAGGAAACCGCGGCACTGCGGGCAAAAGTGCTGGCGCGCCGCCCCAAGCTGCACGCTTTGCGCGGCTGGCGGGTGATGGCCGCCGCAGCAGCGCTGTGTTTGGTGGCCGCAGGGGCCGTAGTGCTGGGGCTTTTCCACCCCATGAGCGCCGCCAACGAGACGAACGCACTGGTGCAGAAATACGGCGAGGTGCTGGACGAACCGCTGACCGCCGAAATCAACGGCCACACGGTCACCGTGCGGGCGCTGCTGCGCGGGCAGTACACATTACGGATATTGTACGATGTGGATAATGCGCGCGGAATGGAAGGCGATGATTTGGTGTGGGACACCGCGAATTTTACGCTGTACAAGCCCAAAGGCGCCAGCGAGCGGAAGTGGGACTACGGCGCAAGCAACGTCGATGTCGGGCCGATCAGCGGCTATGCCGTCGGCCCGTGGGATGGCCGTTATGAAGCAAGCGAGAACGACACTCTATCCTGCTTTGTGGATATACCTCTTTTGTACGAGAAAGGCAACAATCGAACACTGTATATCGGCGACCTGACAAACTATAGCGCCAAGGCAAGCGTAAAAATCACGCTGCCGGATGCGCCCCCAACACTGACAGTGGATGTGAAGAAAACCATCGCGCTGAAGGGTGGACACTGGTTCCATTATGATATGACCGACGAAGAAGCCGAGCAATATCCCGACGCAACGTTTGACATTCAAGAGGTTCGTATTGAACCGCTGGCGGTCAGCGTCATCGGCATGAATCACGGCAGTCTGCCGCTGGGCGGGACCTCGCGATACGATGTGCAGTCCCGCGTAAAGCTGTTCCGCGCCGACGGCACCGAGTTGACCTACGGCTGGGACGGGGAATTTTACAAGGGTTCCTATGGCCGCGGGGACAAAAATTCCGGACAGATGACCTTGCGTGTTGACAGCTACGACATCCTCGACCCCGAGGCCGTGGCATGGGTCGAGATCGACGGGGAGAGGTTTGAGGTGGAGTGAACGCGGTAAAGCCCCTCCGGCCATCGCTGACGCTCGGCCACCTCCCCTGTAAGGGGCGGCTTGCTGCGCGGGCGCAGTCCCGAGGGAGAAGCCAAAGAGAAAAGCACCCGCATGGCGCGAACCATGCGGGTGCTTACTTTTTATGTCAGTATCAGCCGAACATATTGATCAGGATACCAGCGGCAACGGCGGAGCCGATAACACCGGCAACGTTGGGGCCCATGGCGTGCATGAGCAGGTAGTTGCGGGGGTTGTACTCCTGGCCGACCTTCTGGGAAACGCGGGCGGCCATGGGAACGGCAGAAACACCGGCGGAGCCGATGAGCGGGTTGATCTTGCCGTGGGTGACAACGCACATGACCTTGCCCAGGAGAACACCGCCGGCGGTGCCGACACCGAAGGCGACGATGCCCAGAACGATGATCTCAACGGTCTGGATGTTCAGGAAGGTGGCGGCGTTGGTGGTGCAGCCGACGGAGAAGCCGAGGAAGATCGTGATGATGTTCATCAGCTCATTGCCGGCGGTCTTGGTGATACGCTCAACAACGCCGGACTCCTTCATCAGGTTGCCCATCATCAGGCAGCCGACCAGAATGGCGGCGTCAGGCAGGGTCAGGGCAACGATGATGGTGACGATGATGGGGAACAGGATCTTCTCGGTCTTGGAGACACGGCGGGGGGCCGTCATGACGATCTGACGCTCTTTTTCAGTGGTCAGAGCCTTCATGATGGGCGGCTGGATAACCGGCACCAGCGCCATGTAGCAGTACGCGGCAACCGCGATGGAGCCCAGCAGGTGCGGGGCCAACTTGGTGGTGACGTAGATAGCGGTGGGGCCGTCCGCGCCGCCGATGATGCCGATAGCACCGGCCTCCTGGTTCGTAAAGCCCAGGATCTTAGCGCCGACGAAGGTGAAGAAGATGCCCAGCTGCGCGGCAGCGCCCAGCAGCAGGCTGGACGGGCGGGCGATCAGCGGCTCAAAGTCGGTCATCGTGCCGATGCCGAGGAAAATCAGCGGCGGGTAGATGCCCAGCTTAACGCCTAAGTAGATATAGTCGACCATGCCGCCGGACGAGCCGAGCAGCGCCCAGTCGATGTGGTTGGTGGAGTTGATGAAGATGTCCATGTGGAAGATGCCGTCGAGGGGCAGGTTGGTCATCAGCATACCGAAGCCGATGGGCAGCAGCAGCAGAGGCTCAAACTGCTTGACGATGGCCAGATACAGCAGCACGCAGGCCACAGCCAGCATGACAGCGTACTTCCAGCCGCCCTCGGTGAAGAAGATCTGTGCCCAGCCGGACTTGGCAAAAATCTCTGCAATATTGGTAAAAATAGCACCCATTTCCGTACCTCCTTACATAAAGGGCGTCGTGTGCTCACGCACACCGGCGTCGCCCCAGGCACCGCGGCGGGAACCGGCGGCAGGCTTGGAAACGCGCTTGATGCCGCGAATGACGGCATTGCCGCCGCAGACCGTGGCCACGGCAGCGGAGATCGCGGCGATGATCTCGCCGGGAATGGAGCCGTTGTCAGCCTTGGCCGCAGGGGCGGCGGGCTTGGCAGCGGGGGCAGGAGCAGCCTTGGCCGCGGGGGCCTTCGGCGCGGCAGGCTTGCCGTTCTTCTTATTGTTGATGTTGTCGAAGATCTTGCCTTCCAGCGTGATGATGAGGCACAGGGCCACCAGCATCGCGAAAACCAGTGTGATGCTGGTCAGCACAACGGTACCGTCACTGGCTTCAAGGGCAAGAAGAGCTAGGTTGGGCATGGATGATCCTCCTTTGAATGGTAGCAGCCCCCGATAAAGGGCTATTTGATGATATTATAGCACAAAGAAAATTTTTTGGGTAGATTTTTTTACAAAAAAATGAATAAATTTAGGGAAATGTACAGATGGTGCATGTAGGGGAAAAGATATGGCGGAAGGTTTCGGCGGGGTGAGGGCACCCCGCCCTACGCACGGGTTTGATGTGGGGGTGTAGGGCGGCCAGCCCTCTGGCCGCCGTGGCCGTCTGCGGCGGCGGGAAGGTGCCCGGGAGGGATGAATCCCTCCCCTACGGATTGAATCGTAAAAAGGATATGGCGGTAAGCTGCGGGCCGGGCATGCCCGGCCCCTACAGGGCGGCGATGGGGAAATGGGATATGGCGGTAAGTTTCGGCGGGGTGAGGGCACCCCGCCCTACGCACGGGTTTGATGTGGGGGTGTAGGGCGGCCAGCCCTCTGGCCGCCGTGGCCGCCTGCGGTGGCGGGAGGGTGTGCGGGAGGGATAAATCCCTCCCCTACGAATTGAACCGTAAAAGGGATATGGCGGTAAGCTGCGGGCCGGGCATGCCCGGCCCCTACAGGATGCACAATTTTTCAGCGGTATTTTCGGCTGGTTGTACAGCATTTTCCACAAATATGAACAGAATATGTCCCTGCCCTCTTGACTAGGCCGCAACTCTGTGATAGCATAAGCGCAACGAAAGAACGGCAAAGGCGCCGGACAGTGTGATTCTGTCCGGCGCCTTTCTGTTTTGCAAAGTAAGAGAGGGGTTCTGTTCTATGTACAATTCCGCAGACGTTACATGGACACTGGTTGCAGCGTTTCTGGTGTTCTTCATGCAAGCGGGCTTTGCCTTGTGCGAGGCTGGTCTGACCCGTGCAAAAAATACCGGCAATATTCTGATGAAGAATATGATGGACTTTTGTATCGGTACGCCGTGCTACTGGCTCGTCGGTTTCGGCATCATGTTTGCCGGTTCCGGTGCGCTCATCGGCGGGTTTGATCCGTTCATCCGCGGCAGCTATGACTTCGGCACGCTGCCGGTCTGGGTCTACGCGGTGTTCCAGACTGTGTTCTGCGCCACTGCCGCGACCATCGTCTCCGGCTCGATGGCCGAGCGCACGAAGTTCAGCGCCTACTGCTGCTACTCCGCCGCCATCAGCCTGATCGTCTACCCCATCTCCGGCCACTGGATCTGGGGCGGCGGCTGGCTGGCACAGCTCGGCTTCCATGATTTTGCCGGCTCCGCCGCAGTTCACTTCGTCGGCGGCGTCACGGCCTGCCTGGGCGCCTGGATGCTCGGCCCCCGCATCGGCAAGTACAACAAGGCCGGCAAGGCCCGCGCTATCCCCGGCCACAACCTGACCGCGATGGCTCTGGGCGTTTTCATCCTGTGGTTCTGCTGGTTCGGCTTCAACGGCGGCTCCACCGTCAGCATGACCGGCGATGACACGATGGTTTCCGCAGGTCTGATCTGCTTCAACACCAACCTGGCCGCCGCGCTGGCTACCGTTGCGGCGCTGATCGTCTCCTGGGTGCGCTACGGCAAGCCCGATGTCTCCCTGACCTTCAACGGTGCGCTGGCCGGTCTGGTCGCCACCACCGCGGGCTGCGACGTCGTTGACCCGTTCGGCGCGGCCATCATCGGCATCGTCGCCGGTGTGCTCTGCATCTTCTCGGTTGAGTTCTTCGACAACGTTGCCAAGATCGATGACCCCGTCGGCGCTGTCTCGGTGCACTGCATGAACGGTGCGTGGGGCACCATCGCCGTCGGCCTGTTTGCCACCGAGGGCGGCCTGTTCTACGGCGGCGGCTTTGCCAAGCTGGGCATCCAGCTGCTGGGCATTGTCAGCGTGGCGGTCTGGGTGCTGGCCACGATGTTCATCATCTTCACGGTCATCAAAAAGACCATCGGCCTGCGCGTCTCCGAGAAGGAGGAGATCGACGGCCTGGATTACCACGAGCACGGCCTGGCCAGCGCCTATGCAGGCTTCGCCATCAATGATCCGACCTACGCCGAGCTGGACGTGAACGAGAACACCGATCTGGGCGAGGACGACATCACCAAGGCCAGCCCCGAGAAGATCTCCGCTGCGGTCAAGGTCGTCAAGGACGCCCCGCTGCCCGCCGGGCTGGATTCCGGTATGCACAAGGTTTCCATCATCGTGCAGCTGGCCAAGTTTGAGACCCTGAAGAAGGCGCTGAACGACATTGGCGTTACCGGCATGACCGTGACCCAGGTCATGGGCTGCGGCCTGCAGAAGGGCAGCGGCGAGAAGTATCGCGGCGCCGAGGTTGACGCCACGCTCCTGCCGAAGGTCAAGGTCGAGGTCGTCGTGAGCAAGATTCCCGTGGATAAGATCATCGACACGGCCACGAAGGCCCTGTACACCGGCCACATCGGCGACGGCAAGATCTTTGTCTACAATGTAGCAAAGGTCGTGAAGGTCCGCACCGGCGAACAGGATTACGCCGCGCTGCAGGACGTAGAGTAAACGTCTCCCTATTATAATAAGGTATAAAGGTCAGTAAGCCAGCCCCTTCCGAAGTGGGATTCGGAAGGGGCTGGCTGTTTTGTGGGTAGGATCGCGGCGGCGGGAGGTGGACGGCGGGGGATGAATTTTCTCTCTGCGGGCGGAACATTGACGGGATTTGGCGTGAAGCGGCGGAGGGGTCAACGCTTGGCGGCGCACAACGAGCGCCGCCAGTTTGCTTCGCAAACACGCTCGTGCGGTTGTTTGCCCCGCAGGGGCAAACATTGCTCACACCCCGGTTTCGCTCCGCTCAACCGTGGCCCCTGTTCGCAACCCCGCAACCCCTCCCTACGATGCAAAAGATAAAGGGGATGCAAAACGAAACCGGGAGCTGACGCAAGGCTGCGGGCCGGGCATGCCCGGCCCCTACGGGGTGGCGTGGACGGGTGGCGGAAGGTTCGCGGCCAAGGATGTAGGGGGCGGCGTCCTCGACGCCCCGCGGAGGGGTCAAGACCCCTCCCTACGATGCAAAAGATAAAGGGGCGGCAATGGCAAGGCTGCGGGCC
>NZ_FUYF01000011.1:0-16472 GCF_900167555.1 Gemmiger formicilis | reverse complement strand
ATTGATTTTTCCACCGCCCAACTCCATGTACGCCGTACCATCAACCGTCTTGCCAAGTACGAAGCCCACGACGGCGAGAACAAAACCGAAATCGTATTCGGCACACCCAAAACGAAAAACTCCCGCCGCACGATTCCGCTGACCCGCACAATGGCAGACGAGCTTGCCCGTTGGAAACAGCAACAGGCACAGGACAAGATTCGGGCAGAGGATAAGTACACCGACGATGGCTTCATCGTCACCAACGAGTTTGGTCACTACTTCGAGCAGAAAACCTTCAAGGATTACTACGACCGCCTGTTGAAAGATGCTGACATCGGGCACTTTACCTTCCACGCCCTGCGGCACACCTTTGCCACCCGTGCGCTGGAACGAGGCATGGACTACAAGACCCTGTCAGCCATCCTCGGTCACTACTCGGTGGCGTTCACAATGGACACCTACGTTCACAGCATGGACGAACACAAGCGGCGCGAGATGGACAAGATGGACGATATGTTCGGGATACAGTACCGTATCTCTGCGAAGAACCAGCCTTATCCTGTGCTTTGTACACTCTCGGCAGATGGCTGCACCGCCCACGTTCCTGACTTCCCCAAAGTTACCGCACAAGCGCCAACACTAGACGCTGCCCTG
This sequence comes from Gemmiger formicilis, assembly GCF_900167555.1. Taxonomy (GTDB): domain Bacteria; phylum Bacillota; class Clostridia; order Oscillospirales; family Ruminococcaceae; genus Gemmiger; species Gemmiger formicilis. The sequence continues at coordinate 15,836 of NZ_FUYF01000011.1, read as the reverse complement.
CTGGAAGTCAAGCAGCAAATCGAAAAAGCCCTGTGCCAGTACAAGAACCCGCCCATTCCCACAAAACAAGAACAAATTGTCGTACCGCAGAACAGCGTATTGGTACTCGTCAAAGCGAGCTGACTACGCTGACCGCTCCTATTTTTACCTGCCAACTCCGCAAAATTTATCCACAAAAAGCGCCCGGGCGCAGTCGTTTTATCGTTTTGGGGTCATTTTGGGGTCAAAGTTACCAGCTTGTTACCACTTTTTCCATGATGTAGAAAAAAGCTCGTTGAAACTTGTCGTTTCAACGAGCTTTTGTTGGTTGCGGAGACAGGACTTGAACCTGCGACCTCCGGGTTATGAGCCCGACGAGCTACCATCTGCTCTACTCCGCGATATATGACACACACGCTGTTTCGCGGTGCTTGATTATAATACCACAGCACGGCGTGTGTGTCAATAGGTTTTGCTAAAAAAGTTTATGCAATTTTTCCCGGGAGTTCACCCGGCTGTCTGCATTTGTATCAGACAATGCCCTGGCTCATCATGGCGGAGGCGATCTTCTCGAAACCGGCGATGTTGGCACCAGCGACCAGGTTGCCCTTCATGCCGTACTTTTCGGCAGTGGCGGCAGCGGTTTTATAGATGTTGACCATGATGTTGTGCAGGCGCTCATCCACTTCCTCGAAAGTCCAGGACAGGCGCAGGCTGTTCTGGCTCATTTCCAGGCCGGAGGTAGCAACGCCGCCAGCGTTGGATGCCTTAGCCGGGGCAAACAGGATGCCGTTCTGCTGCAGGTAAGCGATGGCATCAGGGGTGGAAGGCATGTTGGCACCCTCGGCTACGCAGTAGCAGCCATTGGCAACCAGAGCCTTGGCACCGTCCAGGCGCAGCTCGTTCTGGGTGGCGCAGGGCAGGGCGATGTCGCAGGGGACGGTCCAGATGCCCTGGCTGCCCTCGACGTACTTAGCGGTGGGGACATAGTCCAGGTAGGTCTTGATGCGGGCGCGCTTGACCTCTTTGATCTCCTTGATGACCTTGTAGTCAATGCCGTTCTCGTCCACGATGTAGCCGTTGGAGTCGGACATGGCGATGACCTTGCCGCCCAGCTGGGTGGCCTTCTGGTTGGCGTAGGTGGCCACGTTGCCGGAGCCGGAGATGACCACGCGCTGGCCCTCGAAGCTCTTGCCGGCGTCGGCCAGCATCTCCTTGGTGAAGTAGCACAGGCCGTAGCCGGTGGCCTCGGTACGGGCGAGAGAGCCGCCGAAGGGGATGCCCTTGCCGGTCAGGACGCCGGTGTACTCATTCTGCAGGCGCTTGTACTGGCCAAACAGGTAGCCGACCTCACGGCCGCCAACGCCAATATCACCGGCGGGCACGTCGGTGTCGGGGCCGATGTGGCGGTACAGCTCGGTCATAAAGCTCTGGCAGAAACGCATGACCTCGGCATCAGACTTGCCGTGGGGGTCAAAGTCAGCGCCGCCTTTGCCGCCGCCCATGGGCAGGCCGGTCAGGCTGTTCTTGAAGCACTGCTCAAAGCCCAGGAACTTCAGGATAGACAGGTTGACAGAGGGGTGGAAACGCAGGCCGCCTTTGTAGGGACCGATGGCAGAGTTGAACTGCACACGGTAGCCGCGGTTGACCTGGACCTTACCAGCGTCATCGACCCAGGGCACACGGAACATGATGATGCGCTCGGGCTCGACCAGGCGCTCGATCAGGCCGGCCTTCTCGTACTCGGGGTGGGCAGCCACAACGGGCTCCAGGCTCTCGAGGACTTCCTCAACAGCCTGCAGAAACTCCTTCTGCTCGGGGTTGCGCTTTGCAAGGCCCTCATATACACCCTGCAGGTAAGCATTCTGAATTGCCATAAAACGACACTCCTTTATATAATTTCAAACACCGCCTTCATGTTACCACCATAAAAGCAATTTTTCAAGTAGTTTTGGCTTACTTTTCAAAATTTTGTTTTCGGCAGGCGTGCCGGTGTTCTTGTCTTGTGGACAAATCGGCGTTTTTGCGCATAATTATACAACCGTTCATTCTGTCGCATACATCGTGACCCACGCGGCGGGCTGCCCGTCGGCCAAAAAGTCTGCCGGGTCCCAGAGGGCGTAGAGGCTGTACTGCGGGTCATAGCTGTCGCGGGGGTTGGCGGTTGTCAGCCATTGGCCCGACGCGGTGCAGGCCAGCAGCAGCGCGGGGCGGCGCACGCCCTCCGCCGTGACCGCGGGGGCCGGGAGGACGTCGCCGGTCTCCATGTCCAGCAGACAGTCCGCGTAGGCGTCCCCGACGTTCAGCACGCGGAGATACCGCTGCGGCACGCCCGCAAACGCCGGGCTGAAGGGTTCGCACACGTCGATGCCGTAGGTGTCAAACGGGATGGTCTCGAGCAGCGTTTTCTCGGTGCCGTCGGCGGTGTCAAAGTACAGCAGGGCGGCCTGTTGGCCGGGGGTGTCGGCATTGCGGAAATTGCCGGTGTAGTAGATCCTGCCGTCGTAATAGTTGTGGAAATAGCCGTCCGCGTAGGGGCGCGTGCAGATTTTTTCCCGCGCGCCGGTGGCGGGGTCGAGCCAGGCGTAGACGTAGACGGCGTGCGCCAAAATGGCTTTTTCCTGCTCGGTGCTGCCGAAATTGGGGAACGGCTCGTTCGCCTCGATACGGATCGTCAGGAAGCGGCTTCCCTCACAGGCGATGATCTTCTCGTCGGCCAGCATCGGGATGGTCTGCACCGTGTCATTTTGCCAGTCCCAGCGGTAGAGGGTGCCGGGCTGATGACTGGCGGCGAGGGGGCAGCCGTACAGGGCGTACTCGTCGCACCATTGCAGCTGCATGTGGTGGGGCAGGGCATCGGGCACCGCGGCCACGGGCGTTTTGCCGGCGGCGGGGTCGATGCGGTAAATCTGCGTTGGGGCGACGTTTGTCAGCTCGCCGGGATAGGTGTAGACAGTGCCGTCCACGGCCATGACGCCGACGCAGAAGTCGCTGGCCAGGTAGGCCGGGCAGGCGTCGGAGTCGTGGGTGCAGCCGGGAATATCGCAGTAGACGGACTGGGTCAGGGCCGCGTAGTCGGTTTTGAGGACGAGGGCCTCGGGGGTCATATTGCTGGCGTCCCGGAGCTCATAGAGCGCGTCGCCGGTGTTCCAGACGGGGCCGCTGTTTTGGTTCTGAGGGAGGGTGAGAAGATGGCCGACAGGGAATTTGGGGGTAAGCGGCGGGGCGGAGGTTTCGGCGGCGGGCTGTGATGGGGAGGACGCTGCGGCGTCAGGTTGTGCCGGAGAGGACGCTGCGGCGGAGGGGGAGGTTGTGGCGTCGGCGGGTTGTGCCGGTACGGCGGACGCGCAGGCGGTGAGCAGGAGGGCAGCGGTCAGGATGAGCGGAAGTGTGCGGTTCATGTGTGGGAGCCTCCTTTTTAAGTAGTGTAGAGATGCGTGGGATTATTACCCGGTAGGGGCCGGGCATGCCCGGCCCGGGGGGTGGCGTGAGCACCCGTCAATGGTTCGGTCCGTAGGGAGGGGTCTTGACCCCTCCGCGGGTGGCTGCCCGGGGGATGGCCGTTAGCGGGAGGTTTCGCGGGGCGTCGGGGACGCCGCCCCCTACGGTTTGCCCGAGAATGGGCGGCAGCGGAAGCCTGCCCCTCATCCGGCCCTGCGGGGCCACCTTCCCCCAAGGGGGAAGGCAAGAGTTGTTGTTGGCGGCAGCGGGAGGTCGCGGCGGGGTGAGGGCACCCCGCCCTACGGATGGGGATATGGAAACGCTGCGGGGGCTACGCGGGCACCCGTTCCCGGGCCGCCGCACGGTAGGGGCCGGGCATGCCCGGCCCGGGGGTTGGCGTGAGCACCCGTCAATGGTTCGGTCCGTAGGGAGGGGTCTTGACCCCTCCGCGGGTGGCTGCCCGGGGGATGGCCGTTGGCGGGAGGTTTCGCGGGGCGTCGGGGACGCCGCCCCCTACGGTTTGCCCGAGAATGGGCGGCAGCGGAAGCCTGCCCCTCATCCGGCCCTGCGAGGCCACCTTCCCCCGAGGGGGAAGGCAAGGGCTGTAGGGGAGGGATTCATCCCTCCCGGGGTGTTGGCGGCAGCGGGAGGTCGCGGCGGGGTGGGGGCACCCCGCCCTACGGATGGGGATATGGAAACACTGCGGGGTTTACGTAGGCACCCGTTCCCGGGCCGCCGCACGGTAGGGGCCGGGCACTGCGGGGTTGTGAGCGTGGGGCCACGGTTGAGCGGAGCGAAACCGGGGAGCGAACAATGTTTGCCCCCGCGGGGCAAACAACCGCACGAGCGGGCCAGCTTTGCTGGCTGGCGGCGCTCGTTGTGCGCCGCCAAGCGCCCGGCCCGGGGGTTGGCGTGGGCAGGCGCTCCCGTTTTACCACCTCACCCCGCCCACATCTCCACCGGCGTATAGTCGGTGCTGCCGGCGGCAAAATCGTCGGGGGCGATCAACCCATAGGCCACATACTCGTTTTCGTCGTTTGATTCGGTCCAGAGGAGCCAGCGGCCATCGGCGGTCTGGGCCAGACGGGACGGGGGTATGTTGTAGGCGTAATTTTTCATCCGCTGGGTGATGGGCACCAGCTCGCGGGTGGCGGCGTTCATCAAATAACAGCGGTTGCCGCCCACTGCGCCGTCGGTGCCGTACAGCCAAAGCCAGTCCTCGGCCCGGCTGCCCCGGGCGGGCAGGACGTTCGTATAGGTGTCCTGGTAATCCCGCATGTTACTGCCAGCCGTGGGCGCGTCCCACACCGTGGCGGTGCTGCCGTCGGCGGGGTCATACTCCTGCAAGGCGCCGCGGTTGTAGCCGCCGTCCTGCAGGGCCTCGCGCTCCTCAAAGTAGAGCTTGCCGTTGTGGGTGCCCAGATACCCGGAAAGCCGCTCATCCGCGATGTTGTAGGGGCGCTCGATCAGCTTGCGGCGCTCGCCGGTGCGGGGGTCGTAGCGGTCAAATTCAACGGTGGCGCTCTGTACGGCGGCCCGGAACTGCTCAAAGTCGTCGGGCAGGGGCGCGTCGGTCACGTAACGCACCGTCAGCAGCGCGCCGTCGTAGCAGGTCACAAAGTACTCTGTGGGCTCCAGCGGCACGGACTGCAGCGCACCGGTGGTCAGGTCAACGCGGACGGCCTTTGTGTTCTGGCCGTTGTTGCCGGAGGTCATCGTCCCGTACAGGGCCGCGTCGTCACAAAAATCAAACACGTAATCCACACACTCGGCGGGCAGGTCGATGCAGGTCTTGCCGTCGTCGGTCAGCCTGTATACCTGCGGCGCGGCGCTTTGCTGCTGCCACAGGCCGTAGTAGTGGGCCTCCAGCTCCTCGGGCGTGAGGTCGGTGCTGTCCAGCCGGGGCGTGAGGTATTCTTCGCGGTATTCCTCCCAGGTTTGATCCGTGTGGAATACCGGCGCGTTGAGCACATAGACCGCGCCGTCCGCCACAAAGGGGCAGTAGTAGCGGTACCGCCCCGGGAACCAGGCCGGGCAGTCGGCGCTGTCGTGGGTGCAGCCGGGCACGGTGCAGACGACGGTCTGTGCGGCGGTGGCGTAGTCGGTTTTGAGCAGCAGGCCGCCGTGGTTGCGGTAGACCATTTCATAGTAGGCGTCGCCGCTGTTGAAGCTGCTGTCGTGGCGGTTCAGCCAGGCGAAGTCCCCGGCGGCGGGGGTCGGGGTGGCGGTAGCGGTGGGTTCGGGCGTGGGGGTGGTCAGGGGTGTCGTATCCGTGGCGGACGCGCAGGCGGTGAGCAGGAGCGCGGCGAGGGGAATGGCGGCGAGATGGCGGTTGCGCATGGTGGGAGCCTCCTTTTTAAGTAGTGTAGAGATGAGTGGGATTATTACGCGGTAGGGGCCGGGCATGCCCGGCCTGGGGGGTTACGTGGGCGGAGGTTTGCGGGTGGTTACCCGGGGGATGGGTGTTGGCGGGAGGTTTCGCGGGGCGTCGGGGACGCCGCCCCCTACGGTTTGCCCGGGAATGGGTGGTGACGGGAGGTCGCGGCGGGGTGGGGGCACCCCGCCCTACGTATGGGGGATATGGAAACGCTGTGGGGTTTACGCGGGCAGCCGTTCCCGGGCCGCCGCGCGGTAGGGGCCGGGCATGCCCGGCCCGGGGGTTTGCGTAGGCAGGCATCAATGGTTCGGTCCGTAGGGAGGGGTCTTGACCCCTCCGCGGGTGGTTGCCCGGGGGATGGCCGTTGGCGGGAGGTTTCGCGGGGCGTCGGGGACGCCGCCCCCTACGGTTTGCCCGGGGAATGGGCGGCGGGAGCCTGCCCCTCATCCGGCCCTGCGGGGCCACCTTCCCCCGAGGGGGAAGGCAAGGGTTGCAGGGAAGGGATTCATCCCTCCCGGAGTGTTGGCGGGAGCGGGAGGTCGCGGCGGGGTGGGGGCACCCCGCCCTACGGATGGGGATATGGAAACGCTGTGGGGTTTACGTGGGCAGTCGTTTCCGGGCCGCCGCGCGGTAGGGGCCGGGCATGCCCGGCCCGGGGGTTTGCGTGGACGGAGGTTTGCGGGTCTGTTTGTAGGGAGGGGTCTTGACCCCTCCGCGGAGGTTGGCGTCGGCGCAAGTCTCCGCGGGTAGTAACCCGGGGAAGGGCGGCGGCGCAAGCCTCCGCGGGGCGTCGGGGACGCCGCCCCCTACGGTTTGCCCGGGAATGGGCGGCAGCGGGAGCCTGCCCCTCATCCGGCCCTGCGGGGCCACCTTCCCCCGAGGGGGAAGGCAAGGGCTGTATGGCGGCGGCGCAAGCCTGCCCCTACCCCGGCAGCTGGTCCTCGGTGCGGAGCTGGAGGGTCAGGCTGTAGTACCAGCGGTCTGACGAAACCGGCGCTGTACCGACGTAATCCTGGTAGGTGTAGGGGTGGGTCGAGGCGGTGATGAGCGCACCGCCGTTCGTGCTGTAGAGGGCGCAGCCGTAGGGGCTGTCGGCGGGGGCGGCCCAGTCGCCGAGGCTTTCCAGTCCGGCCTGGGCGGCAAAGCTGCGCAGGGCAGTCTCGGTGGGCAGCGGGGTGTTTTCCGCGTCGGTCCCGGCCATCGAGAGCCATGCCTCGACCACTGTGCCGGTGCGGCTGTCCATAGTGACGCTGTAGCGCGTAAAAAGTGCATTGTCCGTCATGCCGAACCGCCGCACCGTCACAAAGCCGAGGCTGTCGGTGACGCAGTAGGTCTCGTCCAGGTAGTAATATCTGCCGTCCCAGTCGGTGTAGCTTTCGCCGGTCTCGGCCGTGTCCAGCGCCTCGGCAGCCCAGGCGGCGGGCACGGTGCCGGTTTCGGCCAGCTGGCGCAGGGCGTTCTCGGCGGCCTCGGCGGCGGCGGAATCCGCATACTGCATGGATTGCAGGCTGGCGGACGCACCTATGTACATCTTCGGGGCTGTCAGAACCTCGGCGGGGCGTTGCTCCCGCTCGGTCTCGGCGTTCCGGCTGCGGGCGGCCAGCTGGCGCAGGATATAATAATCGTCCGCCGTGGGCGTCGGGGCAACGTAGGGGTCGGGCACGGTCTCGACGCGGCCAAGGCTGGCGGCGTCGGCTGCGGCCAGAAACACCGCGGGCGCGGCGGCGCAGCCCAGCACGGCCACGGTGCAAAGCGCGGCAGTCAGCCGCGGATGGTTCCAAAGGCTCACGGTGCATCCTCCTTCCAGACGGGCAGCGTCACACTGACCCGGGTGCCCCTGCCGGGTTCGCTTTCGATGCGCAGCGCACTGCCGTGGGCGGCGGCAATGCGTTGGCAGAGCGCCAGCCCCAGGCCGCTGCCGCCTTGACGGCGGGCGCGGGATTTATCGACCATGTAGAACGGCTCGGTCACGCGGGGGATCAGCTCGGGCGGGATGCCGCAGCCGCGGTCCGCCACGGTCAGCGTGACGGCGTCCCCGGCCTGCGCACAGAGCACCAGCACCGGCGCACCGGGCGCACTGGCCTTGGCGGCGTTCTGCACCAGATTGCAGAGCAGATCCAGCAGCAGGTCGGCGTCCCCGCGCACGGTAGGCGCGGCGGCGGGCGTGCGCAGGCTGACGTCCGGGCAGGCCGCGTGCAGCCGCGGCCAGAGCGCGGGCAGCGGCACGGCGGTCAGTTCAACGCCCTCCTCATTCAGGCCCAGCAGGGCCAGCAGCTTGCGGCTCAGCGCCTCGAGCCGCCGCCCCTCGTGCACGATGGCCGCGGCGGCCTCGCGCTGCTCGTCGGGGTCGGTCTGCATGGTGTGGAGCATGTCCGCATAGCCGATGATGCTGGTCATCGGGGTTTTCAGCTCATGGGTGAACGCGCCGACGAAGTCCTCCCGCCGCTGGACGTCGGCCTCGAGGTCGGCGATCTTTTCCTGCACAGCATCGGCCATTTTGTCAAAGCTGCGGCTCAGCTCCTCGATCTCATCGCCGGTGTGCAGGTCGGTGCGGCGGGCGTAGTCCCCGGCTGCGATCTGCGCCCCGGCGTCGGTCAGGACAGCCAGCGGGCGGGTCAGGCGGCGGGCCAGCAGCGCCGTGACGGCGGACGCCGCGGCCAGCACAGCGGCCTCCAGCAGCAAAAAGCGCATCAGGGCGGCGTTTCTGTCCCGGTAAAGGCCGGTCAGGTCGTAGGCTGTGACGAGCCGCAGCCCGCCCTGCAGGTCGCTGGCGTAGACGGCGTAAATGGAATTTTCGGTCCTGACGGTCACGGTGGCGGCGTCGCCAAGGGGGAGGCTTTGCAGCCCTTCCAGCGTGGCGCAGACGAGGGTGTCGCCCCGCCAGAGCGCCGCGGGGACATCCTGTGCCGTCACGCGGGCCGTGAGCGCGGCATCCCCGGTGGATATGCCGCGGCGCTGCAGGTCGAGGATCTCGGTTTGCAGCAGCGTACACGCCTGGGCGTGGGCGGCTGCGTTGGCGGCGGCCATGCGGCTGCGCTGCACGGAGAAATCGCTGTACAGCAGCACGCACCCGCCCACACCGAACGACGCGGCCAGGACGAGGATCAGCAGGCAGAGCAGTTTTTGGAAGTATCGCATGAGAGAGCTCCTTTGGTGGGGGGCGGGATGTTGGTTGCCCGGGGACGGGGTGTGACGGGAGGCTGCGGGGCGTCGAGGACGCCGCCCCCTACGGTGGGGGTTGGTTGTAGATTGCCCGAGGACGGGTGGTGACGGAAGGTTACGGCGGGGTGAACGCACCCCGCCCTACGGATGGGTGGAAGGTTTGCGCCAAATGGTGTAGGGGGCGGCGTCCTCGACGCCCCGCGGAGGGGTCAAGACCCCTCCCTACGATGCAAAAGATAAAGGGGCGGCAATGGCAAGGCTGCGGGCCGGGCATGCCCGTCCCCTACAGACTGCTGTTTCCGGCAACGGGGGTTCGGGGGAACTCCCGAATTTCAAATCGGAGCAGAGGGCGCGGGCGTTAAGCGCGAACAGTAATACTGCGTTCGCGTAGCCCGCGCACTCTGCGACCTCCGCTTTGGGGGTCTTGGGGGCGTGCAGCCCCCAAGTCGCGGGTCCGCTGCGTCGAAACAGCGGCAGTTTTCTTTGGTTCTTTCTTTTGCTGCCAAAAGAAAGAACAAGTTCCCGGGAGGCTGCCGCTAATAGGCAATCTCTCACTTCCCCCTTGCTGACTGAATATACTGCCGCGGCGTCTGGTTGTATTCCGCCCGGAATGCGCGGTAAAAGTTTGCGTAATCGCCAAAACCGCAGTATTGGCAGACTTCATTCGGCGGGACGCCGCCAGCTAAAAGCTGCTTCGCGTTTAATAGCCGCTTCTGCAAAATATAGCGATGCACCGTCGTGCCGACCTGCGCATCGAACTTCCGCAGAAGATGATACTTGCTGATGAAGAACTTCTCCGACAACTGGTCCAGCGTCAGGGCCTCGCTGTAGTGCTCGTTGATGTAGTGCAGCACCGCGTCCACGACCTGGTCACTCGTGCCGGTGGGGCGGGCGTCGCCGCGCTCGGCTGCGGCACGGTTCAGGCCGACCAAAAGCTCCACCAGCGCACTCTGGGCCAAAAGGTCACTGCCGTACGCCTTGTCCGCCTTTAACGCGCACAGCTTATCCACCGTTGTGCGCAGCGGCGCGCCGGTGGCCCCGGGCAGCCGCAGCAGGTTCGTGTGGCCGGGGACTGTCGTGTCAAAGCAGCGGGTCAGACTTGTGCGCGGTGTGGACAAGCCCTCCAGATAGGGCCGCGCGATCCAGAGCACGATGCGCTCATAGGCGTCGGCGTCGGTGGCAATGCGCGCCTGGTGCAGCTCCAGCGGGCTGCACAGCATCCAGTCGCCGGGGCGCACGCGGTAGAGCTGGTTCTCGACGATGTACTCCACCCGCCCGCGCAGCAGCAGGTAAATCTCATAGAAGTCGTGGTGGTGCAGCTCGACCTCGTTCATGTAGGTCGAGCGATAGCGGTAGACCTCATAATCCGGCGCGATCATCGTCTGGCGCTTGGTGTAGGGGTTGTAGTTGGACATAGGCGGGTGCTCCTTTGGGGAAGTTTCCGGCTTGCAAATAAAAAATAAGAAATAATAAATAATAAAGATTGTGGGGCTTCCTCCTGCGTCGGAAACCAAATTCCTCTGCACCCGTAGGGGCGCATTCTATATGCGCCCGTGCAGTCTCCGGCAGCATCCCGGGCGGATATGAAATCCGCCCCTACGATGTTTGTTTTTGCCCTTTTGGGCAAAAACTCCACCATATTTATTATTTATTATTTATTCTTTATTATTTATTTTGATTTTACCGCAATTTTCGCAATTTTTCAAGCAATCAGCGTTATTTTCTTGCAAAAAATCACGCGGTATACTATAGACATCGCGGGCGGTCGTGTGCCGCCCACCCCCACAGCAACAAAAGGAGCAAATCATTATGCAGATGAATGCGTCTTCCATCGTCAACCAGAAAGCCGAGTGGGAAAAGCTGGGCGTCAAGCTGCCCGCCTTTGACCACGCTGCCATGACTGCCGCCACCAAGGAGCACCCCATCTGGGTCCACTTCGGTGCGGGCAACATCTTCCGCGGCTTCATCGCCGCGCTGCAGCAGCGCCTGCTGAACGAGGGTGCCGCTGACCGCGGCATCATCGCAGCCGACACCTTCGACTACGACATCATCGACAAGATCTACACCCCGTATGACAACCTGACGATGAACGTCACCCTGAACCCGGACGGCACCACCAGCCGCGAGATCATCGGCTCTGTGGCCGAGGGCCTGCGCGCCAACTCTGCCGACGCGGAGATGATGGCCCGCTTCAAGCAGATCTTCACCGATCCCAGCCTGCAGATGATCTCCTTCACCATCACCGAGAAGGGCTACGCTCTGTACCGTCCCGACGGCAGCCTGATGCCCGTCGTGCAGGCTGACATCGACGAGGGCCCCGCCCACGCCCGCCACGCCATGAGCATGGTCGCCGCCCTGCTGCTGGAGCGTTTCCAGAACGGTGCCTATCCTCTGGCTGTCGTCAGCATGGACAACTGCTCCCACAACGGCGAGAAGCTGCAGGCCAGCGTTATGACCGTTGCCAAGGCATGGCTGGAGAAGGGCTTCGTCGGTCAGGACTTCATCGACTACCTGTCCGATGAGACCAAGATCACCTTCCCCTGGTCCATGATCGACAAGATCACCCCGCGCCCCCACAAGATCGTCGAGGAGTCTCTGGAGAAGGACGGCATCGAGGGCATGACCCCCATCGTCACCTCCAAGAACACCTTCATTGCCGCGTTCGTCAACGCCGAGCGCCCGCAGTATCTGGTCGTCGAGGACAAGTTCCCCAACGGCCGCCCCGCGCTGGAGAAGGCCGGTGTCTACATGACCGACCGCGAGACCGTCAACAAGACCGAGCGCATGAAGGTCACCACCTGCCTGAACCCGCTGCACACCGCCATGAGCGTGTACGGCTGCATGCTGGGCTATGACCTGATCTGCGCCGAGATGAAGGACGAGGACATCGTCGCCCTCATCAAGCGCCTGGGCTACGTCGAGGGCCTGCCCGTCGTCGTTGACCCGAAGATCCTTAACCCGAAGGCCTTCATCGACGAGGTCATCGAGCAGCGCCTGCCCAATCCCTTCATGCCCGACACGCCGCAGCGCATCGCTACCGACACATCTCAGAAGGTCGGCATCCGCTTTGGCGAGACCATCAAGAGCTACGTTGCCGAGGGCCGCGACCTGAACAGCCTGGTCTCCATTCCTCTGGCTATCGCCGGTTGGCTGCGCTACCTGCTGGCCATCGACGACAACGGCAACGCCTTTGAGGTCAGTGCTGACCCGCTGAAGGACGAGCTGCAGGCCAAGCTCTCCGGCATCGAGTTCGGCAAGCCCGAGACCGTCACCGACCAGCTGGACGGCATCCTGTCCAATGCGTCCATCTTTGGCAGCGACCTGACCAAGACCGTCCTGGCCGACAAGATCAAGGCGTACTTCAAGGCCGAGATCGCCGGTGCCGGCGCCGTCCGCAAGACCCTGCACGAGGCCGTGAACGGCTAAGAGCAGCTTTCCTAAGCCTTCCCCCAAGGGGGAAGCCTTTGCAGCTACGCTGTAGGGGCCGGACATGTCCGGCCCGCCACGTAAAATGTATAACCCTCTCACGGGTTCGCAACCGGAAACTTGCGGGCGAGGCATGCCTCGCCCCTACGCAAACGACTATACAAACAAAAGGAGCACCACATGTCTATGAAAATGGGTTGGCGCTGGTATGGTGAGGGCAATGACCCCATCACCCTGAGCGACATTAAGCAGATCCCCGGTGTTGAGGAGATCGTCTGGGCACTGCACAGCAAAATGCCCGGCGAGATCTGGGAGGAGGCCGAGATCAAGGAGGTCGTAGACCAGATCCATGCTGCCGGCTTCGACGCCACCGTCGTCGAGTCCGTCAACGTCCACGACGACATCAAGATCGGCCTGCCGACGCGCGACAAGTACATCGAGAACTACAAGCAGTGCATCCGCAACCTGTCCAAGTTCGGCGTCAAGACCATCTGCTACAACTTCATGCCCATCTTTGACTGGACCCGCACCGACCTGTTCCACCCCGTCGGCGACGGCTCCACCGCCCTGTTCTATCAGAAGGACCTGATCCAGGACGACTACAAGGGCATGGCAAACTACATTCTCGAATTCACCGAGAAGTACAACATGACCTTCCCCGGCTGGGAGCCGGAGCGCATGGCCAAGCTGGACGAGCTGTTCAAGGCCTACGCCCCCGTCACCAAGGAGAAGCTGTGGGATAACCTCAAATACTTCCTCGAGGCCATCATGCCCACCTGCCGCGAGTGCGACATCAAGATGGCGATCCATCAGGACGATCCCCCATGGGACATCTTCGGCCTGCCCCGTCTGCTGGTTGACGCCGAGAGCATTGACCGCTTCCTGACGATGGTCGATGACCCGTACAACTGCCTGACGCTCTGCTCCGGCAGCATGAACGCCAACCCCAACAACAACGTGGCCGCCATCGTGCGCAAGCACTGTGACCGCATCCCGTTTGCCCACGTGCGCAATATCCACCACTTCGAGAACGGTGACTTCTCCGAGGCTGCCCACCGCGACTGCTGCGGCGAGACCGGCATCATTGAGATCCTGCGCGCCTACCATGACTGCGGCTTTGACGGCTGCATCCGCCCCGACCATGGCCGCCAGCTGTGGGAGGAAGGCCCCGGCAACTGCCGCCCCGGCTACGGCAAGTATGACCGCGCTCTCGGCGTGCAGTACATGCTGGGTGTCTGGGACCTGCTGGACCGCCTGGACGAGGAAAAGTCCAAGTAATTTTTGCCATCCTCAAATTGCTGTATAACAAAAAGGACGCTGTAGTGATACAACGTCCTTTTTTTGTTAGAGTTTTATTGTATAATGAGCCGCACCCTTTTCACCTCCCGGTAGGGGCCGGGCATGCCCGGCCCGCCACCTCACGGCTGCCGCCATTGAATCCTCCCTTAGTAGGGAGGGGTCTTGACCCCTCCGCCGCACCTTGCCCCTACCCGACAGCTTACCCTTTGCACCTCCCGGTAGGGGCCGGGCATGCCCGGCCCGCCACTTTGCGTCAGCAGCCATTGCATCTTCCCTTCGTAGGGAGGGGTCTTGACCCCTCCGCCGCACCTTGCCCCTACCGCTGCTTTATCTTCCACGCCGGAGGGATTCCTGCAGCTTTGCCCTTCTGCCTTCCTTACCCCTTCACCTCGTTCACCAGCTTCTCCCCTCTCGCAAACGCCCGCGCGTTCTCCATCGTCGTGATGGCAATGCTCTGCAATGCCGTCCGCGTGAAAAATGCCTGATGGCTCGTCACCACCACATTCGGGAAACTCATCAAAATCGGCACGACCTCGTTCTGCAAAACGTCGTCCGAGAAGTCCTCGAACACCTGCCCGTCCTCGTCCTCGTAGACGTCCAGCCCCACGCCCGCAAATTTGCGGGCCCGCAGCGCGTCGATCAGCGCGTTGGTGTCGATCAGCCCACCGCGGCTCGTGTTGACAAGAATCGCGTTGTCACGCATCATTTTGATGGTGTCAGCGTTGATTATATGGCGCGTCTCGGCTGTCAGCGGGCAGTGCAGACTGATAAGGTCTGCCGTGCGCAGCAGCTCGTCCAGCTCCACATAGCGCACAATGCCGTCCAGCGCGGGGTTCCTGTACTGGTCGTAGGCCAGCACCGTCATGCCAAACCCGTGACAGATACGCGCCATGGCCGCGCCGATGCGCCCCGTGCCCACAATGCCCGCCGACGAGCCGTACAGGTTGTACCCCAGCAGACCGTCCAGCGCAAAGTTGTTGTTGCGCACCTTGATATACGCCTTGCAGATGCGCCGGTTTGCGGCCTGCGCCAGCGCCATAGCGTGCTCGGCCACGGCCTCCGGGCTGTACCCCGGCACGCGCAGCACCGTGATGCCGCATTTCTGCGCCGCGGCCAGGTCCACATTATTGTACCCTGCGCACCGCAGCAGCAAGCAGCGGATGCCCACCTGCGCCAGCTTTTCCAGCACCGGAGCCGAGCAATCCGCATTGACGAACGCGCACACAGCGTCCCCGCCCTGCGCCAGCGGCGCGGTGTCCGCATCGAGATTCGCCGTCAGAAACCTGATCTCGCAGCCATATTCCGGGTCCGCCGCCAGCACATCAAAATAGTAGTGGTCGTATTCCCGCGTACCATAAAAAATAATTTTCATAAAAACGCCCCCAGTCTCCTTCAGTATCTGCTTTTTACGCCCTTAGTATACCGAATCGGACGGGGGATTTCTGTTGTCGGGACAACAGGCGATTATTTTTATTCCTTTTCCCCCCTGCCTCCCTTGTCAAAGGGAGGTGGCGCCGCAGCGCCGGAGGGATTCCTGCCTGTTGCCGACTGCTTTCCTTTAACCACCCAGTAGGGGCCGGGCATGCCCGGCCCGCACGCTTCCGTAAGCTGCTGTGCTAACTCCGGCAACCCGTGCTCCCACCAACCACCCCGGCCACATCAGCTTCCGCCCGCGCGGAATTTCCCGCGCCCTAAAAACAGCCCACGGGGCTGTTTTTGCCCCGCGGTACACTGGACGCGGGGCCCGGGCTTTTCGATTCCCACACGGGTCACCTTTTACGCCCGACACTTATTAAAAAGCGCATACAAAGAAAAAAGCACTACTTCAAATGAAGTAGTGCTTTTTGGTGACCCGTGCGGGAATCGAACCCACGTTAACGGCGTGAGAGGCCGCTGTCTTAACCGCTTGACCAACGGGCCATAATAAAAAAGAGAAGCCGGCATCTACCTATTTTCACAGGCCGTTTCCAGCCAACTATCTTCGGCACAAGTGAGCTTAACTTCTGTGTTCGGAATGGGAACAGGTGGAACCTCACCGTCATCGACACCGGCCATTTACATGACCAATCATCATGCTTCTCTTTTCTTGTAACAGTCTAGCACTTTCATGCCTTCCTGTCAAGGGATGTACCCTCAAAACTGAATATCGAAC
>NZ_FUYF01000089.1 GCF_900167555.1 Gemmiger formicilis | reverse complement strand
GTTTTTTGCAATGAGGTTTTTTGTTTTTGTTAGTGTTTGATTTTCAGAATAATTTTAGCAGCATATCGTCTGCCGCATCGGTGTACTGCCCTTTTGCCAGCCGTTCATTTCTCAGTTGATTTACAGTGGTACGCATAAGACGAATTTCGTCTGGCGAGAAGTTTGTTTTCTTATCGGCTGAGAGAGAATCAATTTTCAGTATTAGCTTTCCCGATTCCTGTGTGCTACGACCAAGCGCTTTTTCTCGGTAGTAATAAGGTGCAAGTGCTTTCAGCAGGATACTTTTGTTTGCGCGGGTCAGCTTGATTTTTCTCATCATAATCCAATCGCCTTTCCCAGCTTTTCCTGTGCCTTGCGTTTGTTCTTGTCAAATGCATGGGCATAAATATCCAGCGTTGTACTTGCCTGTGCATGACCCAATAGACTAGCCACCGTTCGTACATCCACGCCCTGTGAAATCAGCAAGCTGGCGTTTGTGTGCCGCAAGCTATGCACATTCAAATCCAGCGGTAGGTTATTTGCTTTCAGAATCAGTTTAAATCTATATGTGAATGTGCTGGGACACATAGGCTTTCCGTTAGGTTGACGGAATAAATAGTCTTCCTCGTCCACGGTTTCGTTTGCAGTCTGTTCCCTATCCCACTCGCACTCCTTACGCCATGCTTTGAGTAGCTGGCACATTTCCTTGCTCAGATATACCATTCTGTCACCGCTGGTCGTCTTAGGATCTTTTGTAATTGATTCTTGGTGACTGAGTTTGACCACCCCGCGTTGAACATGAATCGTCCGTTTGCGCCAGTTGATATCACTCCATCTCAGCCCACAGGCTTCCCCACGCCGCAGCCCGGTTGCCAGCACCAGCTTGAAATAGGTTTCGTACTTCATACTCTGACCTTCAAACGCTGTAATCAACTTTTTAACCGTTTCCTCATCTGCTACGGGACGTTCTTTCTTCTGCCCTTTCGGCTTGTAGCATCTCCATGCAGGATTGTGAGTAAGGTATCCCTCGTCCACAGCCGCCGATAGGATGCCGCACAGCGTGTTGTGTAAACCTTCGACTGACTTCTCGGATAGATTTCCTCTGCCGTCCAGACGCGGTGTGTGCCGCATTTCCTCGTAAAACTCACG
>NZ_FUYF01000091.1 GCF_900167555.1 Gemmiger formicilis | reverse complement strand
TCTTTTTGTTTGGAGGTGGTCGAAATTTCACGCGAAGAGCGGGATGTTTACCTGATCCCGCAGAATTTTGTGGACACCGGCACGATTCTCGGCGGCACGGTCAAACTGCGCAATGCAGTAGAGGCGGCTGTGCTTGCCGTGGGCAGCGCGGTGCCGCTGTTTTATCTGCCGTTGGCGTTCAATATCCGGCTGATGATTGTCATTGCGGTGTCGGTGCCGCTGGGCGTTTTCGGTGTGGTAGGTATCGGCGGCGACAGCCTGACGCAGTTTGTGGCGCACTGGTTCCACTTTATGAAGCGCCGCCGCATCGTCACGCCCACGCCGCAGGGCAATCTTGAAGCCAACCGACACCGGCATCTGCGATTCATCAGCAAGCGATACCGCATTGTCTACTACGACGATACCGACACCTTGCCCCATAATGCACAGGTCTTGCAGCGCAAAGTAGACCGCCACGGAAAGCTGGTAAAACGGCAGACGCTCTACGATTTGCTGCCCATCGAGAAAATCGAGGACGGCATCCTGCACACCACAGATGACCGCTACATCAAAATTCTGGAAATCGAACCCATCAACTTCCTGCTGCGCTCCCCGCGCGAGCAACGCAGCGTCATCTACTCGTTCGCCAGCCTTTTGAAAGTCAGCCCGGTGCGATTGCAATTCAAGTCGTTTTCCCGCAAGGCAGATGTCAACGCCTATCTGGACAAGCTGCGACGGGATGCCGCCAACGAACCCGATGCCGACGTGCGCAAGCGCCACATGAGCTATATCCGCTTTGTAAAGCGTCTCGGCTCCCGCGATGCAGTCAGCCGCCGTTTCTTCGTAATTTTTCAGTACGAAGCACCTACAAATGAACGAAATATCTCCTACGCCGAAATTGTCTCCACGCTCGAAACCACCGCCCGTAACTTCCGCACCTATCTGGCACAGTGCGGCAACGCCATCGTGGAACACGAAAACGAGGACGAGTTCCTCACAGACGTTTTCTATACCTTACTAAATAGGCGAACGGCGGTACAGGTGCCATTGCAGGAGCGCATCCAAGACGTGCTTGC
>NZ_FUYF01000009.1 GCF_900167555.1 Gemmiger formicilis | reverse complement strand
CGCGGACATTGATTCCAACGCTGCGCTTTCTCATGCGCTCGCAGCCTCACAGGGGTTCGGGGCTGTCCCCGTAGGCTTTTCGGCGGGTTGCCCTGTGGCAACACTTCGCCCATGCTTGCTTCCCTCAAGCGCTCCGAGTGACGATGGTGACGATGGTGACGGTCTTTCTGGGATACCCCACCCCGATAATTGAGTTATGTCAATATCATCGTCACCATAGAAGTTCAAAAGGCGAACCTTGTTTTTTCGATGGGTTTTATATCGGATGTTTTTCGGTTCAAATACTTTATCGAAATACTTCGCCATGTTGTAGGTGAACTGATTCGGTTTGGCATTTTCGATACCTGCCGTTGCAAGCAACTCGGAGGCTGTTCCCTGCCAGTTTCCGACACTTTCGATGTACTTCGCCGCTTTCCACAAGTAGTCCGGCACAGCCTTGATCTCTCGTTCCTCTGCGGTTTCTTCATCTTCCAAAGTCTAGATGCAATTTTTTCCCGCAAATGCAGCGTTCTATCGTCCATATCGCGTCCGGTAAGCAAAATGTCAGCAGTTTGGCTCATTCGCTAGCGCTGCATAAGTTCACTACCTTTCCGTGCTGTATCATTATTCTGTGTAACCCTCTTAAATACACTTTCCGGGGGAGAAAAAAGAGCCCGGAGGACCTTACCGATTTGGTAAGGCCCTCCGGGCTCTTTCCACATTTTCTCTGTTTCATTCGGGCGTAAGGGTACACTTTCCCCGCAAATCTTGATGTAAATTCAATAAAAATCAAATAATACGCATACTGGCGTCAATCACACGGTTATGTAAATAATAAAAGAAACCGTGTACATCAAAATAAATGCTGAAGAAAAATGTCTAATTTGCCGCTTGCCCCTAGACTTAGAAACATAACAGGCAAGCCGCTGACGACGACCGTACACTGACTCTGCAAGGATCTTACTGATTCCAACCCCTGCGCGGTCACCCCATCTGACGCGTGGGGCAGCAGGAGTATCATTATGCCCTCTCCCCAGTCGCGGGTTATGGTCTGCCTTGACCTTGCTGTGCGCCCCACCGGGAAAGTAAAGTACCTGTTATGCTGTGTATTCAGTTGTAAAGGTGCTATACAGAATAAATCTGTTTGTTTAGTATACCACGAACCGAAGCACGATGCGGGTACCGCAACCTGACATTATCGAGCATTTTGGCAACGCAGATGCCGTGCCGCACACCGAGCCGCAGCGAGGCGCTTCGGAGCGCAACCGCCGCTTGCGGCGGCTCTTGGCGCAGAGATCCGCCGGAGCGTTGCTTAAGCCGTTAGGCGGGAATTGTGCGGTGTTGCCCTAATATCATTGCAGATAATACAGCGGGAACATCATCGGCAGCACAAGGATGGACATCATGCAGAGCAACGCCGCCAAGGGTGTGCCGCATTTTAAGTAGTCCTTCAGCTTATACCCGCCCGGCTCGATGATCATGATCTGGCAGGGCGCGGCCATCGGGGTCATAATGGAAATGCAACTGGCGGTGATAACACCCACCACGGCAGCACGCGGGTCAAGCCCCATCTTAAGACAGGCAGATGTGACGAGAGGAATAAAAATCGTCAGCGTGGCAAGGTTCGACATGACCTGCGTCAGCACAAACGGCACAAGGAAGAATACAGCCATAATCAAGTAGGTATTCGTCGTACCGCCCAGGATTTTGATCATCCAATCCGCCACAACATCGCCGGCGCCTGTTTTCTGGATGGCATCGGACAGCGCCAGCACGCCCGCAAACAGGAAGATCGTCGGCTGGTGGATGGATGCCAGCGCCTCCTTCTCGCTCAGCACGCCCGTCAGCACCAGCAGCACTGCGCCAAGGCAGGCGGTTAGGTACATTTTGATGCCGATGGCATTTTCCAGCAGCATCAGGGCAATCGTTGCCAGAATGATGATCATAGCCAGCTTTTGCTTGGCGGGGCTGATTTTTTCGCTGCCGGTCTGCCCCGATGCGCCATCCGAGAACTTCCCGTTCGGAATATCAGGCATGAGCTTGTAACCGACAAAGGTCATGTACAAAATCGCTGTTGCCAGCATTGGAATGCGCGCCACGGTAAAATCCCAGACGTGCAGCGGGTTGGGCGCACCGGCTTTCATCATAACATCGTTCCACGCCATATTGCTGGCGCCCTGCCCCATAAAGGTCATCTGGGTGGCAATGTTGGCGCACGCCATCGCCGGGTACAGCAGCTTACTGCGGCTGGTGCCGATGTCGTTGGCAATGCCCACCAGCAGCGGGATCATAATGGCTGCCGTTGCCGTGGCGCTGGTGATGGCACCCAAAAACGCCGCCGCTGCGCAGGACAGAAAAATCAGGATCCGCTGGTTGTCCTTGTAGCGCACGACAAGGCTCTGCGCCTTGTCAATGAGGACGGTTTTCGTCAGCCCTGCGCCAATGACAAACATCGCCACAAACATAACGACGTTCGTGTTGATAAACCCGCCGAACGCCTCGGCAGGGGTCATTACGCCTGTTAAAATCAGTGCCAGAATGATGCCGGACGAGATGACGGCAAACGGGATTTTGCCGCTGACAAACGCAAGGATTGTCGCCAGCAGAATGAGCAGAGTAATCTCCAATAGGGTCATAGAATTCCTCCCGGAAACACAAAGGGACGCCCCGCACGAATGCGAAGTGTCCCTTTGTGCGTTTATGGCTGTATAGAGAAATAGTGAATGGCTTATTTGATGAAGCTGACGTGCTTGCAGATCTCCTCGATGGCAGCGTCCTTCTTTTTGTTGAAGTCAACCTTGTTCTTCTCGAACAGGTTGTCGCCATTGGCGTCGATGGAAACGATCAGCGGACCAAACTCCTTGACCTTGCAGCACCAGAGAGTTTCAGGCATACCCAGCTCGTCCCAGTGATGCTCGACAATGCGCTGTACCTCGGTTGCGGCGACAACGGCGCAGCCGGCGGGGAACACGCAGTGGATGGCGCCGAACTCCTTGCAGGCGCGCTCGGTGTTGGGACCCATACCGCCCTTGCCCACGATGACGCGGACACCGGTGTGCTGGGTGAACTCATACTCGAACTTCTCCATGCGCATCGAGGTGGTGGGACCGACAGAAACCATCTCGTAGGCATCGTCCTGACCCTGAATGGGGCGGACAATGGGACCTGCGTGGAAGATGGCCTTGTTGCGGATGTCGTAGGGCAGCTCACGACCGCCCTCGACCAGGCGGCGGTGCGCCACGTCACGGCAGGTCATAAGATCGCCGTCGAGATACACGATGTCACCAATTTTGATGTCAGCCAGATCCTCGGCGCTGACAGGCGTGACCAAAACCTTTTTACCGTCTCTGATTTCTACCATTACAGTTGCACCCCCGAATGAGTCGTTACAGTTGCGTTCAAGTCTTTGTCAAATACCACGTGACCGCGGCGGTGGCTCCAGCAGCCAACGTTGACGGCAACGCCGATGGTGGACGGATGGCGAGCGGTGTTCTCGATATGCACGCCCATGACGGAGTTCTTACCACTCATGCCCTGGGGTCCCAGACCGATGGAGTTGATGCCGTCCTCCAGCAGCTTCTCCATCTCGGCAGCGCGCGGGTTGGGGTTGTGGCTGCCCAAGGGGCGCATCAGCGCCTTCTTGGAGAGCAGCGCGGCGGTTTCCACGCTGGTAGCCACGCCGACACCGACGAGCAGCGGGGGGCAGGCGTTCAGACCGTAGCTGGTCATCTGGTCCAGGACGAACTTGGTCACGCCCTCGTAGCCCATGCCCGGCATCAGCACCATCGCCTTGCCCGGCAGCGTGCAGCCGCCGCCTGCCATGTAGGTGTAGATTTCGCAGTGGTCGTCATCGGGTACGATGTCCCAGAAAACGGTGGGCGTACCCTTGCCGACATTGCGCTTGGTGTTCACTTCGTCGAAGGTTTCCACGCTGTTGTGGCGCAGGGGTGCGGCGAAGGTAGCGCGGACGACGGCCTCCTTCAGCAGAGCCTCCAGCTCACCCATCAGCGGGAAGTTGACGCCGCACTTTACCCAGAACTGCAGCACACCGGTGTCCTGGCAGCAGGGGCGGTTCAGGTCAACAGCCAGCTTCTGGTTGCGCGCCATCGTGTCATAGATGGCGGTTGCCAGCGGGGTGGTCTCCTGCTGACGCAGCTCCTGCAGCTTAGCCTCGACATCGTCGGGCAGCTTCTTGCCGACATAGGCGACGAATTTCGCCATCTTGTCGGTCATGAGTTCAACACTTTGTTCTTTGGTCATGATTGGATGCCTCCTATGTAAATTTCAAATGTTTGTTTATGAGATCATGCGGGGAAGAACGGATACGCTACCGGCAGGATCACCATGCAGATGATAAAGCTGACGAGGATCAGCGGCAGACCTGCCTTGACGTAGTCGATAAATTTGTAGCCGCCGATGCCGACAACCATTGTATTGGCGGGCATACCGATCGGCGTTGCGTAGGCACAGCTGCCTGCAATGACCGTGGCAATGACCACGGCGCGGGGGTCTGCGCCCAAGCCCTGCGCCAGCGACACCGCGATGGGAACCATCAGCGCCGTGGTGGCAGTGTTGGACATAAAGTTGGTCATTGTGCAGGTGATGACAAAGATGACAACCAGCAGGATCAGCGGGTGGACTTCGTTGCCCATAGCGCCGATCAGCGTATCAGCAATCAGGCTGCCCGCGCCGGTATGCTCCAGCGCCGTTGCCAGTGCCAGCGAACCGCCAAAAAGGAACACGGTCTTGAGGTCGATGGACTTCAGTGCCTCTTTTTCGCTGATGACACCGGTCAGGATCAGAATGATGGCGCCAACCGATGCGGACACCTGCAGCTTGATGCCGATCTGCTTTTCAAACACCATCGCGAGAATAGCGATGACCAGCACAGCCAGCGACATATACTGCTTCCACTTGGGAACGTCGGAGTAATCCTTGACTGCGAACTGATCATCCTCCAGCGATGCCGCGCCGCTGTTTTTGGGCAGCAGCTTGTAGCCGAACAAGGCGAAGTAGAGGATGCCCGCCAGCATCATAGGACCGCCGACGATCAGGTACTCAAAGAAGCTCGTTTCGATGCCCAGCTCGTTCAGGGCGCTGACGCCCATCAGGTTGCCCGGCGCACCGATGATGGAGATGTTGCCGCCCAGTGCCGCCGCAAAAACCAGCGGCATCAGCAGGTGGCTGCGGCTGTAACCACTCTCGGCCGCAATGCCGACTACCACAGGAATGAGTACGGCTGCGCTGCCCGTGTTGGACAGGAACCCGGACATAAGACCGGTGATGACCATGATGGCGATGATGAGCTGACGCTCCGATTTGGCGAACTTGGTGACCAGACCACCGATTTTGTTGGCCATGCCGGTTTCAAACAACGCCTGCCCAACCACAAACATAGCCACGCAGAGGATGACATTAGAATCGACGTACCCGGCGAACGCCTGTTTGGGTTCAAGGACGCCGGTCACGCACAGACCCACGGAAACGATCGTGGCTGTCAGGCCCAGAGGAATCTTTTCCAGCACGAACATAATGATCGCAAATGCCAGAAAGCAGAGGGTGATAACTGTGGGATTCACTGGATGTTGCCTCCTTTTTGCTTTGATATTTAATATTGTATCCAAACCATAGGGGAATCTATCACCCGGACGGGCCCCTGTCCGGGTTTTCACGGGGCGGTCGTTCCGGCTGCCCCGATGGATACGGCGGTTTGCGGCAGCAAGGAGAGGAGGTCTGCCGCAAACCAATCTGTGAAACGTCGCGGGTGATAATTGATAATGTATCCAATCGACAATCAGAGAATACACCCAATGACCGAAAATGTCAATAGGGTGTTTTGAAGTTTGTCGAAACTGCAAATTTTGCCGTTATGGTTTTGTGCAGGATGAACAACGCGGCGATTTTTGCAGCCTTGTAAGGGCGAACATCCGGTTTTCCTTACGCCGTCAATCACTCCGCCCTCAAATGCGTCAGCACATTTTCCAAGCTGCGCATGATGTGGGATTCCATCAGATTACCCGCCAGCACCTCATCGCGGGCTTTCAGCGCGTCCAGAATCTTGTAATGCTCGTTCATACTGATTTCAGCGTAGTGCTCCTGCGTGACCTTGTGACCCATGGACAGACCATTCCACAGACTCGACAGCAGTTCTTTCATGGCGTCGTTGTCGGCTGCAGTCCAGATCGCCATGTGGAACGCTTGGTTCTGCGCGCTGTAGCCCGCGCTGTCATTCTGCGCCAGCGCGGACGCTGCCTGTATGTAGGCCAGCTTGACGGGGTCAATGTCTGCCTTTTTGCGGCATACCAATACCACAGCGGCGCGTTCCAGCGCAGCGCGGGTCTCGTAGTGGTCGCGCAAGCGCTTCTCGTTCATACCCAGCACGATGGCTCCGCGGTTGGGGCGCAGCTCGATCAACCCCTCCCGCGCCAGCATCTGGAATGCCTCGCGGATCGGCGTAGACGACACGCCCAGCTGGGCGGCGGTGTCCTTCAGGGTCAATTCTTCGCCCTCGGCAAACTGGTGGCTTAAAATAGCTTCCCGCAGTGCCGCCGCCACACGGTCGCGGGCGGGCAGCATCTGGATGGGATTTAATGGTGCAAGGCTCATACGATAAGCTCCTTTGCGGTCTGTTCGGTCAGATCATCATAGTAACGGCGGATGTGCGGCGCGGTATCCTTCCCCACCGTGAACGCCTCGGCAATGGCGCGGTTGCGCTCGATCAGTGCGGCGGGTTCAGCCGCCCCCAGCGCCTGCGCGGCGTCCAACAACCCTTGCCGCTGGGTGAAAAAGCGCTGATACAGCGTTGGATTGTCCAACACCTCGGCGGCTGCCAAATGGAACTCCGCATCGCACGCCGGGTCGGGCAGCCCCTTTTCCCGCAGGGCGGTGTCTGCCAGCGCGAACAACTCGCACTCCATAGCCGCCAGCACGGCAAAGCTCTGCCGCAGACGCGCGGCGGTCACCCCCACCACCCGCACATGGCGGTTGGGCAGGCGCTCCAGCAGCCCCTCGTTTTGCAGCTGCTGCATCGCCTCGCGCACCGGCAATCGGCTGATACCCAGCTGCGCGGCAATATCCTCCTGTCGCAGCTCGGCACCATCCGGCAGCTCACCCGCGTATATTTCCCGCCGCAGCGCCGCGGCAGCTTGGTCCTTTAAGGAAACAAGAGAAACACTTTTCATCAAGCGCCTCCATATTTGTTGTTTATTAATATTGTATACAAAATCATCCGTTGCGTCAAGTGGCGAGGATCGTATTTTATGCCCCTCCATGCCTGACCACCATTTGACCACTACTGTGCAGTGGTGCTGCAAAATATCGGAAAAGCCTGTTGTGACAACCAACAACAGGCTTTTTCTTGTTTTGGTCGTAACTGTGCAGAACCAGCAAATTTACGTTTCAGCGTCTGTTTACGCCGTCCTGCCGTAGTTCTCCGACGCCAGGTGCCGGGGGTTCGAATCCCTTCGGGCGCACTTAAAAAGAGGCTGCTGCACAAGGAAAAAATCCAAGTGCAGCAGCCTCCTGTGTTGATGAAGGAGAAACGAAGGGAATATCCAGTTACAGGTTCAGTTCAAACTGTTCCACAGTAATGGTTGCCTGACCGTCTGCAGCAAAGGTGATGCCATCGGCGGATTGCGGGGTGTAGATCCACGCTGTCATCGTCTGCTCGCCATCGTTGGCAAAGACCTCCACGCTGTTTTTATCCAGCAGGATACGAAGCTTGAGCGCGCCGTTTTGGCTGCGCACCTTGCAGCTGCGGGTATGCACAATATCGGCGCGGGAACCGGCACAGCTGCGATCCAGCGTCAGCAGCGAGGTGTAGGGGTCATAGGTCAGGCGGGTGTGATACGCTGCATCGGCTGCCAGCTTAACGGTAAAGCTGCGGTATTCGCCCGCTGCCACGGTGACGGTCAGGTCGGCAATGCGCCCGCCGATGTCAGCCAGCGCCGTTTCATTCTGTACGGTCACATCTTCGTGCAGCGTGCGCTTACCGTGGGCGGCATCCAGCTCCCGAACCGGGGTCTGAACGATGCGGCCATCTTTCAAATGCAGCTCGCGCGGGCAGATGGTCTGCCCGAACCACTTGCATCCCTGCGGCTTATCCTCGGTGTCCGACCAGGTTTGCAGCCACGCCGTCATCAGGCGGCGCCCATCGGGTGCCTGTGTGGTTTGGGTGGCGTAAAAGTCGATGCCGCCGTCCACCAGCTGCACCTGTTCACGGGTAAATGTATGGGTTTTCTCATCATAACTGCCGACAAAGGCGATCACATTGTGTCCGTTGTGGAACTCACCGGACGGACGCATTTCCATCGGTCCGACCATCAGTACATGCTTGCCGTCCAGCGGGAAAAAGTCCGGGCACTCCCACATTTTGCCGTACACGTTGTTGTTGCGCGCCAGCACGGTAACAAAATGCCAGTCGAAACCGTCCTTGCTTTGGAACAGTACGGCTGCACCGCTGCCATCCTCGGTCAGGGCAACGGTCACGGCAGAGTAGGTGCCGTCAGCTTCGCGCCAGATCTTCGGGTCACGGAAGTCGAATTTGCTGTATCCTTCAGGCAAATCCTTCTGGGTCAGCACCGGGTTGCAGGCAGGTTTTTCGTAATCCAATCCATCGCCCACAGCAACGCTCTGGGTCTGAATATCCCGCATTTCACCATTCGGCTGCTTTTCGGAAACCACGCTGGTGTACATTAAGAGCTGACGGCCGTCGTCCATTTCGGTGGCCGAGCCGGAGAAGCAGCCGGGGCCGTTATCAGACGTAGAATCCGGAGCAATGGCGCAGGGCAGATACTCCCAATGCAGCAAGTCTGTGCTGACCGCGTGTCCCCAGTGCATCGGACCCCATTGTGTTGCGTAGGGGTTATACTGGTAAAACAGGTGGTATTTCCCATGATAGAAGGAAAAGCCGTTCGGGTCATTCATCCAGCCTACATAAGGGGTCAAGTGGTAGGCAGGGCGCTCTGCCGCAGAAATGGCAGCGCTGTGCTCTTCCTCGTAATCGCGTGCTTTCTGCAAAATTGTACTGCTCATGGATTCCTCCTGGTGTAACTTATTGCTTTGCGTAATAGGCATCAAGATACTTCTGCATAATCGCCAGATAGTCAGACAATCCGTAGGCTTCCAGTTTGTCGAGGTACTCATTCCACTCAGCATCGGTAGTACCGTTCATGATCCAGTTTGCCTTCTGGGTGTTCATGTAGGTTTGGAGATCTGCCTGAAGGTTGGAAACCTGCTCGGTGTCCTCGTTGCTCATAAAAACATTGGGGTAAACATACTTTTTGTTCATATCCGGGGTGTAAACATCCTTGATCCAGTCCAAACGGTACTGTGCATCGTCCGGGCAGGTGACATAAACGCCGTAGTAATCATCCAGAACCGCCAGAGGACCGCCGACGCACTGTGCTTCGCGGACTTCAACGGGGGACGCATCGCCGAGGGGGGCGTGCTTCAGCATCGGCTCGCCCTTATCGTTGGTGGACATTTCAAAGATATTGAAACCGGTTTCATCGCCGTAGGTACCCCAGTTGTTCTGGGGAGACTGCAGGGGTGCATACATCTGGTCGAGCCAGGCACAAACCAGCGCGGGGTTCGATGCCTTGGCGGTGACAACACACTTGCCGCGCCCAAAGCCGCTGGTGAAGGAACCGTTCTGCGGGGTGATATTGCGGGTATCGGCAGTCAGTGCGGGCAGGGGTTCCCAATCGGTCAGGTTGTCGATGTTGGCAACATCCCAGCTAAAGCAGACGCCGTAACGACCGGCCTTGCCTTTAGAAACATAGGTGGACCATTCCTGCGTAAAGCATTCGGGGTCAATGAGGTTTTCAGAATACAGCTTGTGCAGCCAGTCAAGACCTTCACGGTAGCCCTGCTGAGTGGCTGCGCAGATAACCTTCAGGTCATCCGTGACGGCAATGTGGCGGTCCTTATCGGCATCACCATAGCCCTCACCAAAGCCGTTGATCAGGATACTGGGATCCTGGTCACCGTTGTTGACAATGCAGGACATCGGGATGATATCCCCCTCAATGCCAAACTCACTCTTGATGGCATCCGCGTTGTCACGGAAAGCAATCAGTACCTGCTCAAATTCATCCACCGTCGTCGGCATCTCCAGACCCAGGAAATCCAGCCACTTCTTGTTGATGAAGCTCATATTTCCCACCGTCTGGATCGCCGTCTTTTCAGAGCCCAACTGCTCGATCCACGGCAACGCCCAGATATGTCCCTCGGAATCTGTACACATGGTACGGTACTCCGGGTACATCTCAAAAACCTTCTTGAGGTTGGGCATATTGTTGTCGATGTAGTCCTCCAGATTGACAATAACGCCCTGATCTGCGTAGCGCAGCAGGTCACTGTCGCTGAAATCTGCCGTAAAGACAAAATCCGTCAGAGTGCTGGGGTTGGACATATTCAGGGTGATTTTATCGCTCCACTGGTCAGCCTGAATAGCCGTCCAGTCGATATGTACATTGGTGGCTTCCTCAAGACGTTTGAAAATGGTACGGTTGTTCGGATCGGATTCACTGCCGACCGGATAGCTCGTCATACCGGTAAAGGTTACCTGCTCCGCCAGAGGAAACGAAACGGTGCCGGTAACATCTACATTGGCACCCGAATCTTTTCCGCCTCCGGCACCGCCGCCGCAGGCGGCCAGCATCATAGCAGCGCTCGCCAAGGCGCCCATTTTGAGGAAATTGCGGCGTGAAATCAATTTTTTCATTGCGTTTTTCTCCTTTTTTAATATTGCGGCCGGGAAATCCCGGTCGAGTTTTCCTAACGATCAGCCCTTGACGGAGCCCGCCATAATGCCTGCATCAAAATACTTTTGGAAGAAGGGATACATGACCAGCAGCGGCAGGCTGGAAATGATAATGGTTGCATACTTGAGCAGCTCGGCCATTTTTGCGCGTTCAGCCGTGCTTTGAATATCGGCAATCATACCGGATTCAGGCTGGCTTTGGATCAGGATAGAGCGCAGCACCAACTGCAGGGGCTGTTTGGAGGCACTGTTCAGGTAGATCATCGCGTCAAAATAGCTGTTCCACATAGCGACAAACTGCCAAAGAGCAAGCACCGCCACTACCGGCATACAAACCGGCAGCAAGATATTAAAGAAGTAGCGCATTTCGCTGGCACCATCCACATCGGCTGCCTCACGAAGCTCACGCGGGATCCCCTGATAGTAGGTACGAGCAATGATCATATTCCAGACGCTGAATGCACCCGGCAGGATAACCGCCCACATGGAATCCAGCAGACCGATATTGTTGATGAGCAAGTAGGTAGGGATCAGACCACCGTTGAAAAACATCGTGATAACGAATAAGGTGTTGAAAAATTTCTTTCCCTTGAAGTCCGGCAGCGACATCGGATAGGCTGCCAGCATCGTGACGGCAACGGAAATGACGGTAAATATAACCGAATAAAGAACAGCGTTTTTGAAGCCGACCCATATCTGTTTGTCCGAGATGACGCGCTCATAGGCATCCAGGCTCCATTTGCTGAAGTCAAAGGAAATGCCCTTGTTTTGCAATGTGACGGGGTCCATGAACGAAGCGATCACAATGTAAACCATCGGCACAATAATGGCGATGAGAAACACAGCCAACAGTGCATAGCCGCAGTAGAGGATGGCTTTGTCTTGTTTGGTGTAGATCTGCATTCCCGACTTTTTCTTAGACATAGCGGGCACCTCCTTACAAGCCTTGCCCATCGTTCATCTTGGCAACGACTTTGTTTACAGCGATAAGCAATATGACATTGATAACTGTGTTGAACAGACCGACTGCTGTCGAAAAGCTGTAATCACCGTCTAACAGGCCTTTTTTATACACATAAGTGGCGATGATTTCTGCCGAATTCAGGTTCAGATCCGTTTGCAGTGCGTAGGCTTTTTCAAAGCCGATGCTCATAATGTTGCCTGCCTGCAGGATGAACTGAATCACGACCATATCCTTGATGGCGGGCCATTCAACGGTTCGTATTTGCTGAATCAGGTTCGCGCCGTCCAGCATGGCGGCTTCTTTCAGCTCCTGGCTGGCGTTGGAAAGCGCGGCTGTGTACATAATGGAGGACCAACCCGCGCCCTGCCAGATTCCGCTGATGATGTAAATCGGGCGGAAAGCCTCCGGCAATGTCATAAAGTTGATGCCGGTATGAAACAGCCCATTTACAGGACCTGTGACAGACAGCAGAACGCGCACGATACCGCACAGCACGATCACGGAAATAAAGTTGGGCATATACAGGACAAGCTGTACCTTCTGCTTGATCTTATTGCTTTTAATGCGGTTGAGCAGGAAGGCCAACAAAATCGGAATGGGAAAGCCCCACAGCAAGCCATAGACGCTCAGTTTCAAGGTGTTGATCAAATACCGCATGAAATCCGGCGAGGACAGGAACCGCGAAAAGTTCTTGAACCCGACCCATTCGCTGCCCCAGATGCCCTTGAACGGGTTGTATTTTTGGAAGGCAATCAGTACGCCGCCCATAGGAATGTAGCGGAATACAAGGGTCAGCAATACAGCCGGCATCAGAAATAGCAGGTAGAGCTGCCAATGACGCTTAATGTACACCCATGTATTATGCAGTTTACGGTCAACCGCCATGACCGCGCTTTGGGGTGCAACTGACTTTGGTTTCATGAATCATTCTCCTCCTTTTTGATTTCATTGTACCGTTTCTTCCTTGTTTTACATTTGCACAACATGTTCTGCTCAGACCCCCTTGAATGGTGCATTTGTAAAACCCTGTGATTTATTTATACCATCACCAATCGCAAAAGTCAATGGCGTTTTCCTCGTTTTTAAGCGAATTACGGTACATTCGTGCAGCTGCACAAAAACCAGTGCGTGCGAATGTGCAATATGCTGATTTGCGTTTTTACATTTGACTAATTTGTGCATATGCACTATACTGGTATCAGAAACACAGGAATCTCCCGGACGGAGATACCTACAGAATATATTTATTAAAGTACATTTCTTACTTATAGAGTGTACAGAATCGAGGCAGACCATGTCTACCAAAGTCACCATTCAGGATATTGCCAACGAGCTTCAGCTCTCCCGCAATACGGTTTCCAAGGCTATCAACAACACCGGCGTTCTGGCCGATGCCACACGGGAGAAGATCCTGCGCAAGGCTGCCGAAATGGGATACAAGCAATTTTCCTACCTTCCGGTATTTGATGGAAACAGCAACGCCGGGGATGCTTCCATTCTCCCCGTCGATAAGCGGGAAATTGCCATACTGACAACCCGTTTTTTGAATAACTCCCACTTTGCCGCAATGATGTTGGATCGCTTTCAATCAGAGCTTCAGCATCTTCACGCCTGTATGACGATCCACCGCATTTCGCCCGCTGAGCTGGCTGCAAAGGAGCTGCCGTCTTCCTTAAACACAGAGCACACGGCAGGCATCATCTGCTTTGAAGTATTTGACTATGATTACGCCCAGATGCTTTGTACGCTGGGCATTCCGCTTCTTTTTGTGGACACACCCGTGATGGAAATGCGCCCTCCGCTGCAGGCTGATCGGCTGTATATGGAAAACCGTATCGAAATTCAGAACATGATGGCGCAGATGGCACAGCGCGGACGAAAACGTATCGCCTTTGCCGGGGATAAAGAACACTGCCAGTCTTTTCATGAACGTTACCTGGCTTACAAAGATGCAGCCGAGCATTTTGGTATGGCAACCGACTGGCCGACCTGCGCAACGCAAAAAGCACAGCCAAACTATTCAGAGTATCTGTATCAGTCGCTGCGCGGTTGCCCGACCATGCCGGACGCTTTTATCTGCGCCAATGATTTTATAGCAATGGATCTTATCAACGCCTTGCATCGTCTTGGCTATTCCGTTCCGGATGACATCTGGATTTGCGGATTTGATGACAGCCAAGAGGCATCGTATTTTTCACCTCGGCTGACATCCATTCATATTCACGGGCAAATCATGGGGTATGCCGCCGCCAATCTGCTTATGACCCGTATTGAGGAGCCCTCGCTGAATTATCGGACTGTTTATACGGAAACGAATCTGATCCTGCGTGAATCCACAGGAGATTGAGAGGTACAGTATGCGTGACCTGTGGGACAAACCGTGGTTTTCTGTGCTGACAAAGCTGACATACAGCGCCTATCTGAACATTTTGTGGCTTATATGCAGCCTGCCGATTTTTACGATTGGCGCCTCCACTACGGCGCTGTTTTACTGCACATTGAAAATGGCTGAGGATCGTGATGAGGGTCTTACCCGTATGTTCTTCCGTGCGTTTCGCAGCAATTTCAAGCCTGCCACAAAGCTGTGGCTTATCCTGCTGGCACTTGGCTGCTTTTTGGGCGTCGACGGCTTCGTGTTGAGCCGTCTTTGGAACACCAGTGCATTCTGGACGATTTTGACAGCGCTGGTGATCGGTGCTGCCGTGCTGTACGCCATTGTACTGCTCTACGCATTTCCCCTGCTGGCACGTTTTGAAAATGCGACGTTTGGCATTTTAAGGACCTCCTTTGCCGTCGGAGTTCGCTATTTGTTCTGCACCCTGCTGATGGCGTTCATCTACGCTGTCATGGGGTGGATCACAGTTTGCGTATTCGCGCCCGCCTTTCTTTTGGGAATGGGCTTGTGTGCCATGCTATGTTCTTTCCTCTTGGTAAAAATCATTCATCTTATCGGCGGAGATCCCGATGCGGCAGATGAGGAATCGCACGATGAAGAGTGCTGATCTTGCCACCCTGCGCGCTCTGCATGGGCGCAAAAGATGGGAACACATTTGGGCATACTACAAACTCCCCATCATAGGAGTTTTAATCGTTTTGTACATTTTCGGATATGCCGCTTATCGGCATTTCACCAAAAAAGAAGCTGTATTGTACGTTAGCCTTGTGAACATTTCAGCCGGTTCTGATTTGACCGGGCAGCTTACTGACGGCTTTGCCCAAGATGCGCATCTGACAAAAAAGCAGCAGGTCAATCTGCTGACCGGGCTGATTATAAATGAAACTGCCAATGCAGATGAACAATATGTCTATGCCTCTGAGCTGAAGCTGCTGGCTGCTGTCAGCGCACAGCAATTAGATGTTATTCTAATGGACACCGCTGCGCGAGATCAACTGCAAGACGAAGAGTATTTTCTTGATCTGCGTACACTGGATGCAGATTTCAGCAGCTTGGATGAATTGTCTGCCGATGGCGTAACGCTGGATATTTCCGACACACCCCTCATAGCACAAGCCGGTTTCGAGGGATCCGTTTACCTCGGTGTCATTGCAAATGCACCGCATCCGGAGCGCGCAGCTGCCTATATTCGTTATCTTTTGAAGTAGTAAAGCTGCTTCTTTTTGTTCGATACATTCAGCAAGGAGAGATACACATGGATATTGTAACGATTGGTGAAGTTTTGATCGACCTGACCCAGACCGGCAGGGATGAGCGCGGCATTCCGCAGTTTGCGGCAAACCCCGGCGGTGCCCCCGCCAATCTGGCGGTTGCCGCCGCCAAGTTGGGCGCACAGACTACCTTTATCGGCAAGGTTGGCGAGGATGCCTTTGGCCGCTATCTGACCGAGGTTTTGCAGGAAAACAAGGTAGACACCCGCTATATGGTCACCGATGCCGACCACCCCACCACCATGGCAGTCGTGTCGGTGGATGCCTCCGGTGAGCGGGATTTCAGCTTCTACCGCAGTGCCAACGCCGATGTGATGCTGCGCAAAGAGGACATTCCGGAGGAAGCCCTGAATGCAGCCAAAATCGTGCATTTCGGCTCGGTCAGTCTGACCGCCGACCCCGCCCGCACCGCCACGTTGGACGCCGCCGCCCGTGCCAAAAAGCTGGGGGCAATCATCACCTACGACCCCAACTACCGCGCCAACCTTTGGCACAGCGAGGAAGAAGCGATTGCACAGATGAAAGCTCCCCTGCCGCTGGTGGATATCCTGAAGGTTTCGGACGAGGAGCTGCCCCTGCTGACCAGCACCACCGACTGCGAAAACGGTACGGCGCAGCTGGCACAAAACGGCATTCGGCTGATTTTTGTCACCTTGGGTGCAAACGGTGTGTTCTACCGCTTTGGAGAGAAAACCGGTCATGTAGCCGGTGTTCCCTGCAAGGTGGGTGACACCAACGGTGCAGGCGACACCTTCTTTGGGGCAGTGCTGTCCAAGCTGTGCAAGGAGGATTTGAACTCCCTGACGGCGGACAAATTGGAAAGCATTCTGGCTTTTGCCAACAAAGCGGCCAGCATCACCACCAGCCGCCGCGGTGCCATCCCCGCCATGCCCACCCTGACAGAAGTGGAGGGCTGACCCATGGCGCAGGAATTTTCCGCACGATTTGCCCGCCATAAGGACGAGCTGGAATGGCTGTTCATGGAGCTGTACAACAACCGGGAAGGGTTGGAGGTTCTGGAACGGGAGATGGCAGATGCCTACGACGCCCGCAGCGCCGAGCTGAAGGCGCTGGACAAAGCCCGTGCCGCCGACCCGAACTGGTACAAGCGGGGCAATATGTTCGGCATGACGATGTACACCGACCTATTTGCCGGAAATTTGAAAGAATTGGCAAAGAAGCTGCCCTATTTCAAGGAGCAAAAGCTGACCTATCTGCACCTGATGCCTTTACTGCAGATGCCCCACCCGCACAACGATGGCGGCTATGCGGTGGAGGATTTCGATACCGTGGACCCGGCTCTCGGCACGAATAAAGACCTCGAAAATCTGACCCGCGAACTGCGCAAGGTCGGCATCAGCCTGTGTCTGGATTTTGTTATGAACCATACTGCCAGCACCCACCGCTGGGCCATGGCGGCCAAGGCGGGCGACCCGTGGTTTCAAGCCTACTACCACCTGTTTGATGACCGCACCATCCCGGACCAGTACGAGCAGACCGTGCCGCAGGTATTTCCCAACACCGCGCCCGGCAACTTTACCTGGTGCGGGGAGATGCACAAGTGGGTGCTGACCACCTTCCACGACTACCAGTGGGATCTGAACTACGCAAACCCGGCGGTGTTCGTGGACATGACCAAAAGTATTCTGCATCTGGCCAATCTGGGTGTGGAGGTGTTCCGCATTGACGCAGTGCCTTACATTTGGAAGCAGCTTGGCACGACCTGCCGCAATTTACCGCAGGTACATACCATCGTGCGGATGCTGCGCATGGTGCTGGAATGTGTCTGCCCCGCGGTCATCCTCAAGGGCGAAGTGGTCATGGCGCCCAAGGAGCTGGCGGCGTACTTTGGCACACCCGAAAAGCCGGAATGTCACATGCTTTACAATGTGTCCACCATGGTCAACCTGTGGGCTGCCTTGGCAAGCCGCGACACTCGCCTGCTGAAGGCACAGCTGGACGCCCTGCACGCCCTGCCGGGCAACTGCTGGTTTGTAAACTATCTGCGCTGCCACGATGATATCGGCTGGGGTCTGGATGAAGCGGCTGAGAACCGTTTTGACATTGACCCCCAAAAGCACAAGGAGTATCTCTACCATTTTTATGCGGGCGATTTCCCCGGAAGCTGGGCAAAGGGCGAGCTGTACAACTACGACCCCGCCACCGGCGATGCCCGCAGCTGCGGCACCACCGCCAGCCTGTGCGGCGTGGAGCAGGCGCTGGAATCGGGCGATGTGATTGCGCTGGACTACGCAGTCCGCCGCGACCTGATGCTGCATAGCGTCATGGCATTTTTGCAGGGATTTCCGATGCTGAACTCCGGCGACGAGATTGCCCAGCTCAACGGCTGGGATTATAAGTCCGACCCCAATCGGGCAGACGACAGCCGCAACCTGCACCGCAGTGCGTTTAACTGGGAAAACGCAAAACAGCGCACCCAAAAGGGTACGCTGCCGAACAAGCTGTGGCAGGGCATGGAAGAACTGCGCAAAATGCGAGCAGACGAGTGCTTTGCCCCGGATGCGTGGGTAACCACATGGGACACCCACAACCCCGGCGTCCTGGCACTGGTACGCAAGCACGGCGAGGAAACGCTGGTGGGGCTGTTCAACTTTACCGAGTACCCTGCCGGGGCCTGTCTTGACGCTTTGGGCGGCAGCTACCGTTCCGCAGACGGTCAGCCCGTCTGGCTGGCGGATGTAGAACTGGAACCGTATCAGGCACTGCTCGTGAAGAATGTATAAGCCTTGAGGCAGACATATATCCCCGTTCGGCTGCACCATCCATGCAGGTGGTTATGAAATGATTGTCAGGCATTTTACGTTTATGCCTTCAGAATTGGTCTAATTAGGAGTTTTCTTCCTTTCCGTGTTGTATCGTTATTCTGTGTAACCCATTTGCATGCACTTTCCGGCGAGAAAAAAGAGCCTGGAGAACCTTACCGATTTGGTAAGGCCCTCCGGGCTCTTTTTACTCCAGTCATTATCAGTCGGTCAATAGCAAGCGCAAATTGCTTACGAGACGTGCACAATTCACGGCGACAAGCCACCTATGACGGATTCCATCAGCAGGGCTTGCTCATCATCCAAAACTGCAATCCGTTATCTGCGGCGCTCGTAAAGTGATATTCTCTCCATCACTTCCCGCTTTCGGGGAAGATGATTTTGTTGACAAAGAAGAAAATGACCATAGACACGCCGCCGTTCAAAACCGTCGTGCCGATGTTATAAATAAAGTCCGGCACCAGCAGCCCGGCTACGGCAACCCATACGCAGTTGATGGAGTTGACGATGCAGGTGATGACGCAGAAAGCCACCACATACCACGCAATCTGCTTGCCTAAATTGCCCTTACTGCGGAACACGAAATTGCGCTGGATCGGGAAGTTGATGCACTCACCAATCACCATAGCAATCATGTAAGCGCAAAAGTACGGCAGACCGCCGTGGGCGGCATCGTAGCCGAGGATGTTCCACTTGAAGGTTTCCCCAAACAGGGTCACATCCACGCCGGGCCAGCCGAAATCCACCACCGGTAGACTGCTGAACGCAGCGGGCAGAAATTGCAGCAGCAGATACTTGAACACGGTAATCAGGTTCGACACGATGACGAACAGACCGCCCTCGCGCACCCACTTGGCTGCGGCGGGGTGTTTTGCCGCAAAATTATTCCAAAACTGCATAATGCAACCTCCATCAGGCGCCGCGCAGACGCTTTTCCATCTGCGCATTCAGCACCACATTCTTAATCGCTTCATAAATCACCCGCACAAGACCCAGGATCCAGAAGCCCTGCAATTCCATGACAATGCCGTCCACCATGCCCATGCTGATGGCGCCGTTCGTCATCTTTGCCAAGGCGCGAAGGGGCATATTGTACTGGAACAAGATGTTCAGGTCCGGCTTGCCGCGTTTATAACTGGCATCCAGCAGGATCGTCAACACAAGCCAGACAAGCCAACCCAGCGGGCTGCGTGCGTGGTTCAGTTCGCCCAAGGTCAGATTGCGGTCAATTTTGGTTTTGCCATTCGGGATGGGATGCCCCAACAGCTTTTCAAAGTCTGCATCGGAAACGTGCAGCACATCGCCCTTATAATAGCAATCCAAGTCCCTATCCTCATACGGATGCACGGCAGCCGTTCCATGCACGGAGATTTTCTCGCACAGCCGGATGTCCTCCACACTTGCGCCGACAAACAGCTCGTACTCGCCGCCCTCGATTTCCCAGCGGTTAGCCTTGACATTCCAGAAACGGAACGCCTTGTCGTCCAGCGTAATGGTGATGCGCTGTTTCTCACCGGGGGCAAGCGTTACGCGGGCAAAGCCTTTCAGTTCCTTTGCAGGGCGGAAAAGCTCACTGTTCTTTTTAGCAACATACAGCTGCACAATTTCCGTGCCTGCCACACTGCCGGTGTTCGTTACGGTAAGGCTGACCTGTTGTTCGTTGGCAACCAAATCACTGTACGCAAACGTCGTGTAGCTCATGCCATAGCCAAACGGGAAGCGCACAGCTTTTTCCGCCGTGGTAAAGTAGCGGTAGCCGATGTACAGCCCCTCGCGGTACTCCACGGTCTTGCGGCGGGTGGCAAAGTCGGCGGCGCTGGGGACGTCGGCGTAGGCCAACGGCCATGTTTCTGCCAGCTTGCCGCAGGGGTTGACCTTGCCAATCAGGGCATCCGCAACGGCTCCCGCCCCCGCCTGACCGCCTAAGGCGGCATACAACAGGGCTTGGCAGTTGTCCAGCCACGGCGTTTCGACTACGCTGCCGCTGTACAATACCACGACAATTTTCGGGTTGACAGCCGCCACAGCCTGCAGCAGATCCACCTGATTTTGCGCAAGGTGCAGATTGCTGCGGTCAAGGCCCTCACTCTCGGCGATTTCATCCAGACCCATGCACAAAATAACTGTATCCGCCTGTGTCGCCAGTTCGCAGGCGGACTTCTGCAAAGCAGCATCCGGCTTACCGTGGCGGTCAAAGCCCTGCTGATACCCGATGACGTTCAACTCGGAGTCGATCAGCTTATCCAGCAGCACATCCACCTGTGTCGAGTTCACCATGCTGGAGCCTGCGCCCTGGTAGCGCGGATTTTTGGCAAAGTCGCCGATGACAGCCACCTTGCTACCCGCCGCCAACGGCAGCAAAGAGCCCTCGTTTTTCAGCAGCACAAGGCTTTCCGCGGCGGCGCGGCGGGCAAGCGCATGATGAGCTGCCGCATCAAACTCGCGCGGGGCAGCGTCCAGCGCAGCCTTGGTATCAAACACCAGCGGCAGCAGCTCTGACAGGCGGGCGTCGATGTCGGATTCAGAGATCTTCCCGCTTTCCACCGCCGCCAGCAGTTCGCGCACGCTGTCCCCGCCGGGCGCAGGCATTTCCAGCGTGGAGCCGTTTTTCACGCCCAGCGCGTGGTCGTTGCTTCCGCCCCAGTCGGTGATGACCGCGCCGTCAAAGCCCCACTCACCGCGCAAAATCTCCATGAGCAGGTGCTTATTCTCGTTGGCATACGTACCGTTCACAAGATTGTACGACGACATAATGCTGCGGGGATGCCCCTCTTTGACGGCAATTTCAAACCCGGTCAGGTAGATTTCCCGCAGGGTGCGCTCGTCCACGATGGAATCCGAAGCCATACGCCGCGTTTCCTGACTGTTGACGGCAAAGTGCTTCGGGCAGGCGGCTACGCCCTTGGACTGGATGCCGCGAATATATCCCGCTGCAAGCTTGCCCGCGAGATACGGGTCCTCGGAGAAATACTCAAAGCTGCGCCCGCACAGCGGGTTGCGCTTCATGTTAAGCCCCGGTCCCAACACCACCGACACTTCCTGCGCAGCGGCTTCCTCGCCCAAGGCTGCGCCGATTTCTTCGCCCAGCGCGGCATCCCAGCTGTTTGCAACAGCCGACGCCGTGGGGAAGCAGGTGGCGGGAACACTGGGGTTCAGCCCCAAGTGGTCGCTCTCCCCCGCCTGCTTGCGCAAGCCGTGGGGACCGTCCGACAGCCAGATCTGCGGGATGCCGTGTTCGGGCATACCCCGCGTTTTGAAGGTTTCCGCGCCGGAAAGCAGGGCGCATTTTTCTTCCAAGGTCAATTTTTTCAGCAAAAGTTCTGTATTTTGCATATATTTTTTCCCTTCTCATAAGAAAAGCCGCATCCAACGCCTGCAAGCAGACATCAGACGCGGCTTTTATTCAGCAGTTGTTAGAGCAAAGAATGCTTACTCTGCCGCCAGCGTGACCACAGCCTCGTTGATGGAGTAGGTGGTGCTGGAGCCCCAGCCGGAGACGATTTCGTCGTGGGCGGGGATGGTCAGCTGCTTGCTGCCGTCCTCACCCTCGGTGATGGGCACCGTCAAGGCATCGCTGCTGTTCAGGGTCATGGTAAGGGCATCGTCCTGCGCATCCACCAGCGTGCCGGTGATGGATGCAGAGCCGTCGGCGGCAGTCAGCGTGCAGACCTTGTGGGAGTAATCCACCAGCAGCACGGCATCCGTTGCGGTGGGCGTCTCACCCTGCACCAGCTCATAGCTGCCCGTGTACTGCTCGGTGACCAGATCCTCGACCTGCACTTCAAACGTAGCGGTTGCACCCAGGAAGGAGGCCGTCACGGTCTTGGTGCCTGTGGTGTCGCTGTCGTAACCGGTGAAGGTCAAGCGACCGCCCCAGATGGACTCCTCCGCACCGTTGGCGCGGGTAGCCGTCACAACCAGCTCAGCCGGGTTGAAGGTGTCACCCGTGTAGAAAGTGCGCAGGTTGGAGGCATCGATCGTCAGGCTCTTGGCAGGGGCATAGGGCTGACCGTAGATGTTGATGTTGCGGGTGATCCTACCGCCAAAAACGCCATAGCTCAGGCTGGCTTCCATGCTGTATGCGCCGTGGTCGGTGTCAAAGACGAAGATATCCGCATCCGCGCCGCCATCCACATTGGTGGGGCGCACAGTGCCGTCGGCGTCCTGATTGCCCAGCAGATGAATGACGAAGTTCTTCTCGCCGTTTTCATCGTAGTTGTACCAGTAGCCGTAAACATGGGAGATCGAGTCGCTACCCACGGAGGTGCTGGGACCGCTGAAGGAACCCCACATCGAACCGTCGGTGTAGCAGTACATATCCAGACAGGCCGGATCCACGATGGTGCCGAAGCCTTCGGTGTACTGACCCTCGAAGAAGTAGGCGACTTCCCCGTTCGGCTCCTTGGCTTCCCAGGTTTCCTGCGGGATGGCAATCAGGTCATCCAGCGTCTTGGAAACATACTCGTTATCGTTGTAGTTCATAACGGGACCATCGGCAGAAGTCTGCGCCGCATCGGGGGCAACCTCCGCATTGTCGGCCGAGGGCAGGCTGCTGCTCTGCAGGGAGAAACCGCCCACGCAGACCGCAGCGACCACGACCACCGCACCGGCGGCAGCAAGCTGTTTTCCGG
Organism: Gemmiger formicilis; assembly: GCF_900167555.1. Taxonomy (GTDB): domain Bacteria; phylum Bacillota; class Clostridia; order Oscillospirales; family Ruminococcaceae; genus Gemmiger; species Gemmiger formicilis. The sequence goes on along the minus strand of NZ_FUYF01000009.1, from coordinate 89,226 downwards.
TGGCTTTTGCCTCGCCGGTTTTCGTCTGCTTGCAGAAGCAGGCAATCACACTGAGCAGGCAGGCAATGAAAGTGCCGACCATATAAAACACGCACAGACCGGCGTTGCCGCCCGCAAAGGTGACATGGTTGATGACGTCGGCAAAGACGAAATACAACTGCACAACGACAAGATACAGGGCAATGTTATAAATGACCGCCTGAATCAGCGCGCTGAACGGAACGGAAACAAAGAAGAAAACGAGCGAAGCGGCAGCACCGACCAGCAGCACCACGCCGGGCATCGTGCCGGAGTGGCCCAGAGGGGCGGCCGTGGCCTGTGTGGACAGGAATACAATGCCGGTGATCAGCGCGACCAGCGCTGCGGCAAGGCAGAACCAGCTGCCCAGCCCTTTATTTTTCAAGCCTTTATTCATCAGGTTCCACCTCCATCAATTCTTTTTGGCGGCACGATTCTTCCGCTTTTCCTCGGAGAAAACGTCCGTGTAGGTATGCAGCACATACATCACGACAGCGGCAACGGCCAGTGCGCAGAACACAACATCGAGAGCGCGCAGGGTCGTCTGCCACCACGGGGCTGCGTCGGAAACGACAACGTCCTCCGCGCCGGAGCCGCCCATAGAGGACTGCAGCATGACGTAGTACAGATAATGGTTGGAGTCGATGACCTTCTGCAGCAGGTCGCCGTCATCGGTGCTGGTGATCAGCTTCTCGATTTCGTTCGGGCGGGCGGTATCCAGGCAGAAGATGTTGTTGCCCGCCATCAGCATTTCGGGGGCGGAGGAATACTCGGACGCAGTCAGCGCATCGTCGATGATGTAGCCGCCGTAGTTCCACTCGTCGCGCAGGATGTGCTGGATGCCCTGGTTAGCGGCAGCGTACATAACGCCGATACGGTTGTAAGCGGTCATAACGCCGAGAGAATCGCCCTCAGCAAGGGAACCCTCAAAGGCGCGCATATAGATCTCGCGGATGGCCTGCTCGTTCGCAAAGGTGGAAATGCCCTGACGACCGGCTTCCTGCTCGTTCAGGAAGAAGTGCTTGACCGTGCCGATCAGACCCTTGTTGCGCATACCGTGGGAAACGGCCTTGGCAGCATAGTAGCTGAGAACGCCGTCCTCGGAGAAATACTCAGAAGTACGACCGGAGTAGGGAGAACGCAGGGTGTCCGCGCCGGGCGCGTAGGCGATGGGGATGGACGCATACAGCGCATCCTCGCCGTACATCTCGCCAAAGCGGGTCTGCACATCGTGGTTCCAGGTTGCGCCGACGATGGGCAGCGTAGCCCAGCCGGTGCAGTTGCGGCGGTCGCCGTACTTAAACTGACCGTTCATGCCCTCGGGACCATCGACGATGGTGCAGCCGGGCTTGTTGACAGCCTTGACAGCCTTGATGCCCTTGGAGTCGCCCATGTTGATGAGCAGATCGCTCAGCGTCAGCTGAGAAAGGAAGTCGTTCCACTTCGGGTCGTCGAAGGCGACGCCGATCATATCGCTGAAGTTGATCTTCTCATCCAGCTCCACGCCGAGGTTGAAGTCGGAAACGCTCTTGGCGTCGGCTGCCTTGACGTAGGTCTGCATATTCAGACCGTTGTACAGCTTATCGTTGACCGTCAGGGTCTCCAGCGTGGTGGGGTAGGTCGTATCCCACGCGCTGCGGGACAGGTAGGTGATTTTTTCGTCGTCGTTCGCCCAGTAGTTCACATCAGCGTCGTCGAAGGTATTCGTGACTTCCACATCGCTGTTGTAACGGGAGTTGCGGTACTTTTGGGTATCGACCTCGGTGTTGGGGGCGGTCCAGGTGGCCACGGCGGCGGTGTTGCCGGTGACGACATTGCCGTCCTGATCGATCAGCTTGCCCGCAACGGCGTCACCGCACTTGGCGGCCAGCACATTGTTCAGTGCCTCGTGTGCGCCGTTGCCGACGGCGAAGTAGTAATCGCCCGCATCGAGGATGTAGCCCTTTGCGCCCTTGGCGTCATAGGACGCGAGGAAGTAGCCGGGCACATCGACCGTGACAGTCTCGGATGCACCTGCGGCCACGTCGATCTTGTCATAGCCCAGCAGCTGGATGGAGGACTTTTCGACGTTGTTCTGCTTGTCGTAGTCGGTGTAGGGGGACTGTCCGTACAGCTCCACCGTAGCCTTGCCGTCCCTGTCGCCGGTATTGCTCACCGTGACGGTCGCCGTAAAGGTGTCGGTGTCGCTGTTGTAGTCCAGTTTGTCAAGGCTGTAGTCATAGTTCGTGTAGGACAGACCGTAGCCGAAGGGGAAGCAGACCTCCTCGGCGTAGTTCCAGCCGTCGGTCGAGGCCTTGGTGCCAACCGTGGAATCGGCGTTGCCCTGACCGAGGATGGTGTCCTCGTAGCGGGTCTCGTAGTAGCGGTAGCCGACGTAGATGCCCTCGTTATAGCTGACAAAGCTGTCACCTGCCGCGCGGGGCGTTTTGCTGCCGTAGTTGTAGGCGTGCAGACCGAAGTTTTCGGCGCTGGGCGCAGACAGGGAGTTGGCGGCAAAGGTGGCGGTGGTGTGACCGGAGGGGTTGACCTCACCGGTCACAACGCGGATGGCGCCGGGCATACCGTAGAAGCCGGGGTTGCCGACCCACAGCACAGCGTCAACATTGTACTCGTCCAGCCAGTCCATCTCCATCGCAAAGACGGAGTTCAGCAGGACGACGGTTTTCTTGAATTTGCCGGAATCCTTGATTTTCTGGAAGATCGCCTTCTCGTTGTCGTCCAGCTCCAGCATACGCTTGCCCTCGTCGTTGACCATCGCAAGGTCGTTGCCCTCGGTGGCAAAGCGGGACAGCGTAACAAACGCGACATCGCCGTAGGACGCAAACGAGTCGGTGACGCTGCCGGTGAACAGTGCCGGGTCATATTCGCCCACGCTGGAAACGCTTCTTGCTTTCGGCGCTTCGGCGGAAGCGTAGGCGTCCAGCACGGTTTGGTTCACGTTGAAGCCGGCATCCTGCAGGGCGTCAACGGGGGTTTTCTGGTAATCCGGGTTTGTGGAGGAACCGCCTGCCGTGCTGCGGAACACCGGGTCGATGCTGCCGCGGCCAAAGACCGTGACGTTGCGCTCAGACTCGGAAAGCGGCAGGGCATTGTTGCGGTTGTAGAGCAGCACGCTGCCCTCTTCCTCTTCCTGCTCACAGAACTGATAAGCGGCTTCGATGTACTTTTCGTAGCTTGCGTCAGACAGGGTGCCGTCAGCGGAGAACTCCGTGCCGCCGTAAGATGCGTCACCGCCTTCGATGCCGAGTGCGTGGTTGACTTCGCCTTCCTGCTGGAACGCAATAGTCGTTCCGGTCAGGACAAGGTTGGCCACCAGCACAGCCGCGCCGGACAAGCCCAGCCAACGGCGGGACTTGCTTGAGGTTTCCTTTTGTGCCATAGGTTTTTCTCCTTCCTAAACTGTCACAGATGAATGATACGATGCGCTTGCTGCCAAGGACTGCGCACTTCCCTTTTGCAGAAACCTTTCATATCTTTTTCACAAAGCTATCATAAAGGGAAGTGTTGACCGGGTCAATGCAGTTGGCGTAAACGTCAAAAAACACGGCACAAATGACAAAGAAGAAAAGCGACCGCCTTTCGGCAGCCGCTTTTGGGTTATGCAGTTTCTTTTTGGCTTTTCCTGCAGGGGAAAGTGACCACCAGGTAAAAAATCGAGTCCTCCACAAAGCAGTCTGCCGTACCGCCGTACAGCTCGGCAATGCTTTTGATGCTTTTTATGCCGTAGCCATGCTCCTCGGTATCCTGCTTGGTTGTGACGATAGCGCCGTCCCGCAGCGTCGGCGGTGCGGGGGTGTAGTTCTGCACGCGGATGACCGCCATGTCACGGCAGCGGCTTATGTCCAGTGTGATGACCCGCTTAGACGCATCGTTTACCTGCGTCAGGCACTCAATGGCATTGTCCAGCGCATTGCCCAGCAGGGAGTAAATGTGGTAGTGCTTCATATCCTCCAGACAGCTGCCGTCTGCCGAGCAGACCAGCTGAATATCTGCCTGCCCGCAGAGTGCCGACTTTTGGGTCAGTGTGATGTCCAGCGCCTTATTCCCGGTGAAATAGCGCAGGTTCAGGTTGTCCATCTCTTCTTCCAGACGGGCGCGTTCCTCCTCCGTGGCGTGGGAGTACTGCTGTTTCAGGTCATGGTAGCGGATGTTGATTTTTTCCATGTCTTTTTTTGCCTGCTCATACTGCTGCTTGTCACATTCCAGCAGCTGCGCCAGCGTTTCATTCTCGTGTTCCAGACTCTTGATGCTGCAATTTGAAAATTCCAGCGCCAGAATCGTGATGGCAAACAGGATGCAGAACGCATTCAGCGCCAGATAGGCGGTCAGGTAGGACTCTGCGCTGCTGTCCAGAACATCCTCCAGCACAACACTCAGGTAGACCGCGGCAATCAGGAAAAAGCCGGAGTAAAGCACGGTCTTGACATTGTCAAACAGCAGGCGCCCGCGCCGGATGCGCAGGGTGAACAGCAGGTAGATGACCAGGCAGACCACAAGGTTGCTGAAAAGCAGAATGACAAAGTTAACGCGCCCGTCTGTGCGCCCATGCTGAACCAGCCAAATAATAGTCATATAGGCCAGCTTACTGGCAATGTGCTGCACCGCGTAGGCACAGGTTGTATAAAACAGGGCGTGCAGCGGGCTGCAATCAAAGCTGAACCATATCAGACCAAACAGCAGCGTCGTATACAGCAGCAATCTTGCCCAAAGCGGCAGAAATGCCAGGGTGTCCGTCAGCGCAAGAAAGACGCATACACCCGTCGCCAGCCGCGGAACGAAGCAGCTGCGGCGCTGCCCCCACGGGACAAACAGGCCAGCGCATAGAATCATACCCAGCTGGATTTGCTGGTTCAGTATCCAATTTATGACCGGCACGGGTCTTCCCACTCCTTTTTTGCCATATATCGGGAGAATGCCTCGGTGAAGGCGTCCTTGTAAGTGCGCCCGATGGGCAGTGCCGCCCCGCCGATATAGACATTCATACGGCTTACCGCCGTGATACAGCGCAGGTTCACAAGATAACTGGCGCTGCATCGCACAAAGCCGTAGGGCGTCAGCTGCGCCGCGATTTCCTGCATCGAACCGCGGTTTTTGATGATCTCGGTCTTAGCGTCCCCGCCGCACAGGTTGTACAGCAGGTCGTGCTGGCGCACCTCCACATAGGCGATTTCCGCTGCATCCAGCAGCCGCGTCACGGTGCCGTCCTTGACGACAATGTGCGGCGGCGCAGTCTTTTGGCCGACGCGCTTTTGCAGCGCCTTCCGCGCCCGCGTCAGATACATATGGAAGGAGTACCACTGTATCGGCTTTACAATAAAGCCCAGCGCGCCGACACTGTACCCGTTCAGCGCGAATTGCTGCAAATTCGTGCAAAAAATGAGGATGACGTCTTGATCTGTCTCCCGGATTTTTTCGGCCAGTTCCATGCCGGACATCTGCGGCATATCAATGTCCAGATATAAAATGTCAAAATCACGGTCTTGCGCCGCCAGATAGACTGCCGCACAGTCGAACTCCTGTACGTTCAGTTCTGTGCCGTTCTCCGCGCTAAACCGCGCCAATGCCTGTTTCAGTTGGTCTCTTTCTTGTTTTTCATCGTCCACAATGCCGATTCGGATCATCGTGCGTTCCTCCCCCCGCGCAAAGATCTATACAAATATGATATACCCCCGAACGCAGCCGCGTCAACCTTTTACGAGCGAATCGTCCAATTTTTCCAAGATATTTTCGGAATGCTGCGTGCTGCGCATGGAAGATTCTTGACCACTGTTTGACCACTACGGTGGCAAAGGAATAAAAAAGCAGCAGATACATCGGCAAAATAACAGCACAGCCCCCGCCGGAAACTCATAGAGCTTGGCGGGGGCTGTACTATTTTAATCAGCCAATAGTTAAATCAGGCCCATCAGGCTGGGCAGGCCCAGAGACAGAGCCGGGATGTAGGTGACGGCCAGCAGGGCGGCAACCAGTGCCGCAAAGTAGGGGATCAGCTTGGACGTGACCTGCTCGATGGATACATGACCGATGCCGCAGCCGACGAACAGAACCGAGCCGACCGGCGGGGTGATGTTGCCCAGGCACATATTGAAGATCAGCATAACGCCGAACTGGATCTCCGTCATGCCAAAGCTGGTGGCGATGGGCAGGAAGATCGGGGTGAAAATCAGGATGGCCGGGGTGATGTCCATGAACATGCCGATGACCAGCAGGATGATGTTCATGAGCAGGAAGATGATGTACTTGTTGTCAGTCAGGCTCATCAGGCCGTTGGAGATGGCTGCCGGGATGCCGGAGTAGGCCATAACGAAGGACATGGCGGAGGAGGCAGAAATCAGGAACAGGATGATGCCGGACGTTTTGGCGGAGTTGAGCAGGATGCCAAGGAAGCCTTTGAAGTCGATGCTCTTATAGATGATGGAAAGAATCAGGCAGTAGAGAACCGCGACACCTGCGCCCTCAGTGGCGGTGAAGATACCGGAGACGATGCCGCCGATGACAATGACGATCAGCAGCAGAGACGGCACGGCGTCCCAGACGGTCTTGGCAATGCTCTGGCTGTGGTCAATGCCGGTGGCTTTCATGCCAGCCTTTTTTGCGCCGATGAACGCAACGACCATGCAGCACAGGCCCATCAGGATGCCGGGAATGTAACCGGCCATGAACAGCGTGGAGATGGAGACACCGCCCGCGACGGTGGAGTAGACAATGAAGGCAGACGTCGGGGGAATCAGCAGGCCGGTGGGGGCGGAGGCAATGTTGGCGGCGGCGGAGTAGGCGGGGTCGTAGCCGTTTTCTTCCTCAATGGGGCTGATGCAGCCGCCCATGGCGGATGCGGCAGCAACGGAGGAGCCGGACAGCGCGCCGAACAGCATGTTGCCCAGGATGTTGGCCTGCGCCATGGAGCCGGGGATCTTGCCGACGAACAGCTGGGCGAAGTTGACCAGGCGCTTGGCAATACCGCCGTTGTTCATGATGTTGCCGGCCAGAATGAACAGAGGCACAGCAAGCAGCGAGAAGCTCTCCACGCCGGAGTTCATCTTCTGCATCGTGATAAAGGTGATCTGGTCCCAGGACAGGGTGGACATGGCGGTCACGATAGACGACGCCACAATGCTGATGGAGATAGGCACGCCGAGGAACAGCAGCACGCCGAACACGGCGAACAGGATAACGGTGGTCATGGTGATACTCATTTGTCTGCACCCTCCTTGGATTCAACTTTTTCGCCGGTGACGTCCTCATAGATGTTGATGATCTGCGCCAGGACGATGAACACGCCGGAAATCGGGGCGATGGAGTAAACCAGGCTGCGGGGAATACCCAGCAGGGCCGAGAACTCGCGGCTGGCAGAGACAGCCAGCTTAAAGCCGCCGATAGTGAATACGAAGATGGCCATCAGCAGAATCAGACCATCGATGACCACCAGCAGGGCGGTGTGCGCCTTGCCGGTAAATTTGTCGCGGATGAGGGTCAGGGACATGTGCTCCCGGGTGGAGAAGGCGTAGGCCGCGCCGATGAAGCCGGTCCAGATCAGGCTGTAGCGGACAAGTTCCTCGGTGAAAGCCACGGGGCTGTTGAGGATATAGCGGGAGAAAACCTGAATCAGAACCAGCACCGTCATAAAGGTAAGCAGTACGGCGCAGGCAATGCTCAAAATTTTGTCCATCCAGAATTTGATGGCAGCAAAGGTGTTTTTCATGGCTTACTCCTCCCCTCTTGCGGCGTCGATGGTATCCAGCAGCGTTTTGACGCCGGGATACTGCTCCTCGTAGGCTTCGATCATGGGCTGGGTTGCCTCGCGGAAGGCTTCCTTGTCGACGTCATAGACGAACTCAACGCCCATCGTCTCCTGTGCTTCCTTGACGGCCTCCTCCACAGCGGTGTCCCACATGACCTTGTGGGCATCGGTGGAATCGTGGGCGGCCTCCAGAATGATTTCCTGATCCTCGGGGCTGATGGTCTCCCAGACCTTCTCACTCATGATGAGGACGTCGGGGATCATGGCGTGCTGGTCCACCGAGTAGACCTTGCAGACCTCGCCGTGCTTGCCGGTGGTCAGGGCGGTCTCGTTGTTCTCGGTGCCGTCAATGATGCCGGTCTGCAGCGAGGTGTAAACGTCGCCGTAGGACATGGCGACGGGAATGCCGCCCAGATAGCTCATCATGTCGGTCTGGCTCTTCATATCCTGCACGCGGATCTTCAGGCCCTTCAGGTCGGCGGGCGTGCGGATGGCGCGATCCTTCGTGTAGAAGGAGCGTGCGCCGGAGGTGTAATAGGTCAGCGTGACAAAGCCGTCGTCACCGGTGGAGAGGAAGAAGTCCTGCATCTCCTGCGAGTCCATGACATGGTAGAAGTCATCGGTATCGTTGAAGATATAGGGCAGGCCGAAGGTGTTGAAGGCATCGTTGTAGGTAGCCAGACCGGGTGCAGAGACCTTGGTCATGGCGATAACGCCGGCCTGCAGCTGCTCAAGGTTCTCGTTTTCGCTGCCGAGCTGGCCGTTGGGGAAGATCTTGACCTGGATGCGGCCATCGGTCTTTTCAGCGACCTCGTCCGCGAACTGGGTCATGGCGATGTGGACAGTGTGGGTCTCGGACAGGCCGTGGGCCAGCGTCAGCACCAGCGGGTTCTCGGCGCTGTAGCCGGTGGAGTCGGCGGTGGTGCCGGACGCGCCGCAGCCGGTCATAACACCCAGACTGAGCGCAGCCGCAGCAGCCAATGCTGCGAATTTTTTGAACATGGTATTTCTCCTTCTTGTATGTATGCCGTTTTCCCCTTGGCCTCCTCTGAGAGGGAGCTGCCGCCGCAGCGGCTGGGGGAGAGAACCGTGCCATTACCCGAAATATTTCGGGCTACGGCAAGGTTCAACCCCTCCGCCCCTACGGGGCACCTCCCCTGCCAGGGGAGGCAAGAAGCTGGGTTACATCCCGATCAAATCAAACTGTTCGAACGAGACAAGTACCTCGTGATCCTTCTTGGGGTTGGGGTACTTGATCTGGACGCTCTTGAGGCGCTGGCTGTAGTACCAGCCGCTCTCGGCCTCCTCAAACTTGCGGCGGTGCAGGAAGTGCGGCAGCTCTTTGCCGTCCACCTGCACATAGAACGGGGACTTCTCGCGGTGGATCATGTCGAGATACATGCTCTCGACGGCGGTCTCGTAGCTGCCCTCATTCGTGAAGGTCACGACGGTCTTGACGCCTGCCTTGACGGCGATCTTCGTCTTGAGATACGCGCCCTTGCGGTAATCGTTCGTGTGGCCGTCATCCTCGTACAGCGTGAACTCGGAATCCACATCGGGGGCCATCAGGATATCCAGCGCGGTGGTCTTTTCGGTCATCAGGTTGTGCAGCTTGTTGCCGCTCATCGGGAGAATGGCACCGCTGCGCACAAACAGCGGGATGCTGGCAATATCAACCGGCACCTCAATCGTCTGGCCGGGGGCGTATTCCTCGCGGGTGTAGAAGTCGTAGAACCGCTCGTTTTCGTTCTCGGTCACGGGCAGATAGACCGGTCGGACGGTCTGGCCCTTTTCAACGACGTTCGCAACCAGCAGAGAATCACCGAACATGAAGTCCACGCCCTCATCGTAGGTGGCCGGGTCGTTCTGGAAAACGCTGAACGTCGGCTGCCAGATGGGCAGGCCGTTCTCATGCGCGCGCTCCATCAGGGAATACAGCGTCGGGCTGAGTTTATAGCGGAAGTCAATCGCGTCCTTGATGTACTGCTTTTTGTCGCTGTACATCCACGGCTCGGTGACGGTGTTATCGGTGTTCGTGGAGTGGATGGAGAAACGCGGCTGGAAGATGCCGTTCTGCACCCAGCGCACGAACAGCTCGCCCTCCGGCGCGGGGCCGAAGAAGCCGCCGATGTCGCAGCCGTGGTTGGACACGCCGCAGAGCGCCATGCCCAGAATCGTGGCGATGTTGTATTTCAGGGTATCCCAGTGGGTCAGGTTGTCACCGGCCCAGACCTGCGCATAGCGCTGGATGCCCGCATGACCGGAACGGCAGACCGAGAACGGGCGGCAGTCGGGGTCATACTCCTCGATGGCCTCGTTGGACAGCTGGCACATCAGGTTGCTCATGATAGGCTTCATCGTGCCAATCGTGCTGCCCTTGCCCTCAAAGTAAACCTTTGCGTCCTTGTCAACGAGGGAGTCATACTCGCAGTTGTCGTTCCAGATGGAACGGCAGCCGTATTTCAGCAGCGCGTCCTTGATGTACTGCTTCCAGTGCAGACGGGTGGATTCCTTCGTGTAGTCCACAAACAGGCCGGGGCCGCCCCACCAGGTACCGACAGCCAGACCGTCAAAACCTGCATTGTCGTCGGAGGCGGGCAGGAACATGCCCTTCTCCTTCATCTCGTTCAGCAGCGGATGGACGAGCAGCATACCGGGCTTGATGTTGGGCGAGACAACGATGCCGCGCTTTTCCATCTGGGCGAACCAGTCTGCCGGGTCCTTGAAGCGCTTGTGGTTCCATGTGAAAGTGCAGCGCTTGATGCCCTCGGCGGTCTCAACGGCGCAGTAGCCGCTGGACAGCTGGAAGCCGTCGGCAGGGATGCCTTCCTCGCGGGTCGTGTCGATGAAGTCCAGCACGGCATCGTCGCTGTTCTCGGGCAGCTCGGGGTAGTACATCGAGCTGCCGAGGTAGCCCAGCGCGGCCTTCGGCAGCATGACGCTCTTGCCGGTCAGGTCGGTATAGCGCTCGATGATCTCGCGGATGGACGGGCCTGCGATCAAAAACAGGTCAATGTCGCCCGCGTCGGTGCGGTAGGACGAGTAGCGGTGCCAGTAGTTTCGCTTCTCGCGGCCCATGTTGAAATCGCACTCGGCGGTATTGTGGTAGAAGTAGCCGACAGCCTGCTTGGTGCCGCGGTTCAGGCGGATATAGAACGGAATGTGCTTGTAGAGGGAATCCGTCTCCTTGGCGTTGTAGCCCATGGCGTCGCCGGGAGCCATATTCATGTATTTCTCGGCCTTGTTGATCTCGCCGGATTTCTCGCCGAAGCCGTAGAAGCAGTCGTCTGCCTCGATCTGGCTGGCGTGGATGCGGCGGTGGTTGCTGTCCTCGCGGTAGGCCAGGTCGGGAATATCGGCGTGCAGCAGGCTGCCGTCCTTATCATAGACCATGATGCGGAACGGTGCCTTCTCGATGACGACCTTGAGACGCGCACCCTGGATAACGGCCTGCTTGTCGCCGTCGGTCAGGGCTGCGGCGGCGGACTGGACGCGCTTGCGGCAGTCCTTCATCAGCTCGTCGGTGCGGGACTCCCATGCGGTCATGGTCAGGCTGTAGGAGGCTTCATCCCAGTCGCCGTCAAAGCCCGCACGGATGCGCAGTATATCGTCGGTCAGGAACCAGATGCGCAGCTCTACAGCGTTGGTGGCTACGGAATAATAGCTTCCGCAGTCCTTGACAGCGCCGCCGGTGTAGCACACTTTCATAGATTTTCTCCTTTCTATTTTGCGTATACTTGAATGGTGGAACTTGTTATTTGGCAGACAATGTGCATATTGTACAAAATCGCATAATATATTTTGTTCAATCTGCACATTGTGCCCTTCTTCGCCTTTATAATAACAAATCCTTCACAAAATTTCTGCCGTATTTGTAATGCAAATGTCGCAAAATGTGATATAATCGTGGTAAAGACAAAATTTAACAGGAGGCGTCGCTCATGATCCTGCAAAAAATGCCGCATTACGTGGATTCCATTCTGACGCAGGAGGATGCCAGTGCCGCCCTGCAGGACGGTCAGGTTGTCGTGGGCCTGTATACAAACCGGGAGAATGTCCAGTCGGTGGTCCACTCCCACCCGTATTATGAGATGATACTGCCGGTGGCGGGCAGCAGCGTGCGCTACTCCGTCGACGGCAGTGTCTACGATCTGCACCTGGGGGAGCTGATACTGTTTCCAGGCGAGATGTACCACTCCGGCAAGTTCAACATCACGGACACGACCTCGGAGCGGCTCGTCGTGCAGATAGCTCCCGGCATCTGGGAGCGTGCCTGGGCGCAAAGCGGCCTGCCGCGGCATGTCTGGTCGGGGGATCCTGTCATTCTGGACACTGACGCCGTCACGCAGTGGGACTTCCGCGGTCTGCTGGAGCGGATGGCCCAGACCGTGTATCTCGATGAAAAAATACGCGATACCGTGCAATGCTGCGAGGTCACGGAGCTGATTTTGCTGATCAGCCAAGTTGTGACCCGGCGGCACAATGCCCCGCCGCCCTCGGCCACCAGTCTGCTCGTCGCCAAGGCGGTTGCTTACCTTCAGGCCAACTACACCGACCCGCATCTGACCGTGGCCCAGCTGGCAAAGTACACCTACACCAGCCGGGAGCACCTGTCCCGCGTGTTCAAAGAGTACACACTGGAAAGTATACACGGGTATCTGACCAACCTGCGTATGCAGCACTGCCGCAACGAGCTCGCCGACGGCACCGGCGTACTGGACGCCTGCACCGCCAGCGGTTTTGCAAATTACAGCAGCTTTTTAAAGAGTTTCCGCGCACTGTACGGCATAACCCCCGCCGAGTACCGCGCCCAACTAAGGCAGAGCCGCAGAACGCCATAAAGAAAACCACACATTGCGGTGTGCACGCTATTTCAGGTAGATAAGCTGCGCTTCACAAAAATCCGCCGGGGAGCCTTCCCAAAAACGGGAAGGCTCCCCGGCGGTATTTATTTATGTCGTTCTTATATACGATTATACGATGACTTTCTGTCCGCATCAAAGGTATTTCCGCAGGGTCGGCACAAGAACGCTCATATTGATCGGCTTTGCGATATGGTCGTTCATCCCGGCGTCCAGCGCCACCTGTTTATCTTCGGAAAATGCATTTGCCGTCATGGCGACGATGGGGATATTCGCCTTTTGGGGATCGTCCATTTTCCGAATCTTTTTTGTCGCATCGTAGCCGTTCATCACGGGCATCTGGACGTCCATAAGGATCAACTGATACGTTCCGTTCGCAGCTTTTTCCAGCATATCCACGCATTCCACGCCGTCTTTCGCGCGGTCTACCGTGCAGCCTTCTTCCTGCAGCAGCTCGGTGGCGATCTCCGCATTGAGGTCGTTGTCCTCGGTCAGCAGGATCCTTGTACCGCACAGGCACTTTTGATCCGAAGGGTCGATCTCTCGTTTCGCCTGTGCTTCCTCCTCGGACGCAATACGGCAGGGAATGGTCACGGTAAAGGTGGAGCCGACACCGATCTTGCTCTCCACCTCCACGGTGCCGCCCATCAGCCCGACCAGCTTTTTCACGATGCCCATCCCGATGCCGCTGCCTTCCACCTTGCTGACGGTGGACGTGCGTTCCCGTTCAAACGGTTCAAAGATATGCTTCTGGAACTCCTGCGACATGCCGATGCCGTTGTCGGCAACCGTGACCACCGTATCGCACCAGCCCTCTTTTTCGCTGGGCTTCTGCGTAACGCCACAGCGGATCGTGCCGCCGTTTCCCGTGTATTTGACCGCGTTGCTGACGAGGTTTGTACAGACCTCCGTCAGGTGCGGAATATCTGCATAGATATACGGATACGGCAGCTGTGTTGTCACCGTAAGCGTCTGGCCCTTGCTGTCTGCCTGATTCCGGAACATCGCAATGCAATTACGGAAATCCTTCTCGACATCCGAAACCGAATACTCCATCTCCGTCTTGTCGTTCTCGATGCGGGCAAGGTCCAGCACATTGTTCAGCAGCATCAGCAGGTTCTGCCCGCACACCTGAATGTTCTCCATGTATTTTTTCAGCTTTGCAGGGTCGTCCGAATGCCGGGAGGCAAGGTCTGCGTAGCCGATAATGGCGTTCATGGGCGTGCGGATGTCATGCGACATATTGAACAGGAAGGTGGATTTGGCCCGGTTTGCGCTCTCGGCGTTTTCCGCAGCGATCTGCAATTTTGCATTCAGCTCCTGCGTATCGTTCGCGGCTTTTCTTGCGGCAGCTTCGGCTTTGCGTGCCTTCCGGAGCAGCTTCAGGATCGCGAGCAGAATGACTGCAACAAAAATGCTGCTGACCAGCAGGACCATGAAGAAGTTATCCCTTATAAACTCACTCAGGGTAACCTTCCGCGCGGCGCTTTTGTACATTGCCAAAGAGGCGGTAAGCATATTGGCAGGCATCGCCTTGATCGTTTTGTTCGGGATGGACAGCAGGATGCCGTTTCCGCTGTTGACCGCAAAGCAGGATTTGGCAGGGTTTGGAAGCGGAACGCTGTAAAAGTCGTATTTCTTGCTGTAGGTTTCCTGGCTGCTGACCCCTGTGACAAAGCAGTCCGCCTGTCCGTCCTTGACCAGCCTTGCCGCATCCTCCTGTGCAGCGCAGTCCACGATTTCCCACTGCGGATAATAAACCGCAAGGTACCTTGTCAGGGAAATCTTGTTTTGGGGAACGGCAACGCGGTTCGCTTGGGTTTCGTTAAAGTGCTCTTTGTTCGTGACCGCCATCATGTTGGAGGTCCACGTTGTGTTGGTACAGGCAACGCGATACTCTTCCGCCAGATTGGGACTCTGGTCGAAATGGAATACCATGTCGATCTCGCCTGATTTCAGCGCATCAAGTTCCGCTTTTTGGCTGTCATAACCGACCATCTGGAATTCCAGCTCCTGATTTCCCAGACAATCCTTGGCAAACCGAATATAGTCCGTGATGGTCCCGGTAAGTTCCCCGGTGGAAGGGTCATAGACGCTGACGCCGCTGTCACCCGTCAGAAAGCCCATCCGGATCGCGCCGTGCTTTTTGAGCCACGCCTTTTCCTCTCCCGTAAGGATCGGGGTATAATCCATCGAGAAATATCTTTTATAGAGATCCGCCGTATAAAAAGGATCGGCGTCCTCCAGCGCGCGCATCGCATTGTCCAGTTCTTCCTTGATATCCGCACGGTCTTTGTTGATTGCATAGTAGATGTCGGAGCTTCCCACGCGGGTTATGGTCGAGATGCCAAGCTCCGTCCAGAAGGATTCTTCCATCGAAACAAAGCAGTCGATCTCATGGTTTGCCAGCTTTTGCTTGGCATCCTCATTGTTGGAGATGTTGACGTGCTGCGTTTTCAGGTCGTATTTTTCTTCCCATTCGGTCAGCATCACCTCCGGCTCGGTTCCCATCAGAACGCCGATCTTTTTGCCGTTCAGCGTCTTGAAGTCGGAAGCGGTGATGTCCTCGCGCGAGAGATCGGCGTAGAGGTAATCTTTTTCCTCCCCCATCGGCTCGTCCGAAAACAGCATCTCCTCGGTGCGGTCCTCCGTATAGGAAATATCGCCCATAATGTCGATTTCGCCGTTTTTGAGTTTTTCAAAGCAGTCTGACCAGTCGCAGGTCACATACTCGAGCTGCCAGCCTGTATAGCCGGATAAGGTCTGCAGCAATTCGTAGCCGTAGCCCTTTCTTACCCCCTTCTCGTTGACATAGTTGAAGGTGTCCTCAAACGAGCCGACACGGACGACCTTTGCAGGGACGGTTTCTGCGGCAGCCTTCACAGGAAACAGAGCCGGCAGCAACAGCAGCAGGCACAGCATCGCACAGATGCTTTTCCATGTCGGGGTCTGCATGGCTTTGCGCGTTCCGGAGTTTTTCATTCTTTCCCATCTTTCTCCGCCCCAGGCGGCTGCATTTTGATTTCATTTCCGCACCGCCGATTTCAGGAAGGTCATGGCAGCCTCCATCGCATCGGGTTGTCAGCAGCTTTCTTGCACAGTATATACCAACGTATACAGTATGTATTATAGCATTGTCGCGGAATCGTTTCAAGATTCTTTCGCTGGGTAGCGTAAGCAAATATAAGGCAATACCGCATAATTCGCGGGAATTATGCGGTATTGCCTTAGGTCGTCATCGCAGACGATTTTAGAATCGGTATAATTATTCAGGCAGTTGAATCTCCGGCATCAGCTCATCGGAGACAACTTGCAGCATTTCCTCCAATTTAGCCAGGTCATCGGGACCGAAGCGCTGTTTAGCGCGCTCCATGACAAGGTGCAGGTAGGAATAACTGATGTTATAGTAATCAATGTACTTTTGGGTCGGGCGCAGGCGGTATTCCCGCTTGTCGATGGTGGATTGGATGCGCTCTACATAGCCTTTTTTGACCAGTGAGTTGATCTTATACGCGGCGTTGGGGGTAGAAAGATTCATCATGTGGCTGAACTGCGCAATCGTAGGTTCGCCCAATGCCATGATGACTTCCATGCAGAAAGATTCTACCGTCGTCAGCGTGGCCTCGCGATCCTCGAATCGACTGAAGATCTGCTTATAGAAGTGCAGTTTGAATTTGGTATATACCCGTCCGAATGTCTGGTCCAGCATAGCGAGAATCCCCCTGTAGGTTAGTGGATTTATTATAGCACATTCCGCCATGTAAAACCAGCCCTCAGGCATCCGTGAGAACAAACGTCAGCTCAGCGTTGGCCGCGCGCACGCCGTCCACCCATGCGGTGGCCTTGCCGATGCCTACCGGGCCATGCTGTTCTATCAGCTCACATTCCAATATCAGCACATCGCCGGGTATGACCTGCCGACGGAAACGGGCGTTTTTTACGCCGCCGAACAGGGCGAGCTTTCCGCGGTTTTCCGGCAGGCTTAACGCGGCTACCGCCCCGGTCTGGGCCAGCGCTTCCAGAATCAGCACACCGGGCATAACGGGGTGTCCCGGAAAGTGCCCCTCAAAAAACGGTTCCGTGCGGGTCACGCATTTGACGCCCCGCGCCCATTGGCCGGGGGTATAGTCCAGGATCTTATCCACCAAAGCAAACGGGTAACGGTGCGGCAGGATCTCTTCGATCTCTGCCGCGCTCATGGCTCGGGGCGGCTCATTTGGCGTATAGTTCATCCTCATCCCTCCCAGTGTTTGAATACCACGCAGGCGTTATGGCCGCCAAAGCCCAGACTATCGCTCATGGCATACTCCACCTGCGCCGCGCGCCCATGGTTGGGGATATAGTCCAGATCCAGCTCCGGGTCCGGCTCCTGCAAATTGACGGTGGCGGGCAAAAAGGCATCGTGCAGAGCCAGCGCGGTAAATATGCCCTCTACCCCGCCTGCACCGCCCAGCAGATGGCCGGTCATCGACTTGGTAGAAGACACGGCCAGCTTGTACGCATGGCCGCCGAACACCGTTTTGATGGCCGCTGTCTCGCAGCTGTCATTCAGGTGGGTGGACGTTCCGTGGGCGTTGATGTAGCCGATCTGTTCAGGCACTACCCCGCCGTCAGCCAGCGCCAGCCGCATACAGGCCGCACCGCCTGCGCCGCCCGGTGCCGGGGCGGTAAAGTGGTAGGCGTCGCAGTTAGCGCCATAGCCCACGACCTCGGCATAAATTTTGGCACGGCGCGCTTTGGCGGCCTCGAGTTCTTCCAGCAGCAGTACGCCGCTGCCCTCGCCCATCACAAAACCGCTGCGGCGGGCATCAAAAGGGATCGAGGCCCGGGCCGGGTCGTCCGCCGTGCAAAGGGCTTTCATGCTGGCAAAGCCGCCCACGCCCAGCGGGCTGATGCAGCTTTCGCTGCCGCCGCAGAGCATGCGGTCCTCGTATCCATCGCGGATACGGTGGAACGCATCGCCGATTGCATTGGTGCCGCCTGCACAGGCGGTGGTGGGGCAGCTGCACATGCCCTGCAAGCCAAAACGGATGGCGATCTGCCCCGCCGCCATATTGCCAATGGACATGGGGACAAAATAGGGGCTGACCTTTTCAAAGCCGCGCTGCTGACCGCGGGTGTGTTCTTCCTCGATGGTGGGCAGGCCGCCGATGCCGCTGGAAAGGATCACGCCAAACCGCGTATGGTCGATTTCTTCCAGCGCAAGGCCGCTGTCGCGGACAGCTTCGTCGGCGGCAGCCACGGCAAACTGGGTAAAGCGTGCCATTTTGCGGGTTTCGCGCTTGTCGATGCGCGCGGCGGGGTCAAAGTCCTTGACCTCTGCGGCCAGCTTTACTTTAAAATCAGCCGTATCAAAAGCCGTGATCGGTCCTACTGCGCAGCGGCCTGCCTTAATGTTCGCCCAGCTTTCTGCCACCGTATTGCCGGTAGGATTTACCGTGCCAAGGCCGGTAATAACGACCCGGCGTTTCTTTTTTGTGTCCATTGCACACCTCACATTCCCATTCCGCCGTCAACGCAAAGGACCTGCCCGGTAATATACCCGGCCTGCTCCCCTGCCAGAAAAGCCACCGCCGCCGCAACATCCTCGGCATGGCCGATTTTGCCTGCCGGGATGGCCGCTTGTGCTGCGGCACGGGCCGGTTCTGACAGCACGGCGGTCATATCTGTTGCAATAAAACCGGGAGCCACAACGTTGGCGGTGATATTGCGGGCAGCATACTCTTTGGCAGCGCTTTTCGTCAGGCCGATCAGCCCCGCCTTGCTGGCTGCGTAGTTGGCCTGACCCGCGTTGCCGTGCAGACCGACAACACTGCTGACGCTGATGATGCGCCCATACCGCTGGTGCATCATAAAGCGGCAGGCCGCTTTGGTGCAGAAGAACGCCCCCTTCAGGTTGGTGGCAAGCACATTGTCAAAATCAGCTTCGGTCATCCGCAGAAGCAATTTGTCGGCGGTAATGCCCGCGTTGTTGACCAGCACATCGATCCGCCCAAAAGCGGCAACGGTATCTTCTACAAGTTTCCGACATGCTTCGGGGCTGCGCACGTCCGCCTGCAGCGTGACAGCCTGCACGCCAAGGGCGCGGCAGGCTGCGGCTGTTTCCTCGGCAGCGGCAGCGCTGCCGGCATAGTTGACGGCAATGTTCATGCCGTTTTCGGCCAAAGCCCGGCAAATGGCACGGCCAATGCCTTTGGCCCCGCCCGTAACCAGAGCGGCACGGCGCAAGTTTTCGGTTTGCGGCATGGTCAGGCTCCTTTCATGGTGCGCAGCAGCTGTTGCAGCTGCGCGGCAGTTTCCACCGGATAGCACGAGATAGCACTGCCCACAGTCTTTTTGACAAACCCGGTCAACGCCCTGCCGGGACCGATCTCAATGGCGGCGTCCACGCCCAATTCTGCCAGACGGCGGACGGTCACCTCCCAACGCACGCCGGACTGCACCTGTTTTTCCAGCAGTGCGGCAATGGTGTCGGTTTCCTCCATCTCGTGTCCCAGGCAGTTGAACAGCACAGGGAACTGCATCGGCGCAAAGTGGACAGCCTTACATTTTTCCCGCAGTGCATCCCCTGCCGGGTGCATCAATGAGGTATGGAACGGGCCGCTGACATTCAGCGGCAGGCAGCGCCGTGCCCCGGCAGCAAGCGCCAACTCGGCAGCTTCATCGACAGCGGCCTTGTCGCCGCCAATGACCAGCTGGCCGGGGCAGTTGTAGTTGCAGATCTGCACAACGCCTTCGTCGGCGGCTGCATTGCAGCATGCCTGCAAGGGGGCTTCGTCCAGCCCCAAAACGGCTGTCATCCCGCAGGTGCGCCCCGCCGCAGCCGCAGCCATTGCCTTACCGCGGAAAGCGGTTAAAGCGACTGCGGTCTGCACATCGAACACCCCCGCACAGGCCAGGGCGGAATACTCCCCCAGCGACAGCCCTGCCGCATAATCCGGTGTGACGCCTGCCTCCCGCAGTACGGCAGTAAGGCCAGCGGCAAACGCCGTCATGCAGGGCTGGGTGTATTGGGTCTCGCTCAATACACCGGCTGCGTCGGTAAAGCAGACTTCTTTCAAATCAAAATCCACCGCCGCGTCGGCTTCGTCAAAAGCAGCGCGGAAAGCCGGGAAAGTCTCGTAAAGATCCCGGCCCATACCGGCGTGCTGGCTTCCCTGCCCGGCGTATAAAAATGCTAGTTTCATAAGGTAATCTCCTTATACACCCCGGCGATGCAGTCTTTGGCTTCGCTTACCATCGCGGCAAGAATTTCTTCCACCGGGCGGACTTCGTGCAGCAGCCCTGCGGCCTGTCCGGCCATCAGGCTGCCATTCTCGGTGTCACCGTCAAACACAGCCTTGCGCAGACTGCCTAAAGTAAAGCGTTCCAGCGCCATTTTATCAGCCCCGGCCTTTTCCTGGCGGACATACTCGCGGCTCATGCGGTTTTTCAGTACACGCACAGGGGTGCCGCCGATGCGCCCGGTCACGATGGTATCACTGTCGCGGGCTTTTAACAGGGCGGCTTTATAGTTTTCATGGATGGGGCACTCGGTGCTCGCCAGCAGACAGGTACCGACCTGCACACCGCACGCCCCCAATGCCAGCGCAGCAGCCAGCCCTCGTCCATCGGCAATGCCGCCCGCAGCAATGACAGGCACATGGACGGCATCGACGACCTGCGGGACAAGTGCCATCGTGGTCATCTCGCCCACATGGCCGCCGCTCTCGGTACCTTCGGCAATAACGGCGTCAATGCCGAGCGGTTCCAGATGTTTGGCCAAAATGGCTGCCGCCACCACGGGGATGACCGTGATACCGGCTGCTTTCCACGCGGCCATGTACTTTCCCGGATTTCCCGCCCCGGTGGTGACGAGCTTTACGCCCTCCTCCACCACGATTTTGGCAAATTCATCCGCCTGCGGGTGCATCAGCATGATGTTCACGCCAAAGGGCTTGTCGGTCAGTGCGCGGCAGCGGCGGATGTTTTCCCGCAGGGAGTCCGCGTCCATGCCGCCGGAGCCGATCAGCCCCAGCGCCCCGGCGTTGGAACAGGCAGCGGCAAACTCGCCCGTGGCGATATTGGCCATGCCGCCCTGTATAATGGGATATTTTGTACCTAAAATTTCATTGAGCAGCTTCATTTTCTACCCTCATACGTCAGCAGTATCCCGCCCCATGTCAGCCCGCCGCCAAAGCCGATGCAGGCCAGCGTCTGGCCGGGTCGCAGCAGATCACTTTCCGCCATTTCGTGCAGGGCAATCGGGATGCTGGCAGCACTGGTGTTGCCGTGACGGCTTATGTTTTTGTAAAACTTTGACGGTTCTGCGTGTAAACTTTTGACACAATGGTCAATTATGCGGCTGTTGGCCTGGTGGCAGACTACCCAGTCCAGATCAGACAATGTCTTTTGGCTGCGGTCCAGCACGGCTTGCAGACAGCGCGGCATAGCCTCCACGGCAAAGCGGAAAACCGCCCTGCCGTCCATCGTAATGGGCGCGGTATCGCAGGCCGCAGGGCCGCCCGCGCGGATCGCTTCACTGCCCCGTGCGCCTAACGTTACGGCGAACGGTGCATTTTCGGCCAGCTCAAAAACAGCCGCACCCGCGCCGTCGCCAAACAATACACAGGTCGTGCGGTCAGTCGGGTCCACCATGCGGGAGAGTGCCTCGCAGCCAATGACCAGCGCATACCGCCCGCCCAGCGTGCTCAGGAGCCCGTGGGCCGCGGCGGCGGCATAAATAAAGCCAGAACAGGCCGCATTCACATCAAAGGCAGGCCGGTCTTCCGGCAGACCCAAGGCAGCCTGTACGCGGCAGGCAATGCTTGGGGTAGCCGTCGGGGACGAGAGCGTTGCCACAACACAACAGGCAATATCGTTTGCCGCCAGACCGCTGCGGGTCAGGGCCTGACGGGCGGCGGTGATAGCCAGCGTGGCGGCATCCTCGTTTTCGGTGCAGTAATAGCGCTGGCAGATGCCGGTGCGGGTCGTGATCCATTCGTCGCTGGTGTCCACCTGTCGGCGCAAGTCCTCGTTCGTCACTACACGGCCGGGCAATGCCCCACCGGTAGCCAGCAGCTGTAAGCCTTTCATGCGCCCCTCATTTCTCCGATGCGGCGGTATTTTTTGTAGCGCTGGTCTGCCAACGCTTTGCCGCTCATCTTACATAAGGCGGCAAGGTGCACCGCAATGGCAGTGTCCAACCGGCTGAAAAGCAGCTGCCGTCCACGCTGTGCGCCGCCCAGCGGTTCGGGGATGACTTCTTCCACAATGCCATCTGCGTACAGGTCCTGTGCCGTCAGCTTCATCATGGTGCAGGCCTCGCCGCTGCGGGAAGCATCTTTCCACAGAATACTGGCAAACCCCTCGGGGCTGAGCACTGAGTACACGGCATTTTCCAGCATCAGAATGTGGTTGGCAACACCCAGACCCAGCGCGCCGCCGCTGGACCCCTCGCCTGTGACAATGGCCAGCACCGGGACGGTCAGGCCGCTCATCTCCATCAGGTTGCGGGCAATGGCTTCCCCTTGGCCGCGTTCTTCCGCATCCCTGCCGGGGTAAGCACCGGGAGTGTCAATAAAAGTGATGATGGGACGGTGAAATTTTTCCGCCTGTTTCATCACGCGCAGGGCCTTGCGGTAGCCCTCCGGTCCCGGCATGCCAAAGTTGCAGCGCAGGTTTTCTTCCAGCGTAGTCCCTTTGCGGTGCCCCAAAACGGTAACGGGCATCCCGTGGAACCGTGCGATCCCACACAAAATGGCCGCATCCTCTTTGCATTGTCGGTCACCGCACTGCTCAAAAAAGTCGGTAAACAAGTTGTCGATCATTTCGGTTATATGCGGGCGGTCAGGGCGGCGGGCCAGAAAAACACGGTCCTCCGGCGTCAGCGAGGTGCAGCGCTGTAAAAGCGTGTTTTCCTCTGCGGAAAGCTCAGCCAGTTCAGCCGCATGGGTGGTCGTGCTCGCCATTTCGGCGTCATCGGCACGGCTGCACAGCGCGTCGATCTGCGCGTCCAGCGGTTCCAACTGCTGCAAAACTTCTTTGATCATCTGCGCTTCCTCCCCTGCGTGTGGAGCTGCAAGATCCGCGTTAAGACCTCTTTCAACTCGGTGCGCGGCACGACCTGATCCACAAAACCGTGTTCCAGCTGGAACTCGCTGCGCTGGAACCCGTCGGGCAGTTTTTCACCGATGGTCTGTTCAATGACGCGCGGCCCGGCAAAGCCGATAAGTGCCCCCGGTTCGGCGAGCGTAATATCACCCAGACTGGCAAAGCTGGCCGTGACGCCGCCTGTGGTGGGGTGGGTCAGCACGCTGATGTACAACCCGCCGCTGCGGTTGAACCGTTCCAGCGCGGCGCTGGTTTTGGCCATCTGCATCAGGCTGAAAATGCCCTCCTGCATCCGTGCGCCGCCACTGGCAGAAAAAATGATGAGCGGCAGGTGCTTGTCGGCAGCGTACTCAATCGCACGTGTGATCTTTTCACCAACAGCGGTGCTCATGCTGCCCATAAAAAAACGGCTGTCCAGCACAGCGACCACCGCCTGCACGCCGCCGATCCTGCCGATTGCTGTAACGGCGGCTTCTTTCAGGCCGGTCTTGACCGAAGCAGCGGCCAGCTTTTCCTGATAATCGGGAAAATGCAGCACATCGTTGGGCGCAATGTCCGGGTTCAGCTCTTTAAATGTTCCGTGGTCCAGAACCGTGCTGAGCCGATAATAGGCGCCGATTGCCAAATGCACCCCGCAGTTGGGGCAGACATACTGGCTCTTGACCCAAACCTGCCGCGTGGCACGGCGGCCGCATTTTTTGCACTCGACAAATTGCGGCGGCACCCAGTTGGGCGCAGCCGTGCCGGCATCGCGGCGGGCTTTCATCTGAAAGCTGCGCTCCTGCGGGCTGGTCGGGAACAGCTTTTCAATGGCACTCATCTTGCAATACCCTTCAGGCTGCCCGCGCAGCCAGATAGTTGAAGATGTCGCCCACGGTTTTGAGCGTCCCCAGGTCCTCATCGGCAATCGTAACGCCGAACTTGTCCTCAAACGCCATGTTCAGCTCTACCGCATCCAGGCTGTCCGCCTGCAGGTCGTCGGTCAGGCTGGCATCTATTGTGACCTTATCAGCATCGCAGTTCAGGGTGTCAACAAATACTTCTTTTACTTCTTCAAAGCTCATATTACGTACCTCACATAATTTAACTAAATAATTTGACGTAATTGTCAATGAGGTCATTATACCACGTTCGTTTCGAATGTCAATATTATTAGGTAAAAATATTTATCTAATTGAACCGCCGTTTTTCTCATCTTCCGGTATTATAAAAGGAACGCACACAAATTATCCCCCTGCTGGGGCAGCCCTTGCTGACTGCGATTTGGCCGCTGCTGCATATCTTGCCTGTGAAATATCCAATCGCCTTTAAATGGTTTTATTTACTTTCTCTTTTACTCTCCCAGATTATTTTCTATTCTGCAACATATTTCGCTCTAATGTGCTATACTAATAATATCCAATAAGGATGGAGGAACTTCTATGAAACGCAGCAGCATCCGGCTTCAATACAATGCCCCCGTCACACTGACCTTTTTCTTTTTGTCCCTCGCCTCTCTGGTATTGGGCTATTTAACAAACAACTGGACAACCTCGCACCTGTTTAGTGTGTATCGCTCGTCGATGACGGATCCGCTATTCTATATCCGGTTGTTCGGTCATGTTCTTGGCCACGGCGGTTGGGATCACTTTATAAACAATATGCTTCTCTTCCTTGTTGTCGCTCCACCTTTGGAAGAACGATACGGAAGTCGAACACTTCTAAGCGGTATCCTTATGACCGCGCTGGTATCCGGCATATTGCAGTGTGTGCTGTTCCCCACTTCTGCATTGCTTGGTGCATCCGGTATCGTATTCATGCTCATCATGCTCTCCAGTTTGGCCGGCAGTAAGAATGGAGGTATCCCTATCACCTTCATCTTGGTTGGCGTGCTGTACTTAAGCCAGCAGATTTACAGTATCCTCTTTATACAAGATAATGTAGCTAACTTTATGCACATTGTCGGTGGTATTTGCGGTACAGCTTTTGGTTTTGCCGTCCGGAAGAGATAACGAATGATCGGAAAGAGAATCTTATTTATGATGAGTAAGCACATTTTTCAGAAAGAACCCGTCCTGAGCATTGCCACTTGTTTGGCGATCATTTCCGCTTTCTTTGTCCCCCCGGACGCAGAATACCTCGGATATATCGATTTCCGTACTCTTGCAATCCTGTTTTCGTTAATGACAGTTATGGCCGGACTGAGAGGGCAAGGCGTATTTGATAGACTCGGCCATGTCCTCCTATCTCATACCCGCACCACTTTGCAGCTAACAATTGTTCTCGTTGGCCTATGCTTCTTCAGCAGTATGCTGATAACAAACGATGTATCGCTGCTGACATTCGTGCCATTTACGTTTGTCGTTCTGAATAGTTTGAGCGCATCTGTTCGCAGCAAACTGCTCCTCCCTATCGTCTGTATGCAGACGATAGCTGCCAACCTTGGCAGTATGCTCACACCGCTTGGCAATCCCCAAAACCTGTATTTGTATGGCAAGAGCGGGATGGATATGAGCTCTTTTGTTCTGTTGATGCTCCCCTATTCCATCATATCATTAGTGCTTATTGCTATATGGGCAGTATGGCTATGCCGTGAAGGTTCCGATATTGTTGTAACTCATTCTGCGGTAAACTCAGAGCCAGACAAGAAACTCATTGCGTTGTACGGTATTCTGTTTGTCGCCTGTTTATTGGTTGTATTGCGTGTTTTCCCATACGGTGTTGCATTCGCCGCTATCTTGGTGTGCACCTTCTTTGCCGACCGCCCCACTCTTGGCCGCGTAGACTATTCTCTGATTCTTACCTTTGTAGCACTGTTCATTTTCATCGGGAACTTAGGTCGGATGGAAGCGTTCTCTGGATGGTTGCAGAATATTCTGGCCGGCCATGAGGTTTTAGTATCCGTTCTGGCCTCTCAAGTGACCAGTAATGTGCCTGCTGCCATCCTGCTTTCTGGATTTACCGATAATTTCCGTGCGCTGATTATTGGCACAAACCTTGGTGGCCTTGGCACATTAATTGCATCCATGGCAAGCCTGATTTCTTATCGACAGATTGCAAATGAAGTACCTGCTGAAAAAGGGCACTATTTTGCGATGTTTACTATTTCCAATGTAGTGTTTCTGGCCATTCTGATGGGTGCTTGGGCCATGACCTGATATTTTCGTAATTCTATTGCCATTTAACGTCTTTAAACGAAAATCCACATTCGTAAATGGTCGCGCAGTCAAGCAAAAGCGAGCGTATTATGAAAAATTACGTCAGCAGTTACAGAAAGCTCAAACACCATCTTCACGCATAAGGCTGAAAGCTATATCCGCCCGCACCTTTCTGCAAAATTCAGGCAGGAAGCCGGAGAAACGCTGACGGATTTTATAGGGAAACAAAAAGCGGAGGAGGCAAAACGCCTCCTCCGCGCCAGCGTGTCGAAAAACCTCCCTCTGCGAGGGAGGTGCCCCGAAGGGGCGGAGGGAGAGAACCTTGCCATAGCCCGAAATATTTCGGGCAGCCGTACAGTTCTCTCCACCACCGCCTGCGGGCGGAGCCCCCTCGCAGAGGGGGCTAAGGGGTGTGCGCACCTTTTTCGACAGTCTAAAGCGGAGGGGGCAAAACGCCTCCTCCGCGCCAAAATTTTCGGTTGTAGGGAAACACCGAGGGTAAAAAGTGTATTACTGCCATCCTCTTGCCGCAGGGTCGAGCATCTCGGCGGCGGAATACACCAGCGCGTTGCAGATGGCGGCAGCCACGTTGCTGCCGCCCTTGCGACCCATGGCGGCGATGGCGGGCACGCCGTACTGCGTGCAAACCGCAAACAGCCGTTCCTTGCTTTCCACTACGTTCACAAAGCCGACGGGCACGGCGATGACCAGCGCGGGGCGCAGACCGCTTTCGATCTCGTCCGCAATCGTCAGCAGCGCCGTGGGGGCGTTGCCAACGGCCAGCACCGCGCCGGGGTACTCCCGCGCGGCCCTGTGCATGGCGGCGGCGGCCCGGGTCGAGCCCGCCGCCTTCGCAGCAGCGGCGACAGCGGGGTCGGCCATAAAGCAGAGTGCCTGCCCGCCCAATTTGGCCAGACCGGGCTTTGTGATGCCCGCCAGCGCCATGTTGGTGTCGGTGATGACCACTGCCCCAGCACGCATGGCCGCGACGCCCGCCGCCGCCGCGCCGGGTGTGAAGCGCAGGTTCTCGGCGTAGTCAAAATCCGCTGTCGTGTGAATAACGCGCTTGACCACGGCGGCGTTTTCGGGCGGAACCGCAAGCCCGCGCGCGGCCAGCTCCGCCGTGATAATGCCCATGCTCGTGCGCTCAATGTCGGCGGGCAGATGATGCTGCGGTGTCATTTTTTCCCTCCTCTGGGGTTGTGCAGACCCATGGCCGCGTAGACGGCGTCCATGTCCAGCGCACTGCGTACGCCGTCGGCCAGCAGGTCCAGCTGCTGTGTGCGGTAGTCGGCCATCGCAAGCGGCGCGGCGGTCTCCGGCGCGATTCCCTTGCGGCGGCAGAGGTACGCGGCCAGCTGCTCCGTCAATTCGCCGCTGTCAAACAGGCCGTGCAGGTAGGTGCCGAACACGGCGTTTTGCACGCAGCCCTCCGGTGTGCCGTCGGCATAGCGGCAGAACGGAGCGCCGTTCACCGCAGTACGGCCCGTGTGAATTTCATATCCGGTCAGCGCAGCCCCGGCAAAGGGCGCGGCAGCCGTCGCCGTGACCTGTGCGCGGCGCTTTTCGGCGGTAAAGACCGTCCGCGTCGGCAGCAGGCCCAGCCCGCGCAGCGTCTGCGGATGGCCGCTCTCGGTGCCCTGACTGTCGTCGAGCGTCTCGCCCAGCAGCTGATAGCCGCCGCAGACGCCCAGCACCGGCGTGCCGCCTGCTGCCAGCTTGAGCACAGCGGCCTCCAGCCCGGACTGGCGCAGCCACAACAGGTCGTTCACCGTGTTTTTGGTGCCGGGCAGAATGACCAGGTCCGGCGTGCCCAGCTCCCGCACGGACTGCACGTACCGCACACCCAAAAGCGGGTGCTGTTCCAACGGCATAAAATCGGTAAAATTGGAAATATGCGGCAATCTCAAAACAGCTGCGTCCAGCGGCTTGACCGCGCTTTTGCTTTGCAGCCGCGGCGCAAGCGAGTCCTCGTCCTCGATGTCCACCCGCAGGTACGGCACGACGCCCAACACCGGCAGCTGCGTTTTTTCCTCCAGCATTGCCAGCCCGGGGCGCAAAATTTCTACGTCGCCGCGGAATTTATTGATGATAAGCCCGCATATACGCGCACGCTCGTCCGGCTCCAGCAACGCCACCGTGCCGTACAGCTGCGCAAAGACGCCGCCGCGGTCAATGTCGCCCGCCAGCAGAACCGGCGCGTCCACGAGCTTTGCCAGCCCCATGTTGACAATGTCGTCCGCCTTGAGGTTGATCTCGGCGGGACTGCCCGCGCCCTCGATGACGATGATGTCAAATTCATCGGCAAGGCTGTCGTAGGCACGCAGAATATCGGGAATCAGCGACTTTTTGCGGCGGAAGTATTCCTTTGCGGGCATATCGCCGCGGACCTCGCCGTTCACGATGACCTGGCTGCCCACATCGCTGCTCGGCTTGAGCAGGATCGGGTTCATCCGCACATCGGGCTCGACGCCCGCGGCCTGCGCCTGCACGACCTGTGCGCGGCCCATTTCGAGGCCGTCCCGGGTCACAAAGCTGTTCAGCGCCATATTCTGGCTTTTGAACGGCGCGGTTTTGTAGCCGTCCTGCGCAAAAATGCGGCAGAGCGCCGCGCACAGCAGGCTTTTGCCCGCGCCGCTCATCGTGCCCTGCACCATGATGCACCCTGCCCGGCTCATGCCAGCACCTCCCGCATAATTTTCAACAGCTGTTCGTTTTCTTTTTGGGTGCGCACAGCGGTGCGGTACCACGTCTCGTCCAGCCCCGGGTAGTTGCCGCAGCCGCGCACCACCGCACCGTGACGGCGCAGCTTTGCCCCAAAGTCCGCCGGTGCGCGGAACAGCAGGTAGTTGGCCTGTCCGTCCACGACCCGCAGCCCCAGTGCCCGCAGTCCCGCGGCCAGCCTTGGGCGCTGGTCGGCAATGAGTGTGCGCACGCTGTCGGCATAGGCGGTCTCCTCCAGTGCGGCCAGCCCTGCGGCCTGTGCCAGACCGGACACGGCCCACGGCTGACCCGCCGCGCGCATTTTGTCCAGCAGCGCCGCGTCACTGCACAGCGCATACCCCAGCCGCACCCCGGCCATAGCGTAGAGCTTGGTGAATGCCTTTAAGATTATAAGGTTCGGTGCATCGCGCAAAACCGTCTTAGCTGTCAGGGCATCCCGCGCGGCGAGGAAGTCAAGGAAGCACTCATCCACGACCAGCACCGCGCCGCAGTCGGCACAGCGGCGCAGCAGCTTTTGCACCATAGCGAGCGGTGTGACCTGACCGGTGGGGTTGTTGGGCTGGCAGAGGAACACTGCATCGGTGCTGTCGCCGATGGCGTCTACAAAGCCGTCCGTCACGGCAAAGTCGTTTTCCTCCCGCAAAAGAAACCGCTGTACGTCACAATCCACCGTTTCCAGCGCAGCAGCATACTCGGCAAAGGTCGGCGTGGGCAGCAATGCGCGCCGCGGGCGCAGGGCAAGTGCCAGGCGGTAGATCAGGTCCGCCGCACCGTTGCCGCACAAAATTTGCGCAGTATCCACACCCTCTGCCGCGGCCAGCTTAGTGCGCAGTGCCCGGCAGAGCGGGTCCGGGTAGCGATCCGCCATGGGCAGTGCCGCTGTGATGGCCGCCGCCACGCCCGCGGGCAGCCCCAGCGGGCTGACGTTGGCCGAAAAATCCAGCGCGTCCCGGCCAAACTCGGCCCGATAGCCCGCCCAGTCACCGCCGTGTACCAGTTCCATTCCGCATTCCCTCACAAGACAAGCATCAGCCGCACGGCCAGCCCCAGCACAAGGGCCAGCAGGCTCTCGGCGTACATCATGCGGTTGGCACGCAGGATGTCCCGCGGCTCGATCTCCCGCAGCGGGTCGCCAATTGTCGGCTTATCGTAATATTCTCCAAAGTAATAGGCCGGGCCCGCCAGCTGCACGCCCAGTGCCCCGGCGCAGGCGCTCTCGGTCTGGGCGCTGTTGGGGCTGGCGTGGCGGCGGCGGTCCCGCCGCCAGATGCGCCACGCCCCGCGGGCGCTGTTGCCCGTCAGCGCCGCCGCAGCCACCCAGAGCAGCGCGGCCAGGCGGCTGGGCAGCCAGTTGGCGGCATCGTCCAATTTGGCGGCACAGCGCCCGAAATAAAGATATTTTTCGTTTTTGTAGCCGAGCATGCTGTCCATCGTGTTGATGGCCTTGTAGGTCAGCGCCAGCGGTGCCCCGCCAAGGAGCATATACAAAAGCGGCGCAATGACGCCGTCGCTGGCGTTCTCGGCCACGGTCTCCACGGCGGCTCTGGTCACGCCCGCGGCGGTCAGGTTTTGCGTGTCACGGCCCACGATGCGGGCCACGGCCCTGCGGGCCGCGGGCAGGTCGCCCTTTGCCAGTTCCTTGTACACATTGCAGCTCTCCTGTGCAAGACCCTTAGCAGCCAGCGCCTGGCCGCACCAGAGCATTTGCAGCGCCAGCCCCAGCGCCGGATGGAGCCTTGCCGCGGCCCAACAGGCAAGGCCGGTAACGGCCAGCGTGCCCAGCGGCAGCACCGCGGCCACCGCGGCCCCGCCGGCCAGCTCGCCCCGCGGCGTTTTGGGCAGTGCGGTGCGCAGGCGCTTTTCCAGCGCCGAGATGCACCGGCCCATGAGTACCACCGGATGCGGCAGCCACGCCGGGTCGCCAAACAGAGCGTCCAGCAAAAAGCCGCCCAGCACCGCCCAAAAAATCAGCATGTGCTCTCCTTCGTGTACTGCACGGTCTTGACCAAACGCAGCTCATGCCGCGCCGCCCAGTCGCGGGCGTCCAGCACATAGCCGCCTGCGTTGGGGCCGCACCACCGGTAATAGCTGCGGCGCGGCACGCCGTAGCGCTCCAACGCGGCCATCTGGGTGCCGCCGTGGGCCAGGATCACCAGCATTTCCTCGCCGTCGGCCAGCGCCTTGTCCACCAGCGCCGCAAACGTGCGGCATACGCGGTCACTGAAATCATCCTTGCGCTCACCGTCGGGACAGCTGCTCTCGCAGTTGGCGGCGACCCACGCCTGATAGTCGGGGTCGTGCTCCATCTCAATATAATTGCGGCCTTCAAAGCTGCCGAAGCACATCTCCTTCAGCCCGTCCACGGGCACGAGCTCCGCGTCCGGGAACAGCACCTCCGCCGTCTGCCTTGTACGCTGCAGCGTGGAAATATAGACAACCTTCGGGTCAATATCAGCCCGGCGCAGCTGGGCCAGCCCCTCGGGCGAGAGCGGGATATCCCGCTGACCCTGATAGCGCTTCTGGGCGTTGTACTCTGTCAGGCCGTGGCGCAGTAAATAAATCAGCATTTCGGAAGTTCTCCTTTCAAAATCGTCGGCAGACCGCAAAACATCTGCACAACGCAGTCCGCTCGCGCGGCCAGCAGACAGGCCAGACGGCCCGCCGCCTCCCGCGCGGCACGCGCGGCGGGGTCAATCGGCACAACGCCGCCGCCGACCTCCGCCGCGGTCACAACATCATAATCTGCCAGCTCGTCGGCCAGCCGGTTCAAATCGGCGGCGTCGGCGGCCAAATCCTGCACGTCGTACACCTGCCGCCCGCCGAGCTTTTGCGCAAAGGTGCGCTTGCCGCTGCAGAGCGGCCCTGTCACAAACACCATTTACAGCACCCCCAGCCATTGGCAGGCGGCCAGCGCCGCCAGCATCCAGATCTCGCATTTTTGCAGGAACCACCCGGCCAGATCACCGGTCACACCGCCAAACTGTTTTTTGGCAACAACGTAGTACCGCGCAAAAACGCAGCCTGCGGCCAGCACCAACGCCCAGCCGCCCAGTGCAGTCAGCCCCACGGCCAGCATGGCGCAGAGCGCGGCCAGCACCTGCCGCACGCGGACGCGGTCCGCCGCCGTGGCAAAGGTGTGGGCAAGGCCGGTATTTTTCGCCAGCGGGAACGCCGCCACGGCCAGCCCGGACAGCGCCCGCTCTCCCACCAGCGCCAGCGTCCAGAGCACGCCGACCCGCGGGGTGAACGCCACACAGGCGCACAGCGCAAAATACGCCGCAAAGTAGCTGCACAGCCGGATGACCGCGAACGCGCCGCAGTGGGGGTCCTTTAAAATTTCCAGCTTCTTCGCGGTATCGCCGTAGCTTGAAAGTGCGTCGCAGGTGTCGGCGTAGCCGTCCAGATGGATGCCGCCCGTGACCCAGACCGGCACAAGGCAGAACCCCGCCGCGCGGGCCGCCGCGGGCAGCGGCAGCACGCCGCAGACGCACCACAGTGCGCCGCACACCACCCCCACCAGCGGGAAGGCGCAGAGCGCGTACCGCATATTTTTTTCGTTCCAGTCGAACTGCGGCATCGGCAAGGCTGAAAACATGGCGAACGCCACCGCAATCGTCTGTAAAGCTGTCACGGACCTTCACTTCCTTTGTAATAGACGGGGATGCCGCAGACAACGCGCACCACGCGGTCTGCCCGCGCCGCCGCAGCGTTGTTGACGGCGGCCAGCGCGCGCAGATAGCGGTCCGTATCGCCCGCATAGTCTGCCCCACCGCTGAACACCTCGTTGGAAACCACAATCAGATTATCACATTGCAGCAGCATCTTGTCAATGCCCCGCAGGATCGCCGCCGCGGTTTCCGCCCCTGCACCGTCGGGGTCATACAGCTCATTGGCGACCAGGTTGCCCAGGTCCTCCAGCAGTACGGTGCCGCGCCGGGGCAGGGCCACGCGGTCCAGGTGCAGCGGGCACTCTACCGTGGTGAACTGCTTTTCGGCCCGCATGGCGCGGTGCTTCGCCACGCGGGCGGCGCACTCGGCATCCCATACCTGCATCGTCGCCAGATAGGTGCGCGGCAGCGGTGCACGCAGGCAGAGCGACTCCGCATAGGCGCTTTTGCCGCTGGCCGCGCCGCCGATGACCAGCGTCAGCACTGCGGGGTGTACGGCGTGATGCCGCCCTCCGCAAACGAGTAGCAGCCGTTGTAAACGGCCAGCGCCATATCCCACAGCGGCAGGCTGGCCACCGCGCCCGTGCCCTCGCCCAGATGCAGTTCTGCGGTGATAAGCGGTTTTTTGCACAGCGCGTCCAGCACAATATGTGCGGCTGGCTCGCTGGATACATGGCTGGCGAAAACGGCCTTTTCCGCCGCGGGGCAGAGCCGCACCGCGCACAGCGCCGCCACGCCGCTGATGAATCCGTCCATCACGATGGGCAGCCTTTCGAGCGCACCGCCCAGAAACACGCCGCACAGCCCGGCAATATCAAAGCCACCCAGCGCCGCCAGCACCCCCAGCGGGTCCGCGGCGTCGGAGTGGTTGCGGGCAATGCCGCGTTCTATCGCATCTATTTTGCGGTGCAGTCCTGCATCGGAAAGTCCCGCGCCGCGCCCGGTCATCTCGGCCACAGGGCGGCCCAGCAGCACGCTGGCCACGGCGCTGGACGTCGTTGTGTTGCCGATGCCCATCTCCCCCGTCGCCAGCAGCTGTGCGCCGCTCTGCTTCTGCGCGCGCACCAGCGCGATGCCCGCGGCGATGGCCTGCACGGCCTGTGCGCGGGTCATAGCCGGGCCGGTGGTAAAGTCAGCCGTGCCCGCAGCAATGCGGCAGTCCACCGCGCCGGGCACGGGTGCGCCCGCAATGCCCATATCGACGGGCACGACGTCGCAGTGGGCTGCAGTGGCCATGCGGCAGACGCTGGTGCGGCGGGCGGTCAGGTTTTCGAGCACGGCGCGGGTCACGGAGGCATCGGTCTGGCTGACGCCCTGCGCCACAACGCCGTTGTCCGCGCAGAGCACCAGCACCGCGCGGCGGCTCACGTCCGGCACGGGGTCGCCGGTCAGCGCGGCGGCGTCCTCGACCATGGCTTCCAGCCGACCCAGTCCGCCCAGGGGCTTTGCCAGCGCAGCCCAGTGGGCGTGGGCTGCGGCGCGGGCGGCCTCGTCCGGCGGGGTAACGGCTGCAAGCAGGTTTTTCAGTTCGTTTTCGGTCATGATGTTTCCTTTATATAATGTTCGGCTGCAGCCGCAAAGCGCTTCGGCAGCGGCGTACCTGCCCAATAGAGATGCGGAAAACCCGCGTAGAGACTTGCATTGGCAAAGCCGCACGCCCATTGCCGCCCGTTTGCCTTGGCAGCGGTGAACGCATCGCCGTTTTCGGTGGAGTCCCAGTGATGGAACTCGTGGACGGGCAGGGTCTCCCCCGCGCGGAACAGCATACTGTCGGCGCGGGCGGTCAGGCGAGCGTAGCCGAACCGCACGAGCCGCCCGACCTTGAAGCCCTGCCCGGGCAGCACGCCCGCCATCGGGTGGGGCGTGCCGTCGGCGTCCTGTAATGTCCGGCCCAAGTACAAAAAGCCGCCGCACTCGGCCACGGTTGGCAGGCCGCCCTGCACGGCGCTTTTTACGGCGGCGCGCAGGGGGGCATTCGCGGCCAGCCGGGCGGCGTACAGCTCGGGGTAGCCGCCCGGCAGGTAAAGCCCGCCGATGTTATCCGGCAGAGCCGTGTCGGCCAGCGGGCTGAAAAAGCACAGCTCCGCGCCGTTTTCCCGCAGTGCCTCCAACGTTTCGGCGTAGGTAAAGCAGAACGCGGCGTCCCTTGCCACGGCAAGGCGCACCCGCGGCGGGGGCACCGTGCACGGCGCAGCGGCGGGCGCGGGGCGGTCAAACAGGGTGTGCAGCAGCGGCCAGTCGATGGTTTGCTGCGCGGCATCGGATAAGAGCTGTATCTTGTGCTGCAGATCGTCGATCTCGGCGGCGGTTTTCAGACCGAGGTGGCGGCTTTCTATCACGGCCTCGGGCAGCGGCGGCAGGCAGCCGACCACGGGCAGACCGGTCTCTTTTTCGAGCATCGGCTTCAGCAGAGCGCACAATCCTTGCGTACAATCATTGAGCAAAATTCCCGCGATATGGTGCGGTGTGCGGAACGCCGTCAGCCCGCGCAGCTCCGCCGCCAGCGTCAGGCTTGCCCCCTTGGGCCGCACAACGAGCAGTGCGGGCAGGTCCAGCGTATCGGCCAGCTGCCACGCGCTGGCCGTGTCGGTCACGCCGCCAAGGCCGTCGTAGTAGCCCATGGCCCCCTCGACGACTGCCGCGCCGTGCCCCGCCGCGTGCCGGGCGTAGAGTGCGCGGGCGATCTGCGGTGCAGAGAAAAACAGGTCGAGATTGTGGCTTTCAACGCCCAGCACTGCGCGGTGGAACATCGGGTCGATGTAGTCCGGCCCCGACTTGAACGCGCAGGGGGTCAGCCCGCGGGCAGTCAGCGCCGCCAGCAGCGCACAGGCTGCCGTTGTTTTTCCGCTGCCGGAGCGGGGTGCAGCCAGAACCAATTGCAGCATTTTTACTCCCTCGCGATCAAGAAAACCGGGTTGTTCGCCATGAGCAGGTGCAGGCTGCCCGCCGCCCGGCTGCGGCTGACTGCGATTTGTGTGACCTGGGCGGTCAGGCCGTGGGCCGTCAGGGCCGCAACGGCCTCCTGTAAGGTTTCCAGCGCAATGGCGCTGATACAGAGCCGTGCATCGGGGTTCGCGGCCAGCGCGGCATCGACGACAGCCCGCAGACTGCCCTTGCTGCCGCCGATAAAAACAGCGTCCGGCGCGGGCCAGCCTGCCAGTGCGGCGGGGGCAAGGCCCTCGGTAAGGTGCAGATTTTGCACCGCAAATTTTGCGCGGTTCTGACGGATAAGGTCACAGGCTTCCGCGTCGCACTCCACGGCGTAGACCCGGCCCGCAGGGGCGGCCAGCGCCAGCTCCACACTGACGCTGCCGGTGCCCGCGCCCACATCCCAGAGGGTATCCGTGGGGCGCACGGCCAGCTTGGCCAGCGCGGCAGCGCGAACCTCCTGCTTGGTCATCGGCGTTTTGCCGCGGATGAACGCTTCATCGGGCAGGCCGGGCGTGCGGCGCAGGGGCGCGGGCACATTTTCCACAAGCAGGACACTGAGCGGTGCAAAGCGCTGTGTGGCCAGCTCCTGCGCCGTGCCGGTCACAAGCCGCTGGGACGGCGTGCCGAGGTTCTCCCCCACCGTGGCCGCAGCGTCGCCCAGCCCGGCATCCGCCAGCTGTTGGCAGAGCGTCGCGGGAGTCTCGCTGCCGCCGGTCAGGAAAAAGGTTGTCCCGCCCGCGCGGCAGGCGGCCACCGGGTCACAGGCACAGCCGTGGGCGGAGACGAGCCGCCAGCCCTGCCACGGGCGGCCCAGCGCCGCGGCCAATAATTGCACGCTGGAAACGCCGGGCAGCACCGTGTACGGCAGACCCGCATCGTCCAATGCGCGGCAGAGCGCCGCCGCGCCGGAGTAGAAGCCTGTGTCGCCGCTGAAAACCACCGTGACCTCCGCGCAATCTGTCTGCCGCAGCAATGCGCAAATTTCGTCCGTTTTATAGAGGGCTGCGCGGTTTACCGTGCAGCCCTCGGGCAGATTTTCCAGCAGGCGGCGCGCGCCGATGATCAGCTCCGCTCCGCGCAGCGTCTCCAGCCCCGCCGCTGTCAGGCTGCCGGGCGCTCCGCTGCCCATGCCCACCAATGTGATCTTCATAAAAGCTCCCTGCATCGCTGTAAAATTGTGTCAGTGGCCTCGCCCGCGTCGTCCGGGCGGCGCAGCACAATGAGCTGCACGCCGCACCGGGCGGCGGCCTCGGCCTTTTCGGCAAAGCCGCCCGCCGCGCCGCCGTCCTTCGTGACCATATAGTCGATATGGAACTGGTGCAGCAGCGCCGCATTTAATTCTTTCGTAAAAGGCCCCTGCATCGCAAGGATATTGCGGTGCGGAACGCCCGCTGCCTCGCATGCTGCGATACCTGCCACCGTCGGCAGAACGCGCGGGTAGAGCCGCGCCGGGTCGAGCGCTGCGAAGGCGGGCAGCTCCTTGGCACCCGTCGCCAGCAGGACGCGCCCCGGTCTGTCTGCCAGATACGCGGCGGCCCGGGCGGCATCGGCCAGCACCACACTGCCCGCGGGCAGGGGGCTGGCGGGGCGCAGCAGACGGTGATATTCAACTCCCGCCGCCGCTGCCGCCGCACGGATATTGCGCGTTGCCTCGGCGGCATACGGGTGGGTCGCGTCAACGCAGAGCGCCGCACCGCGCAGCAGCGCCGTCATTTCTTCGGCGTCCAGCCGCCCGGTGCGCACCGTGATGCCGTCGGCGCAGCCCTGTTCCTCGGCCCCCAGCTCTGTCGCCACACAGACCGTGACCGCCGCGCCGAGCGCCGCCAGCGCGCGGGAGAAGCTGCGCCCCTCCGTTGTACCGCTGAAAACCACCATATTCATACGCCGCGATACCCCCTTGGCGTAACCATTCTGTCCTGTAAAATCTGCGTTGCAGCGTTGCCGACAAAGACCGTTGTGAACATATCCACGGCGGTATCCTCCAGCTCGGCCAGCGTCAGCAGCCGTGCGGTCTGGCCGTCCCGGCCAATGCAGCGCACCAGCCCGCAGGCCGTGTCCGGGTCCTTGCCGTTGTCCCGCAGAATGCGAACGGCCTTTTGCAGGTAGTCGGCGCGGCCTTTGGACGACGGGTTGTAGAGCGCCAGACAGAAATCCCCCGCCGCGGCACAGGCCAGCCGCTTTTCAATGACGGCCCACGGCGTCAGCCGATCCGACAGCGAAATCACGCAAAAATCGTGTGCCAACGGCGCACCCAGCACCGCGGCCCCGCTCAAAGCGGCGGTCAGGCCGGGCACGATCTCGACCTCCACCTCCGGGCAGTGCTCCGCCAGCTCCAACAGCGGGCTGGCCATGCCGTAGACCCCGGCATCGCCGGAGCAGACGAGCGCCACAATCTTGCCGCTCTTTGCCGTTTCCAGCGCCCAACGGCAGCGGTCAATCTCCCGCGTCATACCGGTAGCGTAGACCTCTTTATCCGGGTAAAGCGGGCGCACAAGGTCGATGTAGACCGTGTAGCCGCACAGCACGTCGGCGGCCTGCAGGGCAGTCTGCGCCTGGGCGGTCAAATACTGCGCACCGCCCGGGCCGAGGCCCACCACATACACAAGACTACGGTTCATCATTTTTCCATCTCCAATCCGGGGCAAAGGGGGCCAGCGCCACGGCAAGGGTCACGCCGTCCCGCGCCCACTTCGGGATGAACAGCACTCCGTCTGCAGCCAGCACCGCCGCGCGTTCACAGACATTGTCCACGCCCGTGATGCTCTGCACAAAGCCGGAGGACGTAAAGCGGCCTTTAGCCGTGCGCAGGGCAGCGGCGGTATAAAAGTCCATCTCCCAGCCGTGCGCCCGGCAGAACGCCGCCAGCCCCGGCTCATCCTTTTTCAAGTCAATGCTGGCTGCGCGGACAATGCCCTGCGGGGCAAAATGGTGCTCCGCGCAGAAGGCCGCAAAGGCTGTTTCCAACTTTTCCGCCGTCGTGCCGCGCTTGCAGCCGACACCCAACACCGCAATGCGGGGGATCAGGTGGAGCGCCTCACCCGTCGGGGTCAGCGTCAGCGCAAAATCTGCGCGGTCAGCGGCGGCGGCAGGCTCCACCCCCGCGGGCGGTGTGCCGGAAACAGCCCAGTCGGCGGCATAGCAAACGCTCTGCCCGGCCAGCAGTGCCCCGCTCACGCAGCGGATGCGCTCCGGCTCGGCCACGGCGCAGTTCTGGCGCTTGGCCCACTCGTCCACGGCAAAAACGCCGCGTCCGTCGGTGGCCGTCGTGATGACCGGCACGGCATGGCAGACCGCCGCCAGCCGCTGCGCCAGCTCATTTGCGCCGCCCAGATGCCCCGACAGCAGCGGAATGGCGAACTGCCCACCCTCATCCAGCACAACGACGGCGGGGTCTGCAGCCTTGCTGCGGCAGTGTGGCGCGATGGCCCGCACCGCGATCCCGGCAGCTCCTACAAAAATCAGTGCGTCGCTTTGTGCAAACTGCGCAGCGGTCCAATCGGTCAGGCGGACGCCGTCCGCACCGCCGCGGGCCACGCTGCCGGGGCAGGCTGCCGCCAGCTGCTGCGC
The DNA here is from genome assembly GCF_900167555.1 of Gemmiger formicilis. Lineage (GTDB taxonomy): Bacteria > Bacillota > Clostridia > Oscillospirales > Ruminococcaceae > Gemmiger > Gemmiger formicilis. Next base: position 50,489 of record NZ_FUYF01000009.1, on the reverse strand, counting down.
CAGCGCCAGGCCCCGCGCCGTGAACGCAATGTACGCGCAGGTCATCGGTCCGTCCCCCTTCGGAACTCCGTTGTGAACGCCGGGTCATACAGCTTGCTGCGGTCATATTGTGCGGCCAAAAAGTCCCCGACAACGATGAGCGCCGTTTTGGTGATGCCCGCCGCGCGGGTGCTTTCGACCAGCGTTCCGACGGTGCAATGTACAATTTTCTGTTCCGGCCACGTTGCCTTGTAGACAACGGCGGCAGGGGTCGCGGCGGTGTACGCGCCCTGCAGAAGCGCGTCCTGCACCCTGTCGATCAGGCCGATGGAGAGGAAAATGACCATCGTCGCCCCGTGGGCGGCCAGCGCGGCCAACCGCTCACCTTCGGGCACAGGGGTACGGCCCTCCATGCGGGTGATGATGACGGTCTGGCTGACGCCGGGCAGCGTGTACTCGGCGTTCAGCGCCGCCGCCGCACCGCAGAAGCTCGATACACCGGGCGTATCGTCGTAGGCGATACCCATGGCGTCCAGCGCGTCCATCTGTTCCCGGATTGCGCCGTACAGGCAGGGGTCGCCCGTGTGCAGGCGCACAGTGGTTTTGTGCGCTGCTTCGTTTTCTTTCATGACGGCAAGCACCTGCTCCAGCGTCATCTCGGCGCTGTTATAGATGGCGCAGTCCGGCCCCGCCAGCCCCAGCAGCGCCGGGTTGACCAGGCTGCCCGCGTAGATGATGCAGTCCGCCGTTTGCAGCAGGGCCGCGCCGCGTCGGGTAATCAGGTCCGGTGCGCCGGGACCGGCCCCCACAAAATGTACCATGTCAGGCTCCTCCCCACAATTTCAACAGTGTATCAGCAATTTTTGTCTGTCCCAGCGGGCCGTTCCGGTTTGAGAACAGCACCGCGCCGACCTTGAACGCCCCCGCCGCGCGGCGGTCCAGATGCGTCTGGATCGCGGTGAGCAGACTGGCCATGACCGGCTCCCGCAGCTGCGCGGCGTCCAGAATGTCCAGACAGGCGTCTGTCGTAGCGGCGTCCATCAGGGCGCGGCAGGTTGCCGCGTCCGCGCCGCAGAGCGCCGCATAGGCGCAGAACAGCTCCGTGCGGCAGTCGGCACAGCGGGAGTGGGTGTTCATGATGCCGCCCGCCAGCTTGACGAGCTTGCCCACATGCCCGACGAGCAGCACCTCCGCGAAGTGCTCCGCCGCTGCCATATCCAGCGCCTCGCCGATGAAATTTGAGATTTTGACGACAGGGATCTCGTGCAGCGCGGGGTAGTTGGCAGCCAGGTAGTCCAGCCCGTAGTTGCCGGGGGCTAAAATCAGGCGGTGACTTTTCAACGCTGCCTGGTGGATTTCGATTTGCAGCGTATCCAGAAGCGCCTGCTGGCTCATCGGCTCCACAATGCCGCTGGTGCCCAGCACCGACAGGCCGCCCTCGACCCCCAGATGCGGGTTGAAGGTGCGCTTGGCCGCAGCCTCGCCGCCTTCGATGGAGATGACCACCGCGAACCCGCCGCCGTAGCCGACGGCGTCCGCCTCCCGCAAAAGCGCCTCGGTTATCATCTGCCGCGGCACACGGTTGATGGCCGCCGCGCCGACGGGCTGGTCGAGGCCGGGCTTTGTCACACGGCCCACCCCCGCCCCGCCGTCAATCGTAACGGTGCGCGGCGCGCCGGGCAGCAGTGTGACCGCGGCAATGACCGGCAGACCCGTCGTGGCGTCGATGTCGTCGCCGCCGTCCTTGACGATGGCGCACGCGGCCCCGTCTGCCGTCAGGCGGCAGAACTGCGGTGCGACCTCCACGACGATGCCCTTGGGCGTGCGCAGGCCAACGCTTTCCGGCGCGTGGCCGGTCAGCAGCAGCCGCGCCGCGCCCGCCGCCCCCAGCGCCGCACAGGTGCCGGTGGTGTAGCCGCAGCGCAGTAAACGCTGCCCGCTGCGGATGTAGTGCTCAAATTGGGGCTTCGGCTTTGCGCCGCTCCCGGCAAACAGCACCGCGTATTGGTCGGTGGTCAGTCCAAACAGCGCACAGATATTGTCCTGTGCAAAGGCGTCCTGCGGTGCCAGCACAGCGGACACGCCTGACGGCGCAACGCAGACAACGGCGTCGGCCAGCCTTTGGGCCAGCTCCAGCTCATGCAGCGTCACGATGACGGCCACATTCTTCTCATGCGCCAGCACTTGCAGGATGTCCATGAGCTCCGCCTTGCCCTTTACGTCTAAAAACGACGTAGGCTCGTCCAGAAGTAAAATCTCCGGCTGCTGGCAGACCGCGCGGGCCAGCAGCACGCGCTGGCGCTGGCCGTCGCTGATCCTGGCAAAATCGCGGTCCTCCAGCTCCTCCGCCCGGACAAGGCACAGGGCGTCGTGCACCTGCTGCCTGTCGGTGTCGGACAAAATGCCCAGCCGCCCTGTGTAGGGGTAGCGCCCGGCGGCGGCGACCTCAAAGCAGGACGTCAGCTCGGTGCGGGCCGTGTGGGGCAGCATCAGCGCCAGCTTGCGCGCCCGGGCGTTGGGGGTGTAGGCCGTCAGGTCTTGCCCGTCCAGCAGCACCGCACCGCCCTGCGCCGCCAGCTGCCCGGCCAGCGTTTTTAAAAGAGTGGATTTGCCCGCGCCGTTCGGACCGATGAGCGCCAGAATTTTGCCGCGCTCGGCGTGCAGGGCAATGTCCCGCAGCAGCGGCGCACCGTAGCCAACGGAGAGATTTTGCGTTTCACAACAGCTCATACCGTGCCCTCCCCGCTGTGGCGGCGCACAAGCAGCCAGATGACCACCGGCGCACCGAACACCGCTGTAACCGAGCTGATGGACAGCTCGGTGGGTGCAAACAGGCTGCGGGCGATCAGGTCGCACAGCAGGCAGAATGCCGCGCCGCCCAGTGCGCAGCCCGGCAGCACCCGCAGCGGTTTTGCACTGCCCAGCGTATGTTTTACCAGATGCGGCACCGCAATGCCGACGAAGGAGATCGGTCCGGCAAATGCCGTGACGCAGGCCGCCAGCAGGCTTGACAGCAGCACAAGCACCACGGAAAACGCTCGCACCGGCACGCCGACGCTGGCGGCGTAGCTTTCGCCCAGCTGGTAGGCAGCCATCGGCTTGGAGAGCAAAAACGCGGCGGCCAGGCACGGCAGAACGATGGCCGCCGCCGTGGCGACATTGCCCCAGGTCATACCGGAGAAGCTGCCCATCGACCAGTTGTGCAGGTTGACGATGTTGGAATCCTGCGCGAAGGCGACAACAATATCGGTGACGGCCGAGCAGATGTAGCCGATCATGACGCCGCAGATAACCAAAATGCTCATCTGCTGCACGCGGCGCGCCACGGCCAGCACAAACAGCATGGCCGCCATGGCCCCGGCAAACGCCGCCAGAATCAGCGTCAGTGAGCCGGTGAGCAGACCGCGGTTCAAAAAGACGACCATCGTCAGCGCCACGGCCAGCTTGGCCCCGCTGGAAATGCCCATGACGAACGGCCCGGCAATCGGGTTGGCAAAAAACGTTTGCAGCAGATACCCGGCCACCGAGAGCGCCGCCCCCAGCAGCACGACCATGACGGCGCGCGGCAGGCGCAGCTGCAGCAGGATGTTGGCCGCCAGCGCGTTTGTGCCGCGGCCCAGGAGGGCCGCCGCGATGTCCGCCGGGGAGAGCGCAACGCTGCCCCAGAACAGGTTGAGCGCAAACAGCGCCAGCAGGGCCGCCGCCATGGCGAGGTATGCAATTGTCATGCGTTTGGAGGTGTGCATGCGTGGTTCCCTTTGCGGCGGGCGACAATGGTGCGGGCGGATATGGAATCCGCCCCTACGGATGCTCCACGGTTTTGTGCGCCTGTTTTTGCCGCCGCGTTAAATTTTCAGTGCAGCTTCGTCAAAAATGTCAATTCACTGTCGTCCGGGTCATCCTCGGTGAACACCTTGTTCATATCCAGGATCAGATCCGGCAGCTCCATGCTCTGCTGGAAAAGGCTCTGCGACGTACACCAGACGCTGCCGCTTTGCACGGCCTTGAAGTCCGCCAGCATCGGACATTTGGCGAGCAGCTCATCCATTGTGCGCAGCTCGCCCTCAATCGTGCTGTTGTAGAACAGCACATCGGCGTCACGCGCCCCGGCGTAGAAATCCTCGAGCGAGATATTGACAGTCGCCAGATTGTTGCCGCTGTCGGTCAGGTCGGCAAAGACGTAGCTGCCGCCCGCCAGCCCGATCATCTTGGCGACGTAATCACCGCCCTTGCGCACCGTGGCGAGATTGTTTGAGGTGATGGAGAAGAACGCCGCAGTCTTGCCGGTGGGTTCCTCGTCCAGCAGCGGTGCAATGCGCTGCACAGCGTCGTCAAAAATGCGCTCGGCCTCCTCGGTTCTGCCCAGCAGGATGCCGTACAGCTTGACCCATTCCATCCGGGCCAGCGGGTCACTCTCGTAGCTCGAGCGCTCGACGAGGACCGGCACACCGAATTTTTCGAGCTGCTCCTTCACCTCGGGCGTGTGGTAGATCATTGTGTTCTCGATGGCAAGGCCGCAGTCGGCGGACAGGATCGTCTCGTAATCGGGCGCGCTGTACTTGCCCGCGTAGGCGATCTCGCCCTGCTCCATGGCGGTGCGGGCTGCGTCAAGGTACCAGTTTTCGGCCTGCGTGCCGGACAGCGCCACAGCCCCCAGCCCGTCAATGCTGATGATGGGATCCATCGCGGACGACGACACAAGGTAGATATTTTGGATAGGCTGCTGCAAAACGGTGATGTCTGCGTCCAGATTGGCGGGCGCAGCGGCCCCCTCCGGCACGACGAGATAGCGGCTGCCGTCAATCGTGATGAGGTCATAGCCGCCCGCGCACACATCCACCGTGAACTGTTTCGCGTATTCCAGCGGATAGCGGTTTTCTATCGTCAATACGTCCGTTTGCGCGGGAGCCTGGGATGCAGCCGCGCAGCCTGCCAGCAGCAGAGCGGGCAGGGCAAAAGCTGCCGCGCGCCTCATTCGGCGGCGGCCAGCGTCGCGCTGTCAAAGGTCAGGGTATAGTCGATCTCGTGCGGGGTGCTCATGGCGACGGTGTCCGCCGTGACGGCCAGCGCGGTATCCAGCGCGGCAACGGGGATCTCAAACGTCGAGTTGCCGTCGGTGTTGACGGGCAGGTACTTTTCGCCGTCGACGAGCATATAGTCATAGTTCGGGCTGCTCCAGACGATTGTCGCGGTCATAATGCCGTCTGCCACAGTCAGCGCGGCGGGGCTTTCGACGGTGGCACGCCCGCTGCCGCCCTCCAGCGTCACAGCGCAGGTGTAGCTGCCGTCGGCGGGGATCTCGACGGCTGCCGCAGCCGCAGCCTCTGCCGCAGGCTCGGCATCGGAGATGCTGACCGTATGGTCATACCAGGTGCCCTTGGTGCCGAGGATGGCCAGCTGGAAATCGGCATCGACAGCCGCAACGGGGATGTCAAAGCCGTATACTTCGTCGCTGGTGCCGTCGGAGTAGGTCACCGTGTCAACGGTAGGCTGCAGCCAGTCGCTCTCGTGGGCGGGGGCGTCGGCGGCCATGCCCGGATACAGGTTGACGATCTTCTGGGACTGCAGACTGACGTGGAAGGTCATCGTGCCGTTTTCCACCGTCAGCGTGCCCATGCCGTCCACGGCTTCGTTGGCGTGGAACATACTGCTGTCGGTGTTGAACTTAGCGGTGTATACGCCGTCCGGCAGCGCGGCAGCGGGGGCCTGGGTTTCCGCCGGGGCCGCGGTGGCGGCAGGGGCGGTTTCTTCCGTGGAGACCGCCTCGGACGTGCTCTCGGCGGTGGACGCTGCGGACGCACCGCAGCCCGCCAGCAGCAGGGCAGCGAGAGTCAGGGATGCGAGTTGGAGCTTTTTCATGCTTTCCTTACCTCATTCTATATATATATTTATCAGGCATTAGCGGGAGGCGGCGCGGGCCGATATGGAATCCGACCCTACGGTGTGGCGCGGCATCACATCGGACGCAGGCCGGGTATGCCCGGCCCCTGCCGTGCTTTCCCAAAAACCAAAAAACTGCCCGGAGCTTACCCTCCGGGCAGAATGGGTCTTTCTCAGCCGTTCAGGGAATCGATGGCGGTCCCGGCATGGTCAACGTAGAGCTGCTGGATGTCGCCGATCTCGCCCAGACCTGCGATCTGGGTGTTGACACTCTCAAAGCAGTCGGCGGCGTTGAACTGGCTCAGCCAGGAATCGTCATCGGCACCGGCCATGTCGTTGTTGGCGTGGTCACCGGCGACGACCATCAGCGGGCGCAGGATGACCTTGGTGTAACCGGCCTCCTTGACCTTCTCGATAACGGCATCGCAGGCGGTGTCCTCGGGCTCACCCTCGACGGTGCCGATAAAGACGTTGTCATAGCCCAGCGTCTGCATCGTGGTCTGCATCTGGCTGTAGCTGACCTTGGCGGTGTGGGACGTGCCGTGGCCCATAAAGACAAAGGCGGTGCCGTCCGCAGCGGCGGCAGCGGCGTCGTCATACCCGGCGGTCTTGACGGCCTCAGCGGTGATGGCGGCGGCTACGGCCTCTTTGTCGGCGTTGATGACGGTGGCATCTTCGCCGACCTCGCCCAGCAGGGGTTCGGCAATGGCAACGCTGTCGAACTTGTCCCTGTACTGCTCAACCGCCTCGCACATCTCGTCGTACTCGGCGCCGTGCATCAGGTGCGTAGGCTGGACAACCAGATTCTTGACGCCGTTGGCAACGGCACGGTCAAGCGCCTGGTCCATGTTGTCGATCTTCTCGCCGTCGCGGGCCTGAACGTGGTTGATGATGATCTGCGCGGTGAAAGCGCGGCGGACGCTCCAATCCGGGTAGGCGGCCTGCAGGGCGTCCTCGATGCCCTTGATGTCAGCGGCGCGGCTGCCGTTGAAGGAGGTGCCGAAGCTGACGACCAGCAGCTCATTTTCGCCGATGTCGTCGGCATTGCGCGGGTCGTCCTTGCCGGCGTCGCCTGTGTCGCGGCCAAAGTAGTCGGGGTCTGCGTTCTCACCCTCGACCAGCTCCTTCTGGGTGTCGGTCAGGGCATCCCAGGCAGCCTTAGCGGCCTCGCACTGGGCATCGGTGTCGGCGCTGCGCTCCTGCACGTAGATGGCGTCGATCAAATCGGCGCAGTTCTTAGCAGCCACTTCGTCTGCATCTCCCTCGTCTGCGGTCTTTTCTGCATCTTCTGCGGTGCTTTCGTCGGCGACGGTGCTCGCGGCAGCGCTGTCAGTGCTCGCGGCGGTGCTGCCGCAGCCGACCAGCAGGGCGGCGGACAGTGCTGCGGCCATGGCGACGGCGGCAGCTTTCTTGTAGGTGATCCTTCTCATGTGTTCTTACTTCCTTTCCTTGTTTAAAGCTGGGAGACAGTACGGGAGAGAACAGCAGGGCACACGGAAATTGACCCCGTAAAAAACGAGGTCTTTTGCGTGCAGAATGGCAACACAAAAGACCCCGTATTTTAAGCAGGTGCTTTGCGGTACAACCAATTCCTCGTGATCTGGGGCGGTGCGCCCCCGTACCCGGCAGCAGGCAGGTTTCCTGGCTGAAAGCTCAACGCCTGCCGCCGCCTTCCCGGGTCAAAACCCAGTGACCGGTGCAAATGCACCCTGGCGGCAGGCTCCCTTATCACAGTGACGAGATCGTGCGGGATTTGCGCCCGCTTCCCTTTTACCCTTTCCCATGCGCCGAACGGCGGCATAAAAAGGCACCTGCTGTCGTATTCAGTTTTACGGTGTAAAGTATAACACAATGCGGTGAGAAACGCAAGAGTGCGTCGGTTTCAATTTTGCCTTTATACGCTTTAGACGATTGTGAACTGGCACGCCCGCATGGCGTCCAGCGCCGTTTGGTGGGACTGGGGCGTGACCCCGGCGCAGCAGTCGGACAGGATCTCGATTTCCGTCTCCGGGAAGGCCGCACGCAGCACCATGGCGTTGCTGATGACGCAGATGTCGGTGCAGTAGCCGTAGATGACGATCTTGTCAATGTCGTCCACGGCCTTGTTGTGGGCCATCAGCTCGTCAAGGATCTCGCTCGGCAGCATATAGCTGCCGAAGGTCGGCTTGTTGACGATGTGGCAGACCTCGGGCTCGGTACCGTCCAGCGCGTTCTCCAGCTCGGGCGCAAAGTTCCAGCCGTCCTCGCCCTCGATGCAGTGCTCCACAGGCAGGTGGCGTCCCTCCCGCGTGGCAAGGTAGTTGTCGGGGTGGGTGTCCCGCGTCAGGAACAGCCAGTGCCCGGCCCGGGCATGAGCCTTAACGGTCTCGGCCAGGTGGGCCACGTTGGCCTGTGCCTGGGGGTTCGCCAGCGCACCCGTGATAAAGTCCTTTTGTACGTCCACAACAATATCCAGAATCATAGCGACAGCTCCTGTTTTTATGGTTTGCTACCAGTATACCGCAGACGGTGCGCGGTGTAAAGTGCGCGTTTCTCTGGCCGCAGGGGTGCGGATGTGGTATAATGGAAGAAAAAGTTCAGGAGGCCCTTCATGACTCCGCGTGAAGCGTTAAAACGATATTTCGGCTACGACTCCTTCCGCCCCGGGCAGGAGGAGATCGTCAGCGCCCTTCTGGCCGGGCGGGACGCGCTGGCCATCATGCCCACCGGCGCGGGCAAGTCGCTCTGCTATCAGGTCCCTGCCCTGCTGCTGCCGGGGCTGACGCTCGTCATCTCGCCGTTGATCTCGCTGATGCAGGACCAGGTCAAGGGGCTGAACGCAGCGGGCATCCATGCGGCGTTTATCAACTCGTCGCTGACCGAAACACAGATCGCCCGCGCGCTGGACCTGGCCGCCGAGGGCAGCTACAAGCTCGTCTATGTCGCGCCCGAACGGCTGGAAAGCCCGGTGTTCCGCAGCTTTGCCGCGGGGGCGGACATCTCGATGGTCACGGTGGATGAGGCGCACTGCATCAGCCAGTGGGGACAGGATTTCCGCCCGAGCTACTTAAAGATCCTCGACTTCATCGACAGTCTGCCCCGCCGCCCCATCGTGTCGGCGTTCACGGCCACGGCCACGCGGGAGGTCAAGGACGACATTGTCTGCACGCTGCGGCTCCACGACCCGAAGGTGCTTGTGACCGGCTTTGACCGGCCCAACCTCTACTTTCAGGTCGAGCGCACCCGCCGCAAGGACGATTTCGTCATCCAATATCTGCGCGACCACCCCGGCGAGAGCGGCATCATCTACTGCGCTACCCGCAAGAATGTGGACAAGCTGCAGGAGCTTCTGACCAAATACGGCTTTGCGGCCACAAAGTACCACGCGGGCCTGTCCGCCGAAGCACGCCGCAAAAATCAGAACGACTTCATCTACGACACCGCGCCGGTCATTGTGGCGACGAACGCCTTTGGCATGGGCATTGACAAGTCCAACGTGCGGTTCGTGCTGCATTACAACATGCCCCAGAGCATGGAGAATTATTACCAGGAGGCGGGCCGTGCCGGGCGTGACGGGCTGCCGTCGCAGTGCGTACTGCTTTTTTCGGCGCAGGACGTCATCATCAACAAATTCCTGCTGGACAAAAAGGATTTTGCCGAGATGGACGACGAGGAGGCCGACCTTTTGCGCCAGCGCGACCTGCAGCGCTTGCAGACGATGGAGCGCTACTGCCAGACGACGGAGTGCCTGCGCAACTACATTCTGGCCTATTTCGGCGAGCATCCCACCGCGCCGTGCGGCAACTGCGGCAGCTGCAACAACGATTTTGACGAGGTCGATATGACCGACGCCGCCAAGTGGATGATCAACTGCGTGGCCGAGCTGCACGGGCGGTACGGCAAAGCGATTTTGTTCGGCACTTTACAAGGCGCGAACCGTGCGCGTCTGCGGGAGCTGGGAGCCGAGCGCTTCAAGAGCTACGGCCGGATGAAGGACACCCCGCGCGAGACGCTGGAACGCCTGCTGGCCCAGCTGCTGGAGGATGGATATTTGGTGCAGAGCGACGACCAGTACGCCGTGCTGCACATCGGGGATATTGCCCCGCTGAAGGCCGGCGGGCAGGTGCTGGTCAAGCTGCCGCCGCAGCGTGAGCCGGAGCAGGCCCGCGCACCGAAGCCGAAGCGCCGCAGCCCGATGGACGCGCTGACGAGCGCCGGACTGGAGCTGTTCAGCCAGCTGCGCCAGCTGCGGTTCGACACCGCCCAGCGCGAGGGACTGCCGCCCTACGTCGTGTTCGGCGACAAGTCGCTGGTGGATATGTGCCTGCGCGCGCCGCGCCGCGCGGAGGATATGCTGGGCATCTACGGCATGGGTGAGCGCAAGTATGAAAAGTACGGTGCCGCGTTCTTTGCGGTCATTGACGCCTACCGCGCCGACCACCCCGACGCCGTTTTGAGCCTGGACCCGCCCGCACCGGAGCCGGAAAAGCCGCTGCCGTCCGAGAAGAAGAAAAAACCGCCGAAGGCCGAGCGCCCCGCGTTTTACCTGACGGCGGAGGACGCGCGCAGCTTCAACTATCAGGACAGCTATACCGGCGCAGAGCTGAAGGCCGCGCTGATCGAGGCCGCAGGTGACCCGGATGTGAAGGCACCGACCATCAAGGAGATCGACGAGTGGCTGCTGGCGCAGCGGCTCATCGGCATGGAGCGTCTGCCGACGAAGGGCTTTTACTACGTGCCGACCCCTGCCGGTGTGGATGCCGGTCTGCGCAGCGAGGACAAGGTCAGTGCCCGCGGCACGCCGTATTCAGTGCTGCTGTTTACGCCGGAGGCGCAGCGGATGGTGGTGGAGCACTTTATAAAACCGGAGGCTTCCCCCTCGGGGGAAGCTGTCACCGAAGGTGACTGATGAGGGCGAAGTTTACGGCTGCAATCCGTTTGCGGACGGTTATAGCACGCCTTTCCCTCATCCGGCCCTGCGGGGCCACCTTCCCCCAAGGGGGAAGGCTTAGGGCTTTTTCGTCATCTTGTCCGTACTGCGCAAATTTTCTTTGTCATATTCGTCGATTGCGGATTTTTTGACACGATGTTAAAATGTTAGCAGAGACCGTATACCAATTTATAAGGAGCACCCCATGGACAACGTGAAAATTCTCGAGGTCAAGCAGAGCATCTTTGCCTCCAACGACGAACAGGCCGCCGCGCTGCGGGCCGAGCTGAAGCAGGAAAAAATTTTTCTGCTGAATTTAATGAGCGCACCGGGGTCCGGCAAAACCACGACACTGCGCCGCACGATTGCTGCGCTGCAAAATGAGCTGCGCATCGGCGTGATGGAGGCCGACATCGACTCCGACGTGGACGCCCGCGCCATCGCCGAGACCGGCGCCAAGGCCATTCAGCTGCACACCGGCGGCATGTGCCATCTGGACGCCGAGATGACCCGGCAGGGACTGGCCGGGCTGGGCACCGGGGGGGCTCGATTTGGTGATTCTGGAAAACGTCGGCAACCTTGTCTGCCCTGCCGAGTTCGACACCGGCGCGGTGAAGAACGCGATGATTTTGTCGGTTCCCGAGGGTCACGACAAGCCGCTGAAATATCCGCTGATGTTCCAGGTCTGCGACGTCGTTCTTGTCAACAAGATCGACGTGCTGCCGTATTTTGACTTTGACATGGACAAATGCCGCGAGTATGTGGCCCTGCGCAACCCGAACGCAAGGGTCATCCCGATCTGCGCCCGGACGGGCGAGGGCATTGACGAATGGGCCGATTGGCTAAAAGAGCAGGTCAGGGCGTGGCAGGCGTAAATAATCCAGCCGCGTTGTAGGGGCCGCACATGTGCGGCCCGCGGCCTTGCCGCAATCGCCCGTCCGCCATTTACAACCGGGCCGGGCATGCCCGGCCCCTACTGTGCAAAAAACGGAGCAACGGCACAAAAAGGAGCACACCATGAGCAAACCCACTGCGTTCCCGCTGGATGAGAGCAGGCTGCCCTTCGAGATTCCGAGGGACGAGCCGTACCGCGAGAAAATTGCCAGGCTGGGCCAGATGATCACGGACCGCATCCCGGCCAAAAAGGGCATTCTGACGAAGGATGACCCCGAATACTGGGGCCTGGCGTCCATCGTGACCGACGAGATGGCGGACGTCGCCTTAAAAATGAAGGTCCGCAAGCCCATGACCCTGCCCGAGCTGGTCAAGGCCACGGGCAAGCCTGCCGGGGAGCTGGAGCCGCTTTTGCAGCAGATGGCCGTCGTCGGTCTGCTGGAGTACAACTGGGAGAATCCCCGCCGCGAAAAGCAGTACATCCTGCCGATGTTCGTGCCCGGCAGCGCAGAGTTCTTCAATATGAACAAGCAGCAGATCGCCGACCACCCCGAGGTGACGGCCTTCTTTGAGCGGATGACGTTCCTGCCGCTGGAGCACATCACCGCCATGGTGCCCCCGGGCGGCGCAGGCATCGGTATGCACGTCATCCCGGTGGAAAAAGCCATCGAGACCGAGAACCGGTCCGCCGACATTGAGCACATCTCTCACTGGCTGAAAAAATACGACGGCAAGTATGCCGCCGGTCCGTGCAGCTGCCGTATGTCCCGCGCCGCCATGGGCGAGGGCTGCGGCGACGACCCCGACGACTGGTGCATCGGCGTGGGCGACATGGCCGACTACCTCGTCGAGACCAACAAGGGGCATTATGTGACCTACGATGAGGTCATGCAGATCCTGCAGAAGGCCGAGGACAACGGCTTTGTGCACCAAATCACGAACATCGACGGCGAGAACAAGATTTTTGCCATCTGCAACTGCAACGTCAACGTCTGCAATGCGCTGCGCACAAGCCAGCTGTTCAACACGCCGAACATGAGCCGCTCGGCCTACGTGGCGCGTGTCGAGCCGGAGAACTGCGTGGCCTGCGGGCGCTGTGTGGAGTACTGCCCCGCGGGCGCAGTCAAGCTGGGCCAGAAGCTCTGCACGAAGGACGGCCCCATCACCTACCCGAAGCAGGAGCTGCCCGACGCCGTGAAGTGGGGTCCCGACAAGTGGGCCATCGACTACCGCGACAAGAACCGTATCAACTGTTATGACACCGGCACGGCCCCCTGCAAGACAGCCTGCCCCGCGCACATTGCCGTGCAGGGCTACCTGAAAATGGCCGCGCAGGGCCGCTACCGCGACGCGCTGGCGCTTATTAAAAAGGAGAACCCCTTCCCCGCCGTCTGCGGGCGCGTCTGCAACCGCCGGTGCGAGGACGCCTGCACCCGCGGCACCGTGGATCAGGCCGTAGCCATCGACGCCGTCAAGAAGTTCATTGCCGAGCAGGACCTGAACGCCGCGCACCGCTACGTGCCCGACGTTGTCCAGCCGTCGCTACAGGGCCCGTGGCCGCAGAAGATCGCCATCATCGGCGGCGGCCCCGCAGGTCTGTCCTGCGCCTATTTTCTGGCAGTGCAGGGCTACAAGCCCACCGTGTTTGAGAAAAACGAGCGTCCCGGCGGCATGCTGCGCTACGGCATTCCTTCGTTCAAGCTCGAGAAAAACGTCATTGACGCCGAGATCGACATTCTGCAGGAGCTGGGCGTTGACATCCGCTGCGGTGTCGAGGTCGGCAAAGACGTCACGCTGGCCGAGCTGCGCCGACAGGGCTACCGGGCGTTCTATATCGCCATCGGCTGTCAGGGCGGGCGCCGGGCCGGTGTGCCCGGCGAGGACGCCGCGGGCATTGAGACCGCCGTCCACCTGCTGCGCACCGTCGGCGGTGACGAGAGCCGCAAAATGACCGGAAAGACCGTCGTCATCGGCGGCGGCAACGTTGCCATTGACGCGGCGCGCGTGTCTCTGCGCTGCGGTTCCGACGGCGTGACGATGGTCTGTCTGGAGCCGCGGGACAAGATGCCGGCCTCGCCGGAGGAAATTGCCGAGGCCGAGGAGGAGGGCACCAAAATCACCTGCGGCTACGGCCCGAAGGAGTTCCTCTCCGAGAACGGCCATGTGACCGCCGTCGTGCTGAAAAAGTGCACCGGCCTTTACAACGCGGAGGGCCGTTTTGCGCCCACCTACGATGAAAACGATACCATCACCCTGCCGTGCGACAACGTTGTTTTAAGCATCGGCCAGTGCATCGAGTGGGGCGATTTGCTGAACGGCGAGGCCGTGCAGCTGGGCCGCGGCCAGGGCGCTGTGGCCGACGCGCTGACCTACCAGACCGCCCAGCCGGACATTTTCGTCGGCGGCGACGTCTGCACCGGGCCGCGGTTTGCCATTGACGCGATTGCTGCGGGCAAGCAGGGGGCAATTTCCATCCACCGCTTTGTGCAGCCCAACACAAGCCTGACGATTGGCCGCAACCGCCGCGACTTCCACGAGCTGGACAAGTCGAATCTGGCGCTGGGCGAGTATGACCGCGCACCGCGCCAGTCCGCCGCGCTGGATGCGGGCATTGACGCGCACCGTTCCTTCCGCGACGCGCACCTGACGCTGACCGAGGATCAGGTCAAAATCGAGACAGCGCGCTGTCTGGGATGCGGTGCCAGCGTTGTGGACCCGAACAAGTGCATTGGCTGCGGCGTCTGTACGACAAAGTGCGAGTTTGATGCCATCCGCCTGCATCGCGACCTGCCCGAGTGCAGCAAGATGGTCAGGAGCGAGGACAAGTTCAAGGCCATTCTGCCCTACATGGCGAAGCGCGAGATCAAGATCCGCTTTGCCAAGAAGGAGAAGTAATGCACGAGCTTGGCATTGTATTCCACATCATCCGCACGGTGGAGGACGTGGCCCGGCAGAACGACGTGACGCGCATCCGGCGCGTGACGCTGCAGCTGGGCGAGGTCTCCGGCGTGGTGGAGAGCTATCTGCAGGACTGCTGGAAATGGGCGGCGGCGAAATCGGAGCTTTTGCCCGGCGCGGTGCTGACCGTGGAGACCATCCCCGCCGTGACCGTGTGCGAGGACTGCGGCCAACAGTACCCCACCGTGCAGTTTGGCCGCACCTGCCCCCACTGCCAGAGCCCGCGCACCCACCTTTTGCAGGGCCATGAGATGTTGATCAAAGAAATCGAGGCCGTGGAGACAGGCCCCACCGCCCCGGAGAGAGCGTGAAGCTGCATGAAATACAGAATTTTCCGCATTGAGGAACAGATGTACGGCTGCGAGGAGCCGCCCGCCGACCAGCCGATTCTGGTCGACGTAGTGCTGGAAGGTGCTAACGGCACGCGGCGCGTGCTCCCCTACCCCGACGAAGCGCTGCGCCGCGGCGGGATGGAGGAAGGCGGCAGCGTCGATTTGACCGACGGCATCCTTCGCAAGGTATAGTTTCCCCAAAAACAAAAGGGGCTGTTGCGTGTGCAGCAGCCCCTTCAGACTGTCGAAAAAAGATGTGCTCACCCTTTGGCCCCCTCTGCGAGGGGGCTCCGCCCGCAGGCGGTGGGGGAGAGAACTGTGCGGTTGCCCGAAATATTTCGGGTTATGGCAAGGTTTTCTCCCTCCGCCCCTTCGGGGCACCTCCCTCGCAGAGGGAGGTTTTTCGACACACAAAAGGGGCTGTTGCGTGTGCAGCAGCCCCTTCTATGTTTTTTACAAAGGTTATTCTTCCGTAGAAATATCGCGGCCAAAGTATTTTTCGCTCAATGCCTTCAGCGTGCCGTCGGCGCGCAGCTCGTCAATGGCGGCATCAATGGCCGTGCGCAGGGTGGCAGTCTCGTCGCCCTTGCGCATCGGGATGGCGATCTGGTTCGCATCGTCGGTCAGCACGGCGATCTTCACATTCGCGTCGGGGTGCTCCTTCGTGTAATCGTAGAAGGTCATCTCGGCGTTCAGCGTCGCGTCGATGCGCCCGCTCAGCAGCAGCTCAAACGTCTGGTTCAGGTCGTCAACGCCCGTCACCGTCGCGCCGTACTGCTCGGCCAGCTCGGCGTAGGTGCTGGAGATCGTGTTTGCGGTCTTTTTGCCCTTCAGGTCCTCCAGCGTGTTGATGCTGTCATCGTCGGCCTTGGTGATGACGGCGGTGCGGTTGAAGGCGTAGGGCGTCGAGAAGTCGTATTTTTCGGCGCGTTCGGGGGTGATGTCCACGCCGTTGACCATGATGTCATAGCGGCCCGCGTCCAGACCGGCCAGCAGGCCGTCCCACTCGCCCTCGACAAACTGCGGCTCAACGCCCAGCTTCTTCGCGATCTCGGTGGCGACCTCGACGTCGTAGCCGACGAGGTTGTCGTTTTCATCGTGGTAGGTCCAGGGTGCCCATGTGCCCTCCATCGCAACCGTGATGGTACCCTTGGCCTGGATCTCACTCAACAGGTCGCCGGACGCGGCCTCGGCGGTGCTCCCGGCGGCGGATTCCGCTGCGGGCGCGGTGGCGGCGGCGCTGCTGCCGCAGGCGGTCAGGGCCAGCGCGGCGGTCAGGGTCAGGGCGGTCAGCTTGGTCAGGTTCTTCATTACAATAGGCTCCTTTGCTTGTAGGTCTGCAAAAATTCTTTGGTGCGGGGCTGCTGCGGGTCGTTGAAGAACGCCTCGGCGGTGTTCTGCTCCACAATGACGCCCTGCTCCATGAACACCACGCGGTTGGCCGCGTGGCGGGCAAAATCCATCTCGTGGGTCACGACGAGCATTGTGCGGCCTTCCCCGGCCAGGCTGCGCATGACGGCCAGCACCTCGCCGGTCAGCTCGGGGTCCAAAGCGGACGTAGGCTCGTCGAAATAGATGATCTCCGGGTCGGCGGCTATGGCGCGGGCAATCGCCACGCGCTGCTGCTGCCCGCCGGAAAGCTGGCTGGGGTAGTAGTCGGCGCGGTCATCCATGCCGACCTTGACCAGCGCGGCGCGGGCAATCTCCTCGGCCCGGCGGCGCGGCATTTTGCGCGCGATGATAAGCCCCTCGGTCACGTTTTGCAGCGCGGTCTTGTTGGCAAACAGGTTGTAGCTTTGAAAGACAAATCCCGTGCGGCGGCGCAGGGCGTTGGCCTCGGCGTGGGTGACGCGGGCCAGGTCTACGCGCTGGTCGTCAAACAGCATCGTGCCGCCGTCGGACTTTTCCAAAAAGTTCAGACAGCGCAGCATCGTTGTTTTTCCGCTGCCGCTGGGGCCTAAAATGGCGACGACGTCGCCCTTGTTCACGTCCAGATCGATGCTCTTGAGCACCTGCAAATCGCCAAAGGACTTGCGCAGATTTCTGATTTGCAGCATAGTTCAGCTCCTTTGCGCGCCCTTGCTGTTGAGGTACCGCTCGCCGACGGCCTGCAGGCGGGTCAGCACGGTGCAGAACAGCAGGTAAACCAGACCGACCTCAATGTAGAGGGCCAGCGGCTCATAGGTGCGGGCCACAATGCGCTGGGTCGTCATGAACATTTCGGTCACAGTGATGTTGGCAGCCAGCGAGGTATCCTTGACCATGGCGATCAGCGTACTGGCCAGCGTGGGGAAGGCCGTGCGCAGTGCCTGCGGCAGGATGATGCGGCGGATGATCTGTAAGTAGCTCATGCCGACGCACTGCCCCGCCTCCATCTGGCCTTTGGGCACGGATTCCAGCGCGGCGCGGATGGTCTCGGCGCAGTACGCGCCCTCGTTGATGGAAAAGACGAGCACCGCCGCGGGGAACGGCTCAATCAGGATGCCGACGCCGGGCAGGCCGTAGAACACAACGAACAACTGCACCAGCACGGGCGTGCCGCGGATGACCCAGATATAAAACCGGGCCAGCCGCTGCAAAACGGGCACATGGGCAAACTGCACCAGCGCCACCGCCACCGCGATGATGAGCGCCAGCGTAAACGAGATGGCAGTCAGCGGGATGGTGACGGTCAGGCCGGGCAGCAATATTTTACCAAAGGAATCCACAAGGATTCCCCACAGGCGTTCGGACATGGGGCGGAACTCTCCTTTTTTGGTTGGGGTTGCGGGAATATTTCCCACTAAAACGGTATGCTATGAGATTGTAGCACACTTTGCCGGATTTTGCAAGAGTGAAATTTGAAGTGAAGTTTAAGGTTGGAGCAGAAAAGCCTTCCTTGTCAAAGACAGACTCCCCCGTGCCGGGGGAGGTGGCGCGTAGCGCCAGAAGGGGAGCAGGTGGACGCCGCAGGCGTCTGGAGGGATTCCGACGGGCTATGCCTTGTACGCTGTCGCACCCGCGGACGGGCAGGAATCCCTCCGCCGCGGGGCGAGGGTGCGGGGATTGCACGGAAGGTTTACTGTGCCGGAAGCGGGCACGGCGGCCAGAGGGCTGGCCGCCCTACGTTCCCTTTTTTGGTTGGACGTAGGGCGGGGTGCCCTCACCCCGCCGAAGTTGGCGGCAGGCAGAATGTTACGAGATTGGCAGACCGTAGGGGCGGATTCCATATCCGCCCGTGGGAGTGTCCGCAGTAGAAATGGAATTGAGTAAAACCACAACAAAAGCACAAAAAATCCCACCGCCGGGTGGCGGTGGGAAAGTAACTTTTAATTAATGATTAATATTAGGCTTTCGACTGAACACCATAGGCTCCATTAGAACCAGTAGTAACACCCTCGGTGTAAGTGCAAGTACATGCGCCCTTCGTATAAGAGAGCGTAGAAACCTTACCCGCATAATCACTACCAGCAGCCTTTTCCATGGTAATATTAGAAATATCTCCATCTACTTCAGCAAGTTCTTTAATATCATCAACAGCATCCATCATATCATCATCAGCCACATCAACAACATTTACACTGTACTTCTCAGCTGCGATAGTCTGCGCAGCCATAACGCAAGAATGTGTTTCATCAACAATAGCTTCCTTGCGAGCACGGTCGATGTAGCCGGTGCGGGCGGCAGAGCGCATCGCGTATGGATTTCAGCGTATACAGGCCAATTTTACAGGCGGGCAATTTTTGTGCTATTTTGCATTTTCCCGTGTCCTCTCTCCCCTGTCCGGCCACAGGGACGCTCTTTTGTGAAAACACCGCAAATTCCGGTGCAAAAGTGTGGCATACTGCAAGATTTTGTGCTATACTGGATAAAAAATCAACACAGCCGGGCCGCGCCCGGCACAAAAGGGGCCACACATGAAAAACACCACCGAGGAAAAACGCGAGGCCATCCCCAACAGCGTCAGCCGGATGCTGTTGGCGGGCATCGGCGTACTTTTGCAGGTTTTATGGATCTTCTGGCTTGCCCTCAAGCTGAACGACTACTCCACCGCCATTCAGGTATGCACGTCGGTACTGACATTTTTGATTACGCTGCGTATATATGGGCTGCATATCAACTCCGCGTATAAAATTTCGTGGATCATTCTGATTTTGCTGTTTCCCATCTTCGGTCTGACCATCTATCTGCTATTTGGCCGCAGCGGGGCCGTCAGCGTCATGCGCCGCCGTTTCGGTGAAAATATGACGATGCTGCGCCAGTATCACGCGCCCATTTTGCAGCAGCGCCGCGCCCTGCCCTACCCGGACCGCATCACCCGCAACCACGCCCGCTATTTGCAGGACCGCGCGGGCTATCCCGCCTATGACAACACAGATGTGACGTTCTACGGCGACACCTGCGAGGCGCTGGAGGCCCAGAAAACAGCCCTGCGCAGCGCGGAAAAGTTTATTTTCATGGAATACCACGCCATTGAGGACGCCTCCGCCTGGCAGGAGCTGGAGGATATTCTGGCCGAGCGCGCCGCCCACGGCGTGGAGGTGCGCGTATTTTACGACGACGTGGGCAGCATCGGGTTTATCAACAGCAAATTTGTCACAAAGCTGGCGGGGCGCGGCATACAGTGCCGCCGGTTCAACCCGGTCATCCCGATTTTGAACGTCTTTATGAACAATCGCGACCACCGCAAAATCACCGTTGTGGACGGGCGCGTCGGCTTTACCGGCGGCTACAATCTGGCGGAGGAGTACTTCAACCGCACCCACCCTTACGGCCAGTGGAAGGACAGCGGCATCCGGCTGGAGGGCGACGCCGTGCGCGGCCTGACGCTGATTTTCTTAGAGCTGTGGGGCGCAACGCAGAAGGCCGCACCCGAGGTCGAGCGCTATCTGCCCGATGTGCCCTACACCGCGCGGGAGAATGCCGTGGTGCTGCCCTACGCGGACAATCCGTTGGACGACGAGGCCACCGGCGAGAACGTCTACCTGAACATGATCCGCAGTGCGAAGGACTACGTCTACATTACAACGCCCTACCTTATTTTAAGTGACGAGATGCAGCGCACACTGCGGCTGGCCGCGTCCAGCGGCGTTGATGTGCGGATCATCACGCCGGGCATCCCGGACAAAAAGCTGATTTTCTCGGTCACGCGCAGCTATTACGCCAGCCTTGCCAAGAGCGGCGTGCGCATTTATGAGTACGCGCCCGGGTTCATCCACGCGAAGCAATGCGTAGCCGACGGCACGGAAGCCGTTGTGGGTACGATCAATTTTGACTTCCGCAGCCTGTACCTGCACTTTGAGAACGCTTGCTGGTTCTGCGGCTGCAGCGCCGTGGCCGATGTGCGCCGCGATTTTGACGCGCTGTTCCCCGTCTGCCGCGAGGTCACGCAGGAGTACGCCGACACCCGCAGCCTGGCCGTGCGCGGCTGGGACTGCGTGCTGCGGCTCTTCAGCCCGCTGATGTGACGGGCTGTGCGCCGAGCGCGGCAAGTGGAATTTTCCCAAAGAAATCTGTACTATTCCACGTTGCAAACCGCCGCTGCGCGCCGTACAATAAAGACAAAATCATCCTGTGAGGTGCATACCAATGGAGCATATAGCATGGAAGGGCCGCATCAAGCCCGGCTGCAAAGCGGAATATCAGCGCCGCCACGCGGAGATCTGGCCCGAGATGGTCGAGGTGCTGAAGGCTGCGGGCATCTGCAACTACAGCATCTTCTACTGTAACGACGAGTTGTTCGGCTACTATGAGTGCGCGAAGGGCGTTGCCTACGCCGAGAAGGTACAGGCCGAAAGCCCCGTTGTGGACCGCTGGAACGACTACATGAAGGATATTCTGGAGCTGGAAATGGACCCTGTGACCGGCGCCCAGCCCAAGCTGGAGCAGGTGTTCCGTCTGGATTAAACGCGCATAAGACAGCAAAGCCGCCCGTGTCAGGCTGACACGGGCGGCTTGTGTTTTTATGGGCAGGTGCAGCGCAGGCGGTGCTGCCTTTAGGGTATTTACAACACGATGCGGAACGCGACGCGGTGCTCTCCTTCCCCGCTGACGCGGTAAGGCTCCTCCACATCGGTGCCCCAGCTGTCGATGCCGCCGACACCGCGGGCTGCGCCCAGGATCGTCACGCTCGTGCGGCCCGTGGCGGGCAGCTCGGTGATGTGCTGGGCGGCCTCGATCTCCTGCGCGGTGTTGGGCAGTGCGCTGAAGGCAAACGGCGCGTCGGCCCGTTCAATCGTCAGCGCAGCCACCGTCTGACCGCAGGCGTTGTGCTGCTCCAGCGTGAACTGACGGGTGCCCACATGCAGGCCGCAGTCCTGCGGGACGAGAGCCGGTTCAATGTGCGGCACCTCCTCATGGCAGCCAAAGACGCCGCCCTTGCAGCGATCCGGGTAGGTCTCGCCCGAAAGGCCGGTCCAGAGCGTGCAGGCCACGGGGGCAAACGTCTGGAATTTTACGCCGAAGCAGGGCAGCTCGGGCGCACCGGACACGCCATGATAGACGGCCTCAACCAGCAGCGTGCCCTGCGGCTCCACGGTGTAGGTCAGCTCGGCCTTAGCGCCGGGCACGGTGGGCACGCCGTAGGTATAGCGCACCTGCACACCGTCGGCGGATTTCTGCAAGACCGCAAAGCCGAGGTTCTGCAGGTAGACATCCGCCGCCAGCCAGGCCGCCGCTTTCTGCGGGAAGCCGCAGCCGCGGTCATTGTCGGTGGTGGCGCGCCAGAACGCCGGGCGCGGGGCGCGCCAGAGCCACTCGCTGCCGTTGACGGTCAGCGACGACGGCCCGGCCTCGCCCGCGGAAAAGAGAATTTCAAACCCGTCGCCCCTGACGCCGAGGTTGCCGTCGCCCTCGGTCACGGTCAACGTGCCGGGCTTGCGGGCGGCCTGTGCTTTGGCCGCGTCGCGGTCCGCCCGGGCGGCGGCTGCGGCGTTGCGGGCATCGTGGGCGGCGCGGCGGGCGGGGGTGTCGTACCAGTAGCGCACGTCCTGCATGGCGGGCTTCTCGGCACCGTCGGCGTAGACAATGCCGTTGCCGCTGAAGTTGTAATCGGTGTTGCGGTCCGCAAAGTCGCCGCCGTAGCCCAGCACGCTGCGGCCAAGCGCGTCGGTGTGCCGGAGCGCCTGGTCCATGTAGTCCCAGATGAAGCCGCCCTGGTACTGGTCGAACTCGTCGGCCAAGCGCACATAGCTCTCCATGCCGCCCAGCGAGTTGCCCATATCGTGCATATACTCGCAGAGAATGAAGGGCTTCTTCGGGTGGGATTCGAGATACTCGCGGATTTCCCACGGCTTGGCGTACATCCGGCTTTCCATGTCGCTGATGGCGTCGAACGCGCGGCAGTGGAACACACCCTCATAATGCACGAGGCGTCCCGGGTCGTGGTCGTGGAAGAACTGCGACATGGCGAGAATATCCTCGCCCGCGTAGCTCTCATTGCCGCAGGACCAGATCAGGACGGCGGCGTGGTTCTTGTCGCGTTCAAACATGCTGCGGGCGCGGTCCACGACGCAGTCCTTCCACTCGGGCAGGCTGCCGGGCACGTTCCAGCTCGGCTCCACCGCGCCGAGCTTCTGCCAGCTGCCGTGGCTTTCGAGGTTCGTCTCGTCGATCATGTAGATGCCGTTCCGGTCACACAGGTCGTACCACAGGCTCTGGTCGGGGTAGTGGCAGGTGCGCACGGCGTTGATGTTGTTCTTTTTGAACACGGCCATGGCGGCGTGCATGTCGTCGGCGCCGATAGCACGGCCCCTGTCGGCGTTCCACTCGTGGCGGTTGACGCCGTTGAACACGACACGTTCCCCGTTCAGGCACATGACGCCGTTTATCATCTCAAAGCGGCGGAAGCCGATGTCGTAGGGCACGACCTCCTGCAAAACGCCGTCGGCATCGCGCAGGGTCAGTACGGCGTGGTAGAGCACCGGCGCTGCATGGCTCCACGGCTGGATGCCCTCGATCTCAATCGTATCGCCCGCGGCGGGGCCTTCGTAGACGGCGTAGCCCTCGGGGTCAGTCACGACGAGGGCAACCGACGCGCCGTCGGTCTCGCCGTCCAGCTTGACGAGGGGCGTCAGCAGGCCGGTGGTGTTGTCGGCGGCAAGGTCAGCCTTGAGCCAGATGTCGTTGATGTGGACCCTGGGCTTTGCGTACAGATAGACCGAGCGGAAGATGCCCGAGAAGCGGAAGAAGTCCTGATCCTCGATCCAGGCGGCGCTGCTGCGCTTGTAGACCTCGACGCAGAGGCGGTTGTTCTCGTCCCGAATATACGGTGTCAGGTCAAATTCAGACGGAGTGAAGCTGTCCTCGGCATAGCCGACGAACTGGCCGTTGCACCACAGGTACATGGCCTGCTCCACGCCCTGAAAGCTGACGCAGACGCGCTGGCCGCGCAGGGACTCGTCCAGATCAAATTCTTTGACATAGCTGCCCACGGGGTCATCGTTCCAATCGACCTGCGGCGGGCGCAGGCAGCTGCGGCCATCCCACGGGTAGAGGGTGTTGGTGTACTGCAGCTGACCGTAGCCCTGCAGCTCGATGTGCCCGGGCACGCGGATGGTGCCGAAGCCGGACAGGTCGGCGTCCGGCTGCCAGAAATCCGCCGGGCGGGCGGCAGGTTTGGCGCTCCACGCAAAGCGCCATGCGCCGTCCAGTGACTGGCGCAGCGATGTCAGGCCGCTTTCGGCCTCGTCCAAGGTGCGGCAGCAGAGATGGTCAGAGTGTGCGTCCAGCCGGTTCACAGCAAAGACGGTGGGGTCACTCAGCCAGCGAAGTTCAGGGGTCATAGGGATCTCTCCTTTACACAATCAGGTTCTTACCGACATTCTGCCACAGGGCGCGCGGGGTGTCAATGGAAAGTTTCACGCAGATATTTTCCGTATTTTTTGCATCTTTACGGGAATTGTGCTGTGTTTAACACTTTGCGGCAGGATTTTTTGAGTTTTTCCGTTTTGTCTGGTGGCAGATTGTACGCTGCAGCACCAGATATAGCGGTGGCGGCAGGATTTTTGCAGGGCGGGTTGTTATAGTCGGCACACCTGTGGCGCAAAAAAACGCCGACCTTTTTGCAGGGGCGGCGTTTTGGGGTCATACTTCTTCTGTCTCCGCCTCCGCGGCGGCGCGCAGACGCTCCCGCACGGGGCGCAGGGCCTCGGGCAGAGCCTCGTCGGGCAGGTCGCTGATGCCCTCGGTGCTGCCGTGGGCGGCGGCGGTCTCATAGAACCAGCACTTGTAGTCCAGGGTGTCCATCGTCTGCTGCAATTCAGCCATGCGGGTCTCGAGCACGGTGCGCTGCTTGCGGAACAGCGCCAGCCGCCGGGCAATGGTCTCATCGCCCTGCATGGCCAGCTCGATGTATTCGCGGATGTCCTTGAGGGACATGCCGGTCTTTTTCAGGCACTCGATGATGCGCAGCCACTCGAAGTCCTTCTCCGTAAAAACGCGGATGCCGCCGGACGAGCGCCCGACAAAGGGAAGCAGCCCTTCCTTATCGTAATAGCGGATCGTCGATGCGGGCACACCCAGCCGCCGCGCCATCTCCCCCACTGTATAGGCCATGTGTTTTCCTCCTATGACTTAAACCCAGGTTTAACCTGTGTATCAGTATAGGACAAAAGGGCGGCGTTGTCAAGGCGGGCGACCAATGATCGCCCCAGACTGTCGAAAAAGGTACGTTCACTCCTTGGCCCCCTCTGCGAGGGGGCTCCGCCCGCAGACGGTGGGGGAGAGAACTGTACGGCTTCCCGAAACATTTCGGGCTATGGCAAGGTTCTCTCCCTCCGCCCCTTCGGGGCACCTCCCTCGCAGAGGGAGGTTTTTCGACAAGCTGCGCTTTCCTTATATAGGGAAGGCTTTTTCTATTTTTTATTGACAAACGCGCGGTTTGTTTCTATCATGTTCATATAAGCAAGGGAGGGACCGCCACTATGCTGACCTATAATATGGACGTGGAGGAACGCAGCACCTGGCTGCGCGCCACCCCCGGCGCGGCGGCGCTGGCACAGCCATTTTACTGCACCGAGGCCGGCAACTTTTATGGCCGCGCCCATTTTGCCACAGCCCGTACCGATAAGGAAAGCTATCTGCTGTTTTATACGCTGTCCGGCTCCGGTCTGATCGAGCAGAACGACCAGCGCGTGGAGCTGCCCGCCGGCAGCGCCCTGCTGTTGAACTGCCGCACCCCGCAAAGCTACTGCACTGCCCCCGGGCAGGACCACTGGCACCACTACTGGGCGCATCTGGACGGCGCGGGCGTCGCCAATCTGGCCGAGGTACTGCAGCCGCAGGGGCGGCTGTCCCCCGTTACGGTCAGTCGGCTGGAGATGCAGCCGCTGTTTGAGTCACTGGCCGCCGAGTGGGAGCACGGCGCTGCCGCACAGATCGAAATCTGCCTGGCCCTGCACCGGATGCTGGCCCTGATGGCTCGCCAGCTGCTGGCCGGGGACGAGAGCCGCTCCAACCGCACCTTGATCGAACAGGCCGCCGAGTACATCCGCCAGCACTATGCCGAGCCGCTGTCGCTGGACAGCCTGCTGGCCCAGACGCCGGTGAGCAAGAGCTGGTTCCTGCGGCTGTTCCGCCAGTACATGGGCACGACGCCCTACAATTTTTTGCTGTCCACGCGGATCACACGTGCCAAGGAACTGCTGGTACTGACGGATTTCTCCGTCTGCGAGATCGCGCACCAGGTCGGCTTTGGGGATGAGAGCAACTTCTCGACCCGCTTTACCGCCATGGTGGGCCAAAGCCCCCAGCAGTACCGCAAAAGTGCAATGAAGCCCGCGGAAAACTGAATAAAAGGATTATGGGAAAGAAGGCATTTGTATGTTGAAAACCGAACGCATGGACCGTGTCCGTGCTGCCCTGCGCGCGCAGGGACTGACGCAGATGATCGTCTGCGACCCCAAGAGCGTGTGGTATCTGACCGGCGTCGCCGTGGAGCCCTATGAGCGTCTGCTGGCGCTCTACCTGCCCACCGAGGGCGAGCCGGTGCTGTTTTTGAACAGACTGTTCAATGTGCCCGAGCCGCCGTGCAGGACCGTCTGGCACACCGACACGGACAAGCCCGTGGCGCAGATCGCCGAGGTCGTGGACGCGGGCAGGCCGCTGGGCATTGACAAGGAGTGGCCCGCTAAGTTTCTGATCCCGCTGATGGAGACCCACCCCGGTATGCAGGTCGTGCTGTCCAGCGACTGCGTGGACGACTGCCGCGCCTGCAAGGACGCCGAGGAACAGACCCTCATGCGCGAGGCGTCCCGCATCAACGACGCGGTAAACGAGGCCGCGAAGCACTATATAAAGGCCGGCATGACCGAACGCGAGGTCGCTGAGTTTATCGACGCGCAGTACCGTGCCCACGGCTGCGAGGGGCCGAGCTTTACGACGATCGTCTCCTTTGGCGCCAACGCCGCCGACCCGCACCACGAGCCTGACGACACCGTGTTAAAAGAGGGCGACTGCGTGCTGTTTGACATGGGCTGCGTGAAGAGCCGCTATTGCAGCGACATGACCCGCACCTGGTTCTGCGGCCAGCCCACTGAAAAGCAGGCCGCCGTGCACGATCTGGTGCGCCGCGCGAATGAGGCTGCCGAGGCGCTCATCAAGCCCGGCGTGCGCCTGTGTGAGCTGGACGCCGCCGCGCGCGACCTGATTACGGAAGCGGGCTACGGTGCGTATTTCAACCACCGTCTGGGGCATTTCATCGGCCAGACCGACCACGAGAAGGGCGACGTCAGCAGCGCGAACACCGCCGTAGCCAGACCCGGCATGATCTTTTCGATTGAGCCGGGTGTCTACCTGCCCGGCGAGTTCGGCGTCCGCGTGGAGGACCTCGTCCTGGTGACAGAGACCGGCTGCGAGGTGCTGAACAGGAACGATAAGCATTGGGATGTGGTGGGCCTGTAAGCATTCTGTAGGGGCCGGACATGTCCGGCCCGCGGCCTCCCGTCGGCGCTCTGTCATGGGAAAGCTACGGGCGCATATAGAATGCGCCCCTACGGATTACGTTTCCGACAAAGGGAGAAAACTCCACGCGGGGCGCCCCCACAAAAAACGTAGGGGCGGATTCCATATCCGCCCGTACCCGTTTGCGGCAAGGCAAACTTCCGCGGGCGCATATAGAATGCGCCCCTACGGAGTCATTCGATAAAACACAACAGAGAGGTGTACGATTGAAAAAACATCTGTTCCGTATCATTGCCGTCCTGTCCGCCGCGGTCCTGCTGGCGGGCTGCGCGGCGTCGCGGCTGCGGCTGGGGGCTGCGGCTGCAGGCGGCGTGTACAATGCGTTTGGTACCGCCATGGCCGCCCAGAACAGCACCATCGAGGTCAAACAGACCGCCGGGTCCGCCGCCAACCTGCGGCTGCTGGCGGGCGGCTATTTACAGCTGGCCGTTGCCCAGTCCGACATGGCGCAGGATGCCTACGACGGCAGCGGCATCTTTTCCCACGAGAGCACCGAGCGCAGCTTCAGCGCCGTGGCCGCCCTGTATGAGGAGGCCGTGCAGGTCATTGTCCGGGCCGACTCCGGCATTACGACGCTGGAGGAGCTGCAGGGCTGCACGCTCAGCGTCGGCGAGGAGGAATCCGGCACCGAGCAGAACGCCGGGCAGGTGTTGGCCGCCTGCGGCCTGAACAACCGCCTGGTACACACTGTAAACCTGAACTACACCGACGCTGCCGCCCGGCTGGCCGACGGCACGATCGACGCGATGTTCGTCACCTCCGGTCTGCACGCCGACGCGCTGGAGCAGCTGTCCAAGACCTGCGCCATCCGTCTGCTCTCCGTCGACGGGGGTGTCGGTGCGCGGCTGCTGGCGGCCTACCCGGCCTACCGCGCCTTCGTTATCCCCGCCGGGACCTACGCCGGTCAGGGTGAGGACGTCTGGACCGTCAGCGTGCAGGCGCTTCTGCTGGCGTCGAACGCGCTGTCCGACGAGACCGTCCAAAGGCTGACTGCCCGGTATTTTGACAGCGTGGACGCCGTGGCTGCCGCCGTGCCGGTGCCGCTGGTGACCGACCCCGCCGTGGCCGCCGCGCAGAGCGTTATCCCCTACCACACCGGGGCCGCTGCGTACTACACCGCGCAGAGCATTACCCCCGCAGGGCCGGAGACGGGCGCGTCCCCTGAACAGGAGGCCGCCGCATGATCATCTCACTGGATATGTACCAGACGCTGTTTGCGGCGGTCTGCGTGCTGATGCTGGGCCGCTTTTTGAAGGCGCGCATCGGCTTTCTGGAAAAATTCTGCATTCCCGCGCCGGTCATCGGCGGCGTGCTGTTTGCCGTTTTCACCTGTCTGTGCTATGTGACCGGCATTGCCGAGTTTGAATTTGACGACATTTTAAAGGAAGTCTGCATGGTGTTCTTCTTCACCTCGGTAGGCTTTCAGGCCAACCTCAAGGTGCTGAAAAGCGGCGGCAAATCGCTGATCCTCTTCTTGGGGCTGGTCGTTGCGCTGATTTTGTGCCAGAACTTCCTCGCCGTCGGGCTGGCGAATCTGTTGGGCATCTCGCCGATGATCGGTCTGTGCACCGGTTCCATCCCGATGGTCGGCGGCCACGGCACGGCGGGCGCGTTCGGCCCCGTGCTCGAGGACTTCGGCGTTGCGGGCGCGACCACGCTCTGCACGGCGGCGGCCACCTACGGCCTGATCGCGGGCAGCGTCATGGGCGGCCCGACGGGCCGTCTGCTCATTGAGCGCCGCAAGCTGCTGGACACCGTTGTGCCCGAGGACGACAGCCTGCTGGTGGAGGAAGAAATCAAGCATGAGCGTCACACCAGCATGTACCCGGCTGCTGTGTTCCAGCTGATTATCGCCATCGGCATCGGCACGTTCATCTCCAAGGCACTGGCCATGACCGGGCTGACGTTCCCCATTTATATCGGCGCGATGATCGCCGCGGCGTGTATGCGCAACATCGGCGAATTCACCCACAAATTCACGACCCACATGGGCGAGATCAACGACATCGGCGGCATCAGCCTGTCGCTGTTCCTGGGCATTGCCATGATCACGCTGAAGCTGTGGCAGCTGGCCGCGCTGGCGCTGCCGCTCATCATCCTGCTGGCGGGCCAGACACTGCTGATTTTCCTGTTCACCTACTTTGTGATTTTCAACATCATGGGCCGCGATTATGACGCTGCGGTCATTGCAGCGGGCGTCTGCGGCTTTGGCATGGGCGCGACACCCAACGCCATGGCCAACATGCAGGCCCTGTGCGAAAAGTATGCCCCGTCGGTCAAGGCGTATCTGCTGATCCCACTGGTAGGCAGTCTGTTTGCGGACTTCCTCAACAGTCTGGTCATCACCTTCTTTATCAACTTTATCTAATTGGGAGGTCCTTCTGATGTTCCGCAAGCTGCGCGAGGCGCTGAAAAAGCAGCACTACCGTGTCCACAGTGACGATGTTGCTCTGCCCGAGGTCCACACCGGCCAGGTCACCCACGGCGACGCCCCCGAGACCCCGGAGAAGCACAAGTCCATCAACTATGAAAACGTCGCCATCCCGGAGGTTCATATTCCAAAGAAGAAGCCCTGAAGCCTTCTCCCCTTGGGGGAGAAGGTGGCCCCGCAGGGCCGGATGAGGGGAGAGCTTGCCGCGGTTGCCCGCAAACGGGTTGCCACAGAGGGTTCGGCCCTCATCCGTCACCTTCGGTGACAGCTTCCCCCGATGGGGAAGCCTTTTTGTACAGCAAAACGCCCCTGACCGTTCGGTCAGGGGCGTTTTGCTCGTAATGTTAGTCGAGGAAGTTCTCGTTGAGGGTGACACCGAAGTCGTGGGCAATGGCGCGCAGGTCATCGTCGGTGATGGTCTGGCGGATCAGGCCGCCGCCCATGGACAGGACCTTGACGTAGATCTCGGCACTCTTTTCAATCGTGTGGGCGAGGCCGAAGGTGATGTCAAAGTCGGGGCCGGAGGCAAACAGGCCGTGCTGTGCCCAGATAGCGGCCTGATAGGTTTTCATCTTCTCGGAGGTTGCCATGGCAATGTCCGCGCCGCCCGGGACCATCCAGGGGCAGACGCCAACGCCCTCGGGGAAAACGACGGGGCACTCGGTAGCGCTCTGCCACAGGGCGCGGGAGAAGTCACGGTCCGTCAGCGGCAGGATGTAGGTCAGCGCAATGACGTTGGTGGCGTGGCAGTGATAAATAACGCGGTTCGCGCCGTTGGTGGCGGCCTTGCGGACGCTGTGGTTCATGAAATGGCTGGGGAACTCGGACGTCGGGCGTGCGCCGTCGGCCAGACCCCAGACGATGCGCCCGCTGTCGCCCTTATCGTTGATCTCCACAATGCCGATGCTGTGGATCGGGTCGGGCTCGACGTTGCGGAAGAACTTGCCGGAGCCGGTGGTGATGAAGTACTCACCGGCCAGATTATCGGCCTGCACGCCCATGTTGACCCACTCGCGCGGCTCGGCGTCGAAGTAGGGACGGCAGGCGGCGACGTCCTCCCCGGTCATGCGGTAGGTCAGGTTGCCGCCGTTGCGCTCGTGCCAGCCCTGCAGCCAGCCATCGTTGCACATGCGGATAAAGCCCTTGACGCAGGGAATTTCATAAATCGTAGACATAATTTCTGCTCCTTTATATCGTTGTGTTGGCTTCCCCCTCCGGGGGAAGCTGTCAGTGGCCCCGACCACTGACTGATGAGGGCAAAGCTGCCGACAGCAGCCCGTTACCGGGCAATTGCCGCAAGGCCGCCCCTCATCCGGCCTCGGGCGGGGCCTCGGCCACCTTCCCCCAAGGGGGAAGGCATCCCGAAATCAGCGCGTGATCACATCCACCGGCACGTTGAAGATCTCGGCAACCTTCAAAATCGTGTCGATGTGGTGGCCGGTGGCGGCGGCCATGTGGTGGGTGGGGCCGGCCTCGCTCCAGCGGTTGACGAACTCGCGGGCACCGCAGCTGAAGCGGGTGCGCATGTTCGTGTCACCGAAGGTGAAGATCGGGCCGGGCTCGTTGACGCCCTCGGCCACAACAAACTTGAAGTGGCCGTCCTTGTCCTGCGTGATGGCCAGATAGGTCACATCGCCCACCGGCGGGTAGAACTGGGTCAGGTAGCCGCCGCCGGTCTTGCCGTGGAACACGGGCACGATCTTCATGGTCGGCTTTCTGGCCGTGGAGATGTCGGCGTCGCCGGAGCCGGAGTGGCCGATGATGCAGATGTCCTCATTGAAGTCGATGGAGTACATCTCGCTCAGCTGGCCGCAGCCCGCAATGGTCTTGAGGATGGACATGGCCATCGCGACCTTGATGTCGCCCTCGACGGCGCAGGCCGTGCCCTGCTTGATGAGCATCGAGAACGCGGGGATCAGCATCGAGTCCAGCTTACCGGCCACGCCCTTGGCGAAGCCGTCGTAGTGGCTGGCGACGAAGGCGATCTTCTCGTCCCTGACCCACTGCTCAAATGCGACAACGTAGCGGGCCATATCCCAGACCTTCTCCACAGTGCCGCCGCCCTCAATATCGAAGGTGTCCAGAATGTCCTGCGCCTTGGCGCGGATGGCGTCCTCGTCGGTGATGTTGTCGGCGATGGCCCACATCTTCTCCCAGTCAAACTGCTTGGTGTAGAGCCACATACGGTTGTACAGGTTCGTCTCGTCGATGTACAGATCCATCATGCCGGGGTATGGGCGGCCGATCTGCGCAAGGTTCGTATCACGGAAGCGGCGGCGCACCTGCGCGGCCTTGCACCAGTCGTTGATTTCGGCCTGCACGGCGGGGTCACCGCCCTCGACAACGCCGGTGATGACGGCGTGGCGCTTACCGGCGCGCTCCAGGTCAGCGACCATCTCGCCGACAGCGCCGCAGGCGTACAGCTCACCCAGCCAGGTGGGGGTGTCGGTGTTGGCGTAGTCGGGGGCCTTCTTCTTCTGCACGTTGACGAGGACGACGGGCACGTCGAGGTCGCGCACGGCAGGCAGCATATTGTAAGAGGTAGCGTAGGTCAGCAGCTGCAGAATGACAAGGTCAACGTCGGCGGCGCGGAACTTATCGCCCGCGGCCATGGACTGCTCCTTGGTGGTGACGATGCCGCCGTCGATGACATCGACGGTGTCGGGCAGCGTCTTTTTGAAGGCGGCGTACTGGCCCTCAAACTCGGGGACCAGCGTGGGGAACTGCGGCAGGTAAGCGCCCAGCGCAATGGCGAACACGCCAACGCGGGCTTTGGTTTCGACTAACATGGTGGGACCTCCTGTATATGGATTTGTTGTATTGGTAGGGGCCGGGCATGCCCGGCCCTGTCGTGTAAGGCAAAGGGTCGTTTACTCCGGCTGATACTCTTTAATTTCAAAGCTGCGCCGGATGGCGGCGCGGGCCTCGGCCAGGTCGGCAAAATCGCCGCTGTGGATGAACTGCACCATCAGGTTGCCCAGCGCTGTGCCCTCGGTGGGGCCTGCAAACACGGTCAGGCCGGTGGCGTTGGCGGTCTGCTGGTTCAGGTAGCCGTCCTGGCTGCCGCCGCCGACGATGTTCAGGCTTGTGTAGGTCTTGCCGGTCAGGCTTTGCAAGGTCTCCACGGCGCGGCGGTAGTCCTGCGTCAGGGAGTTGTAGACGCACTGCATGACCTCGCCGGTGGCGGCGGGCACGGGCTGGTGCGTGTCGGCGCAGGCGGCCCTGACTTCTTCGATCATGGAGACAGGCGCTAAGAAGCGGTTGTCATCGGGGTCAACGCAGCTGGGGAAGTCGGCGGCCTCCTTCGCGGCGGCGATCAGTTCCGGGAAGCTCGGGCGGGTGCCGGTCTTTTCGCCAAGCTCACGGCGGACGGACTGGATCATCCACAGGCCCATGATGTTTTTCAGGTAACGGTAGCGGTATTCATAGCCGCCCTCGTTCGTAAAGTTGGCGGCGCAGCTGTCCGGGCCGGTGATGGCCGCTGCGTTTTCCACGCCCAGCAGGCTCCATGTGCCGCTGGACAGGTAAGCGGCGTACTCATCCCGTGCGGGCACGGCGAGGAACGCCGAGCCGGTGTCGTGGGTCGCGGGCAGAATGACCTCGGCGTCAAAGCCGACAGCCTTCTGAATTTCCGGCGACAGATGCCCCAGCACGGTCCCGGCGGTCTTGATGGGCTGGAAGATGCCGCGCGGCAGACCCAGCTTTTCGATCAGTGCATCGTCCCAGTCCCTGCTGTCCGCGCCCACCAGCGCCGTGGTGCTGGCGTTCGTGTATTCATTGGCGGGCACGCCGCAGAGCAGGTAGTTCAGGTAATCTGGCACCATCAGGAACGTTTTGGCGGCGGCCAGCTGCTCCGGGTGCTCCTTTTTGAGCGCCATCAGCTGGTAGACCGTGTTGAACGGCTGGTACTGGATGCCGGTGCGGGCGTAGTGGTCGGCAAAGGTCAGGCCGTATTCCTTTTCCAGCGCCTCGCGGATGCCCTCGGTGCGCTCGTCGCGGTAGGCGACGGCGTCGCCGATGCGCTTATTGTCCGCATCCAGCAGCACAAAATCGACGGCCCAGGTGTCGATGCCGATGGTCGCGGGGGCAAAGCCTGCGTCGTGTGCAGCCTTCAGGCCGTTGACGACCTCTTGCGCGAGGGTGTCGATGTCCCAGCAGAGGTGGCCGTTCTCGCGGTGGACGCCGTTTTCGAAGCGGTAGACCTCCTGCAGGGTGATTTTTCCGTTCTGCACGATGCCTGCGATGTGCCGCCCGCTGGACGCGCCGATGTCGACTGCCAGTGTACAGGTTTGCATAAGCTCTCTCCTTCTTTGCAAAATAACAGTGTTGCAGCATTTGCTTTTTGTCTGCATTATACGACACCCGGGCCCGGCTTTCCATCCGCAAAAGAATTTGATTGTTTGGGAAAATTCCACACGCCCCTTTCCGCGTTCTCGGCGGTTTTGTCCGGGTCCCGTGCCGGAATGATCCGATTGACACGCCCCGTGCCGTCCCGTATAATAGACCCTGCAACCAATAAAGGAGATGTTACATTATGGCCACCGCGCACAAAAGCCGTGTGCTGGATATGACCCAGGGCGACCCGTTCCGCCTGGTGCTGCAATTTTCGATGCCGCTGTTCTGCTCCAACCTTTTGCAGCAGCTGTACAACCTGACCGACACTGCGCTGGCCGGGCACCTGCTGGGCTCCGCCGCGCTGGCGGAGATCGGCGCGACGGCGGCGCTGTACGGGCTTA
This sequence comes from Gemmiger formicilis, assembly GCF_900167555.1. GTDB lineage: Bacteria > Bacillota > Clostridia > Oscillospirales > Ruminococcaceae > Gemmiger > Gemmiger formicilis. The sequence goes on along the minus strand of NZ_FUYF01000009.1, from coordinate 16,430 downwards.
TCATGAACTTTGCCTTCGGCATGAACAACGGCCTGGCGCTGACGGTCAGCCGCTATTTTGGCGCGGGCGATGAAAGCGGGATACGCCGCGCCGTGGGCTGGATGGTCACGCTGTCGGCGGCGGTGTCGCTGGTGCTGACGGGGTGCTCCCTGCTGGGCCGCGACGCGCTGCTGACCGTTTTGCAGGTCCCGGCACAGGCATGGGGCGGCGCGTCCGCCTACCTGACCGTCATTCTGCTGGGCATCCCGCTGACGATGCTTTATAATATGGAGGCTGCGCTGCTGCGCGCCGTCGGCAACAGCGTGACGCCGCTGCTGTTCCTGCTGTTCAGCAGCGTGCTGAACGTCGGGCTGGACGCCGCGTTCATGGGGCCGCTGGGGCTGGGCGTGCGCGGCGCGGCCATTGCCACGGTGCTGGCGCAGGGCATCAGCGCCGTGCTGGGCGTTGTGTACATCCTGCGCGGCTACCCGGAGCTGCGCTTTACGCCCCGGCAGCTCGGGGCTGCCACGCACCGCGCCGTGACCAGTATGTTCTGGGCGGGCCTGAGCATGGGGCTGATGAGCGCCATCTACAATCTGGGCAGCGTGGCGCTGCAAAGCAGCATCAATGCGCTGGGCAGCGTCTACATCACGGCGCAGACCGCCGCGCGCCGCTTAGCGGAGCTGTACTTTATCCCGGGCGGTGCGCTGGGCATCGGCGTGGCGACGTTCAGCAGCCAGAATCTGGGTGCGGGCCGCCGCAGCCGCATTTGGCAGAGCGTCAAGGCCGCGCTTGCGATCTATTTTGTGTGGTGGGTGTTTGTGATGGCGTTCACCTTCCTGCTGGGCGGGGCCGCCATCCGCGGCATCACGGGCAGCACGGACGAGGTCATTATCTCCAACGCGCTGCTGTACCTGAAAATCAGCGCACCGGTCATCCCGCCGATGGCCGTGCTGGTCATTCTGCGCAACATGCTGCAGGGCATCCGGCACACGGTAGAGCCGCTGCTGGCCAGCGGGCTGGAGCTTGTGGGCAAGGTGATCTTTGCCGTATGGCTCGTGCCGGTCCAAGGCTACCGCGCGGTCTGCTTTTGTGAGCCGACGACCTGGGTCGTATGCTTTGTGTTTATCCTGCTGGCGGTCTGGCGCTGCCGGGGCGATTTGCGCGACGCAGAAAAAATTTGAATTTTTTTTGCAAAAAGGGCTTGCAATTTGGAAGTCGTTCTGCTATAATAATATGCGTCGCCAAGAGGCGGCGCAATAAGCGCGGTTAGCTCAGCTGGTAGAGCATCTGCTTGACGTGCAGGAGGTCACAGGTTCGAGTCCTGTACCGCGCACCAAGAGTCTGTGGCATCTTAGATGTCACAGACTCTTTTTTTGTTGTATCACCCAGAACCGGCAAGGCCGATGTCGAAAACGAAATCCGTAGGGGCGCATTCTATATGCGCCCGCGGAAGTTTATCCTGCCGCAAGCGGGCACGGGCGGATATGGAATCCGCCCCTACGTTTTTTGTGGCGGGTGGTGCCCCCGCGCAGAGGCGGTGCCCCGCGTGGAGTTTTCTCCCTTTGTCGAAAACGAAATCCGTAGGGGCGCATTCTATATGCGCCCGCGGAGGTTTGCCTTGCCGCAAGCGGGCACGGGTGGATATGGAATCCGCCCCTACGTTTTTGAAGCGGCAGAGCCACCGCGCAGAGGGTGGTGCCCCGCGTGGAGTTTTCTCCCTTTGGTCGAAAGCGAGATCCGTAGGGGCGCATTCTATATGCGCCCGCGGAGGTTTATCCTGCCGCAAGCGGGCACGGGCGGATATGGAATCCGCCCCTACGTTTTTTGTGGCAGGCAGAGCCCCCGCGCAGTGGGCGGCCAAGGGGCGCGTTTTTGCCGGTTGTGCGTGCAAGCGGATTTATTTCCGCTTTCGCCTTGTCAAAAACCATCTTATGTGGTATACTATTTCTCTACAAGTCCACAGGCAAACCCGGTGCAAACCGGCGACGCAAAGCTATAGGGGCCCATCGGGTCAGCCAGTTGCCAACAAGAAATTGTTGTTTTACTGCCGCCGGTAGCTTCGCATCCTTTTTGGGGCAGGAGTTGACGAGGGTGAAAACACAGCGATACACCAGCGGCACAAAGCAGGGCATCTATGACGCTCTGCTGTTTTCTGCTACCCGCGGATATTGTTTAATACGGTCAGACAGCGCTTTCAGGCATGGGTCCGCCATGCCCTGAAGGCGTTTTTTCTGCGTCACAGCCTATATAGCAGACCGTCGAAAAAATAAGGAGAAAAACCGGATGAAAAAGAAACCACTGCACAGAATTTCCTCCCTGCTTGCAGCCACGGTGCTGGGTCTGTTCCTGCTGACCGGCTGCGCCGGAAAAAGCACCGAGGCGGTGCAGGCACAGGAGGACGCCGACACCATTCAGGTCTATTTGTGGTCCAACAGCCTCTACGAAAAGTACGCCCCCTACGTGCAGGCGAAGCTGCCGGACGTAAACATTGAGTTTATCGTGGGCAACAACGATCTGGACTTTTACAAATTCTTGCAGGAAAACGGCGGTCTGCCGGACATTATAACCTGCTGCCGCTTCTCCCTGCACGATGCGGCCCCCCTGAAGGACAGTCTGATGGACCTTGCCACCACCAACGAGGCAGGCGCTGTCTACAATACCTACCTCAACAGCTTTAAAAATGAGGACGGCAGTGTAAACTGGCTGCCCGTATGCGCAGACGCCCACGGCTTTGTGGTCAACCGCGGCCTTTTTGAGGAATACGGTATCCCGCTGCCCACCGATTATGCCAGCTTTGCCGCTGCCTGCAAAGCCTTTGACGAAGCGGGCATCCGCGGCTTTACCGCCGATTATCTGTACGACTACACCTGCGCGGAAACGCTGCAGGGGCTTTCCGCCACCGAGCTTAAGAGCACGGAAGGGCGCAAATGGCGCACCGCCTACAGCTACCCCGCCAGCACCGCCCGTGTCGGGCTGGATGATACCGTCTGGCCGGGCGCCTTCGAGCGTATGGAGCAGTTCATTCAGGACACCGGTCTTACGGCGGCGGACTTAGAGCTGAATTACGACGACGTGACCGGGATGTTCGGCAAGGGGGAGCTTGCCATGTACTTTGGCAGCTCCGCCGGCGTACAGATGTTCCGGGAGCAGGGCATCGACGCGACCTTTTTGCCGTTCTTCAACCAGAACGGCGAAAAATGGCTGATGACTACCCCCTACTTCCAGGTGGCGCTGAACCGCGACCTGGAGCAGGACGCCGCCCGGCGCGAAAAGGCAATGCAGGTCCTGCGCGTCATGCTGTCGGAGGGGGCGCAGGAGCAGATCCTCGCGGACGGACAGGATCTTTTGAGCTACAGCCAGAATGTCAGCTACCACCTGACCGACACCATGAAGGACGTGCGCTCGGTGGTGGAAGAAAACCACATGTTCATCCGCATCGCCTCCAACGATTTCTTTGCCATCTCCCAGGATGTGGTTTCCAAGATGATCGCGGGCGAATATGACGCCGGGCAGGCCTACCGTGCGTTCAACGCCCGCCTTCTGACAGAGGAAACGCCCGACACAAGCGACATTGTGCTGACCAGTGAAACCGCCTATTCCAACGTGTTCCACAAAAACGGCGGCAATGCGTCCTTCTCGGTCATGGCAAACACGCTGCGCGGGCTGTACGGCACCGATGTGCTGATAGCACCCGCCAGCAGCTTTACCGGCAGCGTGCTGCAGGCAGACTATACCCAGACAACGGCACGCGCCATGATCATGCCCAACGGGCTTATGTCGTACCGGCGCACCATGACGGGTGCCGAGCTGAAGGACACCGTGCGCGCCTTTGTGGAAGGCTGCGAGGGCGGCTTTACGCCGTTCAACCGCGGTTCCCTGCCGGTGGTCAGCGGCATGGCCGTGCAGGTGCAGGAGAACGACGGCAGCTATACGCTGACCGGCATCACCCGCGGCGGCCAGCCGCTGCAGGATGACGACACCGTCACCGTGACCTGCCTGGCAACCGAAAAGCAGATGGCGCCGCTGCTGCAGGACGAAAGCCGCGCGTTTGAGCGCGGGGAAGCTACGGTCAAAGACGCCTGGAGCGAGGCACTTTCCGGCGGCAGCGTGACGCTGGCCGCGCCGGAAAGCTATATTACATTCGGGGGGGTAATGCGCTGTGGAAGATACTAAGCATAAAATTAAAATAAAGCGGCATTCGCGGCGAAATTGGCATGCTGCGGCGGCCTGCCTGCTGTCGATTGCGCTGCTTGTCTGCCTTAGCGCGCAGTACCTTTCGTTTGTGTCAAAAACCATCTATGCGGAAAGCACCCAGCATTTGGGAGAAGTCCTGCACAAATCCAACAATATGCTGAGCATGATCGTCAAGAAGAACACCTCCTACCTGCATGTGTGGAACGGCTTTCTGAGCAGCGACCCCGATGATGCCAGCACGCAGGCGTATCTGGAGTCAGCGCAGCAGCAGCTTGGCTTTGCCGAATTCTACTTTCTTTCTTACGACGGCAACTACATGACCCCCAGCGGGAAAACGGGCTACCTGGGCCTGCAGAGCAATCTGGACGAGCTGCTTTCCGACCAGAAGGACGTTGTGTTGAACACGGCCCTGCCCGGGCAGGACCCGATGCTGGTGTTCATCTGCCCCGAAACCAAGGGCATCTACCGCGGCTTTGCCTACGATGCCATTGCCATCAGCCACTACAACAATGTTGTGATGAAGGCCGTGGACGATTCGGCTTTCGGCGGAGCGGCCAGCTCCTTTGTCATCTACCCGGACGGGCAGGTCGTGATCGAAAATATCTCAGAAGGCTCGGAATCCATTTACAATTTTGTAGCGATACTGCAAGAGTATTCCGACCTTACCGAGGCGCAGATACAGGAGCTTACGGACGACTTTGCGCAGGGCATCACCGGAAACTGCGAGGTGACGCTGGACGGCACAAGATTCTATATGGTCTACGAAAGCACCGACATCCAGAACTGGATCCTGGTGGGGCTTGTCCCGCGGGATACCGTCAATGCCGCCATGAACCAGCTTTGGCGGCGCACGGTGCAGATCGTAGCTCTCGTTGAACTGTCGATTGCGGCAATGGTCCTTCTGATGGTCATGCACCGGGGCCGCACCAAGCTGCGCCGCCAGAACACCGCGATTTTGTACCGGGATGTGCTGTTCGAGAAGCTGTCCCAGAACGTGGACGACGTTTTCCTGCTGCTGGATGCCCAAAAGAACCGGGCGGATTATGTCAGCCCGAACATAGAACGGCTGCTGGGCCTGACGCTGAAGAGCGTGCGCAAGAATATCGGCACGCTGGCCCTGCTGTACCCGGCGGATTTCCCCGGCCGCACCAAAAATTATCTGGAAGGGCTTGCCTGCGGCGACCAGCGCGAATGGGACACGGAGTTTATCCATCAGAAAACCGGGGAGCATCGCTGGTTCCATGTGGTTGCCATGGGCAGCGAGGTCGAGGGCAAAATCAAGCACATTCTGGTTCTGTCTGACCGCACCGCCGACAGGCAGGCGAACCAGGCGCTCTCGGATGCCGTGGCCGCCGCCGAAAACGCCAACCGCGCCAAGAGCACCTTCCTTTCCAATATGTCCCACGACATCCGCACCCCGATGAATGCCATCATCGGCTTTACCACGCTGGCGGTCAGCCATCTGGACGACAGGGACCGCGTGAAGGATTACCTTACCAAGATACTTGCCTCCGGCAACCACCTGCTTTCGCTCATCAATGATATTCTGGATATGAGCCGCATCGAAAGCGGAAAGATCCAGCTGGACGAGACCGAGGTCAACCTGTCCGACGTGCTGCACGACATAAAGACCATCGTCAGCGGGCAGTTTTACGCAAAGCAGTTGGAATTGTATATGGACGCGATAGATATTACCGATGAGGACGTCTATTGCGACAAGACCCGGCTGAATCAGGTTTTGATGAACCTTTTGTCCAACGCCATCAAGTTCACCCCCGCGGGCGGCACGGTGTCGCTGCGGGTGCGCCAGCTTGCCGGCCAGGTCAGCGGCTGCGGGCAGTATGAGTTCCGCGTCAAGGACAACGGCATCGGCATGAGCCCGGAGTTTGCCCAAAAAATCTTTGAACCCTTTGAGCGCGAGCGCACCTCCACGGTAAGCAAGATACAGGGCACCGGGCTGGGTATGGCCATCAGCAAAAACATCGTAGATATGATGGGCGGCACCATCGAGGTGCAGACCGCGCCGGGCAAGGGCTCTGAATTTATCGTCCGTGTGCCGCTGCGCATACAGGCAGAGCACCGCAAGGCGGAAAAGATCCCCACGCTGGAGGGCCTGAAGGCGCTGGTGGTGGACGACGATTTCAACACCTGCGACAGCGTGACCAAGATGCTGGTCACGGTGGGTATGCGCGCCGATTGGACGCTTTCCGGCAAGGAGGCCGTGCTGCGCGCACGGCAGTCCATCGAGATGGGCGATACCTACAAGGCTTATATCATCGACTGGCGCCTGCCGGATATGAACGGCATCGAGGTCACCCGCCAGATTCGCAGTTTGAACGATGATACGCCTATTATTATCCTGACCGCCTATGACTGGTCCGACATTGAGGCCGAGGCAAAGGCCGCCGGTGTCACGGCGTTCTGCCCCAAGCCGATGTTCCTGTCGGACCTGCGCGACTCCCTGATGACCGCCATCGGGCAGAAGCCGGAGGAGCAGCCGGGCGTATTGCCCAAGGAACCCACCGACTTTGCGGGCAAGCACATCCTGCTTGCCGAGGATAACGAGCTGAACCGCGAGATCGCCGTGGAGATTCTGAACGCCTACGGCTTTGAGGTCGATACCGCCGAGAACGGTGCCATCGCCGTGGAAAAGGTCCGCACCGCCGCGCCGGGGCAGTACGATCTGGTGCTGATGGACGTGCAGATGCCGATCATGGACGGCTACACCGCCACCCGCCGCATCCGCGAGCTGGAAAACCCCGCCCTGGCGGGCATCCCCATTCTTGCCATGACGGCGAACGCCTTTGACGAGGACCGCCGCAACGCCCTGGAATGCGGCATGAACGGTTTCCTGTCCAAGCCCATCGTGATCGCCGACCTTGTGCAGGAGATGCGCAAGGTCCTGTAACACGCGGGGTTTCAGAGCCGGGAATCATACGCAAAGCCAAAACAAAAGACGCAGCCACGCTATTTTACCGTAAAATAGCGTGGCTGCGTTTTTTTGTGGGTGTCCCTGTTGGTCGGAAACGTGATCCGTGGGGGCGCATTCTATATGCGCCCGCGGAAGTTTGCCCTTGTCGCAAGCGGGCACGGGCGGATATGGAATCCGCCCCTACGTTTTTGAAGCGGCAGAGCACCAGCACAGAGGCGGTGCCCCGCGTGGAGCTTTCTCCCTTTGGTCGAAAACGGAATCCGTAGGGGCGCATTCTATATGCGCCCGCGGAAGTTTATCTTACCGCAAGCGGGTACGGGCGGATATGGAATCCGCCCCTACGTTTTTGAAGCGGCAGAGCACCAGCGCAGAGGCGGTGCCCCGCGCGGAGTTTTCTCCCTTTAGTCGGAAACGAGATCCGTAGGGGCGCATTCTATATGCGCCCGCGGAGGTTTATCCTGCCGCAAGCGGGCACGGGGGCGTGACGGCTGGTGGGGGTTATGACTTTAGGTGGTCGGTGTACCAACGCTGACGGTAATGTACCGTTCATGTCAACAAGAGCCTTCTGGTGTTTAGGAACTTCGGCTATCAGCACACAGCCACCAAAGAAAGCAACGACCGTTATATTGATACAGCCCCGGAGTACATGGCATTTATGCCGCAATACAAAAAACACCGGGAGTCGATACGCAATCATTTGTGCAGTGAATTGTACGGAAAATAAAGAATCGCAGCTATGCCATTTTGCAACAAAATAGCGTAGCTGCGTTCTTTTTTTGGTGGGCCGTGAGGGATTCGAACCCCCACTCAAGCGGTTATGAGAAAGCATCGCTGGCAAAAATTCTAGAATCACCGTAAAATTTTGTTGGCATTCCACAAATAAGAACGCCTAATTTTAGGTAATGTGTAGTAATTTTCGCAGCGTTTCTCAACCAAAATGCAGAGCCGTAGATAAATTGGTAGATGAGTTCGTAGATGGGTTTTGTAGCAAAGCAGGATTAAAAGTCACACACAGAAATTAGAGGTTATGGCCGTAAGGCTAATACCTGTGCAACAAACTCATCCTCAGTCTGCACAAAGTGATAGGGCGCATACTCGCCATAGGCTTCGGGGCGACTGATGGTCATAATCTCTACACCGGTATTCCCAAGGGCTTCGTTCAGAGACCGTTTCAAATCGGCTAAATGTTTCCCATGTACGGTTTCAAATGCTATGCAGCCGTGGGCATAGCGTTCTTTAGCAATAACGTAACACAACGTTGATACTTCCTTTATTACTCTCGTTTGTATACTATATAAAATTACGATGAAGCCAACTTATGGCGAGATGAATTGTTGAGATATTCATCAGTGGTAACAAATGCGCGTAAAAGTTCCCATGACCTTGAAGAAGAATCAGCTATATACAAATCTGCAGAAGATTTATTGTCATCGGTCCAATCAATGCTTGTAATAAGAATATGCCGCAGTTCTGTTTTGCTATATAGTTCGAAGCTCGTGCCAAGTAAAGTGCATGATATCGGTCCCTCATCAAAATTAAGTGGAATATCGTCCTTTCCAACAAGACTTTCGATTTCATGAATGTTTTGACTGGTTTGGGTAAGATGCAATTTTGAAAAAGGATGCTTCCATGCGATTTTTTTGTGGCAAAGGAGGCAAGCTCTAAGCTGATACAGAAATTCCAAATCTTCTTGTGGCATCGGTGCGCCGGGGTCGAAAGAGACATTCAATTTTTCTTCAAGAGTACAAATGTCCGTCCACAAAGCTATTTTGTTTGTCAAATCTTCCATATCGATGTCAGAAATGTCTTGCTTTGGAAATGATTTCTTTTCTCCCTTTATTGTGGCAGTTCCCTCATATAGTCCTTTTAGTAACCGCAAAGCAGCTAAAGCGTCCTTGGAAGATTTGGCATTCGCAGGAATGACCGTAAAATTAAACTTGGTTCTCATTGGAAAGGCATCCTCATATAAGGTGAGGCGCATCTCAATAGCAGGAAAGTCAACATTAGCGTATTTGCGCTTCTTCATAGCTTTGCATGATTGCCGCTGAATGTGAAGTGTGATGGTATTCCAGAAAGCGGGAAAAAGAAACGTATAAGGCTAGAAAATACGGCTTTCTGCAATCTGCTCCAACGCCTTCACCGCAGTATTATACGGAACGGGTTCTTCCAATAATTGCGAAGTCAAAACATCGTAATCCTGTTTGTATGCTTTTTCATTGATAATTTTTAGAAGTAAATCGGATATGTTTACCTCTGGCTGGGCAGATGGGCATACAACGGATTGTGCGCGTACTGCGCGGACCTCTTGAATAAGTTGTCTAAATTTCTCGTCTTGAGGAACAAGCGGCAACAGCTTGTAAATATCGTACAAATGACGGGAATGTTTTGCAGTCTTACTCTGTAGATAATAATCGCAAATGGCAAAAACCTTATCGGCTAAAGTGCGGTCAATTCCCTGTACTTTCATTTCAAAGGGTGATAAGTGATATTCATCCACCAAGTTGGGAACTTCGTTTTGCATCATATCACCCACATAGCTGTGAACCGGGAGCAAAACGGTTGGAAATGAAACGGCTGTGTATGAAGTTTCTAACAAAACGGCCGGTTTGAGCGCATCACTTGCCATAGGAATAACTGAATTATAAGAAAGAACATATCGATTATAATCCCGGCGACTGCGAATTTCGTCCAAATTATCAATAACTAGCCCAAGCTCAGCGGCAGCGTCTAGAATAATTTGTTTGGCCTTGCGTTTCTGCCCCTGTGATAAAAGGGTGTCGATTGTGATATCGATATCCTCGGAGAATCGTTGAATGACCTTATGGCATTTACTCAGAGATGTACCACCCTTGAAAACTATATAGGGCATTTCTTGTGCAAGGATTTGCAACAGCAACGTAACATAATAGTCTTTCTCAATCGCCTGCGCCATTATGCCGGTCTGCTGGTATGAAAGATAGATTGCTTCGCGGAATTGCTCTCGATCATTGTGCAAGTATACCATTATAGATAACCCTCGTCTCTACTAAATTTTTATACAGGCGATCCGGATAGTAAGAAAAGAACGGCTCCAGTGAGGTGATACTCAGATTTGAATCATCCATATAGCGATAGAGACGCTTTTGCAATTCAATTCCAGTAATTTCGGAATAGATGTCAACATCTTTCATCATATCCAAGAATTGCAGCGCTTTATAGTTGCATTCTGTCACCGGAACTTTAGGACGACGCACAATGACACGCGATTTTGCAAGAGAAGTCTCTCGATATTCATTCGTTGCTTTGTTGGTTACGACCTCATACTGCATCGGAACCTGTGTTGTAAGGCCGAGTTGGTTGAAAAACATGAGTCCGCTAAGGTAGCCGCAACGGTTATCTTTTTCGCGCAAGTATTTACATTCCAAGACTTTTTCCGGCGCAAGCGGAGAGCCAGATTTGAAAATAGACTTTTTAGGCAGATAGTAAACGCCGCTGTCAAAGCGCTTGAGTTTTCCGGAATCGGTTAATTTTTTTAACTGCTGGCGCATGTTGGTTGGGCTGATTCCTGAGATGGAAAGAGATGCCGAAAGAATGGGCTCGTTTTCTTTATAGTTTGCCAACAGATAGTTATATAGGCTTTCCATGCTTGTCACCTCGCTGGAATAACGTATTAGAAATATAGTGTTTCTTTTTTGTTATTATAACGCTTTTGAGGTAAATAGGCAAGCGGATTCAACAAAATTGTTTAGAAATGAGGAAAATGAGTATGAAATAATAAGCATTCCTTTATTTTGAGTAAAGAAATTTCCATTCAAGAATCAAAACTTATTTGTACAGATAGCTTTTTTGCATTTCATGGCCTATCAAAATCGCCATCTTTCATTCTCCATGCCAATATAGCCACATGCGTACAATGTTATTCCTTTACATCCCATTAGCAGACTGCTGTTGTGCTCTTCCGCTTCGAGCTTTGCGTAAAGGTGTGTGTGAATGTTTGCTCCAACAGCGCACGAAAAGATTGTTTTATTTGCGCGGGTATGTTAATATACATTAATAAAAGTGTTTTTCGTATAACTGCGGCATACCAAAGGAGGTCTATCTATGATTTTTCCAGGGGAAAAGATCCAATGGGAGAAGGAAAAGCAGACCACTGTCCATGCTTCCGATTCCAAAATTAATGAGAAATACATGGCTGGCGAGGTGAGAATCGTCACAGAGCAAGCGCGCTATCCGCTAGATACCATTACTGGTATGGTATCTAGCGGAAAATATAATCTGATGCCTACATTCCAGCGACGGCATCGGTGGGACGACGAAAAGAAATCTCGTCTTATAGAATCTTTTATAATGAACGTTCCCATTCCGCCTATTTTTCTGTATGAAGTTAAATTTTCTGAATATGAAGTGATGGACGGGCTGCAGAGACTTTCAACGATTTGTGATTTTTACGAAGACAAATTCTGTCTGACCGGTTTGAAATTGTGGCCCGAATTGAACGGAAAAAGATACAGCGAGCTGCCAGAGATGGTCCGACAAGGGATAGACCGTCGATATTTGTCGTCTATCATTTTGCTTCAGGAATCTGCTAAGACAGCACAAAAAGCACAAGATATGAAGCAACTTGTATTTGAGCGAATCAACAGTGGCGGTGTAAAATTGGAGCCACAGGAAACACGCAACGCATTGTATAATGGACCGATGAATGAATTGTGCGCAAATCTAGCCAGAAATAAATATTTGTGTGCACTATTTAGAATTCCGAACGAAGAGAGCTATTCCCTTCTTGATGATGAGCAAGAACTGCCAGATGTAGCGGAAAGGGTCGAAAAGGAATTAGAGAATAACAGTCTGTACCGAACAATGTATGATGTTGAACTTGTTCTTCGATTTTTCGCAATAAGAAATTTGGAGGGGTATCAAAACCAATTTAGTGATTTCCTTGATAAGTATCTGATTTACGCAAACAAATTCAGTTCGGAAACACTGAAGAAATTGTCTTCTTTGTTTAGTGACACAATATTCTTCGCATATCAGCTACTAGGGGAAAATGCTTTCTTCCTGTGGAGATATCGAAGAACAAAGAGTGGCTCAAAATGGGGATGGTTTACGAGGTCAACGACAACCGTTTATGACCCGCTTATGTTTGTGCTGTCTGAATTTCTTGATCAGAAGGAATGTCTCTTAAGCGCAGTAAAAGCTATCCGAGAAGACTTGAAGCCTTTCTATCAGAAAAATTATGATGTTTTTGAGGGAAGAAATTCCAACAGAAGTGATATAGAAAAGCGCATTACGTTATATAGAGAATTCTTTAAAAAGTATCTTGAGGATTAACAATGCGAAGTACATACGAGCAGAGCAAGTTGAAATTGGATTCATTGAAGAGATATGTGGATAATTTGGATACCCTTAATTGGGTTATCCTCAAATATTCACAGGGGATGTTCGACGGTAAACCTACATTAGATATCAATCTTACAGAGAAAAAAGTGTATGATTACAGTCTGGCGATTATCCAATTATATGGTATTTTTGAGAATTTTTTAGAGTGTATCGTATGTGCATATCTAAGCGCCTTATCAAAACAGATTACTCTATATCAGAATCTGCCGGAAACGGTTCGCGAACATAATTTGAGCCTGTCTGCTAAACTTCTAGGAAACAATTTTTCAAAATATGATTCCGTAACGCCAGAAGAACTCGTTCGTAATCTCCATTCATGTTTTGATGTTGCATCGGACAGTTATTGCCTTAATATTACTGCATTTCGTCAGCACGCTTCCAACTTCAGAGAAGATTCAATGCGGGAATTTCTGCACAATGCGGGAATCTGTAATGTTGACAAGATGATTTCAACAAACGAGAAATTGAAAGCATTTCTCGGAATCACGTCTGGTGAGTCGGTTCCACTATCTAAATATTTTGAATACTTGAAGGATCTTGTGCAACGGCGTAATATCGTTGCGCATGGAGAGATGGAAGATAACATTCTTTCATCTGCTTGGTTGAAGCAGTATATCGAGTATATATCTCTTTTGATGGACTCGATTTACGGTGCGGTTTTGGACACTTATTATGCTTTAATGATAAAAAATGGAAGCGCCAAATATCTCGGACAGCCGATTGAAACCTTTGGTGATTCAATTGTTGGAATAAACTCAAAAAATACTGCCATTAAGGTGGGGCATATCCTTATTGCACGGAATGCGAAAGGTGTACTGTACTGGGGGAAGATTGAATCAATGCAAATCAACAACATTCCTACAGAAGAGGTTACTGCGGAACAGGCTGTTGCCATTGGAATCAAAACAACATTTAAAGTAAAACCACAATACAACTACTACATATATTGGGATAAATATGTGTAATGGCAACACGCTTAATATCGTTTCTCATAATAGTATGGAAAGTTATTATGTATTATATAAATACGAATATTATCTGTGGTAAACAACATTGTGTACTATTCCCCACGATGAAGCCCATCTACCGATTTTATATCGTAGCTACAATATAAAATCGTTGAAAACGGATGATTTTGGATCAAAATGTACCAAATTTATCCCATTTTCCTGAAAATATCCACAAGCGATTTTGCGCGCATCCTGCCGAAAAGCAGGGCGCGCTTTTTTGTTGCAGCGTGAATTTTCACCGTTGGCGGTACGGTTTTGAGAGCCTACCTCCAGCGGTGACGAACAAAACCACAACGATTTCCAAAGAAAATTCCGGCGAGGGGGACATACTCTCCCCCGCCGTTTATTATAGATTCCCGAAAGATTTTGAAATGAAAGAAGGTATTTCCCATGAGCATCATTATCGGCATCGACCACGGCTACTACGCCATCAAAACAGCTCACTGCTCGCTCCCGGCTGGGCTGACAAGCTACGGAGAACACGAACCCTACACCCGCCAAGGACTCTTAGAGTTTGGCGGGTGCTTTTTTGTTTGTGGCACCGGGCGGCAGCCTATCCAGCGGGATAAGACCGTGAACGACAACTACTACCTGCTGACGCTGGCAGCTATCGCCAAGGAAATCAAGCAGCGTGGTCTGCCGCCCGAATGTTCTGTGCGCATTGCGGCGGGGCTGCCGCTGACGAGTTTCGGACGCGACAAGCCCAAGTTCAAAGATTATCTGCTACGGAGCAACCAGCCCGTGAATTTCAAATTCGAGGGCGTGGAGTACAGCATTACCATCGAGGAAGTTGCTGTCTTCCCTCAAGGCTACGCCGCCCTTATGACCGAAACCGGGCTGTTGCAGGACGAGCCATCAATGCTCCTCATGGATTTGGGCGGCTGGACAGTGGACCTTATGCGCATCGACAACGCCATCCCTGCAGCTGACACTGCGCACAGCTTGGAGCTCGGCATGATCCGCTGCGTAGATGACATCCGGGAGCAGGTGCGGCGCGAAACCGGACTGTCCCTCACGGATGCCCAAATCGAAAATATGCTGGCGGGTCAGCCCTGCACAGTCAGCGATACGGTGCGCGACATTGTGAACAAACAAGGTCGCAAGTACACAGAGCATCTCCTGTCTGCCACGATGGAAGCGGGATTCGATTTGCACGCCATCCCCGCCGTGTTGCTGGGCGGCGGCGCATCGGTGGTGAGCCGCCACCTCAGCCCCAAAGACGCGCTTTGTAAGACGATTTTTCTGCTGGACGACAAGGTGAACGCTGTCGGGTTCGAGCGTGCATTGGCCGCCGTGTCGCGCCGTAAAGGCGAGGCATGAAACGCCCACAGTACGTTTTCCGTCCGAACCTCAACGACCCGCAGCACCGCCGCGCATGGGAGCTGCTGCAGCAGATGCCGTCAGCCCGCCGCAAGGAGTTTCTGGTGCAGAGTATCCTTGCGGCAGAACAGACGGATAGGCTGGAGAAAAGCATCCGCAAGGTGGTGCGCGAGGAATTGCAGGTAGTCACTTTGACGGGGGCAATTCCTCGCACCCGAGCAACAGATATAATTCCGCCTTCCGCAATCAACTTTTTAGCTTCACTTTAAGGTGGTGATTACCATGTGGTAATAAACATAAAATCATAAATTGTTGGTTATGGGCATAATTGCCGAGTTATGCATCTCATTATCGTTGGTTCTCGTGAATAGCTTTGTCATCGCACTTGTGATATGCTTGCTTTGCAATCGAAAAACAACTTATCAATGACAAAAAGCGGTTGCAAATTCAGCTTAAGAACAGGAGAATGTAAAATGAACGAATGTATGCTTGATCGTCAGACGGCGGGTTGCGTTGTAGAAAAAATTGTCCTGCCACAAATTGTCAGCATCAAACAGGCAAGTGAAATCATGAAGCTTCCGCCTTACTATCTTCGCCGAGTATGTCGTGAAAATCCGGACATCGCATTCCAGTCCGGGGTGAAGTGGTACATCAATCTTGGAAAACTGGCCGCTTACTATAACAACAAACTAGGTGCATAAAAGGAGAAAGCTGAAATGAGCAAATTGACCGTCACCATTCCGGACGACCTGCACCAGCAAATCAGAGATGAACTGGAACGACAGGGCATCACCACATCGCAATTCATCGAGCAAGCCATAACCACATTTTTTGAGAGACCGAAGGGAGTCAGAAACATGGCAACACGCACATTGGCATTTCAGGTATCCGAGGAACTTCTCCAGCGCATCAAGACCTTTCTTGCAAGGTACGAGCAAATCTATCACCGCAAACTGAGCCAGAAAGAGTTTCTGGTACATCTCATTGAAAGAGAATTGGATGAAGCCGAAAAGGAATACGAAACAATTACGACCGAGCAAGCTGCGGAGGAAAACGCTGATGTCGACTCCGGCGAACCAGATGGCACCGAAATGGAGGTAGATGCACAATACTGAAAATCACATACTTAACCAGCAAAGGCAGCCAACATAGGCTGCCTCTTTTTTCGTTATCGAATCGGTGATTCGATTTATAGATATGTTCTCCGGCATCGGCGGTTTCCGCGAGGGACTGACCCGTGCCGGAGGCTTTACATGCGTAGGACACTGCGAAATCGACAAATACGCCAACCGCAGTTACAACGCCCTGTTTGACACGAAGGGAGAGTGGTTCATTGAAGATGCCCGAAAAGCCGACCCCAGCGCCATGCCCGATTTCCAGTTACTCTGCGGCGGATTTCCTTGCCAGACTTTCAGCATTGCAGGCTCCCGAAAAGGATTCGGAGATCCACGCGGCACTCTCTTCTTTGAACTGGCCCGCCTGGCTGAAGCCCGGAAGCCTTCGTATCTGCTGTTTGAAAATGTACCCGGCCTGTTATCTCATGACGGAGGGCGGACATTTGCGACGATCCTTAACACGCTGGACCGACTGGGGTATGGTGTGGAATGGCAATG